>JAVHQT010000105.1:58394-65453 GCA_036171275.1 Gallionellaceae bacterium | reverse complement strand
ACGGTCCTTGCACACCCGCTGGCAAAGTGGCGTGAATGTCATCTAATTTTTTGCGCACCTGCCGCCATGATTCCGGCACATCTTGCTTGACGGTGTAATCTTTTAAAGTGACAAAAACCAAGGATTCGCCGGGCTTGGAAGCCGAGCGCAATACATCGACCCACGGCGTTTCTTGCAGCTTTTTCTCGATCCGTTCGGTCAGTTCGCGCTCAACTTCTTGCGCCGTCGCTCCCTGCCATAAAGTACGCACCACCATCACCTTCATGGTGAAGTTAGGGTCTTCAGCGCGCCCTAAACTGAAAAAAGACAGCAGCCCTGCCACCGTTAACACCACCATTAAATACACCACCATTTGCTGGTGCTTCAAAGCCCATTCAGATAAGTTTGGCATGTTCATTTAGTGCGTTCCGCCATCGAATAACTGCACTTTATCGCCAGTCATTAATTTATGCACACCCGCCGCAATGATGCGTTCCCCTGCCACCACGCCGCTGCTAATCAGCGCACCTTCATCCCGATACGCTGCTATTTTTACTGGACGTAAACTGACGCTGCGATCGTCCGCTACCACCCAAACTGCGCTTTGCTCTCCTTGTTGAAACAGTGCAGTTAAAGGCACTAACCAGCCTGATTTTTTTTCACTTAAACCAAAGCGCACGCGAACAGTCATGCCCATTGCTAATGTAACATCTTGATTATTAAGGGATATTTTTGCTTGAAAGGTTCGGCTTTGTGGGTCGGCAATCGGTGATAATTCTCGCAAGCGTCCAGAGAAATGCTTATTTTCTGCCCCGTCAATGGCCCATTCAATATCGGCTGGCATCCCCACTTTCAAGGCGGCATAGGCTGATTCAGGAATCGCCACTAATACCTCGCGGTTGCCATCTTGTGCCACGCGTACAATCGCTTGTCCGGCGCTCACCACTTGTCCGACTTCCACCAAAGTAGCCGACACGACGCCATTATTTTCGGCGACTAATTGGCCGTAGCTCTTTTGGTTATGACTTAAGCCCGCTTGTGCTAAGGCTGCCTGATAGGTGGTTTCTTTCGCTTGTAACGCGGATTCGCTGATGAAATTTTTGGCTCGCAGTTCACGGGCGCGCGCCAACTCGTCTTCGGCTAATTTCAATTGAGCTTGTGCCGCAGTGTCTTGTAAGCCGCTATCCGCTGCATCCAGCCGCGCTAAAACTTGCCCAGTTTTTACCCGCGAACCGATCTCGACCAAGCGTTCCACTACTTTGCCATTGAGCCGAAAACTCAGCGGCAGTTCATGCCGAGCGCGAATCTCGCCCGTGTACGTATTCGCAGTCGACACGCCCTGTGAGCCAATGATTAGCATCAGCGCAGGGCGCTCCACTTTAGCCTCAAGTGCTGTCTCGTGATGACACGCCGCTAGTAATAGCGGCAACATACCTAATATCAAACGAAATTTCATTTGCATTTCCTTTAAAAATACTAAAAAACTCAATATAATCAATTACTTAATCAAGTTACTTTTCGGCCGTTTTAAGCACTTGCCGCGCCACTTCCACACTGCGCACGCCATCGCTTAACCAAACTTGATCATCCTGAATCGTACATTGCAAATTCATATTGCGTTGCGCCAATTTTGCCAATTCCCGTGTGCTTTCTAGGGATAAATTGATGATGCTCAAATTTTTCTGGCGCTCAAATTGTGCTTGATTTTGCGCGAACCACATTGCGGCTACCCGCCCGCCGTAGCAATACACCACCACCTGATTGGCACGACCACAGGCTTTCCGAATCAATTTTTCGTCGGGAATACCAACATCAATCCAGCGCTCAATCGAGCCCGTGAGATCTTTTTGCCAGATATCGGCTTCCTCATCGTCATTCATCCCTTGCCCGAATTCCAAATATTCGTGAGCGTGTAAAGCAAACGCCAGCAGGCGTACCATCATTCGTTCATCGGTTTCAGAAGGATGACGCGCCAACGTCAGCGCATGGTCTTGGTAATAATGCCGTTCCATATCGGCGATTTGTAGATTGACTTTGAAAATAGTTGCTTTGATTGCCATCTTTACTCCGTTATTCGAGCGCGCAGCGTTTTGATTACGCCGCGTCTCACTTTATGTTCGACACGCTTTTTCTTTGAGTTGCGAGAGGGTTGGGTCGCACGGCGCAGCGTTGGCAAGATTGCAATGTGCAACACCAATTCTTTCAAACGCCGTAAGGCTTCGCCGCGATTTTTATCCTGACTGCGAAATTCTTGCGCCTTAATAATTGCCACGCCGTCTTTGCTGATGCGCTGATCGCTCAGTTGCAATAAGCGTTGTTTAATGTCGGCAGGTAAGGACGATGCGCCAATTTCAAAGCGTAAATGCACCGCGCTGGACACTTTATTGATGTTTTGTCCGCCTGCGCCTTGCGCTCGTACCGCTCTCATTTCAATCTCACGCAGCGGAATACTGACGTTATGCACGATATACAGCATGGGTCAGTTTGGTTCAGTTAGCGGTGTGGCCACAATATCAATCTGCATTGTGCCCAAGGTTACCCGTTGACCGGCGCGAATTTTGGCAGTTTTGCGTAATTCAATTTTGCCGTTCACCGCCACTGCGCCTTCTGCCACCAATACTTTGCCGGCCCCGCCGCTATCGCAAAGACCTGATAGCTTAAGTAGTTGATTTAATTCAATAAAATCATTTTTTAGCTGAAATTCAATCGGCTGCATATTAAGCCTCGTGTAATGGATTGTTACCGAAAATTTTTGCGTTCAAACTGACGCAAACGAACGAGAAGGGATCTGAAGGCAGGTGAATAAATGAAAATCAAAGTTTGGAAATTGAGTTGAAAAAACACTCTCAGATTGAGAAATGTTTTTAGAATAATTTTAGAACAAAAAAACCCGCAACTTTCGTAGCGGGTTTTTTGCATTCAGTCGGAAATTAACCCGCTTGGATGTTTGAAGCTTGTTTGCCCTTAGGACCTTGAACAACTTCGAAAGTCACTTTTTGACCTTCTTTAAGCGATTTAAAACCGCTCATGTTGATCGCAGAGAAGTGCGCGAACAAATCTTCGCTACCATCATCAGGCGTAATAAATCCAAAACCTTTTGCATCATTGAACCACTTTACTGTACCGTTTGCCATGTTAAAACTTCCTTACTAAAAAAACCGGGTGGATTCCCGTTAAACTGTTTGAATTCCAAGACCGCACATGGCGAAACCAGTACTGCAGATACTCTAATTCAAACACCCGGCGGCTTTTTACTTGGTTGACCGTCAGTAGTCAAGCATTTCGTAAATTTTTTTTTAATTAGGCTTGAATTTTTTTAATTAGGCTTGAAAAAGTCGCCTTAATCGTCAATTATGCGAGCAAGAAAAAAGTGAGAATAATAATTATGGCTACTGGCATTCAAAATGAATCTGTTATTGAGTTGGAACGGAGTAAAAGTCGTCCTCCGTCGGTTTATAAAGTCTTGTTATTCAATGATGATTTCACGACAATGGAATTTGTGATTGAAGTTTTGCAGAAGTTTTTTGCAAAAAATCCTGAGGACGCGACATTAATTATGCTTAAAGTTCATCACGAAGGCTCGGCAGTGTGCGGCATTTATAGTAAAGATATTGCCGAAACTAAAGTGGTTCAGGTCACTCAATATGCAACGCAGCATGGACATCCCTTGCGCTGCCAGATGGAGGAAACACAATGATTGCGCAGGAACTTGAAGTGAGCTTACATCTCGCTTTTGTCTCAGCAAGGCAAAAGCGTTATGAGTTTATTACGGTGGAGTATTTGCTATTGGCGATGATAGACAATCCTTCGGCGTCGCATGTTTTACGGGCTTGCGGCGCAGATTTAGAAGAATTGCGCGCGGTGTTGGAACAGCATATTGAAACGCATACGCCTTCTGTTCCTGGCGTGGGCGAATTGGATACCCAGCCGACTATGGGTTTTCAGCGCGTGATTCAACGTGCCATTTTGCATGTGCAGTCCAGTAACAAAAAAGAAGTAAATGGCGCAAACATTTTGGTGGCGTTGTTCGGTGAAAAAGAATCGCATGCGGTTTATTTTTTGAACCAGCGCGCAATTACCCGTTTGGACGTGGTTAATTATATTTCGCATGGTATTCAGAGAGCTAGCGCAGAACCACAAACACAAACACAAAAAGCTAGCACTGAGTCTGACAATGAAAAAGCCAGTAACGCCGATAGCGCGTTAAAAAATTACACCCTAGATTTAAATGCTTACGCACTTGCCGGCAAAATTGACCCGTTGATTGGGCGGACGTTAGAGTTGGAACGCGTCATTCAAACTTTATGCCGGCGGCGCAAAAATAATCCTTTATTGGTGGGCGAGGCGGGTGTTGGTAAAACCGCCATTGCGGAAGGGTTGGCACAACGTATTGTGGTTGGTGAAGTGCCGGATATTTTAAAAAACGCGCAAGTGTATTCACTGGATATGGGTTCGTTGCTGGCCGGTACAAAATATCGCGGTGACTTTGAGCAGCGTTTAAAAGCCGTATTGAAAGAGCTGAAAGATGCACCCAACGCCGTGTTATTTATCGACGAAATTCATACGCTAATTGGCGCGGGCGCGGCTTCCGGTGGCACGATGGATGCGTCTAATTTGCTCAAGCCTGCCCTGTCTAGCGGCGTGTTGAAGTGTATCGGTGCGACCACTTATCAGGAATATCGCGGTATTTTTGAGAAAGATTCTGCATTGTCGCGGCGTTTCCAAAAAGTCGATGTTGCTGAGCCATCAGTGGAAGAAACCATTGAAATCTTGAAGGGCTTAAAAACGCGTTTCGAAGAACATCACAGCATTAAATTTAGCGCCGCCGCCATTACCAGTGCGGCGGAATTATCGGCGCGTTTTATCAACGACAGGCATTTGCCGGACAAAGCGATTGACGTGTTGGATGAAGCGGGTGCAGCACAGCGGATTTTGCCTAAATCGAAACAGAAAAAAGTGGTTGGCAAGCATGAAATTGAAGAAATTATTGCCAAAATTGCCCGCATTCCAACCCGTACCGTGTCACACGATGATCGAAATAGTTTAAAAAATCTGGATCGGGATTTGAAAGCCACGGTATTTGGGCAAGATAAAGCGATTGATGTGTTGGCGCGCGCCATCAAAATGTCGCGCAGCGGACTGGGCAATCCACAAAAACCGATTGGCAGCTTCTTGTTTTCCGGCCCTACTGGCGTGGGTAAAACCGAAGTCGCACGGCAACTTGCTTTCGTCATGGGGATGCCGTTGCATCGTTTTGATATGTCGGAATACATGGAACGCCACGCGGTCTCACGCTTAATTGGTGCGCCGCCTGGCTATGTTGGCTTCGATCAAGGTGGTTTGCTCACAGAAATGATCAGCAAGCAGCCTCATTCCGTGTTGTTGCTAGATGAAATTGAAAAAGCACATCCAGATGTGTTCAATATTCTGCTGCAAGTGATGGATCATGGCACGCTGACTGACAACAACGGACGGAAAGCCGATTTTCGTAACGTGGTGATTATTATGACCACCAATGCGGGAGCGGAAGCGTTGAATAAAACCCAAATTGGCTTCGCCAAGTCTGCCGTTACTGGCGACGAAATGATCGATATTAAACGCCTGTTTACCCCAGAATTTCGTAATCGGCTGGACGCGATTGTGTCCTTTGCGCCGCTCGATAAAGCCGTTATTCTGCGCGTGGTGGACAAATTCCTCATGCAACTGGAAGAACAATTACAAGAGAAAAAAGTGGACGCAACCTTTACCGACGCGCTCAAAGACCATTTGGCAAAACAGGGTTTTGACCCATTGATGGGGGCAAGACCGATGGCGCGATTGATTCAAGACACCATTCGTTCTGCGCTGGCAGATGAGCTGCTGTTCGGCCGTTTAGCAAACGGTGGCAAAGTGACAGTGGACATTGAAAATGACAAAGTCACACTCGGGTTTGAAGAGGTGGCACTTGAAGCTTAGCGTTTGTCACAAATCAGCCGAGGTCAGCGCCAAAAGAGCCACTTCCTCGGCATGGATATAACGATAAGTACGTGACTAAAAATTAAATTGACTTCGTTATTTTGAGTTGCTGACAAGCGTGACGCCTTCACTATCCGCAATTAGCTGCTGCCTAGCTGATTGCGGATATTCCAAATAATCTAAAAAATGAACCAGCATTAGGGAATCCCTGAATTATGCCGATCGTGGTGATTAATTAGTCTGGCTCAAGCAAGCCTTGCTAAGCCATGACGAAATAAATACCATATAAATCAATTGGTTATAATCGTTCTTCAATAAACAAAGGGCGAACGGCTGACAATTCAGAGTTGCGTTAAATCTTAAATTTGCTGACTGCCCGCTGTAATTCTTCGGCCATTTGTTCTAATTGCGCAATATTTTTTGTGCTGGATTGCAAGGTGATGTTATTGGTTTCTGACATTTGCGCGATGCGTTCAACATTGCGGGCAATTTCTGCGCTAGCATTGCTTTGCTCACCCACCGAGGCGGCAATATCGCCCACGCCATGATGCGTTTTTTCCACCGCGATGCCCGCCTCAATCAGAATCGCCGACATTTGCTGCGCTTGATCTTGCGTTGATTGCAATGAATTTAAGCCGCTGAGTACGCGACTTTCAACGATATTCGTCTTTTGATTCAAAGCGTTAGTGACTTGGTCAATTTCATTGGCGGCCAACGCAGATTTTTCTGCCAATTTACGTACTTCATCTGCAACCACGGCAAAGCCCCGACCTTGTTCGCCTGCCCGAGCCGCTTCAATCGCCGCATTTAAAGCCAGCAAATTGGTTTGATCGGCAATGTCTTTGACTTGCTGAGTCATGCTGGCAATCACGCGGGTACTTTCAATAAATTCTTTCACTGACGAGGCAATCAAGTTCACATCGGATTGAACTTGATGGATTTCGTTTACCATTTTGGCGACGCTCTTGTTGCCTTCCTGTGTTTGCGACAGGCTATGGGCTGATAGCTGCCGCGCATCTTCCGCATTGGCGGCGACGGAATTGATGCTGACGGTAATTTGCTCTACCGACGCAGCAGTCGAAGAAGCCGCTTCGGTTTGTGCCTGCGAGCTGAGTGCGATTTGCT
>JAVHQT010000105.1:47612-58294 GCA_036171275.1 Gallionellaceae bacterium | reverse complement strand
CCGAGCCGCGATTGAGTTGGTGAATGGTGCTGGTAATTGCGCTGGAGTTGCTCCGAGCCGCGATTGAGTTGGTGAATGGTGCTGGTAATTGCGCTGGAGTTGCTCCGGATACTGGTGATTGCGGTGCGCAGCGTGCCGAGCATTTGTTGCAGTAACAGCGTGCTGGGTGTGGTGGCGGCCAAGTTGGATAGCGTCAAGTCAATACTGCCATCGCCAGCCGAATTCAGCGTTAGCACCCGCACATCCAACTCGGCAGATTGAGTCGCTTCGCGCTGTAATAAAATGGCCAAATACGCTAAAACAGCCGCTTCCACCACGACGTAAGCCGCGTGCAATAACACAATATTCAGCCCCGTATGGGTAAAGCAAATCACGCCATAACCCCATTCTTGCAAATAGTTGAAGCTTAAATGATGCACTGCTGCCACGGCAGCACCGACGATAATGACTATCCAGTCACGATAAATCAGTAAAAAAGCTAACAATACAAAAATACCAAAATGGAACTCAGTCATGCCGGCTGCTTGATGAATATGTAAAGCGGAGAAAACAATTAACGCGGCAGCAACCACCGCCCGTGTTAGCGGCGCACCGGGCGCGGTGATGATTAGAAACGCGGGCAAGGCGACGCTGGGAATGCCAATCAATAATGCCCATTTTAAGGTGTCGTGCCAGCCAGAAAGTGCCAGCCCCATGACAAAAAGTCCGGCGAGTACCGGCAACATTATGCGATCTGCTTGGATTGAGTTCTGTGTTAATCGGGCATTCATGGTATTCATTACGGGGTTCCTTTTAAAAAAGTGCTGAAAATGGATAATCGGCAGTGAAGGGTAAAACTTAAGTTAATCACGCGGTTGGATGAGGTTAATTTATAAAATTATCAATATAATCATATAGTTACATAACTATTTTATTTTTCATCAATTCTTTTAAAATCGGAATGGTCGCAACCCGTTTTTTCAAGCGTAAACAATGTGTGTCCAGTTGATCCAGCATATTGAGTAAATAGGGTAAATCGCGCTGACCGTGACGAATTAAATATTGCGTGACTTCGGAGGGTAATTCAAAGCCACGAGCGGCGGCGTGTTGATGCAGGGTTCGGGTTTTTTCAACGTCGTTTAAGGCGTGCAGTTGATAAATCAAACCCCAGCCTAAGCGGGTGCGTAAATCATCGCGCAGATTTAAATGCGCGGGTGCAGTTTGTCCGCTAACCAGCAAAAGTCCACCTGTTTCCCGAAGCTGATTGTATAAAGAAAATAAAGCAATTTGCTGCTCAGGATTGAGATTTTCAACCTGATCCAGCGCGACAACTTGCTGGCTTTCAGGAATGCTGCCTTCGCGATAAACGGCGGATAAACCCTGCTGCTGTGCAGCGGAAATGACGGCTTTTAGTAAATGGCTTTTTCCGCAACCGGCTTCGCCCCAAATATAAATTCCGTTCACGTCGCCGGTGTTTCGCAGTGCGTGAGCCACGGCGCTCAGTAGTTCACTGTTTCGTCCTGCCACGAAATTTTGCAAGCTCGGATGCCATTCCGGTGCGATGTTGAGTAAAAGTTGTGTCATCAGTTAAGGAAGCGCTGATTTATGCCGTTTGTGGTGAGCGCTACGAAAACATCAGTAGCGCTATTTCAAGCCACAACGGCATAAATATCATATAAATCAATTAGTTAAAATCACTCTTTAACGAAATCAGGGCGAACAAAGTATTTAATCAGTGTTTACTTAAGGTTAAATTAGCAGCAAAAAATACGCATTGATGACGCAAGGAAAGCGGAATGATTCATTGCTTAAGCGGGTAAAGTCGGGTTGCTAATTGCTTAAGTATAAAGGCTTATTTGCCTTTAGTCCTAACGCCGAACCCCGTTGTTTGGGAAAATAGCGGTTGCTTAGCTGATATTTTCCATATTGCGCACTAAATAATCAATAAAAACGCGGGTTTTGCTCGGTAAAAAACGGCGCATTGGCATCACTGCCCAGGCGGGAACGGTGGGTAAGTTCCATTCTGGCAAAATATTGACCAGCCGATGATTGCGTAAATCTTCTTTAGCAAAACCACGCGGCAGCGCGCCAATGCCTGCGCCATCCAGTAATAATTGTTGAATCATATCGGGTGAATTTAGTGTCAATCTGCCGGGTGGTACTGCGTCCCAAACTTCTTTGCCGCAGCTCAATTTCCACGGCAGGGCATGACCTTGTACTGAGAGTAAACGCACGGCGCGATGTTGTATCAAGTCATCGGGATGCCGAGGCGCGGCGTGCAAGGCGAGATAAATCGGGCTGGCATACAACGCAAAACTCTGCTCATCAATTTTGCGCGCCACCAGATTGGAATCATCCGCCAACGTGCCCATGCGAATGGCCAGATCAAACCGTTCACCGATTAAATCGACACGGCGCGACGACAAATCAATATCCAATTGAATGTCAGGATAGTTTTCGATAAAAGTGGCGATGGCATGCGAAAAATGTAACTTGGCATAATCGCCAGGCATGGAAATACGTAACCGACCGCGTGGCGTTTGCGCTTGGCTGCTGACAAAGTCTTGCGTGCCCGCTACTTCTTCGCTGACACGGCGGCAATGTTCGAGAAATTCTTGCCCAAAATCGGTCAAAGTAAGTCGGCGCGTCGTGCGCAACAATAAGCGTTCACCCAGACTGTTTTCCAGATTATTCAAACGCCTAGAAACGGTGGCTTTGGGAATTTCCAAGTGTTCAGCGGCGCGCACCAAGCTGCCTTGTTCAAGGATGCTGGCAAATAAAATTAAATCATCGGCAGAAAAAGTAGTCATTGGTTTGTTCCATTTATGAGATAGTCATTCCCGATTTTAGTGCTTTATCTATTGATTTGCTTTGAATATGATACGTTGCATTGTCAGCGGAAGAAAATCATGCCAAACGCCATTCAGCCAACACGCAGTATTGAGCAAATTATCGAAGGTCGTGCCACCTCAGACGGCGCGGGGGTGAAACTCACGCGTGTGTTAAGCGGCCAATTGCAAAAACGCCTTGACCCTTTTTTGATGTTGGATGCGTTCGGCAGCGACCAAGCTGATGATTATATTGCTGGATTTCCTGACCATCCGCATCGCGGTTTTGAAACCGTCACTTATATGTTGGCTGGGCGGATGCGGCATCGGGATAGCGCCGGGCATGAAGGCTTATTGCAAGATGGCGGCGTGCAGTGGATGACGGCGGCGCGCGGCGTGATTCACTCGGAAATTCCTGAACAAACCGAAGGCGTGATGGAAGGTTTTCAACTGTGGCTGAATTTGCCAAGCCATTTAAAAATGAGCGATCCGTGGTATCAAGATTTTGCCAGCGAAGTGATTCCTGAGTTGCGCACCGCAGAAAATGTGACCGTTCGTGTGATTGCCGGACGGTTTCAAGGTGTGGATGGCTTGGTTCAACGTGGCGTGACTGAGCCGATTTATTTAGACGTGCATTTGCCCGCTGGGGCAAATTTTGCAGCCGAAATTCCCGCCGGACATAATGCGTTTATCTATGTTTATCGCGGACAAGTTGCCGTGGGTGAGCGCACTTTGCCGGCTGGACGCATGGGCATTTTGAGCAATACGCTTGACGCTGACGGTGTGCAAATTCAAGCCACCGAGTCAACGAAGTTAATTTTGTTGGCAGGCAAACCGCTCCAGCAAGCGATTGCGCAATACGGCCCGTTTGTGATGAATACTCAAGCGGAAATCAACCAAGCTTTGGACGATTATCGGCGCGGAGAGTTTGAAGCCAATACGGAACAAACCTCGGATGCTGTGTTTAGATAGGAAAATATAATGAATAAAAACAATAGTTTAGCTTACACTAGCCCAGCAAAAGTTTTGCATTGGCTGGTGGCGATGCTGATTTTTATCGCGCTTCCGCTTGGCGTGTATATGCATGATTTGCCTTTATCGCCGACAAAATTGCAGCTCATCAGTTATCACAAATGGCTGGGAATCGTTATTTTACTGTTGGTCGTTGTGCGCATTATTTGGCGCGCCACGCATACGCCGCCGCCGTTGCCGGATGGCCTGCCGCGTTGGCAACAGTTGGCAAGCCATGCCACGCATCATTTTTTGTATTTGCTCATGTTTGCGGTGCCACTTTCAGGTTGGTTGATGAGTTCCGCGAAAGGGTTTCAAACCGTTTTATTTGGAATTTTGCCCTTGCCCAATCTGGTTAATGCGGATAAAGCGTTGGGCAATCTGTTAGGCGACGTGCACGAAGGTTTAAACGTGATGTTATTTCTGTTGGTGCTGCTCCATTTAGCAGCGGTAATTAAACATCAGTTTATCGACAAAGATTCAATTTTGAAAAGAATGCTGCCGTAATAAAATTTTTCAATATAATCAACATGTTACAAATTTAACCCCAAAGGAGTTTTACCATGAAAAAAATAGTTGCTTTCACCCTTGCTGCTTCGGTTTCGTCTTTGGCTTTTGCTGCGCCAGAAACGTACAGTATCGAGCCCAGTCACACTTTGCCGCGTTTTGAATACAATCACTTGGGCTATTCAATTCAGCTCAGTCGCTTTGATAAAACCAGCGGCACCATTGTGATTGACCGCGCTGCACACAGCGGTTCAGTTAACGTCAGCATTGAGGTCAATTCGGTCAATACCGGCTCGGCTAAATTTAATGAACATATTCAAAGTGCCACTTTTTTTGATGTGGCGAAATTTCCAACCATTAACTACACCTCAAACCGCTTAGTGTTCGTCGGTGAAAAGCTGGTCAGCGTGGAAGGAAATTTAACCGTCAAAGGCGTGACGAAACCGGTGACGCTGACTGTGACCACGTTCCAATGTATGCCGCATCCAATGTTGAAAAAAGATGCCTGTGGCGCAACGGCAACAGCTGTGATTAAACGTTCCGACTTTGGTCTAGGTGCTTACGTTCCCTACGTGGGCGACGAAGTGACTCTGACGATTCCAGTTGAGTCGATCAAGCAATAAAAGCGCTAGGTCTAAAATTCGGTTATATCGGCGAAAGTAGATATATAAGTACCTGATTATTATGAATTTTTCAGTCAAGTTTTGAGCTAAGAAACGTATGCTGTAGGATTATTTGCCTCACTTTTTTAAAAAGGAAACCGTATGTCCAATCCCTTGTTTACCCCGTTCACCCTCGGCAAGCTGACGCTGAAAAATCGCATAGTGATGGCACCGATGACCCGCGCTCGCGCCATTGATAATCTGCCGAATGCGCTGATGGCAACGTATTATTCGCAACGCGCCGATGCCGGTTTGCTGATTACCGAAGGTGTCGCCCCGTGCGCGAATGGCTTGGGTTATGCGCGTATTCCCGGCGTTTTCAGCGATGCACAAGTGCACGGCTGGCAGCACGTGAATGAGCAAGTTCATGCGGCAGGCGGCAAAATTTTTGTGCAATTAATGCATACCGGTCGCGTCAGTCATCCGGCCAATATGGCGGCTGGCACAAAAATTATCGCGCCATCGGCGATTGCCGCACCCGGTGAATTATGGACGGACAGCCAAGGGCAACAAGCGCACGCCGTGCCGATTGCGATGAGCGAAGCCGATATTGCGGAAGCGATTGCCGATTATGTGAATGGCGCAAAACGTTCGCTTGAAGCAGGTTTTGATGGCGTGGAATTGCATGCAGCAAACGGTTATTTGATGGATCAATTTTTGAATACCGCTAGCAATCAGCGCACCGACCAATGGGGCGGCAGCATTCAAAATCGCGCTCGTTTTGTGCTTGAAGTGGCCAAAGCAACCGTGGCGGCAATTGGTGCTGAGCGGGTCGGAATGCGTATTTCACCTTACGGCGCATTTAATGGTACGGTAGCCGATGCGGAAATGGATGCCCTTTATCTGCATTTAATCAATGAGTTAAATCCGCTCGGCTTGGCGTATATCCATGTGGTCGATCACAGCTCAATGGGGGCACCGGAAGTGAGCACCACCTTGAAAGCAGCGATTCGTGCGAACTTCAAGGGCGCGTATATTTTGTCTGGCGGCTATGATTTAGCGCGCGCTAATGCTGATTTGGATGCGCAACGTGGTGACTTGGTGGCGTTTGGTCGGCCGTTTATTTCCAACCCAGATTTAGTGCAAAAACTGAAAAATGGCGTGGAACTCACCGCGCCCGATTTCAGCACTTTTTACACCCCGGGCGAAAAAGGCTATACCGATTATCCGAGCAATTAAACAAGACAGATTGATTCCGTTCGGCGTGAGTGCAGTACAAGACGGAATCAATCACCCTGAAAAAAGCAATTGAGACACAGATTAAACACGGACTTTATTGTCATTGCGCATACATGCTTGGGAGCGCGCGAAATCGCATGTAATACACGGTTTTATCTGTGAAAATCCGTGTTCATCTGTGGCTAACTGGTTTTTTGGATAACGGGTTTAATATTGCTTTGTATTTTTGTTCAATTCGCTGGTTCACCGATTTTCTTCCAGACTTATTTCCAGTTCTAGCCAACTTTCTTCTAATTGCGCGACTGTTGTGATCGCTTGCTCACGTCGGCTGTTGAGTTGCTTGATAAAGTCGCCGTTGGCTTGCGAGTATGTTTCTGGTGAACCCAATTGCAAGTTGATTTCACTCAGTTCAGCTTGAGCTTGATGCAGCGCTTTTTCAATTTTTGCCTGTTTGGATTGCAAGGCTTTGCGGTTAACTTTGGCTAAAGGCGCGGCGATTGGTTTGGTGACTTTATTGGGGACGAGTTCGTTGCGCCGGCGTTCTTCCGTCCACGTTTTGTAGTCGTCTAAGTCGCCGTCAAATAAGCGGGCAGTGTGGTCAGCAACCAGCCAAAGTTCGTCGGCCACGGCACGAATCAGGCTGCGGTCATGTGAAACGAGCACCACTGCGCCGGTGTATTCTTCTAAAGCCAGCGTGAGTGCATCGCGCATGTCGAGGTCAAGGTGGTTGGTGGGTTCATCTAACAGCAAAAGATGCGGTTTCTGCCAAGCCAATAAAGCCAAGGCTAAGCGGCTTTTTTCACCCCCCGAAAAACTGGCAACCGGACGATCTTCGCGATTCCCAGCCAAACCAAAACGCCCTAAAAAGGTTCGCAACGTGAGCGTAGTTTCTTTGGGCGCAATGCGTTCCAGGTGGTGTAAGGGCGTTGCCGCACTGTCGAGATTCTCTAATTGATGCTGAGCAAAATAGCCGATTCGGATTTCTGAAGTGATTTCTAATTTGCCCGCAGTCGGCTGAAGTTCGCCAACCAGCAGTTTAATTAAAGTGGATTTTCCTGCGCCATTCGGGCCCAATAAAGCAATGCGCCCGCCGGAGCGAATCAGCATTTCTACGTTATTAAACAAGGTGTTATCGCCATAGCTAAAACTCAGCCCTTCTGCGCGAAGGAGTAAATCTGGGCTGCGTTCTGGTGCTTCAATTTCTAAGGCAAAATGGCCGTCGGTGACGTGAGCGGGGGCAATGCGCGTCAGGCGTTCCAATGCTTTGATTCGACTTTGTGCTTGCTTCGCTTTGGTCGCTTGAGCGCGAAAGCGGCGCACAAAGTCTTCTAAATGAGCAATTTTCGCTTGTTGGGTTTGGAAGGCTTGATTTTGTAGCGTGAATCGTTCGTCACGGGCGCGTTCAAAATCGTCGTAGTTTCCGGCGTAGCTGTCGATGATGCCGTCATGCACGTGGGCGATTCGGTTCACCGTGGCGTTGAGAAATTCTCGGTCGTGTGAGACTAATAAAATGCTGCCGGGGTAACGCGCTAAATAGTTTTCTAGCCAAAGAATGGCTTCCAAATCCAAGTGATTGGTCGGTTCGTCGAGAAGCAGCAAGTCGGCGCGATGCATCAGCGCACGGGCGAGATTTAAGCGCATTCGCCAACCACCAGAAAAGCTGGCAACGGAACGATGTAGCGTGTTCACGTCAAAGCCTAGCCCATTCAATAATTGAGCGGCGCGCGCAGGCGCACCATAACCATCAATCGCTTCAAAATGTTGTTGCGCCGCAAACCATTCCGCATCATGCGTTTCTTGCGCCAGCGTTTTTTCCAGTTGGCGCAATTGCGCGTCGCCATCCAAGACAAATTCCAGCGCAGGCAGTGCGGAATTGGCAATTTCTTGCTCGACATAGCCCAAAGTTTTGCCACTTTGTAAGGCAATGTCGCCACCGTCCGCTTTGATTTCGCCACGAATCAGTCGAAACAAGGTCGATTTCCCGCAGCCGTTTTGCCCCACCAAACCAATGCGCTGGTTGGAAAAAGCCTGAAGATTGGCCGATTGAAATAGCGGCGTACCACTTTGTAAGTAAGTCAGATTCTGAATATTGAGCATGGTGGAATGATAACAGGGGAGGTAGGTAACTTTTTGAATGATTTATTCAAAATCCAGATATTTTATAACTATATGATTTTATTGGTTTTTTTTGAAATGACAAGCAGGTTGAATTAAGTCAAGTTTTCGTACTGAATCATCAAGGCGCTTCTTAAAATTGAAATGTAAAAAACGCATCCGATGGTTATTCGGATGCGTTGATTGAGCTGCGCAAATAATTGTTAAGGGCGGGTTTCGGCGGGGAAGGGTTTGATATGAATCTTCGCGCCTTTTTTCGCTTCAGCTAAATAGGCTTGCAGTAATTCGTTGCCGGTCATCTGTGCGAGTTGTTGTTGAATTTGCGCGCGCTTGGCTTCGTCAATCGTCGTTACTTCTTTAACGGCTTCAATTCGCGCTATCTCATAACCGTTGCCGGTTTGCACGCCGACATAGGCGGGAAAAGTGCTGGGGTTGGCTTGAAAAGCCAGTTGGGCAAGCGACGCATTCAGACCGGTATGTTGCACGCGAGTGACCGTTTGCGCGGCTTGCCAAGTGAGTTGGGCTGGCTTGCCACTTTGCAGTAAAGCCAAGGTTTCTGCGCCGTGTTTAGCAGCGAGACTTAGGGCTTGTTGCTGTTGCAATTTTTGTTGAATGGCTGCGCTGACTTCGACCAAGGGCTTAACGCTCGCCGCTTGATAATGGAGTGCCCGCACGGTTAATAAAACATTGGGCGCGACTTCAACCGCTGCGCTGTTGCGCTTATTTTTTATAACGTCATCCGAAAAAATCGCTTGCAGTGCTTTCGCATTCCAAATACCGGCCGGAGGCTGACCTTTAGTTAGCCAAATAGCCGGTTGAATTTTCCCCTTAAATAAGGCTGCAGCAGGTTGCAGGCTATCGCTTTGCTCATAAGCGGTATTGCTAAATTTTTCAGCTAGCTCAGCAAATTGATCGACTGATTTTTGGGTGCGCATTTTTTGCTCAAGCCCCGCGCGAACTTCGGCATACGGTTGGATTAAAGCCGGTTTTATCGCGATTAGACGAATAATATGATAACCAAAATCAGATTTCACTAAGCCACTGATTTCATTAGGCTTTAATTTAAAAACCACCTCTTCAAAAGCTTTGACCATCGCGCCTCTAGCAAAGAATCCAAGCTCACCGCCTTGTGTGGCAGAGCCGGGGTCTTGGGAAAACTGCTTGGCGAGTGCGGCAAAATCTTTGGGCGAACGCTGTACTTTTTGCAGGATTTCTTCCGCTTTGGCTTTTGCTGCTTGCTGTTCTGCGGGGGTCGCTTGGGCTGCGACTGAAATTAAGATGTGTGCAGCTTGACGTTGTTCTTGCGTGCCAAACTCAGCGGTATGTTGGCTGTAATAGTGTTTGATTTCTGCCTCGTCAATTTGGGTTTCCGCCGCCAGTGCTTCGGCGGATAACAGCACGTATTCTACTTGCACCCGTTCAGGCGTTTGAAATTCGGATTGATTTTTTTGATAATACTCAGCGATGGCGGAAGGGCTGATTTGAATTTGCGCAAGCAGCGTATTCAGATCAATTTTGGCAACAGAAAGCGTGTGCTGGCGTTCGTTTAAACGAATTAAATGGTCTGCAGTGCTTTGTGCGGCAAAGCCATTTTGCGTGTAGGCATCAGTCAGTTGTTGCGTGCTTAACTCGCGTCGCACCTTGGCTTCAAAAATCGCGGGTGTCATGTTTTGCGAATTTAAAACACGTAAATATTGTTGGCTATCAAATTTTCCGTCGGATTGAAAAGCACCGATTGAGGCAATCACTTCCGCTAATTGATCATCAGAAACAGATAAACCGTGTTCCGATGCTTCGATTCCTAAAAGGCGTTGCGCAACCAGGCCTTCTAATATTGAAAATTTAATTTCTGGTTTTTCAAAAAAAGACGCTTCAAAAGTAGAACCCGCCAATTCACGCATTTTTTGCAGTTGCTGCTGCACGGCATTGTCAAATTCTGCAGCGCCAATTTCTTGACCGTTGACACTGGCTAGTGCGGTGCTACCACCTGATTTGTTATAGGAATCAACTCCCCAAAATGCAAACGGCAAAACAATTAAAGCCAGTAAAACTTGCACAAATCTTTTATTTTCATGAACTAAATCAAACATAGCGCTTAACCTAAAAAAGACAGAACAAAACACGAAAAAAGGTGAACGCAATGTTCACCTTAAGAAAATTTAAAGGGGACGATGAAAATGCCCTCCCAAAAGCGATGCGCATCATGCCTAAATCTACTTGATTTGGCAAATTTTCAGCCGAATCGCAGCGGTTTTCCAAGGGGGCACTGAGTGAATCTACTGTTAGCGCTAAGCGAGTCGAAGGGCGCATTAAGGTGGAATCACGCAGCACCTGCTTAGCGTTGGGTTTTTTAAAACCGAGCTGCAAGGCCTGCGTTTAATAGGCAGCGGGAAATTATTTC
>JAVHQT010000105.1:0-47602 GCA_036171275.1 Gallionellaceae bacterium | reverse complement strand
CCGCTTGCCCCCAAAAGTAGCGAATTTTTAAAAGCGCTGCTAGAAATCAATATTTTAAAAACCCATAAATTAATCACATTATTTTTATGAATAGTTGTTTGACAGAAGTGAATGGTCTCGCATACAATCCGCGCCCTTCGAAGTTCCCCCATTTTTTTGTAATAGGAAGTGCTATGAAAACGTTTTCCGCTAAGCAACATGAAGTGCAGCATGATTGGCTTCTTGTCGATGCTTCTAACCAAGTTTTGGGTCGCTTAGCGAGCCAAATTGCCTCGCGTTTGCGTGGCAAGCACAAAGCAATTTACACGCCGCACGTCGATACTGGCGATTTCGTGGTGGTAGTGAATGCAGAAAAAGTGCGTGTGACCGGTAATAAAGCACAGGCTAAAATGTACTACCGTCACACTGGCTATCCAGGCGGTATTTATGAAACTAACTTTACTAAGTTAAATCAACGTCATCCGCAACGTGTGCTACAAAAAGCAGTGCGGGGTATGTTGCCAAAAGGCCCGTTGGGCTATGCAATGTTGCGTAAGTTGAAAGTGTATGCAGGTGCAACGCATCCTCACACTGCGCAGCAACCTAAACCTATCAATTTGTTAAAGGCTTAATCATGAGCGTCACTTATAACTACGGCACTGGCCGTCGCAAAAGCGCAGTAGCCCGCGTATTTATGAAACTTGGCAAAGGCGAAATCGTGGTCAACGATAAACCGTTGGACGTTTTTTTCTCACGTGAAACCGGTCGCATGGTGGTGCGTCAGCCGCTGGAACTAACTGAAATGTTGGGCAAGTTTGACATTATGGTCAACGTGGCAGGTGGCGGTGAATCGGGTCAAGCTGGCGCGGTGCGTCACGGTATTACGCGTGCGCTGATTGATTATGATGCTACTTTAAAGCCTACTTTGAGTAAGGCTGGTTTGGTGACTCGCGATGCCCGTGAAGTAGAACGTAAAAAAGTCGGTCTGCGTAAAGCGCGTCGTAGGAAACAATTCTCCAAGCGTTAATCGCTTGTGGATGGTTCGGAAAAGCCGCCTTAGGGCGGTTTTTTCATTTATGATTCGCGCCTCAAAATTTAGGAGAGTGATGTGATTAAAGTCGGCATTGTGGGAGGAACGGGTTACACCGGAGTGGAATTATTGCGCTTGCTGGCCTTGCATCCGCAAGTTGAATTGTCTGTCATTACCTCGCGTGCTGATGCCGGTACGCCGGTTAGTCAGTTGTTTCCGAATTTACGCGGTTACGTCAATTTGTCGTTTTGTCACCCCGATGTGGCGCACCTTGAAACCTGTGATGTGGTTTTTTTCGCTACGCCCAATGGTATTGCCATGCAGCAAACGCGTGCTTTATTAGCAGCTGGCGTAAAAGTGATTGATCTGGCGGCTGACTTTCGCATCAAAGACGTTGCTGAATGGGAAAAATGGTATGGCATGACGCACGCTTGTCCCGATTTGCTGGCGGAAGCGGTGTATGGATTGCCGGAAGTGAACCGTGAAAAAATTAAAACGGCCCGTCTTGTCGCCAATCCAGGCTGCTACCCGACGGCGGTGCAATTGGGATTTATCCCTTTGCTAGAGGCTGGACTGATTGATGCCGCGCAGCTTATCGCCGATGCAAAATCGGGTGTTTCTGGCGCAGGACGCAAGGCGGAAATCGCCACTTTATTGCCGGAATCGGCCGATAGTTTTAAGGCTTACGGCGTGGCTGGGCATCGGCATTTACCTGAAATTAAACAAGGACTGAGTAACGTATTGGGTGGGGCGGTTGGGCTGACGTTTGTCCCGCATTTAACCCCGATGATTCGCGGTATTCACGCCACTTTATATGCGCGTCTTACTCGTCACGTTGATGTGCAAAATTTGTTTGAACGGCGCTATGGCAATGAAGCATGTGTAGATGTGATGCCAGCGGGTAGTCATCCAGAGACGCGTTCGGTACGCGGTTCGAATCAGTGCCGGATTGCCGTGCATCGTCCGCAAGGTGGCGATACCGTGGTGGTTTTGTCGGTGATTGATAATTTAGTTAAAGGTGCGGCGGGGCAGGCGGTGCAAAATATGAATATTATGTTTGGTCTGCCAGAGGTGACCGCTTTGCAAATCGTTCCGTTGCTGCCTTAGTATGTTGCGACAATTTCGGCGAAAGTTTGGTAGTTCTGCGCCGCGCTTGTCGGTGCGCCCGCATATTCCCTGGTATGTACGCTGGGCGCTGATTTTGCCGTTTTTTTTTGCGGCGGGTGGCTTGCTTTGGTGGGCATACGATTCTGGTCTAGAGCTGGCGGGTTTTCATCGGGGTTTGGCAGAAAAAGAGTTGGATAGATTGCGCGAGCGGGTTGCTTTTCTGGAAGAAAACAATCAAGAATTGTTAACTAAATCAGAACGTTACAACCGGCAGACGCAAATCAATCAAGCGACAATGCAAGAAACGGCTAAACAAATTCAAATGTTGAATGATGAAAATTTGCGCCTACAAGAAGATTTAGCCTTTTTTCAGAATTTACCACTGACTACGGGTGCACAAGCAGGTTTGTCCATTCATCGCTTAAAAGTGGAAGCTGATGCTTTGCCAAATGAATACCGATGCCGATTTTTGCTGGTGCAAAATGTGCAAAGAGCGGGCAACGAATTTAAAGGTCGACTGCGTTTGTTAGTGAGCGCCGAGTGGGCAGGTAAAAAAGTAGTGTTACAATTCCCTGCCGAAGCAGCAGCTGAAGACCCGCTTAGCTTTAAGTTTTATCAACGGATTGAGCGCCCTTTCAAACTACCGCCCGATTATATTATTCGGCGGGTTGAAGTGAGCGTTTTTGAAGGCAATGCTCGCGTAGCAAAATTTAAGCAAGTCTTTGATTTTAAATAGATTTTTTGAGGATTATGATGTTTGGGATTCGACACACTAAGCCGCAAAATCGTATTGATACTTTAATTGGTGCGGGTACTAAAATGACTGGAGACCTGACTTTTAGCGGCGGATTACGCATTGATGGACGAGTCATTGGCAACGTCATTGCGCTTGAGGGCAAGCCTTCGACCTTGGTTTTGAGCGAACAGGGTTGCATTGAAGGTGCGGTTAGTGTGACGCATTTAGTGGTAAACGGCCTAATTACTGGGCCGATCAGTGCGGAAGCGTATTTAGAATTGCAAAATAAGGCGCGAATTATTGGTGATGTACACTATAAAACACTGGAAATTCAGCTTGGTGCAATTGTAGAAGGTCGATTGATTCATCTATCGACCGGGCAAACAGTAGAACCAGTAACGGTAAGTGAAATTGAATCTTAATTTTAAAGGAGAGTGAAAATGAATGCTGTAATTGAAATGCCAGAGTTATTGATTTTTACCGATAATGCGGCCAATAAAGTCAAGGAATTGATTGATGAAGAGGGAAATCCTGACTTAAAGCTGCGCGTGTTTGTCAGCGGTGGCGGATGTTCTGGTTTCCAATATGGTTTCACCTTTGACGAAATGACCAACGAAGATGACACCGTGTTGAATAAAAATGGCGTGCAGCTTTTAATTGATCCGATGAGTTTTCAGTATCTTAGCGGTGCTGAAATTGATTACCAGGAAGGATTGGAAGGTGCGCAATTTGTGATTAAAAATCCCAATGCGACCACTACCTGTGGCTGCGGCTCGTCTTTTTCCGTGTAAGTGAATCGACTTAAAAAAGCCCGCTTTGCGGGCTTTTTTCGCTTAAATCGATTCTTGTAGCATTCTAAAGCCCCAGCACACGCCAAAGCCGGTGACTTCATCCTGAATTGCGCCTAAGCCGCCTTCGCAGCGACTGGCGGATAAATCAAGATGCAGCCAAGGCGTTTCGTGCTCAACAAATCGTTTGAGAAAGCGCGTCGCCAAAATGTGGTCAGCTTCGCCGTCTAAGGTGCATTGTTTGATATCGGCGATTTTAGAATCCAACGCGTTTTCGTAATCGTCGTCCTGCGGAAAAGCGCACAGCCTTTCGCCACTGAGTTTACCGAGCTGCACTGCCTGCTGCGCCAATTCATCGCTGCTGGCAAATAGCCCGCTATAACGTGCGCCCAGCGCCGCCGCCATGCTGCCAGTCAGTGTTGCGAAGTCCATGATTAAATTAGGTTTTTCTCTCGAAGCCAGGGTCAATGTATCGGCTAAAACCATGCGTCCTTCGGCATCGGTATGGACGATTTCAATGGTCGTGCCATTCAGCGCGGTGACGACATCATTTTGCTTATAGGCTTGCGGACCGATATGATTTTGTGCCAGCGCTAGCCAACATTCAATATTGATGGCCAGTTGGCTTTGCGAGGCAGCCAGCAAAATTCCCAACGCGACCGCCGAGCCATTCATATCCTCATGCATATTATTCATATAGCGCGCCGGTTTTAAATTATGCCCGCCGGTGTCAAAACAAATCCCTTTGCCGACCAGCGCAACGGTTTTATGTGCCAGCGGCGCACGATAAGAAAGGTGAACAATGCAGGCATCGGTTTCGGCACTGCCTTGGGCAACGGCAACAAACGCGCCAGCACCCATTTTGCGTAATTTTTTTAAGTCTAAAACCTCGCACGCCCATTTATTTGCAAGCGCAAGTTGTTCGATGCGCGCGCGGTAGGCGCTAGGAGTCAACGTGTTGGGCGGCAAGATGGTTAATTCTCGGCATAATAAATTCCCCATTGCTTGCGCTTTGATGGTGTCAAAAGCGCCGTTATAGCCACTTAGCGAAATTTTCTTGAGCTGCTTGCGGCTGTCTTTTTTCTTGAATACCGGTAACAACGCACTATTGACCCAGCTGGCATAAACCGCCATTTCGGCGGCTTGTTGGCGTTGTTCGGCTGTGCCATGCAAGCAAATTAACAGCTGTTTTGGCTGTTCTTCCAGTAATAATTGCAATGCTTTGCGCACGCTTTGCTGTTGTGAAAAAGGCGTTGCGGCAAAATCGACCATCGCCCAAACGACTAGTGCGCCGGTTTCGCTGCAAGCACTGACGGCGGTTTTGGCTAAGTCGTCAATCTTGAGATGACGACGGCCTAGCACTGCGTTGAGTAAATTTTGATGGGCTATATCCCCAGTCAAGTGCTTGCTTTTGGGGAGAAGTACCAGCGTGTACGAGCTGGCTGTGGTGGACGAAACGAAGTGGATGTCAGCGAGGTTCATTTTAAAATAGTTGAATATAATCAGTAAGTTACATTGATGTTGCGCTCATCGCTAAATCCAGTTCCAGCTGGTCTTCTTCGGTTGTTTTATTGGCTTTTCCGGCGCCTCGGGCGTTTTCAATCTGGTTTAAATATTCGGGCGTAATGTCACCGGTAATGTATTCGCCATCGAAGCATGAGCAATCAAAACGGGTAATGGCTGGATTTGATTTTTGCACAGCGGCTTTTAAATCGGCTAAGTCTTGATAAAAAATACGATCCGCGCCAATTTCTCGGCAAATTTCATCGTCGCTGCGGCCGGTGGCGATGAGCTCATGGCGCGACGGCATATCAATACCATAGACGTTGGGGAATTTAACCGGTGGTGCAGCCGACGCGAAATACACTTTTCGTGCGCCGGCATCGCGTGCCATTTGCACGATTTCACGACTGGTGGTGCCACGCACGATGGAATCGTCCACCAGTAGGACATTTTTGTCTTTAAATTCAACGCTAATAGCATTGAGTTTTTGCCGTACCGATTTTTTGCGCATGGCTTGTCCCGGCATAATAAAAGTTCGACCAATGTAACGATTTTTAACAAAACCTTCGCGGAACGGGATATTGAGGTGATTAGCCAATTGCAGGGCGCTCGGGCGACTGGAATCTGGAATTGGAATAACCACATCAATATCGTGTTTTGGCCATTCTCGGACAATTTTATCGGCTAAATATTCGCCCATATTTAAGCGAGTTTCATACACGGAAATGCCGTCTATCAACGAATCGGGGCGTGCCAAATACACATATTCAAAAATACAGGGGTTGAGCGCAGGGTTTGGGGCACACGCTTGCGCATGAAAACTGCCTTTAAAATCAATGAATACCGCTTCGCCTGGCGCAATGTCGCGCATGAATTTAAAGCCCAAGGTATCCAGTGCCACACTTTCTGAAGCGACCAGATATTCTGTGCCGTCGTCGGTTTGATTGCTGCCGATGACCAGAGGACGAATGCCGAACGGATCGCGAAAAGCTAATAAGCCGTATCCAGCAATGATGGCGACAACCGCATACGCGCCGCGACAGCGCCGATGCACATTGGCAACAGCGGCAAAAATGGTTTTTGCATCGAGGCGCATTTGTTTGCATTCCACTTGCAGTTCGTGTGCCAGCACATTCAGCAAAACTTCGGAATCAGAATTGGTATTGACATGGCGCAAATCATCTAAGAACAGTTCTTTTTGCAATTGCGTGGTGTTGGTCAAATTGCCATTGTGACCGAGCACAATACCGAAAGGTGAATTGACATAAAACGGCTGCGCTTCATTGTGATCCACCGCCGAACCTGCGGTGGGATAGCGCACATGAGCAATCCCCGCGCGACCGGTTAAGGCGCGCATATTGCGAGTGCGGAACACGTCATGCGCTAAGCCGTTACCTTTATGCAGGTGGAAAGCGTTGCCTTCGATGGTAGCGATGCCGGCCGCATCTTGGCCGCGATGCTGTAAAACTTGTAGTCCGTCATAGAGCAATTGATTGACTGGGGTTTGCGCGATTACACCAAGAATGCCACACATAGATTTTCCCGATTCTGTAGATTAATTAGTAACTTACCCGTTTAGCTAACGTCTCCGGCAAAAAATCTTTTGCCATTAACGCTGCTGCTTGCCAGTGTTTTCCGGACCATGATTCGTGCCAAAACGACCTTTGCGGGAGCTGTGTGAGCCCGCCCAATAACACTAAAATTAACACAATTAAAATGCCGCGCACCAGACCAAATCCTAGGCCTAGCAGACGGTTAACCCAGCCTAGCCCGATAAATCGAACCACGTTGGATAACAGCCAGCTGGCCAGCGCGCTCAACATTAACGTGCCGATAAAAATAACGCCATAAGCTACCATCGTTTTAGCGGCACCAGTGGCAATTACGTCCGGCACAAAGGAGCTGAATTCGTTGGAAAAGAGCCGCGCGGCAAAATACGCCAACAGCCAACCGGCAATGGACAGCAGTTCATAAACGAAGCCGCGCCACCAGCCAAGTGCCAGCGAAATCGCTATGATTAAAAAAACACCATAATCAAAGAGTGTCATGTGATGGGCTTACTTTTCTAAACGCAGCAGATTCACGTGAAAACCTTGCAGCTCTAACGTTTGGCGCACGGTCTCGGCCGCTTCACGGGTCCGAAAGCCGCCGATGCGAACGCGAACGTTGTTTGCGCCCAGATCGGTATACGCGTTAAAACCCAATTTATTGAGTTTTTCGCTGATTGTCTGCGCTTTTTCTGCCGACGAATATGCACCGACTTGCAAGGCGTAGGGACTGAGTTTTGCTGGGCTAGCAGGGGCCGTTTTTTCAGCGGGATTGACAAGCGTGGCAACCGGCACAGAGGGGGCACTCCCGTCAGGTACTATCGGGGCAACCATTGAAGCGGCTGCGCTGGAAACGGCAGGAATGCTGGCGACCATCGAATCTGGGGCGATAATTTCGCTGGCAGCAACGTTGATAACCGCTGACGCAGCCGGTAAGTCGGCAATGCGCGTTTGATCCGGAATTTGCAGTTCAATTTCATTGGCAACGCTAGGCAGGGGCTCGCGGTCAAATATCATGGGCAGAATCACCACTAAGCTGGTGGTTAAAGCGATCGCGCCGATTAAGCGTCGTCGTGCTTGGCGGATTAAATTAGCGCCTTCGTCTGTGCTTACGTGTTTAGTCATTGAGCGTGTTTAGGGTTAGGAAGAGAGTAGGCCGCGACTGCGCATCACTTCCGCTACCGTGTAGAATGAACCGAAGGCAGCGATTCTATCATTATCGCCCGCTTGATTATAGGCATGATGCAATGCGGCACTGACACTGGTAAAACAGTGTGGCGCGAGCACATTTTCGGCTTCAAACACTGCGGCGAGTTCGTCCACCGTCGCGCCACGCGGCACAGTCAACCCAGCCAATAACCAAACATCGATCTGAGTTTTGAGTGCCGCCACCACACCGGCAATGTCTTTATCTTTTAACATGGCACAAACGGCAAAGGTTTTGCCCTGTTTTGGCAATGTCGCTAAGTTGCTGGCTAAGGCGCGGGCTGCCTGCGGATTGTGTGCTACGTCTAGAATTAGATTTGGCTTGCCGGGAAAAATTTGAAAGCGCGCAGTCAACGTCACTTCCAGCAAGCCACGCCGAACTGCTTCCATACTGACGGGTATTTTTTCTTTCAAGGCACTTAACGCCGCTAAGGCAGCGCTAGCATTATTCAGCTGATAGTTGCCGCGTAGAGCCGGAAAAGGCAAACTATTTCGCGTTTGCTGCGGCGCAAAAAAATCCCACTGCGATGGATTTGCTTCGGGAGGCGACGTGTTAATTTTTTTGAGATTAACACTTAGCTGCGAAGGATTGACGATGTGTTTTTTCGGTAAATTATTCAGTGCAGTGAGCTTAAAGCCAAACTCTTTTCCTAAGCGCCACAGCAGCGCTCCCGTTTTTTGAGCGGCAGTTTCAATCGCCTGCGGCACCACGGAATCGCCAAAAATGGCCACTTTCGCGGTCCGAAAAATTCCGGCTTTTTCAAAGGCAATTTGCTCACGTGTGTCGCCCAAGTAGTCGGTGTGATCAATGTCAATGCTGGTGACGACGGCACAGTCGGCATCAAACACATTAACCGCATCTAGGCGCCCGCCCAAGCCGACTTCTAAAATCGCCACTTCAACGCGATGCGCGATAAATAACTGCATCGCCGCCAGTGTGCCAAATTCAAAATAAGTCAGCGCAACTCCTTGCCTTGCTTGTTCAATATGCGTAAATGACGCACACAATTCGACATCGCTGACCGGCTGTTTGCCAATGCGCACGCGTTCGTTATAACTGAGTAAATGCGGCGAAGTGTAGCAACCGACCCGATAACCAGCGGCGTGCAACATGGCTTCCAGCATGGCGCAGACCGAACCTTTGCCATTGGTGCCGGCAACAATAATCACGGGAAAAGTGACTTGCAAGGCTAATTGTTGCTTGACTTGCGCTACGCGTTCTAGCCCAAGCGCAATGGTTTTGGGATGCAAAGATTCTAAATAAGTCAGCCAAGCGTCTAAATTTTTGGGGTTTAATTGTGTCATCGCGCCAGGGTTGAAACTATTAAAGTGGGCAAACTATCGCAGCCCAGTGTCCCGTTCAAATGGGCAGAAAACGCAAATTAGCTTATCCGCTCAAATGCAATGAAGCAGGTGTTTACCGGTCGGGATTGTCAGGGTGAACGGTTCTTTAATCCGCGATGTTAGCGGTTTCCGAGTTGCTTTTTTGTTAATGGTTTGCCCTTTTTGCGTTTTGGTGCACTCGCAATTTCTAGCGCTAACGGGCGGTAAATGACCAGTATTTTGCCGATGTGTTGAACTAGACCGGCGTGTAGCAACGAACACATTTCCAAGTGCATGGCGTTGCGCACATCCCGATCGTCATTCATCACGCGAATTTTGAACAAATCGTGGCTTTTAAGCGTGCGTTCAATTTCATCCAAGACTGAGGGCGATAGGCCGCCAGAGCCAATAATCACCACGGGCTTGAGCGCGTGGGCGCGGGCTTTCAATTCGAGGCGTTGTGCAACTGAGAGATTTAACATGGCGGACTCCAAAAAAGGGCGCGCATTTTACCTAAAAATCCGTTGCCAATTGTTCAAATACGCAAGATGCGGCAAACTAGCGCACAGTGAGTCAACTGTATTTTTATAACCCATTGATTATATTGAATAATAATGAAGCCTTCAAAAACGAGTAAACAGTGGATGCGTGAGCATGTCAACGATCCTTACGTGCAAATGGCGCAAAAAGAAGGCTACCGTTCCCGCGCTGCGTATAAATTGCTGGAAATTGACCAGCGCGATCATTTACTAAAACCCGGCATGGTCGTAGTCGACTTGGGGGCGACACCGGGCGGTTGGTGTCAAGTGGCGGCGGCGAAATTGGGACAAAGTGGCAAAATTATCGCTGTTGATTTATTGCCGCTAGCGCCGTTGCCAAGAGTGGAATTTATTCTGGGCGATTTTCGAGAAGAGGATGTGTTGGTGGAGCTGGAAGCGCATTTAAATGGGCAAATGATCGGGCTTGTTATTTCGGATATGGCGCCCAACATCAGCGGCATTGATTCGGCTGACCAAGCGCGTGCCATGCACTTAGCTGAATTAGCGCTTGATTTTGCCGCCCAGAATTTAAAGCCGGGCGGTGCTTTTTTGGTTAAAGTATTTCAAGGTGCGGGCTTCGAAGATTATTTAAAGCTGATGCGCCAGTACTTTGCCAAAGTAGTAACGCGAAAACCAAAAGCATCACGGGATCGTAGTCGTGAGCAGTATTTGCTTGGCTTGGAAAAACGCGATAAGTCATGATCTAATCAATAAATTGACTTCGCGGTGCTGCGTGGCGCACAAGAATGACTTCTTACTAAACCTGTATGCTGCTTCTTCATTTTTTGTTCGCACCTTGCTCAGCTTTAAAAATTGAATTTCGCAGTAGTTTTTTGTCAAATATGAGTTTAACTTATTGATTTACATGATATTTATCTCATTATGGTTCGACAGAAAACGTCAGGGTATATCGAAAGGCTGTGCGTGCACTGTTGGAGCTTTGGCTCATTGCCGTCACGCGCTACCCCTTGCTGGCGCAGCACACACGGAACAAATCAGCACCCCTTTAAGTTAAACACTTTGTGTGGTCAAAGCGGCGTTGTTTAGTAAATTAAATTTTTAGTGCTACCCTTGAGTAATCAGTGCGGAAAGTGTTTAATACGCAACTATTTTTTGCGACTCAGATGAGAGGCGATTGTGAATAATCTATTTAAAAGTGTGGGTATCTGGATGGTCGTCGCTTTGGTGCTGATGACTGTTTTTAATCAATTTAATGCTCGGCAAAGTTCATCTGCGCAAGCGCAGCTCGACTATTCACAGTTCTTGGACGAAGTGAAACAAGGGCATATTGTTAAAGTTACCATCGAAGGACGAACACTCAAAGCTATTACCATTGATGGCAAACGGATTACCAGCTACGCGCCTAGCGACTTGTGGATGGTGTCTGATCTGCTCAAAAACGGCGTAAAAATCGAAGCGAAGCCTGAAGAAGAGCAATCGTTTTTAATGAGTATTTTTGTGTCGTGGTTTCCGATGTTGCTGCTGATTGGCGTTTGGGTATTTTTTATGCGCCAGATGCAAGGCGGTGGTAAGGGTGGCGCATTTTCGTTTGGCAAAAGTAAAGCACGTTTACTAGATGACGCAAAAGATCACGTCACCTTTGCGGATGTCGCCGGCTGCGATGAGGCTAAAGAAGAAGTCGCCGAATTGGTCGATTTTTTGCGCGACCCTAGCAAATTTCAAGCTTTAGGTGGACGGATTCCACGCGGTGTTTTGATGGTTGGCAGCCCGGGAACGGGTAAAACCTTGCTGGCAAAAGCGATTGCGGGTGAAGCGAAAGTGCCGTTCTTTTCTATCTCCGGTTCAGATTTCGTGGAAATGTTTGTCGGTGTTGGTGCAGCGCGGGTGCGCGATATGTTTGAACAAGCGAAAAAAAATGCGCCGTGCATTATTTTTATCGACGAAATTGATGCTGTGGGACGGCAGCGCGGTGCAGGTATGGGCGGCGGTAACGACGAACGGGAACAAACACTGAACGCGTTGTTGGTGGAAATGGACGGATTCGAAGGTGCTTCGGGCGTGATTGTTGTCGCTGCCACCAACCGTCCTGACGTATTGGATTCTGCTTTGTTACGCCCTGGGCGTTTTGATCGGCAAGTCGTTGTACCGTTGCCTGATATTCGTGGGCGTGAGCAAATTTTGACTGTTCACATGCGTAAGGTACCGATCGCACAGGACGTGAAAGCGGATATTTTGGCACGTGGGACGCCGGGAATGTCGGGAGCGGATTTGGCTAATTTAGTCAATGAAGCGGCGCTGTTTGCGGCGCGGCGCGGTAAACGTTTCGTGGATATGGACGACTTCGAATCGGCCAAAGATAAAATTATGATGGGTGCAGAACGTCGCACCATGATCATGCCAGAAGAAGAACGCCGCAACACTGCGTATCACGAATCGGGTCATGCCGTGGTGGCTAAATTGTTGCCGAAATGCGATCCTGTGCATAAAGTCACCATCATTCCACGCGGTCGTGCGCTCGGTTTAACCATGCAACTGCCGTCGGAAGATCGCTACAGTATGGATAAAAATCGTATTCTTGACACGCTTGCCGTGCTGTTTGGCGGACGGATTGCTGAAGAAATTTTTATGAATCAGATGACGACGGGTGCCTCAAACGACTTTGAACGTGCCACCGATATGGCGCGCAAAATGGTGACGCAATGGGGAATGTCCGATGCGCTAGGGCCGATGGTGTATGGCGAAAACGAGGGCGAAGTCTTCTTGGGTCGCTCAGTGACCACCCATAAAAATGTGTCCGAAGCCACCATGCAAAAAGTGGACGAAGAAATTCGCCGCATTATTGACCAGCAATACGCGCTGGCACGTGGGCTGATTGAAGCTAATCGCGACAAAATTGAAGCGATGACCAAAGCCTTGCTGGAATGGGAAACGATTGATGCTGACCAAATTAACGACATTATGGCCGGTTTAACGCCGCGTCAGCCTAAGCCGATTTGGGTTGCTCCACCGTCACCGCCGCAAGATCCTGCGCCTACCGCACCGGCCACCCCGGTTCATCCTGCACAAGAAACCTAAAAGTAGCCTCTAGCCGTCCGTTACTAAGCCACAACGAACGGGCAGCTAGAGGCTTGTCAACTGCCTAAATGCACCTTCTCTGCGGACATTTTAAACTGGATTTATCGCGCCCTAAGGTCATGGGCATCGTCAATGTCACGCCTGATTCTTTTTCCGATGGGGGGCAACATTTAGCCCATTCAGAAGCGATTGCTCACGCTCAGCAGCTCATTAGCGACGGTGCGCATATTTTAGATATTGGCGGCGAATCGACACGTCCGGGGGCTGCGGCAGTGAGCGAAGCGGAAGAGTTAGCGCGTGTCATTCCTGTGATTGAAGCCTTGTCTGCCGAAGCAGTACCGATTTCAATTGATACCTGCAAGCTGCGTGTTATGCAAGCCGCGCTGGCGGCTGGTGCAACAATTGTGAATGATATCAATGCGTTACAAACAGATGGTGCGCTAAAATTGCTGGCAAAAAACCATGCTGCAATCTGTTTAATGCACAAGCAAGGCAACCCGCAAACCATGCAACAATCGCCGCAGTACGCAAATGTGTTGCAGGAAGTTTTTGGCTTTTTGCAACAGCGCATCAGTGCGGCACAGTTCGCAGGCATTGCTGTGGAGCGTTTGGTGATTGACCCGGGTTTTGGTTTTGGAAAATCCTTGATGCACAATTTGGCACTGTTGAAAAATCTGCAAACCTTTACCACGCTGGGCGTGCCGGTGTTGGCGGGGTTGTCGCGCAAGTCGATGTTGGGCGCGGTTACTGGGCGCGCAGTGAGCGACAGAGTGTCGGCGAGTGTGGCTGCAGCCTTAATTGCGGTGCAACGCGGTGCCGCCATCGTGCGGGTGCACGACGTGAAAGAAACAGTCGATGCGCTGAAAATTTGGGATGCAGTGAATACAGAGGATTGATGATGAGTAGAAAATATTTTGGCACGGATGGGGTGCGCGGCAAAGTGGGCGTATATCCGATTACGCCGCAATTTGTGATGCACTTAGGCTATGCCGCTGGCAAAGTATTATCTGGCGCTGCCCATGCCAAAGGCGAGCGCCCAGCGGTGCTCATCGGTAAAGACACGCGCATCTCGGGTTATATGTTGGAATCGGCGTTGGAAGCAGGGCTGATTGCAGCAGGCATTGATGTGTATTTGGCTGGTCCGATTCCAACCCCTGCGGTGGCTTACTTAACCCGTGCCTTGCGCTTACATGCTGGTGTGGTGATTTCGGCTTCGCATAATCCGTTTGAAGATAATGGCATTAAATTCTTTTCTGCGAACGGCACCAAATTGCCTGACGAAGACGAAGCCGCCATCGAGGCTGAGATGGACAATGCGATGCAAACTAATTCATCGGAAAGTTTGGGCAAGGCGAAGCGGATTGATGATGCCGTCGGGCGTTATATTGAGTTTTGTAAAAATACTTTTCCTGCAGACATGAATTTGCGCGGAATGAAAATCGTGGTCGATTGCGCACACGGTGCGACTTACCATATCGCTAGCCCAGTGTTGCATGAATTGGGCGCGGAGGTAATTGCCATTGGCGTAGAGCCTAACGGCAAAAATATCAACGACGGTTACGGCGCAACTAAGCCGGCCAATTTGCAAAAAGCAGTGCTGGAACATCAAGCTGATATCGGCATTGCGCTGGATGGCGATGGCGATCGTTTGGTGATGGTGGATGCAGTCGGTACGCTCTACGATGGCGATCAATTGCTGTACGTGATTGCCAAACATCGCCAAGCGGAAGGTCGAATCAAGGGCGGCATCGTGGGCACACTGATGACCAATTTGGCGTTTGAACATGCCATGCAAAAACTGGGTATTCCGTTTGCACGCGCGAAAGTCGGTGATCGGTATGTGATGGAGCTGTTGCAACAAAACGGATGGCAAATCGGTGGCGAAAATTCTGGGCATATTATTTGTTTGGATAAGCACAGTACTGGCGATGGCATTGTGTCGGCCTTGCAAGTGCTGCACGCGTTACGCGCAAGCCATCAAACCTTAGCGCAAGCGGTCTCTGGCTTGGAAATGTATCCGCAGATTTTAATCAATGTCCGCGTCGAGAAAGCGGCTGAGCTGGCGGTGCATGACACAATCCAAAACGCAGTGCGAGAGGCAGAACAGGCATTAAATGGCAAAGGGCGCGTTTTGCTCCGACCTTCCGGTACGGAGCCGCTTTTACGCGTGATGGTGGAAGGCGAAGAGGGTGCACGGGTTAAAGCGTTTGCCGAAAGCATTGCAGCGGTGGTGCGCGAAGTGGCAAAACAGAATTGATTGTCGGTTTTTTGTAAAAATGTGTTTATAATCAATGAGTTATGTAATTAACAAGTGCGACTTAGTGCGCAAATTAAGCGAGCCGATACAGCGCAATTCTGGTTATTTTAATCAGCGTTTCAGCTTAAAATAACTGTAGAACACTGATTAAGCAGGGAAATTACGCGGCTAGGTAAGCACTTCAATACACTTAAAAGACCCAACACCGAGCGGCGGACGGTGGCGCGGTGTGAGGGCTAAATTTTTATGCTATTTATTAAAAGGAAAAAGAGATGAGTCAAATAATTGAAATTAAAGTGCCTGATATCGGCGGGGCAAAAAGCGTTGCAGTGATTGAAATTGCCGTCAAAGTGGGCGATAACGTGGCAGCCGAGCAAGCGTTAATTACCCTAGAAACTGATAAGGCGACCATGGAAGTGCCGTCACCTAGTAGTGGAGTGGTCAAAGAACTGCAGCTTAAAGTGGGCGATAAGGTCAGTGAAGGTTCGGTGATTTTGTTGCTGGAAGGGGCGGCAAGAACTGCTCAACCTGCCACCGCTGAAATCGCTGCGCCTGCGCAAATCACGCCAGTCGCCGCAGTTTCTGTAGCGCCAACGGTCAAGGCAACAGTTACTAAAGGTGATTTTCACGCCGAAGTGGTGGTGTTGGGCGCAGGTCCTGGCGGATACACAGCGGCTTTCCGCGCGGCGGATTTAGGTAAGCAAGTATTGCTAATCGAAAAATATGCCAGCTTAGGTGGCGTCTGTTTGAATGTCGGTTGCATTCCCTCTAAAGCGTTGTTGCACGTCGCAAAAGTGATTACTGAAGCCGACGAGGTTGCCCGTCACGGCGTGACGTTTGCTAAACCGCACATTGATATTAATCAAATTCGCAGTTGGAAAGAAAGCGTGATCAGCAAACTAACAGGCGGACTAGCGGCGCTGGCAAAACAGCGCAAAGTGCAGGTATTGCGCGGCACAGCGCAGTTCAGTTCGCCCAATTCGCTAACGCTGCAAACCCCTGAAGGTGAAAAAACGGTTACCTTTGATAGCGCAATTATCGCTGCCGGTTCGAGCGTGGCGCGCATTCCTGGTTTTCCTTACGACGATCCGCGCATCATTGATTCCACCGGCGCCCTTGCCTTGCAAGACGTCCCGAAACGCCTGTTGATTATTGGTGGGGGCATTATTGGCTTGGAAATGGCGACGGTGTATGACGCGCTGGGCAGCCAAATTACCGTGGTCGAATTTATGGATCAGTTGATGCCGGGCGCAGATAAAGATTTGGTAAAACCCTTGCATAACCGCATCGCCAAACGCTACCAAGCCATTTATCTAAAAACCAAAGTGACGCAAATTGAAGCCTTGCCGGAAGGACTACGCGTTACTTTTGAAGGTGAGCAAGCACCTGAACCGCAACTGTATGACCGCGTGCTGATGGCCGTGGGTCGTCGTCCCAATGGTCGGGCGATAAACGTGGAAGCAGCCGGTGTTTTGGTCAATGAGCGTGGCTTTATTCCTGTTAATAAACAACAAGTTACCAATGTTCCGCATATTTATGCGATAGGCGATATTGTCGGTGATCCAATGTTGGCCCATAAAGCCGTGCATGAAGGCAAAGTGGCGGCTGAAAACATTGCTGGACATAAAGCGTTCTTTGAACCGCTGACCATTCCTTCGGTTGCCTATACCGATCCGGAAATTGCTTGGATGGGTTTGACCGAAACCCAGGCGAAAGCACAAGGGATTGAGTATGAAAAAGGCAGTTTCCCTTGGGCTGCTTCCGGTCGCGCTTTGGCGATGACGCGTGAAGAAGGCTCGACCAAAGTGTTACTTGATCCAAAAACAAGGCGCATTTTGGGTGCGGGCATCGTCGGTGCCAACGCCGGTGAGCTGATAGCCGAAGCTGTTTTAGCGTTAGAAATGGGCGCAGATATGGAAGATATTTGCCTGACCATTCACCCGCATCCGACGTTATCCGAAACCCTCTGTTTTGCCGCTGAGATGGCGGAAGGTACGATTACCGACTTGCTGCCGCCCAAGAAAAAAGCTTAAGGAAGCGCTGATTCGGTTCGTGGCGCGCCGCAAGGTGTAGGCCGTCTGTAGGCGAATAGCGCAAGCACAGCGCTTCGATCAGCTCAGAAGTGTCTTGACGAACTATGGCGGAATAAATTGCATATCAAGCAATAACCGAATCTCATCGCTTGAGCAGACCATGGCAAACGGTAGATTAAATCCGTGTTCCCCGAAGGAAACACGGATTTTTTTGGCTAGCGCCAAACATTAAATTGACTTCGCGAGGCTGCGTTGCTCATCAAAAATGACGCCTTGCCATCCGGTATAGCGATTGCGCCCGCATTGCTTGATCGCCCCTTGCCTGGCTACGCAAATTGAATTTTAGGAGCGCTTTAAATTTGAGTTTAGCGAGTTTTATCGCAGACCAATGGGATTAAAAATTGGACTATTTAAATCAATGGCTCAACAGCGATCTGACTTTGGGCGGATTGTTTTTATCCAGCTTGCTAGGCGCGACATTATTACCGGGAGGTTCTGAGTTCGTTTTGCTTGGTGTTCTCAAACTTCATCCTGAACTATATTGGTCTGCGCTTAGTATCGCCAGTCTCGGCAACACGCTGGGTGGCCTGATTTCATTTGTGATGGGCTGGTTTTCACCGCACACAAAAACATTCAAACAGCTAGAAAAAGTACAACGCTATGGCGTAGCTAGTTTGCTATTCGCTTGGTTACCGTTGGTGGGGGATGCTTTGTGTCTTGCGGCAGGCTGGCTAAGGCTTAATCCTTGGCAAGCCCTTTTTTTGATGTTCATCGGCAAATTTGCGCGCTACGCAGTGCTAGCCACTTCCGCACTGTGAAATACTGGGTGCAAAGCGATTAGCAGAAATTGAAAAACTGCTTGCCCAGCACGACGGAAGTTTTAATTTGACCCGCTAGCTATCTTTTTTCGTTCCCACGCGCCTGCATTAGAGCAGAACCTAACGCTCGAGCCTAACCTTAATCCAAGGGGCAGGAGCGGGCTGAGTTGCTTTCTCCGCTTTAGTCAATTCGGGGAAGAAATGCGCCTTGTCACTGTTCATGCTTGTTTTCTTTAATATGAAAGTACACCGCTTAGCTGTAAAATATTATTCAATATAATCAGGTACTTATAGTTATTTTGCGTTGTATTTTTTGCATTTTGATGTTTGTTTGCGGGCGCTGCACGCGGTGTAAGTATCAAATAAGCCTAGTTTTGCCCCTCTCATTGTCAATTTGACTGTCTCTTATTCGGCTAACATTGCGTCAAGTGCAATCGGCTTTTGGCTTTGCGCCAAATACATAGTCGGTTAATTAAAGGAGTAATGACATGATTCGTTCCTTGTGGATTTCTAAAACGGGGTTGGATGCGCAACAAACGCAGATGGATGTGGTAGCGAATAATTTGGCTAACGTCAGTACAACCGGCTTTAAACGTTCCCGCGCTGTGTTTGAAGATTTGCTGTATCAAAATTTGCGCCAACCTGGAGCGCAATCCTCCTCGCAAACACAAATTCCATCTGGGCTACAAATTGGTACGGGTGTCCGTCCGGTGGCGGCAGAGCGTATTCATACCCAAGGGAATATGCAGCAAACGGGTAATAAATTAGATGTGGCGATTCAGGGCAGTGGTTTTTTTCAGGTGTTAATGCCGGATGGTACGTCGGCCTATACCCGCGATGGTTCATTTCAGACCGATAGTCAGGGGCAGATCGTGACCGCCAGCGGCTTTGTGATTCAGCCGGCGATGACGATTCCGGCTAATTCAACCAGTGTGACTATCGGGCAGGATGGCACGGTTTCGGTGACACAAGCCGGTACCGTCGCGCCGATTCAAATTGGTACGATGCAGCTGACTTCGTTTATCAATCCCACCGGCTTGCAAAGCGTAGGACAAAATTTGTATATGGAAACAGCGTCTTCTGGTGCGGCTTCTACTTCTGCGCCAGGGGTGAACGGTACGGGTACTTTAGGGCAAGGATATATCGAAACTTCAAACGTGAATGTGGTGGAGGAGTTGGTGAATATGATTCAGACGCAACGTGCTTATGAGATTAATTCCAAGGCAATTTCAACGTCTGATCAAATGTTACAAAAGCTTTCGCAGATTTAAGCTGAGGAAAATAATGATGCGTTACTTTAAATTGATGCTGATGGTGGTAGTGGCAATTGGTCTAATCGGCTGCGCTCAGGTAAAGCGCAAAGTGCCGATGGCAGCGTGTCCAATTCCAGATCGGGTGACGAGTTACGATGATGGGGCAATTTATCGCGCAGGGACACTGCGTCCTTTGTTTGAAGATCGTCATGCGCGCAACGTAGGCGATGAATTGACGATTAATGTTGGCGAAGAAACGACTGCGCCTAAGCCGGTTGCCCCGGTGGAAAAATCAGCCGCTGTGCCCCCTAAAGAGGCAGCGGCAAAACAAACCGTTGCTAAGAGCAAAACCAAGAAAGCATCGACCGAGCCGGAGCGTCCCGTGGTGACCAGTTTCTCTGGCAAGATTATTGCCACTGTAGTGATGGTGTTAGATAACGGTAATTTGTTAGTGTGTGGCGACAAATTGGTTAAGTTTGCCAATGAGGATACCAATTTTACTTACGTGCGTTTTTCCGGCATTATCAATCCGCAAACCATTAACCCTAATAATACGGTTCAATCAGTCGAGGTGGCGAATATGCAGTTGGAACATCGAAATTCAAACAGCATTGACCCGACGCCCGAGCCCGGCTTCTTTAATCGTTTATCAAGTTTCTTTTTGCCAAAGAAGCTGTATTTTTAGTCAGGTAACATCATGAATACATTGATTAAAAAGCTTTTCATTTTTAGCGTGTTATTGGCGTCATTCCCGGTGGCTGCTGAACGTATTAAAGATATGGCAAGCATTTTGGGTGTGCGTGAAAACCAATTATTGGGCTATGGTCTGGTGGTTGGGCTGGACGGTACTGGCGATCAAACACCCTATACGATCAACAGTACGCTGACCATGATGACGGAGCTGGGCGTGAAGTTGCCGCCAGGAACAAATTTGCAATTGAAGAATGTCGCCGCAGTGACGGTGACGGCATCCTTGCCAGCTTTTGCGCGTCCGGGGCAAACCATTGATATCACGGTTTCCTCGTTTGGTAGCGCAAAAAGTTTGCGCGGTGGCACGTTGCTGATGACACCCTTAAAAGGCGCGGATGGTAAAATTTATGCCATGGGGCAAGGTAATTTATTGATTGCACCAGCTGGTACCGGTAAAGAAGTGGTGAATCATTTGATTGTCGGGCGAATTCCCAATGGGGCAACGGTTGAGCGCATCGTGCCTACGGCGTTGGGCAATGGTGACTTTATTTATATGGAATTAAATCAGGGCGATTTCACCACGGCGGCGCGTTTAGCTGATGCGGTGAATCGTGAGTTATCGCCTACAGTCGAAATTGCCGTGGCGTTGGATAATCGAACTGTGCAAATTAGAGCGCCCATGGGCAATGCGCGCGTCGCTTTTATTTCGCGGGTTGAAAATTTGCAAGTGACCGCTGCTGTTCCTGTTGCGCGCGTGATTATCAATGCGCGTACCGGTTCGGTGGTGATGAATCAAGCTGTGTTGCTGGAAGATTGTGCGGTTGCTCATGGCTCCTTAACCGTGGTGGTCAATGCGGATGAGCTCGCTAGGCCAAAACCTGCAACGGCACCGGTCGCAGGCGCAAAAGCCCTGGTTGAATTTCCACCAGAACGCGGTAGTTTAGTACAATTAAAACATGGTGTTGCGTTGGGTGATGTGGTGAAAGCCCTGAATGCAATTGGTGCAACGCCACAAGATATGTTGGCAATTTTGCAAGCGATGAAAGCGGCAGGGGCGCTGCGGGCAGAACTGGAGATTATTTAATCATGAGTATTCCAACTAATAATGTGGCCAGTTTGGCCACGGATGCACAAAGTTTAGATCGCTTAAAGCTGCAAGCAAAGCAAGCGCCTGACCAGGCGTTACGCGGCGCTTCGCAGCAGTTTGAGCAGGTTTTTCTGAACATGATGTTAAAAAGTATGCGCGAAGCAACGCCGCAAGATGGCATGTTAGATACCGAACAAACCAAGATGTTTACCGGCATGTTGGATCAGCAATTAGCACAAAGTATGGCTTCGGGTCACGGCGTCGGACTGGCAGATATCATGGCGCGGCAGTTGAGTCAGGCTTCGATGGCGACCGGTGCGCCAGGCAATGCGCAAAGTGTCACGGGGGCAACGGGCGTTGCTGGGCCGTCGGCAGCAGTACGCACCATGGGTTCGGCAGCGTATAACGAAAATTTCCAACAAGATTTTGTTCGTAAGTTGATGCCGCACGCCGAACAAGCCAGTCGGCAAACCGGTATTCCTGCCCAGATGATGGTGGGGCAAGCCGCTTTAGAAAGTGGCTGGGGACGGCGTGAAATTAAAGCCGCCGATGGCAGTAATAGCCATAATCTATTTGGCGTAAAAGCCGGTGCGAATTGGAACGGTAAAGTCGCCGAAGTGATGACCACGGAATATCACAATGGCGTTGCCAGCAAGCAAGTGGAAAGATTCCGCGCCTATGATTCTTATGCGGCGGCGTTTACCGATTACGCCCATTTGATGAGTAGCAATCCGCGTTACGCGAATGTGATTGAGCAAGGCGGCAGCGCTCAGGGTTTTGCGCAAGCTATTCAGCAAGCCGGCTATGCAACCGATCCGAATTATGCAGAAAAGCTGACTAAGGTAATTCAAAGCGTCAATGCCCTAGCATAACTCAATGCTGTTTGCTGGCTTGCTTTAGTTTGATAATGTTGGTAACTACTTGATTTTAATAGCTTTTTTGTTTTTCTGCATGAGAAAGACGGCAAATAAATTTTAAAGATGATTTGCAGGAAGCGGCGATTTAGATCAAATAAATCAATTCGTTAAAATCATCTTTCGACACTATTCGCCTGAGTTTGTCTAAGGGCTTAAGGCGAACGGTTGATTTAATTAGCGCCCCCCTTAAGTTGTTGTACAGATGGCCGATAATGAAAGACAAGTGCTCCTGTAAGGAGTCTTAGGAGAAAAAAATGCCTAGCGGAGTGATGGGAAGCACCGTCAGCGCCCTCAGTGCTGCACAAATTGGTCTGCAAACAACGGGACACAACATTGCGAATGCAAATACGCAAGGTTATTCACGTCAAGAAGTTTTGACCGGAACGCGTTTGCCACAATATACCGGCGGCGGCTACTTGGGGCAGGGCGTGGATGTCAATACTGTTAAACGCGCTTACAGCCAATTTTTGAATGGACAGGTGTTGTCTGAACAAAGTCAGGCGGCTATGTTGAATACCTACCATGCGCAAATTCAACAAATTGATAATGTGATTGCCGATCCTGATGCTGGAATTTCGCCGGCGGTGCAAGAATTTTTTAGTGCGGTGAATAATGTGGCAGCTGCACCAGAATCGCAGCCAGCGCGGCAAGCAATGATTAACACCGGCAATGCGTTAACCGCCCGCTTTCAATCGTTAAGCCAACGATTTATTGATGTTAATAATTCGGTGGGTAGCCAAATTGAAAATAGTATTTCGTTGGTCAACAGCGCGGCCAAGCAAATTGCGGCGTTAAATCATAATATTGTCATGCAGCAAGCCGGCAGTGGTCAGCCGCCCAATGATTTGTTGGATCAGCGAGATCAATTAGTCGCTAAATTGAATACCGAAGTTAAGGCGACGGTGGTGCGGCAAAGCGATGGCGCTTATAACGTCTTTATTGGCAATGGTCAGTCTTTGGTAGTTGGCGCGTCTGCTTACACGTTAGACATTGCTCAATCGCCGGCTGATCCTTCTAAACAAGACATTGTTTACAATAATTTAAACGGCACCAAAACCACCTTGCAACAAAGTAGTTTGCAGGGCGGAAACTTGGGCGGCTTTCTGACTTTTCGGGATGAAACATTAGCCAAATCACAAAATACGCTGGGTCGGGTTGCGATGGGAATAGCCGGATTGATGAATCAACAACATCAACTGGGACAAGATTTAAATGGCGCTTTAGGCGAAAACTTCTTTACGCAACCGAATCCACCGGTATTCGCCAATACTTTAAACAAAGGAAATGCGGCGGTGAGCGCCACGATCGCCAATGCAGCGGGTTACGCAGCCTTGACTGGCAGCGATTATTTCTTGCGTTTTAATGGTGAAAATAGTTACACCTTGCGCCGTTTATCGGATAACAAAGAAATGCACTTCGATGCCGGTTTGCCCGATGAGCCGATTGACGGCTTGACACTCAGCACAACAGAAGGCGCAATGCCTGGTGATACTTACATGATTCGCCCCACGGTGAACGCAGCGCGCGATATTGGGGTGGCGCTGACGGATCCGGCAAAGATTGCCGCTGCCTTGCCGTTTCGCACCAATGCGCCCTTAAGTAATCAGGGAACAGGGCGCATTGCTACCGGTGCTGTTGATAAAAAACTGATGTTGAACAGCCCTGATTCCGCACATTCTGCCACGGATCGAGCGCTACAAAATGAAGTAAAACTGACCTTTACCAGTCCGACTACGTTTGATATTTTTGATCAAACGGCAGGAGTGCCGCTGGCAACCGGTATGAACTATGTTCCTGGTCAAGATATTAGCGTCAATGGATGGACGACAAAAATCACCGGTGATCCGGCAGCAGGAGATGAATTTACCGTTGGCCCCAACCTGAATGCAACCGCCGATGGCAGTAACATTTTATTGATGGCGGACTTGCAAACCAAGAATACCTTGGGTGCGGCAAATGGCGGCGGCCCGACGCTGACTTTTCAAAGCGCTTACTCGCAATGGGTCAGTGATATCGGCAATAAAACCCACGAACTGCAAGTTACCAGCACCGCGCAAACCAGCATGGCAGAAGAAACAGTGGCGGCGCAACAGGCTTTTTCCGGCGTTAATTTAGATGAAGAAGCGGCAAATTTAATGCGCTACCAACGCGCCTATCAAGCCGCCGGTAAAGCGATGCAAATTGCCAATACTTTATTTGATACAGTCTTGGGAATCGGAAGGTAGGTCAATTATGCGAGTGAGCTCTGGAACGATATTTGATGCCAATGTCTCGACGTTAAATCATCAACAATCGACATTGCTTCATACAAATCAACAAGTTGCATCAGGTAGGCGGATGTTAACGCCAGCTGACGACCCGGCTGCCGCCGCTAATGCACTGCAGGTTTTTCAAGCAGATGGCAGTAATTCGCAGTTCATGATCAATCGTAACGCGGCTAAAAGCGCCGCCAGTATGTCGGAAGCCGTACTGCAAAGCGTGACCAATTTATTAACCGGCGTGAAAGAAAAAGCAGTGCAAGCGGGCAACGGCGCGTTGTCGCCCACCGATAAAGAAATGATTGCCACCGAATTGCAGGGGCGGTTAGATGAATTAGTTGCGCTTGCCAATAGCACCGATGGCACGGGCAATTATTTGTTTTCGGGTTTTCAGGGAAAAACCCTGCCCTTTTTGAATACGCCCTCTGGCGTGCAATACATGGCGGATGACGGGCAGCGCTTGGTGCAAGTCAGTACCTCAAGAAAAATGGCGACCAGTGAATCTGGCGCAGATATTTTTATGCGGATCAAAAGTGGCAATGGAACCTTTGTCACTGAAAGTTCACCGAATAACAGCGGTTATGCAACCGTTGGTGAAGGCGTGGTGCTGAATCCTAAGTTATTGACCGGTAGCACCTATAAATTGACCTTTACCAGTGATTCAACCTATGACGTGACCGATGAAAAAGGCGTGCTCATTTCTACCGCCAATCAATATGAAAGTGGCGAAGCCTTGGTGTTTCCGGGAATGCGAGTATCGATGACTGGCACGCCGGATGCCGGTGATGAATTCACGATTGCACCGAGTCGTAATGAAGGCTTATTTAAAACCTTGGCTGATTTAATCGCAGCGATAAAAGCTGAAAATCCCGCGGGCACAGCAGCGAGCAGTGCGCAATTAACCAGTCATTTAAGCAAAGCCATCAGCGGCATTGATCGAGGACTGGATCGCGTTTTAACCGTTCGGGCTTCATTGGGAACGCGTTTAAATGAATTAGATTCTTTACAAGCCACCGGTGAAGATTTGGGTTTGCAGTACAAGCAAACTTTGGCGACTTTGCAAGATTTAGATTACAACAAAGCGATTAGCGATTTAAATCGTCAAACGACCAGTTTGCAAGCCGCGCAAAAATCTTTTAAACAAGTTGCAGATTTGTCGATGTTTAATTATATGTAATTAAAATTAATCAATATAATCATGATGTTACGATTCATCGATAAAACCAACTTGTCCCGATCAAGCAATTTCGTCATGGCGACACGTGGCAAAATCCATCCATGCCTTTATAATCAAACCACCGGAATCCGCTACGCTTGCCTGAGGATTTTTTGGCTGGTTTCTAAAAATGGATCGTTTTTCAGTGAATATAAGAAAGGTTATTGTATGAAAGGATGTGCGATGTCTCGAGGTTGGTTGCTTGCGGGTGCTTTAATTTTGTTGGGAGCACAGGCTGTTGTTGCAGAAGAAATTGCCGTGCCATTTGCGTGTCCGGAATATCGCTCTGGGGTGGAAATGGATATGGATGCCTTAGAGAAGTTAAAAAAAGGCTCTGCAAATGAGCGTCCCGCCGAAGGATTGTCCTATACAAAATCACAATTTGTGGTGTTGTTAGGGCTCAATGTAGCGACGGCTAAAACGGTGCTTGCCAGCAATAAAGGTCGCTTGCCACGCACCGCACAGGGCAAGGTCGATTTGACAGATGTCGTCATGAATGGCTTTAATTTATCAGGATTGAATTTTGATAATGTGGATTTTAGCGGCGCAGAATTGAATGGCGCCAACCTGTCGGGCAGTAGTTTTCGGTGGGCGAATTTTTATAAAGCAGAGCTTCGGGGCAGCAATTTTAATCGCGCTGTTTTGAATTCGGTCAATTTGGGTAAAACCAATTTAACCCATGCCAACATGTGTCAAGCCAGCTTGGTTTCATCTGGTTTTGAAGGGGCTTCCTTAGGTGGCGCGTATTTGCGTGGCGCGCAGTTAGACTTGACGACCGGACTTCCCAAAGTTTTTTATGAAAATGCGCAGGCAATTTTGAACTTGGGCTTGACGGTACCGATGGAGTAAGATTGACGCAAAAAAGTATTTTAAAAACTGAAATTGATAGAGCCATACGCTGATTTTAAAACAGAAAACAATCCAGAAAATCATTTTTAATCAAGGCATTAGAAGGATCCGGGCTTAAAGATTCTTTAAAATCTGCTCTCATTCAGCCCTGTTTTTGCATTGATTGTTTAAGTTCGATCGTTTTCTGGGGAGCTACACATTAAATCAACCGTTGGTTTCGAGTCCTTGCACAGAATCGGAACGACTTTGCCGAGGCAAGATTTTAAGTAATTGATTTGTATGCGATTTATCTCATTATGGTGCGGTAACCTCAGTGCGAATGGAATAAATCAATACTCTCCAAGCGATAGAATCTTGCCGGTACCAGGCACTAATCAGCACATTCCTAAGCCGCCGTTCCTTTAGTCAATGGGGGTTTTTTGTCCGCTCAACTTAGTTTACAAAATTATTCACCTTTGAATACCGTTTCGCTGACGACCAGTGCGTTGGCGCTGAGCGTAGCGCTGATGTTGCATGGCGTGTTATTTTGGGCGTATACGTTGCTGCCAGTTGACACAGTGCCGCAGCCACTCACCACGCTAGAAGTTACGCTCAGTCCGGCCGACTCCGCACCCAAAACGCATGACCAGCCAAGCGTAAAACGTCCTGCACCTGTCGTGCCACATCTAGCGGTAAAGCCCAGCCAGTCGCCTGCGCTTGCACCCGCGCAAACCGTTGCAGCACCTGACGTGCCAGTCATCACTAAGATTGCACCAACGATCAGCCCTGCGCCGGTTGCAGTAGCGCCGCAGGTCGTTCAGTCGGTGACACCGCCCGTCCCTGAGCCGCCGGTTGCGGTACAGAAGGAAGAAATTCAACCGCTGTTTAAACTGACTCGCGTACCGGGTTTTGCGCACAAAGTTGATCCGATTTATCCAGCGAAGGAAAGAAACTCAGGCACGCAAGCCAGTGTGCTGGCCGAGGTGACGCTCAATTCTCGGGGTGAGGTGTTCGGTGTGCGCATTGTCAAAAGTGGCGGCTCGCTGTTTGATGAAGCGGTTAAATTGGCATTACAAAAAAGCAGTTTTTCACCGGCAATGATGGGCACAAAACCTGTTGCTACTCGTATTATGGTGCCTTTTCGATTTAATTTAAATTGATATCAAAATGAAAATTATATTTATATTATTCATAATAATCAATAACTTAGCTTTTGCGGAGCCATTTACTTTGACCGGGCAAACACTCGAAAAAGGGACAAGAAAACCGATCAGCGGTATTTATGTGTTGGTGCAAGAGGATGAAACCCTGACGGCGATTTCCGATGATCAAGGGCGCTTTGAATTGCCATTGCCCCAAGTCGGGCGATACACTTTAACGGCGGCGACGGTGGGCGGTGGCGCACCGGTTAACCTAGCGGTTGAGGTGAAGGCGGGCGTTACACTGCCTGCGCCGATATTTTATTTGCCGGCGGCAACGCTGTTAGAAGAGGTGGTGGTGCGCGCTGAGCGAAACCAAGAACGCGTCGCCAAAACCATTATTACCGGGGCAGAATTACGTCATGTTGCCGGATCGGGTGGCGACCCACTTAAAAGTTTGCAAGCCTTGCCGGGCGTGGTCGAAACCGGAGCAGGGCAAGCGGGGGGTGCGCCAGCGGTGCGCGGCAGTGGTCCCGCCGATAATTTGTATTATGTTGATGGTTTGCCGATTGGCAAAATTTTTCACAACGGCGGCATCAGCGTTTTTAACGCTGATTTGATTCAGGATTTTAATTTATACAGTGCCGCGTTTGCGCCGCGTTACGGAGATGCAACCGGCGCGGTGATTGATGTTGCCTTGCGTGAACCGCGCCGCGACCGGCTCGGTGGCAAGTTAAACATTAATTTGATCGGCGCAGATTTTTTGCTGGAAGGGCCCGTGAATGAGCAGCAATCTTTCTATTTTGCCGGTAGACGCAGCTACATCGATTTGCTGCTTAAAAATGTTAGCGCACGCGGCGTGACGGTGCAGATTCCCAATTACACCGATTATCAGGGCAAATATCGTTGGCAATTAAGCCCGACTGATAAGCTGACGTTGCAACTGCAAGGTGCCACCGATAGCTTAAAACTGAATGTCGCGGCCGATTCGATTATTGCCCAACAACAACCAATTTTGAGTGGTGATTTAAATTTTTCGGATGCCTATTCAATGCAAGCCGTCGTTTGGGATAGTGCGCTCGGATCCGGTATTCAAAACAAATTCGCCGTCGAACACGTCGGTTTCCAGTTTCAAAATGAGATCGCCGCTGCCGGCAATTTATTTTTGCAGCAAGACAGCCAGTTGTTACGCGAGCTACTCAAAGTGCCGCTGAATGAACAGCACGAGCTTACGTTGGGTGCGAATTTGGATCATTCACAAACGCTGATTAACGCCGATATTATTAAATTGACTTGCACACAATTTAGTGCCGGCTGCGACTTAAGTGCGGCCAAAAAATCGCAGCTCAGCGAAACGCTTCACACCAATAGTTGGGAATTTTCCGCTCAAGATCGAGTGCGGGTTCTGCCGCAACTGACCTTGACCGGCGGGCTGCATTACAGCACTGAAAATTATTTAATGAAGTCTTACACCGAACCGAGAATGAGCGCGGAATGGGATTGGAACGACACAACGTTACTGACAGCTGGTTGGGGTTTACACAATCAAGTGCCGTCCGGACAGCAAATTTCTCATCAGTTTGGCAATGCCAATTTAAGTCATTTACGCGCAGAACATAGCGTGCTGGGCGTGAGCAAAAAGCTCGAAAATGACTGGAGCGTCAAGACTGAAACTTATTATAAAAAGCTCAGCAATTTAGTCGTCGGTGATAATTTATTAAACTATGTAAACGGCGGTAGCGGCCGAGCTTATGGGGCAGAATTATTGATCAAAAAAGACGGGCTAAGTGATTTGACTGGATGGTTATCCTTGTCGCTGGCGCGCTCGGAGCGGCAAAATGATCTGACTGGAGAGCGTTTTCGCTTTCAATATGATCAGCCGATCAACACCACGCTGGTGCTGAACTACAAACTCAGCGACGCTTGGAGCATGGGCACAAAATGGAATTTTCACAGCGGCACCGCCTACACCCCGATTATCGGCGCAACGCAAGATAACAATGGGCGCTATCTGCCCACTTATGCCGCCGTTAACTCGGGCACTCTGCCGGATTATCATCGGCTGGATATTCGCTTTGATCGTATCTACGTGTTTAATACTTGGAAGTTAAACATCTATTTTGAATTGAATAATGTCTATTTCCGGCAAAATATTTCCGGCTATCGTTACGATGCTAGCTACGGAAGCAAAGAAGCGGTTACGCCACTGGTCATTCCGTTTTCGTTTGGCGTGCAAGCTGAGTTTTAGCCGATTCGAGGCGATATTGCGCTCGAATGCAAGCGCGCATGGGAGCGGTTGGTTTTTAAGGTGGCACAGATTTTGCGGTGAGTCCTTCGACACGCTCAGGCGAACCTTCTTGAACTATAACCGAATAAAAATCATATCAATCAAGTAGTTAAATACGATTCGGCAACAATCTCTCCTGTTTGTCGAAGGCGTCAGGGCGAACAGTTGATTGATTCCTTGCATCCTTAAAAGTTACGACTGTTAGTCCTGGTCACGATTGCCGCATCGAAACAATCCAAATTGGCAGCGTGCAACGGTGTGGGTGGGGATTTTGTTGAAAATAACCCAAAATATTTTTCAAATTAAAATAATGTCAAGCACTTATGCACATTAAAAATTAAGTCGCTTTAACGTAAGGGTAATAAAAACAGTTACTTACTGTAACTAATTGATTTTATTGGGTATTTTAATTGTTCAAAAAATAGGCAGTCGCTAAAAAACCCTTGTTGTTTCAAGGACTAAGCGTGTGCATTTTGCTGTTATCCACAAACTTATCCACAGTTTTTGTGCATAAATAAATTTCCCCTTTGATTGCGGTTACTTAGCGCGTTTTGTTAATCTTTTAGCAAATGAATCTTGCCCAAATGGGGCTGAAAAGATAGAGTTCGCCCTTCAAATTTTTGCCTCAGGAGAAAATGTGTGTTCACTATAGTTGAGGCCGCCGGCTGGCCAATTTGGTTTTTAATCGTTGCGTCGATCATCGCTGTAGCTTTAATTGCTGAACGCGCTGTTTTTTTGCGCAAAAAGGCAATTGCACCGACCGGATTGCTGAACGAAATCGTCAAAGAAATCAAGCAGCGCGGGGTCACGCCTGCCTTGTTGTCGCATTTAATCGAAGGTTCGCTTTTGGGCTGTGTTTTTGCGGCGGGACTGAAAAATGTCAAAAGTTCGCCAGAAATTATGAAAGAGTCGATTGAGGAAGCGGGGCGGTCTGCCAATCATGAGATGGAACGCTTTTTGACCACTTTGGGAACCATTGCCTCGATTAGTCCGCTGCTGGGTTTGTTTGGTACGGTGGTGGGAATGATTGAAATTTTTGGTGCGCAAAATGCCGGTGGTAGCAATCCGGCTGAGTTGGCGCACGGCATTTCGGTTGCGTTGTACAACACCGCTTTCGGGCTAATTGTGGCGGTGCCAAGCATGATTTTCTACCGTCATTTCCGCGCCAAAGTCGATTCGCTTTCCTTTGAAATGGAACAGCAAGCCATTAAATTGGTCGAGATTTTTCACGGCGAACGCAAATGAACTTCCAGCGTATTCGCCACCGAGAAGAGCCGGAAATCAACTTGATTCCGATGATTGATGTGTTGTTGGTGATTTTAATTTTCCTGCTGGTCAGTACCAGTTACGCTAAATTTGCTCAGTTGGAAATTAATTTACCGCAAGCCACCGGTGCGCCAGCCAACCCAGACGCGAATAAGCAAATTGCGGTTGCTGTGGACGCTTCTGAACTTTATTCGGTTAATAATCAAGCAGTTGAATTCCACGATGTGCAAGGTTTTGCCCAGGCTTTGCATAGCGCTGCGGGGGGTGAAAAAGATCCGACCATCATTATCAGCGCCGATGCTAAAGCACCGCATCAAGCAGTGATTAACGTTATGGAGGCGGCGCGCCTGGCTGGCTTTGCGCGTATTGCCTTTACCACGCAAAGTGCTGAACAGTAGTTTGTTGACCCATCTCGTGAAATTAAACCCCAATAATCTATGTGCAACAAAATCGTTCGCTCTAGGCTTGTCGCTAGAGCGCCCAAGGTTCGACCAGTTCACCACGAACGGATTTATTTGGGTTATTGGGAACGATTTTTTGTACGTTGATGGCTGCGATCGGCTGGGCAAGTAATGCGTGCCGGCGCAATTGAATCTTACTGGTATCGTCTTGCTCCCTTGCATTTGTTGCTGTGGCCAGTCAGTTTGCTGTTCGGTTTGCTGTCTTGCCTGCGGCGTATTTTGTATCAATGTGGATGCTTGCGGCGCTTTAAATTGCCTGTGCCGGTGATTGTTGTTGGCAATATCAGCGTCGGTGGCACCGGCAAAACACCGTTTACTTTATGGTTGGTGCGCCGTCTGTTGGACGCGGGATGGCATCCGGCGATTATCAGTCGCGGTTACGGCAGTGCGGCGCAGGGCGCGCGGGCGGTCAGTGCGCAACAGTCAGCGCAGCAAGTCGGTGACGAACCTCTGCTGATGGCGCAAAGGGGTGTGTGTCCGGTATGGGTTGGGCGTGATCGATCGGCGGTGGCGCAAGCTGTGTTAGCCGCCCATCCGGAATGTGATGTGATTGTGAGCGATGATGGTTTGCAACATTATCGGCTGCAAAGGCAGGTAGAAATTGTCTTGGTGGACGGCGAACGGCGTTTTGGCAATGGGTTTTTGTTGCCTGCCGGTCCGTTACGCGAACCGGTTTGCCGTTTAAATAGCGTTGATTTTGTGGTGATTAACGGCGCGATGGCGGAAGAAAAACAATTTTCCATGCGCTTAGTGGGTGCGCAATTTTACAATTTATTAAATATAAACAATAGCTTACATTCTTCAGAATTGAGCGGAAAAAAGATTCACGCCATTGCCGGTATCGGTAATCCACACCGTTTTTTTAAGCACCTGAAAAATTTAGGGATTCAGGCGCAAGCCCATGCTTTTGCAGATCATTATGCCTTTTCTGCCACCGATATTGCCTTTGCGGATGCCGATGCGATACTCATGACCGAAAAAGATGCGGTAAAATGTTCGCCCTTTGCAACTGACCGCTGCTGGGTTTTGCGGGTAGATGCCGAAATCGATTCTCCTTTAGCTCAACTTATTATTGAAAAATTAACCTAAATTATGGATGCCAAACTGCTGGAAATTTTAGTCTGTCCGCTGTGCAAATCGCCGCTGATTTATCACAAAACCGCACAAGAGTTGCTTTGCAAAGCAGATAAATTGGCTTATGCGATTAAAGACGATATTCCGGTGATGCTCGCCGACGAGGCGCGCAAATTATCGCCAGCAGAAATCGACCAATTGTGATTCCTTTTTACGTTGTTATTCCGGCGCGCATCGCCTCTAGCCGCTTACCGGGCAAGCCTTTGCTCGATATTGGCGGCAAAGCGATGGTGATTCGGGTGGCAGAGCAAGCGGCAAAAAGCGGTGCACAACAGATTATGATTGCCACCGACCACGCGCCGATTGTTGCGGTTGCGGTTGCCGAAGGTTTTTCCGCTTGTTTAACCCGCGCCGACCACAGCAGCGGCACAGACAGAATTGCCGAAGTCGTACAGCAACAAGGCTGGTCTGACGAGGCGATTATCGTCAATGTGCAAGGCGACGAACCACTGATTCCCCCGGGTTTAATTCGCGCCGTGGCGCAACATTTGTTTGATCATCCAGAATGCGCCATTGCCACTGCAGCCCATCCGTTGCACGAGGCGGAGGCGTTACGCAATCCCAATATCGTTAAAACCGTGCTGGACAAAAATGGCAATGCGCTCTATTTCAGTCGTGCGCCGATTCCTTTTCCACGCGATTCATTTGCCCAAAACACGGCGTTGCCCGTCAATCTAACCGTACTGCGTCACATCGGCATTTATGCTTACCGCGCCGGATTTCTGCGCACTTTTGGGCAACTTGCCCCCGCGGCGATTGAACAAATCGAAGCGTTAGAACAACTGCGTGCGTTGTATTACGGCTACAAAATCGGCGTGACGCTGACTGAAAATGCACCGCCTAGCGGGGTGGATACCGAAGCGGATTTAATTGCCGCAAGAGAAATTTTTATCACTACAGTAACACCACAGGGAGTAGAAAAATGCGAGTAATTCTTCTAGGTGCACCGGGGGCTGGCAAAGGTACGCAAGCCAATCTGATTAAAGACAAATTTAACATTCCGCAAATTTCAACCGGCGATATGTTGCGCGCCGCCGTGAAAGCGGGTTCGCCACTGGGGATCGCCGCCAAAAAAATTATGGATGAAGGTGGTTTGGTGTCGGATGAAATTATTATCAATTTGGTGAAAGAGCGCATCAAAGATGCTGACTGCGCGAACGGTTTTTTGTTCGATGGCTTTCCGCGCACCATTCCGCAGGCACAAGCGATGAAAGATGCGCAAATTGCCATTGATTATGTGGTGGAAATTGATGTAGCCGACAGCGAAATCGTGCAGCGCATGAGCGGTCGCCGTGTTCACCTCGCTTCCGGTCGCACCTATCACACGATTTTTAATCCACCCAAAGTGGTCGGAAAAGATGACCTTACCGGCGAAGATTTGGTGCAACGTCCAGACGATGTAGAAGATACCGTGGTTAAGCGGCTCAATGTTTATCACGAGCAGACCAAACCGCTGGTTGAGTATTACACCGCTTGGGCGAATTCTGGCGACGGACAAGCACCTAAAGTACAGCACGTTCCCGGTGTCGGCAGCGTGGATTCCATTCGAGATAAAGTGTTTGCCGCGCTGGTAGCCTAAAAAAATCACGGATCAATTGAGCATGCCAACCAACCATCTGTCGTCGGATGATAACGACAGTTCTGCTGAGGTGCGACTGCAGGAATGATGACCTTGAATAACGAAATAATTCTTGTAACTTATTGATTATATTGAATATTATGAAGCCAGTTCTTACTCTAGTTGAGGCTCAGCAAGTTGCCGCTGCTGCTGCAGCGCAGGCGTTGGCAAATCAATGGAAAGTGACGATCGCCATCGTCGATGACGGCGGCCATTTGTTGTATTTACAACGTAGTCACGACACGCGTTTTGGCAGTATTGAAACGGCAATCACCAAAGCAACTGCTGCCGTTGCCTTGCAGATGCCCACCAAAGTTTCCGAAGAGGCGGTGATGAGCGGTCGCTTAATTCATCTAGCACTCCCGGGTGTCATTCCCGCTGAAGGCGGCGTGCCGCTAGTCAAAGACGGTGTGGTAGTAGGCGCGATTGGCATCAGCGGTGTCAAATCTTTTCAAGATGGACAAATTGCCCAAGCGGGCGTCAATGCGTTGTTGAGTTGACGGAAGTCGTCAGGAAAGCAAGGCTTGATTTCAGCTTGTTTTGAAGGGAGTTGATAACGCTTTGTATTCCCTCGCAAGAGCAAATTAGACTGGGAACCAGTGGTGTTGCGGGTGAAGTTCATTCGCACAATCAATGTGTTATAGGCAAGCGAATGCTCGCTCGTGGTTAGTTCAAAGGATTTTGCTAGCTTAAGCGACTGGCTTACTTCGGTGCTGCGTTGCTATGCTCAATGATTTCACCCTCAATGGTATTTTCATCGTTAAAGGCTTGCCTCGTTCTCATTTTGATTTCTCTGCGCAGTGTTCGTGTTTTCCACCAAAAATATCCGAGTACGATGAGTGTGCCGATGAGCAGATAGATAAAAAGCGTTGCGGCAAGAATAACAGTGATGCCGAGGAGGATGATGGCAAAAATGAGTTTAAAAAGCTGAATGGCTAAATTGAGCTGGGTGGTTTTGCGGTTTGTTGCGTATTTTCTGAGGTGGAGTGGCATTTTTGAAAAGACGAAAAATAGGCAAACGTGCTTCGATATTTCGGCAGTTGGAAAGAGTTAAGGACAGTGTTTTAGCGGTTGAGCCACTAATACACTGTCCTTATTTTTTGGTCGGGGTGGGGGGATTCGAACTCCCGACATCCTGCTCCCAAAGCAGGCGCGCTACCAGGCTACGCTACACCCCGAAGACGCGGCACTATACAGGGTTTTTTTAAAAAATCAATTCCGAAATTAAATTTTCTTTAAAATTTGCGGCTTCGCCAAGATGAGGTAATACACCATCGACCACAGCGTTAAAAATGCGGCTAGGTAAATAAAGCCGGTACCAAGTTGCGCTGCCGAAAATAGAAAGAGCGGTTCTTGGTAAAGCAATAATAAAATGGCGAGCATTTGGAAGGTGGTTTTGACTTTACCAATCATGGAAACGGCAATATGTTTGCTGCTACCGAGTTGTGCCATCCATTCTCTGAGTGCGGAGATGGCAATTTCCCGTCCAATGATAATAAACGCGATGACGTCGTTGACATAACCCATTTTGACTAAGACGATGAGTGCGGCGGTGACCATTAATTTGTCGGCAACAGGATCTAAGAATGCGCCAAAAGCGGAGGTTTGATTCAGGTAGCGGGCGAGGTAGCCATCCAGCCAGTCGGTGAATGCAGCCCCAGCAAAGATGCAGGTGGCAACGAAGTGTTTATTGTGCAGGCTGAGGGTTGCGTCCGGTAAATAGAACACGGCAATAAAAATGGGAATGACAATTATTCTGAACCAAGTCAATAGGTTAGGGATGTTATAGGACATTATGAATGAAAGTATTGATAAATTTTTTCGGCTAAAGCCGGACTAATGCCTTCGACTTGAGTTAAGTCTTCAAGCGAAGCTTGTTTTACACCGTTTAATCCACCTAAGTGCGTTAGCAAATTACGCCGACGTTTTTCGCCCACGCCTTCAATTTCTTCTAAGGAGGAACTTAAGCGTATTTTTCCTCGTTTTGCGCGATGTCCGGTAATCGCAAAACGGTGTGCTTCATCGCGAATTTGTTGAATTAAATGCAAGGCTGGATTATCTGCTTTCAATTGTAGCGGGTTTTCGAATTCAGGACGAAACAATTGCTCCATACCGGGTTTGCGCTCAACGCCTTTTGCCACGCCAACCAGCGCGATGTCCAAGCCTAATTCATTCATTACCTCGACGGCGATGTTTAATTGTCCCAGCCCACCATCGATTAAAACAATGTCGGGACGCTTGCCTTCGCCGCTCTTTAGTTTTTGATAACGGCGCAGTAGCGCTTGGCGCATGGCTGCATAATCATCGCCGGGGGTGATGTCGCTAATGTTAAAGCGCCGATATTCATTGGTACGAATGGATAAATCGTCATACACCACACAGGACGCAATGGTTGCTTCGCCTTGTGTATGGCTAATGTCAAAGCATTCAATTCGTTTTAGATTGGGCAGTGACAATGCGGCTTTAAGTGCCGCTAGCCGGATTTGTTGCCCCGCTTGTAAGCTGGCTTTTTGGGTTAAGGCAAGACTGGCATTTTTTAAAGCCATTTCCAGCCATTCGCGCCGTTCGCCGCTGACGCTATGTCGAATAAAAATTTTGTAACCGACTTGTTCAGTCAGTGCTTTTTCCAGCGTATCGGTTGGAAGCGGGTGGCTGATTAAAATCAAAGTCGGAATCGGTCGATCTAAATACTGCTGCATTAAAAAAGTTTCCAACACTTCACTCAGATTTTCACCTTCGGCATTGGGTGGAAAAAAATGCTTGTCGCCCAAATGTCTGCCGCCGCGCACAATTGCCAGCGTTACGCAGATAGCGCCATCGCTTTCGGCAAGCGCCACAATGTCGGCATCGGTTGCTTTGCCGCTTTCGATAAACTGTTTTTGTTGCACGGTTTTTAAGGAATGTAATTGGTCGCGCAACACTGCAGCTTGTTCATAACGTTGTTTTTCGGCAGCCAATTCCATTGCGTTGCGCAGCGTGACTGCCACTTCTGATTGTTTGCCTTGCAACATTAAAATCGCATTTCGCACATCCAGCGCGTAATCCGTGCCGGAAATTAAGCCGACGCAAGGCGCGCTACAGCGGTGAATTTGGTGCAGTAAGCAAGGGCGGGTGCGATTATTAAAGACGCTGTCTTCGCAAGGACGAATGCGAAATATGCGTTGTAATAAAGTGATGGTTTCTTTGGCCGCATACGAGTTGGGATAGGGACCGAAATATTGATGTTGCTTTTGCGTACTGCCACGGTAATAGGTGACGCGCGGAAATTCATGCCCGGTCAGGACAATGTAAGGGTAAGTTTTATCGTCTCTAAATAATATGTTGTAACGTGGTTTAAGCGATTTAATCAGATTATTTTCGAGTAATAACGCCTCGGCTTCAGTGCGGGTGACCGTGGTTTCGATGCGCTTGATATGCGATACCATCAAACGAATCCGCGCTGAAAGGTGATTTTTTTGAAAATAAGAACTGACACGCTTTTTTAACTCGCGCGCTTTGCCGACGTATAGCACTTCATTATTTTGGTCTAGCATTCGATAAACCCCTGGTAACAAGGGTAATGAAGCCACGAAGGCTTTTAAGGCAGCCGGCGTCGAATCGATAGTGTCATCAAGCGACTGTGGAGGTTCTTTTTGCTGCGCATTTGGCGAAATCACGATGGGCGAAAATTGAAAAAGTAAACAAGGAAGGTGCGGTAACGAAGTACACAGAATTATGCCGTAGAACAGCGCGCATTCATAGAAAACTTTGCTGCTATCAAAAGCAGGTTAATGCTGAAAGGGGCGCAGAGGCAAAACGCGATTCCCCTTTAATTTGGAGCAGTGGCAGGCGCAGCCTGACGGGATAGTTGAGTCTGTCGCAGTCGTCGAATGCCTTACTATTCAGCGAAGGTTTGCTAATTTTATGAATTAAATCAATAGGTTATATTTAAATTTCGTTCGTGTTAAATCTGATAGCATTCAGCACGAACGATAGGTTGAAAACTTCGCTTAGCGCGCAACAGCCAGTTCGGTACTCATTTTTAAATGCGCCAAAACCTGTGGTACGGTGGTCACTTGGGCTGTTTTCAAGGCAGGTGCGAGGTGCGCACTGTTGCGTGCCATCTGACTTGCGCCATCCGCATTCGTTACCGGCACTCCGTCTGTGATTAAGAAACTCATACTGAAAATCAGCGACGCTGCCAGCGCCGTTTGCGAAATTTTATTCACCAAAGTTGTTTTACGTAACTTGCTGATTAAATGCAATGTTTTAATTTCAGCATTCACTTCGCTAAAGGTTTTACGTTCATTTTCAGTTATTTCTTTATCCAAAATTGATTTTTCGTGCAGCGCATTGATCAATTGTTCATGCACAATTAACTGCTCGTTGGCGGCTTCCGTCGCCATAAATTCAGCTAAGCGATGTTGCTCGGCCAATTTTACCGCCGCTTGATCGGTCGCAATACGGGCTTTAATTTCTTCTGACAGCAAGGATTGCATCGACAAGCGCGCTTGCGCAGCCTCTTGAGCCAGCATGGCATCGGTCACTTTTTGCAAGGTCAATTCCAACAATTGCGCTTCCTCTTGGGCACGAAGCTGTTCGATTTGAATGGCCTTTTCAGCTGCCGCTGCATTGGTTTGCGCAATTTTCAGCGCTATTTCTGCGGCATTTTGCTGTGCCTCAGCCAATGCCATGGCGCGTTGTTCGGCTTGCACTGTTTTATTTTGTTGCGCAGTGGCGGCGAGTTCGGCTTGATAACGGGCTTCGGCTAGGTTCGCGCTGTCACTTTCAAGCTGACTACGTGTGCGCGCAGCTTCTGCAAAATGCGCATTGGCAGACATGCGGCGGGCAATTTCAGCTTTCAACTTTTGCTCGTCTGCTACTTTTTGGTTAGCTACCGTCAGCGCTGCCGCTTCGGCTTCTGCACGGGCTTGAGCTTGTTGTTCAGCGTGCAAATCGGCGGCCATTCGCGCTTGCGTCAGCGTCAACGCTTTTTGTTCTGCTGCGAGCGTTGCAGCCGCTTGCGCTGCTGCTGTCGTTTCTGCAGTGTGTCGTGCGTGTGTCAGTGCCAAGGTCGCTTCGGCCAATTGCGCTTTTTCCCGCGCGGCCGTCACTGCTTGTTCATTTAAAGTGCATTCTGTTTCGATTAAATTTTGCACGCGAACTTCGAGCGAGATTCGGTCGTTATCCACCTCAATCGCCCGCAACTCCGCATCCATCCGTGCGGTAATGGCGGCAATCGCTTGATTTTCAACCTGGATATTTTCTTCCGCGATGCGTTTTGCTTCAGCCTCTTTGCTCATGCGCTCGGCCAGCATCGCAGACGCGTGTTTTTCCGCCGCTAAACGCTGCGCGGCCAAGTCGGACAAGACTTGTTCGGTCGCTGTGTTTTCTTGCAACACCTGCAATGTTTCGGCTTCTTGCGCCAGACGTTCCTGCTCTGCCGTACACGCTGCAAGATGAAGATTAACTGTCTGTGAAGAGTATGCAACTCTTTGATTTATAAGTGATAATTTCTCATCAATCGCATTGGCAGCCAAGCGTTCTTGCTCGGACAAAGCCTGGGCTTCTGCGCACAAACGCGCCTCTAATTTGGCGCGTTCTGCGGCGAGTTTTTGCGCCAACTGCGTCGCTTCAATTTTTTCGTTGGCAGCCGTAATCGCGGCCGCTTCCGCTTGAATTTGCAGTTCCATGCCGTGGGCTGCTTGCATTTCGGCTTGCGCACGTTGCCGCGCCACATCAACTAATTCTTGCTCGGCTTGTAATTTTGCCTCAGCGACCAGTTTAATTTGCTGTTCAGCCGCCAAATGATCACGCGCTTCCAATTCAGCTTTTTTCAACACCGCATTGGCGGCTTCGCGTTCTTGAGCTGCCAACTGTTCCGCCTCAACACGGGCATTTAATAAAGCCAACATTTCCTGATCGGCCAACAATTTACGCTCGACCAATAACCGGCTTTCTTGTTCTTTTTTGGCACTCACTAACGCCAATTCCATCACTTTTGCTTCCGCCTCGGCGCGGGCATTGGCTTCTGCTTGCACCTGTTGTTCAGCGCGAACCCGCAGTTCACTGCGCTCAGCCACGCGCCGCTCTTCAGCCACCCGCGCTAATTCGGCGCGTTCTGCATCTAGCGCCGAAGCCACACTCGCTTGTTGTTCTGCCAGCAATAAAGCTTCAGCGCGTGCGTGCGCTTGGTTGGCTTCAAGTGCTGCCGCTTCCGCCATGATTCGCGCATTGACTAAAGCCAACACTTCGTTTTCTGCATTTAATTTATCTTTGGCAACCTGGGTCAATTCGGCTTCGGCTTGGGTTTTTTCGCGGGCGATTAACTGCGCTTCGCGTTCAAACTTTGCCCGTTCTTCAGCGTTGGTTTTGGTGCGATTTTCTTCGGCAATTCGGTGCGTCAATTCCGCTTGGGCGCGTCTTTCCGCCTCGATTTTTTCTTGAACCGCAGCAGATAAGGCGCGTTCGATCGCCAATTTCTCGTTGGCAGAAGCGGTTAAATCCCGTTCAAGCTGCAAGCGAGATTGCACTTCGAGCACAATTTCTTCTTCAGCGCGGCTACGGAATTCAATTTGCTCGGCTAACTCATTTTCTTGACGCACTTTATTGTGTGCAATCGCTCTGGCGTGCGCTTCAGCGCGGGCGCGAACCTGCGCCGCAAGTTGCGCATCGATTTCGGCTTCCATACGACCGCGCGTTTCCTGCATTGCCTCGGCTTCGGCACGATTATCATCGGTGATTAAACGAATTTTCTTTAGCGCTGACATGATTAACCTCATTCACGAAATGACCAACAAACTGGCATGACGCTAAGTTAAGCGAATTGGAAAATTAGCAAGCGAGGAATAGAGCGGGAAAAAGGCTGCATTTCATGTCAAACCAATTTCCTCAGCGGGACAAGTGAATTTCTTGCTCATGCCATGGCGCAACTTTGAGCAACAACACCATGCCCGGCAAAGCGAGTAGGGCGCACACCATAAAAAATCCGTACCAGCCTAAACTTTCCACCAACCAACCCGTGGCGGCATTGGCGAAAGTGCGCGGCATGGCGGCAAGGCTGGTGAATAATGCAAATTGCGTCGCGGTGTATGCCGGATGCGTGCTGCGAGCGATATAGGCAACGAATGCTGCTGTGCCCAAGCCCACGCCCAGTGCTTCCAGCCCGATTACCAGCGCCAGTTGTGTCAGTTCCACGCTACTAATTTCGGTGTGGTGTCCGAACGATGCCAGCCAAGCAAAACCTAAAATTGACAGTACTTGCACCACGCCAAATAACCACAGCGCACGGTTGATGCCAATTTTGACCATCCACAAGCCGCCGAGTAGTCCGCCGATAACCGCTGGCCACAAACCGGCGTTTTTGGCGATGAGCCCGATTTGTGTTTTGCTAAAGCCCATGTCGATATAAAACGGTGTTGCGAGCGCGGTGCACATACTGTCGCCAAGTTTATATAAAAACATAAAAGTCAATATAATCAATGCACTACGCAATCCTTGCCGCGAGATGAATTCCCGAAACGGGTCAATTACCGCTGCGCGTAAACTATTAGGCACGACCCCGTTTGCCGGTTCGGCAACGCGCAAAGTGAGCAAAATTCCTGGCAACATAAACAAGGCGGTGATAGCAAAAACGTCCGCCCACGGCAATACATCCGCCAAAATCAAGCCCAGTGAACCGGGCACTAGCCCTGCGACGCGGTAGGCGTTGACGTGGATAGAATTGCCCAAACCAAGTTCGCTGTCGCTGAGTAATTCGCGCCGATACGCATCCAGAACGATGTCTTGCGTGGCGCTTAAAAACGCCAGTAAAGTGCAAATCCAGGCGATGGTGCTTAAGTCACTGTGCGGCGAAAAACCGCCTAGCAGCGCAATCACGGCCAATAATCCGAGCTGCGTCAGCGCCATCCAGCCGCGCCGTCGCCCCAAAATGGGCAAGCAATAACGGTCTAGCAACGGTGACCATAAAAATTTCCATGTGTAAGGAAATTGGATGAGCGCAAACAATCCGATGGTTTTTAAATCCACCTGCTCGGTGCGTAACCACGCCGGAACTAGATTGAATAACAGGTATAAAGGTAAGCCAGAAGAAAAGCCTGTGAACACGCAAATCGCCATGCGGCGGGTGAATAAGGTTTGCCAGATATTATTATAAGTCATTGTTTATATTGTATATTTTTGCAGTGACGCAGATAAAGTTGTTCCACTTTCTCGCGTGCCCACGGCGTGCGCCGCAAAAATTTTAGGCTGGAGTTTAGGCTGGGATCGTGGATGAAACAGCGAATCGGTACGGCGTTGCCCATTGCCTGCCAGCCGAGTCTTTCGATCAGCGCGTTCAGCATGGCGGCTAAGGTCACGCCTTCCAAGGGCGGGCGTTTTGCGGTGTTGGGTTGAATATCCATGCGCGCATTTTACCGTGGATAAGCGTTTACAATAGCGCTCCTTTTTCGTACGAAATTTCTGAGATGACTGAACCGATTCGTTTAGCCAAACGCCTCGCCCAATTATTAGCCTGTTCGCGCCGTGAGGCTGAGTTGTATATCGCAGGTGGCTGGGTGACGGTGGACGGCGAAGTAGTGGAAACGCCGCAATTGATGGTGACGCAGCAGACGGTTGCGCTGCTACCGGAAGCGCAATTACAGCCGCTAGCGCCGGTGACTTTGCTGCTCAATTATCTGCCGCAAACGCAGATTCACGCTCATAACCGTGACCTCGAAATGCACAGCAGTATTCGTCCCTTAAACTATCATTTACTGAATTTGAACGTGGTTTTGCCGCTCGATCCGCAAGCGACGGGCTTGGCAGTGTGGACGCAAAATTGGACGATTAGCCGCAAACTGACCGAAGAATCGGCGACGATTGAGCAAGAATATGTGGCGGAAGTGACGGGCGAATTAAGTGCGGAGGGACTGAAATATTTGAATCACGGTTTGCAGTTTAAGGGGCAGGCTTTGCCGCCAGGCAAAGTCAGTTGGCAAAACGAAACGCGCTTACGTTTTGCGCTGAAAGGCGTTCAAGCTGGGCAAATTCAGGCGCTGTGCCAACAGGTTGGATTGAATATGGTCAGCTTGAAACGCTTGCGCATCGGGCGTGTGTCGATGGGTAAAATAGCACAGGCGCATTGGCGTTATTTGCAAGCCTATGAACGATTCTAAAACCGAAAAGGTTAAAAAATGAATTTTAGCCTTGCGCTAAAACGTACACATGTTAACCAATCCTCCGTTCGCCCTGCTTGGCTCGAAGGGCGCTGGAGCCGCATTGGTTCAGGCTTCGATAAGCTCATCCCGAACGGCATGAGTGGATTTGACAAGGCTGGCCGGAGCCATGCTAAGACAATACGATGAACGGTATAGCCCATGACAGCACCGACAATTTAAGTCGCCAGCCGCGCCGTTCGCGTGCGTTGCTGCGGCGCTATTTAACCGTCGGTTACGCGTTATTTATTGTCTATGCCAGCCTGACGCCGTTCTCGGGTTGGAAAGAGCAGGGGCTGGAATTTTTCGCGGTGCTGACCTCTCCTTTGGTGCAAACCTATTCTTGGTTTGATGCGGTGAGCAATTTTCTGGCTTATTTGCCGTTTGGCTTATTGTTGGCGCTGACCTTGCGCGCGCGCTGCAACGGCGTATTGAGTATTCTGCTGGCGACGCTGCTCGGTCTGTTGTTATCCGGGGCAATGGAATATAGCCAACTTTATTTGCCGAATCGAATCAGTTCCAATTTAGACTTAATAATCAATGGTTTGGGTACATTATTCGGTGGAATCGTTGGCGTGAGTATTTTGCCACGCGCGTGGATTTTTCAGCTGATGCACTGGCGTTTTGAACTCATGCAACGCCAAGCTGCCGTCGATTTCGGATTGGCGCTGGTGGTTGGTTGGGCGTTCGCGCAAATTAATCCCTCGCTGCCCATGTTGGGCAATGTGTTCATCAGCGAAGTGGCGCGGCAACCGTTTGTGCCACCCCCTTTAGATGAATTTCATTGGCTAGAAAGTGTGGCGGTCGGGCTGAATTTGTTGATGTTTGGCACGCTGTTGTTGACGATTTTTCGCTCGCGCCGCCACGCCGTCTCCGCGCTGGTATTGCTGTTGTTGTTGATTGCCTTGATCAAATTTATCGCAGCCGCTGTGTTGCTAAAATCTTGGGCGCTGCTGCTGTGGCTCGATAGCGAAGCGATGCTGGGTATCACCATCGGCATTGTTTGCATGGCGGCGATTAGCGGGTTGGCGCGGCCGGATTTAACCCGCATTGCCCTGCTAGTGGCGTTGAGCTATTTATTGTTGACGCAGGGTATTTTGGATAGCGGCGCGCCGTCTGCTGCCATGCGCTTATATCAATGGCGCTTTGGACATTTATTCACTTACAACGGCTTATCGCAAACCGTCATACTGCTTTTTCCGCTGCTTTTGCTGTCGCATTTATGGCGGAGTGGAGCAGCAAAAAATACCTGACGGTAGCAGGACAAGCATGTGTTCTCACGCCGCAGCAAGGCGCCGAGCAATGCCTTCTATTTATAAGTTGAGAGTTCAGATCGGTTAGCACGCCCTCATTTTTTGTCCCCATCCTAGGGAAGCGCTGAATAAATCAATTGTTCACGCTGCGCTAGAAGAAGGGCTGAGCGTGCGCTGTTGGAGTTTTAGTCGCTTTCAGCGTCGTCTCAGTCCTTGCTTGCGCGCCACGAACCGAATAAATCAGGGTTTTCTTAACGCTAAATCAGCACCGCTGCCATGACTTTTCGGCCTTCGGCGGCCAGAATGTTGTAAGTGCGGCAAGCGGCTTGCGTGTTCATAAATTCAATGGCGATGTGTGCGTCAATCAGGCTGTGATACAGGGCGGGGGTGGGAAATTGGTGCGTCGCACCGGTGCCAAAAATCAGCACTTCCGGCGCCTGTGCAACAAAATAAGCAAAGTGTTCTTCGGTTAATTCCGCAAAGCGGGTCGCCGTCCAATCAGTGAAAATTTGATCTGGGGTGAGTACGACGGCTTGGTTAAAACGCTGTCCGTTGATGCTGACAAAATCGTCGCCGTAGCTGCTAAAAACCATTTGTCCTGGGTTAATTTCACGTTGCAGTGCCAAGGTGAACTCCATTTGCTGATGAGGGCTGGCTCGGATAGAATTGCCCCCCTTGCGAGCCACCAAAACAAGGGAGGCGCGAATTCTACCGGATTCGTCGCCGCTTGAAATTAAATATCCGAACAGTCATTTTCAGGCGCTTAAAACAAAAAAGCCCTTAGGGTTCGATTGGCGCAACACGAATGGATTAAATCAGTCATACCTAAAAAATTGAGAGAACAGCATGTCCACTGAAAATGTCGTAATTCGACCCGTTTTAAAATCTAACAAACTGGCGAGTGTCTGTTACGACATCCGCGGTCCGGTTATGGCGCGCTCCAAGCAAATGGAAGAAGACGGCCATCGGATTATCAAATTAAATATTGGCAATCTCGCGCCGTTTGGCTTTGAAGCGCCGGAAGAAATTCAGCAAGATGTGATTCATAACCTGCCCAATTCGTCTGGCTATTCCGATTCCAAAGGCATGTTTTCGGCGCGCAAAGCCATCATGCACTACGCGCAACAAAAAAATATTGCCGGCGTCAGCATGGAAGACATTTTTATCGGCAATGGGGCATCGGAATTGATTGTGATGGCGATGCAAGGCCTGCTCAATACCGGCGACGAAGTACTGGTGCCCGCGCCCGATTATCCGTTGTGGACGGCGGCGGTGACGCTGGGTGGCGGCACGCCGCGCCATTATCTGTGCGACGAGCAAAACGAATGGATGCCGGATTTAGCGGATATGCGGCGCAAAATCACGCCTAATACCCGCGCCATCGTCATCATCAATCCGAATAATCCAACCGGTGCGCTGTATTCAGACGAATTACTGAATAAAATCATAGACTTAGCGCGTGAGCATCAGTTGCTGGTTTTTGCCGATGAAATCTACGACAAAATGTTGTACGACGGCGCAACGCACACTTCCATGGCGTCGCTGGCGGACGACGTGCTGTTTGTCACCTTGAATGGTTTGTCGAAAAATTATCGGGCGTGCGGTTATCGTGCCGGTTGGATGATCGTTTCCGGCGACAAAAGGCATGCGCAAGATTACATCGACGGGCTGACGATTTTAGCTTCCATGCGTCTGTGTTCCAACGTGCCGGGGCAATTTGCCATCCAAACTGCGCTCGGCGGTTATCAAAGCATTAACGACTTGGTTGCGCCCAACGGGCGGCTGACCAAACAGCGCGACTTGGCGCATCAATTGTTGACTGCCATTCCCGGCGTCACCTGCGTCAAACCCAAAGCCGCGCTGTATTTATTTCCGCGTTTTGACCCAGCAATGTACCCGATTGAAAATGATCAGAAATTTATTCTGGAACTGTTGGAAACCGAAAAAGTGTTGGTGGTGCAAGGCAGCGGCTTTAACTGGCCGAATACCGACCATCTGCGCATCGTCTTTTTGCCCAATGCCGACGACTTGACCGAAGCGATTGGACGCATTGCGCGCTTTTTGGAAAGTTATCGGAAACGGCATGGCAAAGCGTAACACCATGATTTTATTGATATTTCCTAACTAAAGGAGACCTGTATGACGCTGCAACGAAACTTAACCCTGCTCAGTACCGTTTTGGCATTGACGCTCACGGCGGCATTCGCCCAAGCGGCAGAGCATCATAAAAAAGTTAAAAAACCTGCGGCACAGCAATCGCGACTGCCTGAAACCACCAACCGTTACGGCATCACCATGGTGACGCTTCCGGCGGGCAGTTTTGTGATGGGTTCGTGTTTAATGACCGAAGAAAACAAACGTCGCGCTTTTCTGGGGCAAGCACCAGATTGCAACAATCCCGATTCTAATGCCAGCAGTAGCGAAACCCCGCAACATGGTGTCAATATTCCTTCATTTCAGATCGGCAAAACCGAAGTCACTTTGCGTCAATTCAAACGCTTCATTGCTGACACGCGTAACACCCACTTGATCAACGACGATTTTATTAACTACAACAATGGTGGCGATGACGCGCCCGTGGTGCAAGTGAGTTGGCATGACGCACAAGCCTTTATTGACTGGCTAAACCAAACCGAAGGCGGCGGTTATCGCTTGCCGTCAGAAGCCGAATGGGAATATGCCTGCCGTGCGGGCAGCTACACCACCTATTGCGGCAGCAACAGCGTGGATGCAGTGGCGTGGTATGACGGCAACAGTGGACGTCGTACCCATTCAGTTGCGCAAAAACAAGCGAATGCGTTTGGCTTAGTTGACATGAGTGGTAACGTTTGGGAATGGGTGCAAGACACTTACTATGACAACTATAACGGCGCACCCAGTGATGGCAGCGCATGGACGGGTAGCGGTGACTCTAAAGTGCTGCGGGGCGGCTCGTGGGGCAGCCTCGCGCGGAATACCCGTGCGGCGGATCGCACCACATACGCCCCAGCGCTACGGAACGACCTCAACGGTTTTCGTCTTGCCAGAACGCTCCCGTAACGCAGTGGAGCGAAGCGGAACGAAGCGCAGGGAGCTTACCCCTTGCACCTTTACCGCTTTACCCCTTGCGGGCAGGTGTGG
>JAVHQT010000104.1:0-1389 GCA_036171275.1 Gallionellaceae bacterium | reverse complement strand
ATTGTTTTCAACACCCCCCAAGGAGCGAAAAATGAGCAAGCCCACGACGGCGTTGGCATAGCACAACCATAAACGGTAAGCTTAGCGCCGTTGAATTAGTGTCTCGTTATTCGATTTTTTGGGGTTGACTTACTGTTGCGCCAAGCATGCCAGATAAATCGCCGCGTCCGGCGCTGTTTTATTGCGTTGGGCTTGCCACAACATTTCGCCCAAACAATCCATGATCGCGTGTTGAGCTTCGTGTTCTGAATCATGCTTTTGGGTCAGACGGCTGAACTGTTCCCGAATCCCTTGCGGTTGTCCAATGGATAATTGTTCTTCGATACTCAGGTGCATCATCAGGTGTAAGAAAGGGTTGATCGCACTGCCATCCGGCGCGTAATCGGCATCCAGCTTGCCTGCCGCATCGCTGAAAACCGCATGATATTCCGGGTGTTTTTCAATCAACTGCGCAGTCAAATCTTCCAAAGGGGTTAGTAATTCACCTGCGCAACGCTTGCGCCACGTGTCAAAAATAAATTGCCGAGCTTGGTCGCGGGACGGATTAAACATCAAAATACCTTTTGGGAAGTGAATGGAATGGATCAAGCTTAATCGAGACTGATGCTGAACGCATCTGGGTAAACACTAAATAAATCCTCTGTCCGCTCGTGTTTTTTTAACTCAAGTCGAATTATCTAGATAATCCAGCTGATGTTCAACTCGAAAGTTTGGGTTGCAGTTTGCAAGGCTTGGATCACGTCTAAGCAGCTCAAAGTATCAAGCGATTCTGACCCAATTGAAAGCCGCTGATATTTGTTAACCTGTGTGTATGATGATTTGCGGGTTGACCGAATCGCACCGGCTTTGCGCTTAGCGCAAGAGCGCATCGGGTTTGCCTAGCTGAGCGCCGAGTTGGAAAAGGTTGGATTTTAGAGTGGCAAGACAGATGGCGACAGCCAGCGTTTTCAGTATCTTTTTGCGTTTAAGCGATTTTTCAGAACCGCTTAATTCCCATTTGTGCCCGTCGTTTTCAAAACGCATCGCCCGTAAGCAGCTAGCAGTTTTTTCCTGAGGGTAAATTTATTACAAACATAACTAATTGATTATTATAATAAATTTTACTAGAACTTGGCGCTGTGACCTTTTTTAGGATCATTGCTGTGCCGAATTGAACACGCGCCTCCCGCCACTCAATTTTTCGCTTGCTGCATCCTTTTGTAGATTTGATCGTCTACGTTTTACCTGCGCAATCAACTAGCGCGCTCACAATACTGGAAAGCTGCTATGAACACGACCACAGTTAATCGACCCCGCCATAACCCGCGCGCCTTTTTATTGCTCGCGGCCATCGCCTGGTTTGCGCTGTACAAGGTACTGGAGCCGTTCTCGCATGTGTTGGTGGGTTGG
>JAVHQT010000103.1:0-6834 GCA_036171275.1 Gallionellaceae bacterium | reverse complement strand
GCCAGCAAAGCCGAAGTGCAAGGACGCAAAGCGTTTGCCTCTATTGCGGAAATTGGCGAATCCGTTGAGCTGGTGGTGATTGCCACACCGCCTAAAACCGTGCCCAAAATAATCGAAGAATGTGGCTTGCACGGGGTGAAAGCGGCGGTGATTATTACTGCAGGTTTTGGGGAAATTGGCGCGGAAGGCAAACAGTTAGAGCAGCAAGTACTTGAAAATGCTAAACAATATGGCATTCGCTTAATTGGGCCGAATTGCTTAGGCGTGATGCGGCCAAGCATTGGGCTGAACGCGACTTTTAATAAAGGCGGCGCAAATAAAGGTAATTTAGCGTTAATTTCGCAATCCGGCGCTTTGTGCACGGCGGTATTAGATTGGGCGCAGTTAAACGATGTCGGTTTTTCTAGCGTGGTGTCGATGGGTTCGTCAGCGGACGTGGATTTCGGCGAAATTTTGGATTATTTAGTGTCCGATCCGTTGACGCAAAACATTTTGATGTATATCGAAGGAATTCGTGAATCACGGCGCTTTATGAGTTCCTTACGCGCTGCCGCACGGGTAAAACCGGTGATTTTGGTGAAAGTAGGGCGGCATGAAGCCGGCTCGAAGGCGGCTATGTCGCACACTGCCTCGTTAGTCGGATCGGATGATGCGTTTGATGCCGCCGTGCGCCGCGCAGGTGTCATTCGAGTTAAAACCGTAACTGAATTGTTTTCGGCTGCCAAGGCGATGTCTTGCGGCTTTAAACCTTCCGGCAACCGCTTGGCGATTGTCACCAACGGCGGCGGCCCCGGCGTGATGGCAACCGATAGAGCGGCCGATTTAGGGCTGGTGATGGCGGATTTATCTGCGGTGACGATGGCGCGTTTAAATGAAGTTTTACCGGTAAATTGGTCGCACGGTAATCCGGTGGACGTGATTGGCGATGCGCAATCTGATCGTTATCAACACGCCGTTGCAGCGTGTTTAGAAGACCCGAACGTGGACGGTGTGCTGACCATTTTAACGCCGCAAGCCATGACCAAACCCTTGGAAGCTGCCAAGGCGGTGATTGAATTAGCCAATTATCATAAAAAGCCGCTGCTTACTTGCTGGATGGGTGAAGCGCAAGTGGCGGAATCTCGGCGCGAATTTGCACGCGCAAAATTGCCTAATTTCCGCACGCCCGAACCAGCAGTGGAAGTGTTTTCGTACCTTTCGACTTACTATCAAAATCAAAAATTATTGATGCAAATGCCGGGCCCGTTATCACATCATCTCGCGCCTGATCTGGACGGCGCACGCATGATTATTGAGGGTGCGTTGCTCGATAAACGGAAAGTACTGAGTGAAATGGAATCGAAAGCGTTGTTGTCGGCTTTTCATATTCCGGTAGCACAAACCATGATTGCCCATTCGCCCAATGAAGCGCTGTTAATCGCGCAACAACTGGGTTTTCCGGTCGCCATGAAAGTCAATTCGCCCAACATTTCACACAAAAGCGATGCCGGTGGCGTGATGTTGAGTTTGCCGAATGCCGCCGCAGTGCGCGCGGCGTATCACGAAATTACTGAAAACATTAAATTGAATCGTCCCGATGCAAAAATGGAAGGGATTTCGATTCAGCCGATGATTATCAAAAAACACGGTCGAGAATTGATGTTAGGCGTGATTAATGATCCGGTTTTTGGACCCGTCATTAGCTTTGGTGCCGGCGGAACCATGGTGGAAGTGATGAGTGATCGTTCGGTTACTTTGCCACCTCTGAACAATTTCTTGGTCAAAGATTTAATTAAAGGTACACGCATTTCTAAATTATTAGGGGCATTCCGACAAATGCCGGCAGTGGATATGGCGGCGCTGGAAAGTGTGTTGTTACGGGTTTCAGAAATGGTCTGTGAGTTGCCCATGTTAATGGAAATGGACATTAACCCTTTGATTGTGGACGAAAATGGCGTGTTGGCGGCCGATGCGCGGGTGGTGGTGGAATTCCGGCACCCTAACATTGATCGTTACGCGCACATGGCGATTTATCCCTATCCAACACATTTAGTGCGCAATTGGCAATTGGCGGATGGCATGGATATTACCGTGCGCCCTATCCGCCCAGAAGACGCGGAACTGGTGCAGGCATTTGTGCGCAATTTGTCAGATGAATCGCGCTATTTCCGTTTTATGAACAGTATGCAAGAGCTGAGCAGTACCATGCTGGTGCGCTTTACCCAGATTGATTACAGCCGCGAAATGGCGCTGATTGCGGTGACCGAAGAACACGGTAAAGAAGTCGAACTGGGCGTGGCACGTTTTGCGTGTAATCCAGATGGTGAAAGTTGCGAATTCGCACTGGTCATTGCCGACACCATGCGCGGCAAAGGTTTAGGGCAAAAGTTGATGATGGCGCTGATGGACGCGGCGCGCTCTAAAGGCTTAAAAGTAATGGAAGGCGAAGTGTTGCGTAACAACGCCGATATGCTGCATTTAATGGATAGACTGGGCTTTAGCGTTGCCACCAGCCCAGAAGATGAAAGCGTTAAAGCGGTTCGCAAAGCACTGTAAGTCTGCCCATTGAAAGCCAATTTCGTTTCGCTAGATTGAGGCATTGATAGGGGGATTTTATGCTGGACACGTCATGGCAGTCGGTTTTACTGGCGGAAACTGACAAGCCTTATTTTAAGGTGCTCAAAGATTTCGTTGCTGAGCAGCGAGAAAAGGTGACTGTTTTTCCACCGGAAGCGGAAGTATTCGCTGCTTTAAATTTAACGCCAATGGAAAAGGTGCGGGTTTTAATTCTCGGGCAAGATCCGTATCATGACCATCATCAGGCGCATGGCTTGTGCTTTTCCGTGCGCCAAGGCGTTACCATTCCGCCTTCTTTAATGAATATATTCAAAGAGTTGCAAGCTGACTTAGCTTGTAAAATTCCAAATAATGGGGATCTTACCCCTTGGGCGGAGCAAGGCGTTTTATTGCTGAATACGGTGCTGACGGTACAGGCGCATCGCGCTAATTCGCATCAAAATCAAGGTTGGGAGATTTTTACCGACGCGGTTATTCGCGCGGTCAATGCGAAGACCGATGCAGTTGTGTTTGTGCTGTGGGGGGCGAACGCACGACGGAAAATTGATTTAATTGATTCGCATCGGCATTGCGTGATTGAATCGCCGCACCCTTCGCCACTGTCTGCGTATCGCGGTTTTTTTGGTAGTCGCCCATTTTCAAAGATCAATGCGGCTTTATTGGCAGGTGGAAATCCAGAAATCAACTGGCAAATTCCGGATATTTAAAAATATATTATTCAATATAATCAATAAGTTATGTTAAGCATCTATTTTACTCATCCCAGTTGTTCGCAGCACGAAATGGGGGCGGATCATCCTGAATGTCCGGCGCGGATTCATGCGATTGAAGATCAGTTAATCGCCTCAGGTTTGTTACCGTTTCTCAATCATCAAGAAGCGCCTGCTGCGACGCGCGAACAATTATTGCGCGTCCATACCGCAGAATATGTGGATTGTGTGTTTGCGAGTGCGCCCGCGTCAGGCTTGGTGTATTTGGACGAGGGCGATACCGCGATGAATCGATTCAGTTTAAGCGCTGCGCTACATGCGTCTGGCGCGGCGGTGGCGGCGGTGGATTGTGTGATGGCAAAGCGCGCAGAAAGTGCTTTTTGCAATGTGCGTCCGCCCGGACATCATGCAACACCTGCCAAAGCTGGCGGATTTTGTATCTTTAACAATGTGGCCATTGCCGCTGCGCATGCTTTGGAATGGCACGGTTTACAGCGGGTGGCGATTGTCGATTTTGATGTGCATCACGGCGATGGCACGGAGGCGGTGTTTCATGACGATGCCCGTGTGCTGTTTTGCTCCACGTTTCGCCATCCGTTTTATCCTTATTGCGGCGCAGACAGTGGTAACGATCACATTATCAATGTACCACTGGCGGCGGGCAGCAAGGGTGGCGACTTTCAAGCAGCAGTGCTGGAACATTGGTTGCCAGCATTGGAAAAATTTCAACCGCAAATGATTTTCATATCGGCCGGCTTTGACGCGCACCGCGACGATGATATGGGTGGCTTAGCGTTACGCGAAGCCGATTATGGCTGGGTGACGGCGCAGATTCAGCAGATTGCAGCGCGCTTTGCGCAAAATCGCATTGTGTCGGTTTTGGAAGGGGGTTATGAATTACATTCGCTCGGACGCAGCGTCACTGCGCACCTTAAGCAACTCAGTGGTTTGTAAAAGATTATCGTTTTTAGTTTAATCTGAATAATTAAAAAATTATCGTAACTTATTGATTATATTTATTTTTATGATAATCACTTTTAAAAATTTCAACAAATCGATATTTTGTTAATGGCGATTTAGCCTGATTTTTGACTTTGCTTGCTATAATCAAACCACTTTGAAACGCTAAATTTTTGAAATTATTGGAGAACTATCATTCATACCAAACCTTTTATTGAAAAAAACTCAATCGCGATTGACGTCAATACGCCCGCCTTGGGAATGGACGCTGAAAGTATTGTGGAAGATTTTCGGCATTATTTTAGCCACACACTGGGTTGGGATACCAAACATTTAGTTGCACACCATGTTTACGCTTCGTTGTCGCATTCGATGCGCGATCGCTTGGTGGAACGTTGGAAAAATACCCAAGCCGCGTATCGGCAGCAAAACAGCAAACGTGCTTATTATTTGTCGCTCGAGTTCTTGATGGGCAGAACATTAGGCAATGCGATGCTGAATTTAGACATTGAACCAGCGACCACTGAAGCATTGCGTAATCTGGGTTTGGTGCTTGAAGAAGTGGCCGACCAAGAACATGACGCGGGCTTAGGCAATGGCGGTTTAGGTCGATTGGCAGCGTGCTTTTTAGATAGTTGCGCCACGCTGCAATTGCCGGTGATGGGCTACGGTATTCGCTACGAATACGGTATGTTCCGCCAAAAAATTGAAAATGGTTATCAACATGAAGAGCCCGATCACTGGTTGCGTAACGGCAATCCTTGGGAAATCGAGCGTCCTGAATTTACCACGCGCGTCAAGTTCGGGGGACAAACCGAGTTGCACCAAGAGCCAAACGGTCGCTTGCACGCCTATTGGAAATATACCAATGACGTCATGGCTGTTCCCTATGACGTGCCGATTCCAGGCTATCAAAATGGCACGGTGAATACTTTGCGTTTATGGAAAGCCGCCGCAACCGAAGAGTTTGATTTAAGCGAATTTAATGCCGGCAGTTATGCAGAAGCTGTCGCCTCCAAAAATGCCGCCGAACACATCACGATGGTGTTGTATCCGAATGATGCCAGTGAAAATGGCAAAGAGTTACGCTTACGCCAACAGTATTTTTTAGCTTCAGCCAGTTTGCAAGACGTGCTACGGCAATGGGTCAGCGTTCAAGGCAATGATTTTTCGGAGTTTGCCGATAAAAACTTCTTCCAACTCAATGATACCCATCCGACTTGCGCCGTTCCCGAATTGATGCGCTTATTGATGGACGAACATGGCTTAACATGGGATGCCGCTTGGGCCATTACCAGTCGTACCGTCGCTTATACCAATCACACTTTATTGCCCGAAGCGTTAGAGCGTTGGTCGGTGAGTATGTTTGGTCGTTTACTGCCGCGCTTGTTAGAAATTATTTTTGAAATTAACGCACGTTTCTTAAAGGTTGTCGCGTTACATTGGCCCGGCGATGTCGAACGGCAACGTCGGATGTCGATTGTGGAAGAAGGGCACGAAAAGCATATTCGAATGGCCTATTTGGCGATTGTTGCCGGCGTCTCAGTCAATGGTGTCGCCGCGTTGCATTCTGATTTATTGCAAAAATATCTGTTCCGCGATTTTTATGAATTGTGGCCACGCAAATTTAACAATAAAACCAATGGCGTCACGCCACGTCGTTGGATGGCTTGGGCAAATCCAGCGTTAAGCAATTTAATTTCCGACACCTTGAGCAAACAAGAAAAGGGTCAAGCCTCGGTTGCGCGTGAAGACTGGTTGGTGGAAATGTCAAAATTGCGCGGACTTTCTGTGCATGCCGATGATGCTGCGTTCCGTGCAAAATGGCGGTCGATAAAACAAGCCAATAAAAAACTCTTGGCCGAAATGGTCAAACGCGATTGTGGCGTTGAATTCAACGTTGATGCCCTATTCGACGTGCAAGTCAAACGGATTCACGAATACAAACGCCAACTGTTAAACGTGCTCCATGTCATTCATTTATATGACCGGATTAAGAACGGCGACACCGCTAACTGGACACCGCGCTGCGTGTTGATTGGTGGCAAAGCGGCGCCCGGCTATCGCATGGCAAAACGCATTATTAAACTGGTCAATGCCGTCGCCACCGTCATCAATGGTGATCCCGATACGGATGGTTTACTGAAATTGGCTTTCATTCCAGATTATCGGGTTTCAGCGATGGAAGTTATTTGTGCAGGCGCGGATTTATCAGAACAAGTTTCCACCGCAGGCAAAGAAGCTTCCGGCACCGGCAACATGAAATTTATGATGAATGGTGCGCTAACGATTGGCACGCTGGATGGCGCGAATATTGAAATTCGGGACGAAGCAGGGCATGAAAATTTCTTTTTATTCGGGCTGACTGCGCAGGAAGTGGAAGACACTCGCGGACATTACAATCCCGCACAAATTATTGCCGAAGACGAAGACCTTAAACGTGTCATGCACTTACTCGAAAGCGGTCACTTTAACTTGTTTGAACCGGGTATTTTTGATGAAATTATTCAATCTATTTACAACCCACACGATCCTTGGTTGACCGCAGTCGATTTTAGAAGCTACGTGGATGCGCAACGTGAAGTTTCAATTGCGTATCGCGATACTG
>JAVHQT010000102.1:0-1410 GCA_036171275.1 Gallionellaceae bacterium | reverse complement strand
ATGCGCAACGCGCTGCACCATAGCAAAGGGAAAACAGCAAAAGCGGACATTGCTATTTGGTATTGACACCAGCATGACTTGTGTTGCTATTTTCCGGATTAAAAGCTAAGGCTTAACGTGTACTGGCGACACGCACTTTCTTTTTGGGCGAAGAATGGGATGTTTTTTGATGGCGGGCGATATTGATATTGCGGCGTTTATTCACTTTCGCGAGACGTGCTGCCCGATTTGTGTTTTTCACCAAGCGATGAGGGCTGTGCGCTGTTTTAACAACGGTAATTCTTTGGCCCACCACAATTTTTTGCAGACCCACATTCCATTGTTTCAACTGCGCCAAAGTGACGTGATAGTGCCGTGCGATGCTGACTAGGTTTTCACCTTTTCTGACCGTATGTTTGATCGGTAAAGCGCTTTCTTCAGGTGAGGATTGTTGATAATTGAACACTGAAAAATCGATGTTTTCGTTGTCCTCATTGTTGCGTGGTACCAGCAAAGTTTGGCCATTGCTAACCCGGGCGCGCAGGGATAAGCCATTGATTTTACGTAATTTATCAACTGACAAACCGAATCGAGGTGCGACTTGATCAAACCGTTCTCCCTTTTTGGTTTTGTAGGTTTGCCAAGTTGATAAGGGTTGGTCGGTGTTTTCAAGATTGGTTTGAAAGGTCTCAACTTTATCAGCGGGTAATAAAATAAATTGCGACGATTCTTGCAGCATCAAGGGGCGATTGTGACCGGGATTTAAGGCGATAAACTCTTCCAAAGAAACATTGGCTAGTTCAGCGGCCATTTTTACATCCAGTCGAGGCGGTAAACTGACGGCAACAAAATAGGGTTGGTTGGCAATGTCAGGTAGTTTTAAGCCAAAACGTGCCGGATCATTGATGATATTTTTAATAGCTAAAAGTTTAGGCACGTAGTTTTGGGTTTCTGGCGGCAGCTTTAGGCTTGCGTAATTGGTGGGTTTGCCTTGTTTGCGATTACGCATTTGCGCACGTGCCACTGCACCTTCGCCCCAGTTGTAAGCGGCAAGCGCCAGTTCCCAATCTCCAAATTGAGCGTGCAATTTTTCAAGATAATCCAATGCGCTATTGGTTGCAGACATAATGTCTCGCCGTCCGTCGTACCACCAATTTTGGTGTAAACCAAAGTTTTTGCCGGTGGAGGGAATGAATTGCCAGATACCGGATGCTTTGCTGACTGAAAAAGCGCCCGGATTAAAAGCACTTTCAATCATTGGCAGCAAGGCGATTTCAGATGGCATCCCTCTTTTTTCAACTTCTTCAATGATGTAAAACAAGTAGCGTTGCGAGCGTTCTGACATTCTTGCCATGTATTCGGGGCGACTGGAATACCATTGTTCATGGCGAGCGATTAATTGGCTGTCTAATTCTGGCATGGCAAAACCAC
>JAVHQT010000101.1:0-26819 GCA_036171275.1 Gallionellaceae bacterium | reverse complement strand
GGACATGCCAAAACAGCATGAGCGTGGGTTAAGTTTCCGCTTTGACGTTGAAAGTGTCAGCAGCCCAGAAGCAACTGTGCCGCCGCATATTTTGCTTTCGACTTATCAAGATGCAAAAAATCCAAAACTCGATTTTCACGCCGGCGAACGCTGGCAACTCACCGTACGCTTGAAGCAACCACACGGCACCAGCAATCCCTACACCTTTGATTTTGAAGCCTGGACGCTGGAGCAAAATATCCGCGCCGTAGGCTATGTTTATGGAAAAGGCGACAACAATATATTAAATAATTCAATAAAATCAATTAGTTATGAAATCGAGCGCGTGCGTGAAGCGGTGCGTGCGCATTTTCAGCGCGTATTAAAAGACCAGCCGTATGTGGGCGTTTTATGCGCCTTAACCATCGGCGATCAAAGCGGCATTCCCCCCGCGCAATGGCAAGTTTTCACCCGCACCGGCGTCAATCATTTAATGTCGATTTCTGGGTTGCACATCACCATGTTGGCTGGATTTGCGTTTATGTTAGTCAATCTGGGCTGGCGGCGCAGCACGCGGCTGACCTTATGGCTGCCCGCGCGCAAAGCAGCGGCTCTGGCGGGTTTCTTAGTCGCCCTCAGTTATGCTCTGTTGGCAGGTTACGGCGTACCGGCGCAGCGCACAGTTTATATGCTAGGCACGGTGGCGCTGGCGTTATGGTCATCACGCAACCTAGCGCCGTCGCAATTATTAACTTTGGCACTTCTGGTGGTCACCGTTCTCGATCCGTGGGCGGTTTTATCGCCCGGTTTCTGGCTATCTTTTGGCGCAGTTGCGCTGATTTTTTACATCAGCAGCCACCGTTTACGCCCCGGTCATTGGTTAGTGGAATATACGCGCGTGCAATGGGCGATGAGCATCGGACTGATTCCACTGCTACTGGCGTTATTTCAACAACTCTCGTTGGTGTCACCACTGGCGAATGCGTTCGCCATTCCCTTAGTGAGCTTCGTGGTGGTGCCATTGAGTTTATTGGGCGCAGTATTGCCGCTAGACAGCTTATTGCAATTCGCCCATTATTCCATGAGTATTTGTTATAACACATTGAATATATTAAATAATTTACCGCTTGCCGTTTGGACGCAACACGCACCACCACCGTGGACGGTGCTAATCGGTTCGTGCGGCGTTCTGTGGCTATTGCTACCACGCGGCTTTCCGGCGCGCTGGTTAGGCGGAATAATGCTGTTGCCGATGTTTTTTATTGCGCCCGACTTGCCCGCTTTTGGCAGTTTGCGCATGACGATTTTTGATGTCGGACAAGGCTTGGCCGTAGCACTGCAAACCCGTGAACACGCTTTATTAGTCGATAGCGGCATTGATTTTTCTACCGATGCCGATAGCGGCAGTCGGATTTTAGTGCCGGCCTTACGGGGTCTGGGCGTGGCGCAACTTGATGGACTGGTGTTGACGCACAATGACCGCGACCACACCGGTGGCGCCGCCTCGGTACTGCAAGCTATTCCCACGCAATGGCTGTTATCGTCATTGCCTGCCGATCAACCTCTGCTCACGATATTGCCCGATTCGCGCCGCTGTTTAGCTGGACAAAACTGGCAGTGGGACGGCGTGAAGTTTGAAATTCTGCATCCCGAACCCGATGCGTATGCGCGTGCCAAAGTTCGCACCAATGAATTGGTTTGTGTACTGCGCATTCAAACTGGTCAAAATGTGATTTTAATCACCGGCGATATTGAGAAAAACAGTGAACGACGTCTAGTGCAAACCCAGGCCGACAAACTCGCTGCGACGGTCTTGTTAGTGCCGCACCACGGCAGCAAAACGTCCTCTACAGCAGAATTTGTTCAGGCGGTGCAGCCCCGTTATGCCGTATTTAGCGTGGGGTATCGCAACTCATTTCATCATCCCAATGCTGATGTTTACCAGCGTTATGCTGATAGTATTCGCTTACGTACTGATGAAGAAGGTGCCATTTTGTTGCGCGTCGACAATCAAATAATTGACGTCGAACGCTATCGGCAAACGCATCAGCGCTATTGGCAGGCTGTAAGTGAAAAATAGTGCCTGCCGTTAATAAAAAAATACTAGCACTGTGCCACAGCAGCCTAAAATTTTATATAACCTATTGATTATTATGGATTTATTGATTTAATTTCCGACCAATAAGACCCGCATCAACCCGTGCCGACCAAGGTCTTTTCGATCGCTTGCCAGCGGCATTTTCGAGTATGATTTATCCGCCATTGACTCACGACGCACTCAGGAAGCGCTAATTTGTTTTGTTCATGGTCAACTAGTTGAATCATAACGGCACACATCAGCGCTTCCTTAACTGATTTTTAAATACACAAACGGAGAAAGAAAAATGCAAATCCTGATGACGGGTGGTACCGGCTTAATCGGCAGACAACTTTGCAAAGTACTACTCAAGGAAGGACATGAATTGACGGTTCTAAGCCGTTCTCCTGCCTCGGTAGCACAAAAATGCGGCAGCAACGTGCGCGCATTCAACACCTTAGATGAATGGCATAGCGATATTCATTTTGATGCCGTGATCAATTTAGCCGGTGAACCGATTGTTGATGCCCGTTGGTCTGAGGCACGCAAACAACAATTGCTGAATAGTCGCGTCGCTTTGACGCAAACGTTGGTGCAACATATTGCACGCGCGGCGCAAAAGCCCGCCGTGCTATTAAGTGGTTCAGCGGTTGGTTTTTACGGCAATCGCGGCAATGACGTGTTGACAGAAAATGAGCCAGCCGGAGATGATTTTGCGGCACACTTGTGCCAAGCTTGGGAAGCAGCAGCATTTGAGGCTCAAAATCAAGGGATTAGAGTGTGTGCTCTACGCACTGGCCTGGTATTAAGCCATGAAGGCGGTTTGCTTGGACGCATGATTTTACCGTTCAAATTAGGCTTGGGTGCGCGCCTGGGCGATGGTCAGCAGTGGATGAGCTGGGTGCACATGGATGATTATGTGGGAATGGTATTGCGCTTATTGCACGGATCGGAATTGAAAGGAGCGTTTAATTTAACCGCGCCCAATCCGGTCAGCAATGCGCAATTTACGCAAACACTGGCCAAGGTCGTTCACCGTCCGGCCATGTTTGTCGCGCCTGCTTGGCTACTAAAACAGGCGATGGGTGAGCGAGTCGCTTTACTCATGGAAGGGCAACGGGTGCTACCCAAGTTGATGCAAGATTCGGACTTTCCATTCGCGTATTCGCAGTTAGAGGCGGCGTTGCAACATTTGTTAGGTTCAAAATAAATCGTCGTTTTCCGTAATTCGGTGCCGTCCAAAATCCAAAAAATCTTTGATAAACAATGGACTGGAAATTAGCTGCGCCGATTCAAGGAAAAAATCAATCGCCTTACAAATACGCTTTTAAAGCGCCAGCACATCCTGCATATCATACAAACCAGCCGGATTGCGATGTAAAAACCGTGCCGCACGTAAAGCGCCGAGGGCAAAGGTGGCACGGCTACTGGCTTTATGCGTAATTTCAATCCGTTCGCCGGTTCCGGCAAATAAAACAGTATGGTCACCCACAATATCGCCGCCGCGCACTGTGGCAAAACCAATCGTCGAAGCGTCCCGTTCGCCGGTCACGCCTTTACGGTCATAAACCGCACAATCGGCTAGATTGCGTCCCAGCGTGTTGGCAATGACTTCGCCCATCGCTAATGCCGTGCCGGAAGGTGCATCCACTTTATGCCGATGGTGAGCTTCGATAATTTCAATGTCATAGCCCTGACTCAAAACTTTAGCGGCGGTTTCAAGCAATTTAAACGTCAAATTAACGCCGACACTCATATTTGGAGCAAACACAATGCCAATTTTTTGCGCGGCGACCGCCAGTTGCGCCTTCTCTTGCGGCGAAAATCCGGTCGTGCCAATCACCATTTTTACACCCAGTGCTTGACAGATTTCCAGGTGCTTTAGCGTTCCTTCAGGGCGGGTAAAATCAATCAGCACATCGGCGTTGCGCAAGGCCGCAGACAGATCTGCCGTCACTGCAAGATCACCCGCACCGGCGCAATCGCGCACTGGTTTTCCCACGGCGGCACTACCCGCATGGTCTAAAGCGCTATGAAGCACACAGTCATTTGCATCGGCAACACAGCTTAACAGCGTCTTTCCCATGCGCCCAGAACAGCCAGCAATAACCACTTTTATTTTATTCATCTTTGATTCCTAAGGCGCAATTGGCGCTGACTGATTTTCTTCAATTCGTTGCACTTTTTCACTGTCAAAATAAACAGTCAGCCGTTTATTTTCGACAAGAATTCCTTCTTGCCTTAATTGGTAAAGATAATCCCAGCGCTGCGAATGAAACGGGTCGCTAATCAATGGCGTGCCCAACAGCGCTTTGACCTGAATTTTATTCATACCGACTTGCAAATGTGTACGCATTTCTGGCGTCACCCAATTTCCTTGGCGAATTTCGAGTTTATGCGGCTTCAACCAAGTACATGAACTGAGCGATAACAACAGCAAAAAAATAAAAATACGCATAATAATCAATACCTTATGTAATTCAACTCAACCTAATCTATTCCACAATGATGCACAATACAGCGCCACCTATTCATGGGCGCAACAGCAAAATTAATTCATTCGCCCTACTCACAAAAATTCATAACTAATTGATTATATTTAACTTTTTTAATTTAAGTCCGCACGAGAATATTTAACATCCATTCTCGCTCCCTAATCCTGGCTAGTCTAAATCGCCACGCCCAACATTTCTGCCGCGTGTTTACGAGTGGTGTCGGTTAAGGTCACGCCACCCAACATTCGGGCAATTTCTTCAATGCGTTCCGCTGGCGACAACTCCTTGATTTGGCTCAACGTAAAGCCATTTTGTGCCGCTTTGCTGACCTGCCATTGCGCATCGGCTTGTGCCGCTACTTGCGGCAAATGTGTCACGCACAACACTTGATGCCGCTGCCCGAGTTGTTGTAACAGCGCACCCACAATCTCGGCCACGCGCCCACCAATGCCACTATCCACCTCGTCAAAGATCAGTGTTGGCACGGTTGCTGCGCGGCTAGCAGCGACTTGAATCGCCAAACTGATGCGCGACAATTCGCCGCCAGAAGCCACTTTTGCCAAGCTGCGCAAAGGCAAACCCAAATTAGCGGCTACTTGAAATTCAATGTTTTCCAAACCATGCGCAAGACCTTCAGTCAGTGGCTGTACGCATACCGAAAATTGCCCACCTTGCATTGCCAAGGTTTGCATCGCGCTACTGATTTCAGCGGATAAGGCGCTTGCCGCAGTCTGACGCGCTGCACTGAGTTGTTGTGCCAAACTCAAATAACGGTCATAAGCTGCCGCGTCTTGTTGCACGAGGTCTGCGGCATCCGCGCCACCGCCCAGTTCACTCAAACGCGAGGTCATGTCGGCTAAGACCCCAGGCAATTGTTCGGGCGATACCCGATATTTGTGCGCTGCGCTGACGACATCGTTGATACGCGTCTCCAATTCGCGGAGTTGTTGCGGATCGGCATCTAGTTTTTGTTGGTAGTGGCGCAAGGCATAAACCGCTTCTTGCAATTCATTTTGTGCGCTGTCCAACATCGTTAACGTATCGTGTAGCTCGGCATCAAACACCAATCCTTCTCGAACCCGAGCGGCAAGCGCACTCAATTGCCCCAAGCAAGCGCTGTCCGATTCACTCAATATTTCCACGCCAAACTGGGCAGTTTCTAGCAAACTGGCGGCGTGCGACAAGCGCGCATAATCGGCTTGCAGGCTTTCCCAATCAGCCTCGGAGAAAGCCAAAGCAGCTAATTCTTGCTGCTGAAACATCAGCAATTCGCGTTCCGCCGCCACCGCTTCTGCATTGTTTTCTAATTGCAAACGGCGTCTATGCAAGGTCTGCCAGTGCTTAAACTGCTCGGTCACTGCGCCCACTTGAATTTGCAAACCGGCATGCGTGTCAAGCAAAATGCGCTGCGCATCGCCTCGTAGCAAAGATTGATGAGCATGTTGCCCATGAATATCAATCAGACTTTCGCCCACTTCGCGCAATTGCTGCAAAGTGACACTCCGACCGTTGATATAGCTACGTGAGCGACCACTTGCATCCAATGTCCGACGCATTAAGCAGATATTCACGTCCTCATCGTCTAATTCTTGTTCACTCAGCAAAAAACGCAACAGTGGCAAGCTAGCAAGATTAAATTCGGCGCTGATTTCGGCGCGTTCGCAACCGACGCGAACCAAACTACCGTCGGCGCGCTCGCCTAAAACCAACGACAAAGCGTCTAGCAAAATTGATTTACCCGCTCCCGTCTCGCCGGTCAAAGCCGTAAAACCTGTGCCAAAATTCAGCTCAAGCGCGTCAACAATGACAAAGTTACGAATCGACAGAAATTTAAGCATGCAGGAACGGCTCAGTCAGAAAAAAAACGCGCCACGCATCCGTCTCGGATCGAAAGTGGGAAAAGGCAAAAAAGGGGGTAGTGCAAGGCATGTTCATCTGAATTTTTAACGCAATTAAAAAGTTTTATTCCACAACAGTTTTTCGCGCAGGGTGTGATAGTAGCTATGACCAACGGGGTGAAGAAGCTGCACCATTTCTGGATGCCGCGTCACCAGTAACCGATCATTCAGTAGTAAATCAAAATGGGTATGACTATCAAAACGCACATGCACTTCGCCGGCTCGGTGCATTAATACTTCAATCACAGAAGAACCGTTCACCACAATCGGTCGATTGCTCAAGGTATGTGGACATACCGGAACTAACGTAATCACGTCCAGTGAGGGATGAATAATCGGACCGCCAGCCGACAGTGCGTAGGCGGTTGAACCCGTGGGGGTCGCAACAATTAAGCCATCGGCGCGTTGTGTGTAAAGATATTCGCCATCAATTCGTACTTCACATTCAATCATGCTATCGATATTGCTGCGGTGTACCACCATCTCATTAAACGCCAAGGCATGACAGACTTCATTCTGATTTCGCTGTACCTGCACGCCCAACAACATTCGTTTCTCGGTAACGCAATGCCCTTGTAGGATCGCAGTCAGACTGTGTTTCATCGAATCCAAGGACAAGTCGGTTAAAAAGCCCAGCCGCCCTTGATTTACACCCACCAGCGGAATGCCAAACGGCGTTAAAGTGCGTGCAATGTTTAACATCGTACCATCGCCACCCATGACCACGGCCAATTCGACCTTGCCTTGCATTTCGTTCAGTGACAAAACGCGGTAATCATGTTGTCCCAAATGTTCCGCCGTTAAACTATCCACTGTGACCTGCACGCCTTTAGCTGCCATAAATGCGGCCAGCCGCAACAACGGCATAGCAATGGCAGGCGTTTTATATTTTCCGATTAGGGCAACAGAGTTAAAGGCGAGTTTCATGGGCTGGATTATAACCAATTTCAATTTTTAGCCATTGTTAAAATCAGGGCAATCGGCGAGTAGGCGCTGCAGCACCGCGCCGGCCAACATCATGCCAAACAACGGTGGCATATAACTAATCGTGCCGTTTACTGCCCGCGGACGTCCGCGTCCAGTCGGTTCTGGTGGCAATGGTGGATGCGGGGGTTCATCTGAAAAGACGGTGAGAATGCCGGAATACACTGCTTCATTTCGCAAGCGTTTACGCATTTCGCGCGCTAATGGACACAAAATTGTCTCGCTAATATCGGCAATTTTTATCCGCGTCGGATCAAGCCGATTGCCGGCACCCATGCTGGAGGCAACCTTTAAACCCCGCTTATAACTTTCCACCACCAAAGCAACTTTACAGGATAAAGAGTCAATGCAATCAATAACATAGCTCACATCGCCCGGTACAAGTTGATTGACATTTTCAATACCCAGAAAGTCGGTCAAAATCGTCACTTGGCAATCTGGGTTGATGTCGGCAATGCGCGCTCGCATCAGCTCCGCTTTAGATTGTCCGATGGTGGATAGCAACGCCGGCAACTGCCGATTGAGATTACTCACCGCTACACAGTCATGGTCGAGCAACGTTAAGCGGCCAATGCCAGCGCGCGCCAAAGCTTCGACGCAATATGAACCAACACCGCCCATGCCAGCAACAAAAAGATGCTGCCGTTGCAGATGTTGAATGCCGACATCGCCTAATAAAATCTGGCTGCGACTAAACTGAGGCAGAATGAGCAGGGACATGGTCGATTTATTGGACTTAAGCGCGTGGTATCAGACAGCGGACTTACAGTTTGACTGCGTGTTCGCGGGTGGTATGAAACACCACTTTGGGCCAGCGTTCTTGCGTTAATTTTAGATTCACGTTGTTCGGTGCGAGGTAGGCTAAATTGCCAGCCGCATCGACAGATAAATTATGCGACAGCACTTTTTCGAAATCGGCGAGCATTTTTTTGTCCTCGCAAGTGACCCAGCGTGCACTGCTGGTGCTGGTGCCTTCAAACATCGCATCCACGCCATATTCACCTTGCAAACGACTGGCCACCACGTCGAACTGCAGCATCCCGACCGCGCCTAAAATCAAGTCTCCGCCATCCAGTGGCTTAAAAACCTGCACCGCACCTTCTTCGCCGAGTTGCTGCAAGCCTTTATGTAACTGTTTGACTTTAATCGGATTTCTAATCCGTACCGAGCGAAAAAAATCCGGCGCGAAGTAGGGAATGCCAGTGAATTGCAGCATTTCTCCTTCGGAAAAACTATCGCCAATCTGCATATTGCCGTGATTGGGCAAACCGATAATGTCACCCGCGTAAGCTTCTTCCACCTGTTCGCGGGACGACGCCATGAAAGTGACCACATTGGAAACGCGAATTTCGCGGTTAATGCGCAAATGCTTCACCTTCATGCCGCGCTGAAAATGCCCAGAACACACCCGTAAAAAGGCAATGCGGTCGCGGTGATTCGCATCCATATTGGCTTGGATTTTAAACACAAAACCCGAAAACGGTTGCTCGTTGGGATTGACGCGACGCAGGGTCGCATCACGCTCAATCGGTGCCGGTGCCCAATCTAGCAGTGCATCCAAAATTTCGCGCACACCAAAATTGTTAATCGCCGAACCAAAAAAAACCGGCGTTTGTTTCCCTTCAAGAAAGCGATTTAAATCAAAGGGATGCGACGCTCCCTTCACCAACTCTACTTCCATTTTAAGCTGTTCAATTTCCAGCGGAAACATTGCCGCCAAACGAGTATTGTCGATGCCATTAATAATTTCAAATTCTTGGTCGGCGCGTTCAGAGCCCGCTTCAAACAACATGATTTCATCACGAATAAGGTGATAAACCCCGCGAAACGTTTTGCCCATGCCAATCGGCCACGTGACGGGGGCACAGTGTATGCTCAGTACCGCTTCCACTTCATCCAACAATTCCAGAGAATCGCGCACTTCTCTGTCCATCTTATTCATAAAGGTGACAATCGGCGTGTTACGCATCCGGCACACGTTTAGTAATTTGATGGTTTGCGCTTCCACACCTTTGGCTGCGTCGATCACCATCAGTGCAGAATCGACCGCCGTTAAGACGCGATAAGTATCTTCGGAAAAGTCTTGGTGACCGGGCGTATCCAGCAGATTCACTACGTGGTCGCGATATTCAAATTGCATCACCGAACTAGCAACCGAAATGCCGCGTTGTTTTTCAATATCCATCCAGTCCGAGGTAGCGTGTCGACCACTTTTACGCGCCTTGACCGTGCCCGCCATTTGAATCGCGCCAGAAAATAGCAATAGCTTTTCAGTCAGCGTAGTCTTGCCGGCATCGGGGTGAGAAATTATGCCGAAAGTCCGGCGGCGCCGAACTTCGCGCGCAATTAAATCTGGCGATATGGCAATGGATTCGGGTAATAAAGAATTAAGATCTGCGGACATGAAAAGTGCCTGTCAAAAAAGTGGGCAAGTCTAAGGGCAAGCAAGCGGAATGTCTAAACCACACCGTTTCAGCGCTCTCCAGAAACTATTAAATTTATAAGTTATTGATTATATTGAATTATTTTTTATTTATTGCAAAGTCATTCGGGATATCATGAGAAAAAGACTCCAAAAAAACTCGTTTAGTTCGATTCAAATAGCCATCACTGCATGTTCCTTGATATTCCAGCCAATGAATTGCTTTTCCGGTTAGTACGATGCTACCCGAAATAATCGCGCTACCCGCTGCTAATACGGTGGCACTAGCCAGTAAAGCATTGAGGCATTCCGCATTTTGGTTGCAGCCTTGGTTGCGCTCTGCACCTTGTAACTCAATCGTTTCTAAGCTTAAATCTTTGGTGATGGTGTGACACCCTGCCTCTATATTGCTGGGTTCTTGCACAACCGGTACATAAACACAGCCCGATAACATCAAACTAAGCATCCCTAAAATACTTAATCGAAACATACTGTTTATTCAGCCAAAAACCATGATTGGGCTTCAGAATACTCATCAAACGTTTGGATCTTGGCATCCACAAACAACCGAGTCAGCGTAGCGTGCCAGATCAACCATTGGTCGTTGGTCACGAGGGCAATTTTGTTGAAATCATGCTGATGGTCGCGGCTGAAAAACTTAAACTCTTCCCAAGCGACATCCGCCGTGAAATCTAACATGCCACGCAAATCGAACAACACGTTGATCGCCCCTGGCGATTTGAGCTTATACAACGCGTTTTCTTCAAATTGCTTGAAATCTGCTAGCGTAAATTCTCCTAAAACCGCAATGTTGAGATGCGTTTCATTTTGTTGAATGGTAATCATTATCTTTTCCTTCTAACTTTGGGGATGATTTGAAGCTTAACACACCGCTGGCAATAATAAGCACCATGCCAAGCAACCCTTCATTGGGCAAGGATTCATGCCAGATGAAGATGCCAAAAAAACTGGCAAATAAGATTGTACTGTAGGAAAAAGTACTGACCAAGTTGGTGTTGCCGGTCGCATAAGCACGCGTTAGCGCTAGTTGAGCCAAGGTTCCACTGAGTGCCAAGCCAATTAAAATTAAAAAATGATCCCAACTCAAAGAATGCGTTGCAGTCATCAACAAGATGGCAGCGCTCATTAGTGTCGCGATTAGACTAAAGTAAAAGACAATTCGGTAGTCAGGCTCACCACATCGCCCAAGTTGCCGCACATTAAACATGGCAACTGCGGCAAGAAAGCCAGAAAGTAAACCAAGAAGCCCCGTGAATAGATGTTCATTATCAAAGGTCGGTCTCAACACGAAAAGTGTACCGATAAAACCAATCAAAACAGCCAGAATCATGGGAATGGAAAAAGATTCCCGAAAAACAAGTAGCGTGAGCAAGGTCAAAAAGAGCGGCGAGGTGTAATTTAAAGTAATCGCCGTTGCCAAGGGCAAGCGGGTAATACAGTAAAAGAAAAGCACCAACGCAATCGATCCGGAAATACCCCGCCAGATATGACTTTTCCAATACCGGGTGCGAAGCGTTCCATGCTTGTGAATTAAGATCGCTGATACCAGCAATAAACCGATAAACGAACGATAAAAAACCAATTCCAAATTTGAAAAATAGGGTGCGCCAAGTTTTACAAATACCCCCATGCACGCAAAAAGCAGCCCGGCAATGAGCATCCAGAAAGCGCCCATAGTCGGTTAAAAAGGAAAGTATTCCCGTAAATTACGGATTAAATACTGATGAAAATGGCGCAACCCGTCTTCGCTCGGCGATTGATAAGGACCAAAATCCTGCACTCCTTGCAGATATAAGGCGCGCCGCCCTTGCTGCATACGTGAACAAATTTCATCGTCCTCATCTGCCGTTTCTCGATAAGCCGCTTTTTCAGCTTCTATAAATTCCCGCTCAAATAAAACAATTTCTTCAGGATAATAAAACTCAACGATGTTCGTGCACGCATCGACACCGCGCGGAACAACAGTACTAATTACCAAAGTATTGGGATACCACTCCACCATGATATTAGGATAATAAGTTAACCAGATTGCACCTAATTCAGGCAGTTTCCCGCGATTGTATTTTTTAACTTGTGCTGACCAGCGCTCGTACACAGGCGTTCCGGAATTCTCAAGGTGGTTATTGATGCCAACAGTCTGCACGCTAAATTGCTCTCCAAAGGTCCAACTGAGCTTATCACAATCCACAAACCGTCCCAGTCCAGGATGAAAAGGTGCAACGTGGTAGTCTTCTTGATAAACCTCAATAAATGTTTTCCAGTTAAAAGCATATTCATCAACTTCAACTCGATCCAACATAAAACCGGAGAAATCAATTTCATTAAACTCTGGCATACCGGCAAGATCATCTGCAATGTGCCGTTCGCCCTCGAATAGCAAACCTTTCCAGTTTTGCAAAGGCGTTTTAAGCAAATTCAAACATGGCTTTTCTTTAAAGAGAGGCGCACCCAATAATTCTCCATGCAAGTTATAAGTCCAACTATGTAATGGACAGCAAATGTTTTTTGTGTTGCCCCGTCCAGTTAAGATAATTGCTTGACGATGCCGGCAAATATTAGAGAGTAACTCAATTCCGTTTTCATTCTTGAACAGCACTTTAGATTGTTGCGCAGATTGAACAACATGGTAGTCGCCCAGGTTTGGAACCAGTAATTCATGCCCTACATATTTAGGCGCCCGATCAAACAAAATGGTCTGTTCTTTAACTAGAACGTCTGGCTCAAAATACCAACTAAGCGGTGGCTGATTGATATGTTGCATTTGAGAAATTACAGTATCCGACACATAACACCTTAAAAAAATAGTTGGTGAGTACAACGCACACCGCGTTTAAAAAACACAGGAAATAATCAAATAAATCAGATAGTTACAAAAAACAAGGCCGGAAAACCGGCCTTGTTAAAATAAAAAAAATAATAAATTTTAATTCTCAATATCCACTGCTACAGCATTAACTGGACGATCTAGAAGTTCAATAAGTGCCATAGGGGCATTATCTCCCTTGCGAAAACCAAATTTAAAAATGCGAGAATAGCCGCCATTGCGCGTTGCAAAACGAGGACCCAACTCATCAAAAAGCTTGCAGACAATTTCACGATCGCGCAAACGCGAAAAAGCAAGCCGACGATTAGCCAAACTAGGCGTTTTACCCAAAGTCAAAATAGGTTCTGCGACACGACGCAATTCCTTAGCTTTTGGCAAAGTAGTTTTAATAACTTCATGACGCAATAATGATACAGTCATATTGCGTAACATTGCCAAACGGTGACTACTAGTTCTGTTGAGCTTCCTTAAACCTAAACGATGACGCATGATAATCCTTTCGTACTTCTTAAATAACTGAGTGTTATGACAAGACTACTGTATTGCAGCAGGCCAGTTTTCTAGCTTCATTCCGAGTGACAGGCCATGCTCAGCCAACACTTGTTTGATTTCATTAAGCGACTTACGACCCAAATTTGGAGTACGCAAAAGGTCAGACTCATTATGCTGAATCAGATCGCCGATATAATGAATACTTTGGGCTTTTAAACAATTAGAAGAACGAGGTGTCAACTCAAGGTCGTCAACTGGACGTAATAGCATTGGATCAACTTTAGGTGCTTGAGGTTTCTCAACTGGAGCTGGCGTACCTTCGAGGGCTGCAAAAACGGAAAACTGATCGACCAAAATACGCGCAGAATAACGAATTGCCTCCTCAGGATCTAAAGCACTGTTAGTTTCAATATCCATGACCAACTTATCAAGGTCGGTTCTTTGCTCTACGCGTGCGCTTTCTACCGCATAACTCACACGTGAAATAGGACTGAAAGAAGAATCTAATGCAATATGTCCAACAGGACGAGTTGTTCCTAATTGCTGACGAGAAATAGCAGAAACATAACCTCTACCTTGTTCAACTTTAATCTCAATTTCCAGCTTGCCATCGGCTGTTAAGTGAGCAATAACATGCTCAGGATTAACAACTTCAGTAGTGGCGTTAGTTTCAATATCTGCCGCAGTAACAACACCGGCTCCAGATTTCTTTAAGTACAAGGTCGCTTCCTTAACACCGTGAAGTTTAAAAACCAACCCTTTTAAATTGAGCAAAATCTCAACTACGTCTTCCTGAACCCCGTCAATAGACGAATATTCATGTAGAACACCCGAAATTTTGACTTCGGTAACGGCAAAACCCGGCATCGAAGAAAGTAAAATTCTCCGCAAAGCATTGCCTAATGTGTGACCATAACCACGTTCAAAAGGCTCCATCACAACCCGCGCTTGAGTGGATGAAAGTCTCTGAACCTCAATAATTCGGGGCTTTAACAAACTAGAATTTGACATAATGATACCCAGCTTAATTACTTAGAATACAACTCAACAATGAGATGCTCATTGATAGTCGCGGGTAGCTCTGAACGTTGTGGCAAAGCTTTAAAGGTGCCTTTGAAAGATTTGATATCAACCTCAATCCATTCAGGAAAACCTCTTTGCTCTGCAGCTTGCAAAGCTGCTTTGATTCGCAACTGAAGTCTAGATTTCTCAGTGACTTCAATAACGTCTCCGGGCTTAACTTGATATGAGGGAATATTGACACGAGCGCCATTCACTAAAATTGAATTATGGCGGACTGTTTGTCTTGCTTCAGCACGTGAAGAACCAAAGCCCATGCGGTAAGAAACATTATCAAGCCGAGACTCAAGCATCTGTAACAAGCTTTCGCCAGTAATTCCACGTGCTCTATCGGCACGTTTATAGATCAGACGGAACTGACCTTCCATTACGCCATAGATACGACGCAATTTCTGTTTTTCGCGCAACTGACCGCCGTATTCTGACTGACGTTGATTCTTTTTTTGACCGTGCTGACCGGGCGGATAAGCCCGACGTTCAACAGCACATTTATCAGTAAAGCATTTTTCAGCTTTCAAAAACAACTTTTCGCCTTCACGACGACACTGACGGCATTTTGCATCAAGATTTCTAGCCAAGATCTATACTCCCAACAATTAGATACGACGCTTCTTAGGCGGACGGCAACCATTATGCGGAACCGGGGTTATGTCTGAAACACTGGTAATTTTAAAACCAGCAGAATTTAGGGCTCTAACAGCTGATTCTCTTCCAGGGCCGGGACCCTTAATACGAACTTCTAAATTTTTTACTCCGCATTCCTGAGCTGCCTTTCCAGCCTGTTCTGCAGCTATTTGGGCAGCAAATGGAGTGCTTTTACGCGAACCCTTAAAACCATTACCACCACTAGTTGACCAAGCCAAGGCGTTACCTTGACGATCAGTGATAGTGACTATGGTGTTATTAAAAGAAGCGTGGACATGAGCAATGCCTTCAGCTACGTTTTTTTTAATTTTTTTACGCACTCTCGTGTTGGTCTTAGCCATGTTATATGTCCTTTAAAAAATTACTTTTTCGCACCTGCAATTGATTTACGTGGCCCTTTACGGGTACGAGCATTAGTGCGAGTGCGTTGACCACGGCACGGCAAGCCGCGACGATGACGCAATCCACGATAACAACCCAAGTCCATCAATCGCTTGATGTTCATGGATATTTCACGACGCAAATCACCTTCTACTGTGAATTTGGCGACTTCGTCACGAAGTTTTTCCATGTCAGTATCAGTGACATCTTTCATTTTCGTTGAAGTCACCACACCAGCCGCTGCGCAAATCTCACGAGAGCGCGTCCGACCAATGCCATAAATCGCGGTCAATGCGATTTCAGCATGTTGATGATTTGGAATGTTTACACCTGCAATACGTGCCATGCAGCTACCCTATCGTTCAAAAGACAAAAAATTAAATCATCCAGTAGAGATTAAATCAATCAACCCTGGCGTTGTTTGTGGCGTGGATCACTGCTGCAAATCACACGAACCACTCGGTTGCGCCGAATAATTTTACAATTTCGGCATACTTTTTTTACAGATGCTTGAACTTTCATTACGTTCTCCTAACACTTACTAAACAACTTATTTAGCGCGAAAAACAATTCGTGCTCGACTTAAATCATAAGGTGAAACATCAACAGTCACTTTGTCTCCCGGCAAAATTCGAATGTAATGCATTCTCATTTTTCCAGAAATATGACCCAAAACAACAAAGCCATTTTCTAACTTAACTCTAAATGTGGCATTCGGCAAAGATTCTAGAATCTCTCCTTGCATTTGAATTACATCTTCCTTAGCCATTAGCGTGTTGATCCAGCTTTAAAGTTTGCCTTCTTCAACAAACTATCATATTGGTGAGTCATCATATAAGACTGAACTTGAGCCATAAAATCCATCGTAACAACCACTAAAATCAAAAGAGAAGTCCCCCCAAAATAGAATGGCACATTCCACTTAACCACTAGAAATTCTGGAAGCAAACAAACCAAAGTAATGTAGACAGCACCTACAAAGGTCAAGCGCAACATAATTTTCTCGATGTAACGCGCTGTCTGATCACCAGGTCTTATTCCAGGTAAAAAAGCGCCACTTTTCTTAAGATTGTCTGCAGTTTCCTTCGGACTAAAAACGAGAGCCGTATAAAAGAAACAGAAAAAAACAATTGCTGCTGCATAAAATAAAACATAAATTGGTTGACCAGGAGAAAGCTTTTCACTGATATCTTTGAACCAATTCATACCTTGACCAGCACCAAACCAGCCTGCAATCGTGGCAGGAAACAAAATAATACTAGAAGCAAAGATTGGAGGAATAACACCTGCCATATTCAGCTTTAAGGGCAAATGAGAACTTTGTCCACCGTAAACTTTGTTGCCAACCTGACGCTTAGCATAATTAACAAGAATTTTTCTTTGCCCACGCTCAACAAAAACAACAAGTGCCGTAATCGCGAATGAACCAATCATTAACAACAATACTAACGGAATCGAAAATGCACCTGTTCTAGCCATTTCCAAAGTGTTACCAATTGCACTTGGTAATCCAGCTGCGATACCAGCAAAAATAATTAAGGATATTCCGTTACCAAGTCCACGTTCTGTAATTTGCTCACCAAGCCACATCAAAAACATCGTTCCGGTTACCAGAGTAATCACCGTTGTTAACTGAAACAGCGATCCGGGATTCGGTACGAGGCCTGATTGCGACTGAAGCGCGACAGAAATTCCGAAAGCCTGAAATAGTGCAAGCACTAAAGTTCCGTAGCGTGTGTACTGAGTAATCTTTCTTCGACCAGCATCGCCATCTTTTTTGAGTTGCTCCAAATGAGGTACTGCAATGGAAGCAAGTTGCATAATAATCGAAGCAGAAATGTAGGGCATTATTCCCAATGCAAATATAGTAAATCGGGACAATGCGCCACCCGAAAACATATTGAACATTCCCAAAATTCCATTTTTTTGGGACTTAAATAAGTCTGCTAAAACAGTTGGGTCAATCCCAGGAACTGGAATATGCGCACCAATTCGATACACAACCAAAGCGCCTAACAAGAACCACAATCTCTGACTGAGATCACCGTATTTATTATTTTTTAAACTCTTAGCAACAGTGTTCACAGGCAGTCCTTATTAATCAGCAATACTGCCGCCAACTGCTTCAACCGCCACACGTGCGCCCTTAGTCAACTGCAAACCTTGCAATTTCACAGCACGTGAGATTTCACCCGCTAAAATTACTTTAGCAGAGAGCGCTAATGACGAAACAACACCTGCCTGCTTTAATGCTAACAAATCAATGACATCTACAGGCATGTCTTGCAAATCAGAAAGGCGGACTTGAACAGTGTCATTGCGTGTCAAAGACACGAAGCCACGTTTTGGCAAGCGACGTTGAAGAGGCATCTGACCACCTTCAAATCCAACTTTGTGAAATCCACCAGAACGAGATTTTTGACCCTTGTGTCCACGACCACAAGTTTTTCCCAAGCCACAACCAATTCCACGACCAACACGGCGCTTAGAGTGCTTAGAACCCTCACCAGGTTTAATTAGATTTAGTTCCATTTAGACCTCCCACTTAACCAAGTAATACACTTTGTTGATCATGCCGCGTACTGAAGGAGTATCTTCAACTTCAACTGTATGATTTAGATGACGCAAGCCAAGGCCACGTATACAAGCACGATGAGATTCTGTAGTACCGATCACACTTTTAACTTGTGTCACTTTAATTTTTTTAACTTCTGTCATGATTAGCCCTGTATTTCTTCAACTGACTTGCCGCGTTTAGCTGCAATTTCAGCAGGTGAATTGACTGCTTTTAAACCGTTTAACGTAGCACGTACAACGTTATAAGGATTGCTAGAACCGATACATTTTGCCAATACGTTACGAACACCTACTGCCTCGAATACTGCACGCATCGCACCACCAGCAATAATGCCAGTACCTTCAGATGCTGGCAGCATATATACCTTTGCGGCTCCATGACGGCCAATAACTGCATGATGCAAAGTGCCGTTCTTCAGATTCACTTTAGACAATTTGCGACGCGATTCTTCCATTGCTTTTTGCACAGCCACCGGCACTTCCTTAGATTTGCCTTTGCCCATACCAATACTGCCATCGCCATCACCTACAACTGTCAATGCTGCAAAACCCATAATGCGACCACCTTTAACAACCTTGGTCACACGGTTAACTGCAATCATTTTCTCGATCAGTCCATCTCCACGATCTTCCTGTTGCTGACCTTTATTACTTTGTGCTTTAGCCATGATTTACCTTAACTTAAAACTGAAGACCATGTTCGCGTGCAGCATCTGCCAAGGCTTTGACGCGACCATGATAACGATTACCGGAGCGATCAAACGCAACCGCTGTCACACCTGCAATTTTAGCTTTATCAGCAATTCGTTTGCCTACAGCAGCAGCCGCAGCTACATTTCCACCGTTTCCAATTACTGACCTCAACTCTGATTCTGCAGTGGAGGCACTCGCCAAAATTTTACTTCCGCAAGCCGAAATCACCTGCGCATAAATGTGTAAGTTTGTACGGTGAATTGCCAAGCGTGTTATTTTTTGGTCAGCAATTTTTGCACGGGTTTTGCGCGATCTGCGCTGACGAGCTTCATTATTATTAGACATTTTCGCCTCAATTATTTCTTTTTAGTTTCTTTCAAGATAACAACCTCATCCGCATAGCGAACACCTTTGCCTTTATAAGGCTCAGGAGAGCGATACGCACGAATCTCAGATGCGACCTGACCAACACGCTGCTTGTCAGAACCAGTCAAAATAATCTCTGTCTGAGTTGGCGTTGCAACCTTAACGCCTTCGGGCATCTTATGCACCACCGGATGAGAGAAGCCCAATGTTAAATTCAGCGAATCACCTGCAGCTTGAGCACGGTAACCAACACCAACCAAAGTCAACTTGCGCTCAAAACCTTGACTTACGCCAACAACCATGTTAGCGACCAAAGCGCGAATTGTTCCAGACTGCGCATTTGCCTGAGCCGAATCATTTGCAGCTTTGCACAACAAAGCATCACCATGACGCTCAACAGTAACATCAGCATTTAATGCTTGATGCAAGGTACCTTTTGGGCCGTTGATTACAACCTCAGTCGCTGATAATTTAACGTCAACGCCAGCTGGTAAAACAACAGGATTTTTAGCTACTCTAGACATATTCCCTCCGTTACGCGACGATACAAAGCACTTCGCCACCAATACCATTAGCACGTGCTTTTTGATCCGTCATCAAACCTTTTGAGGTAGAAACAATCGCAATACCAAGACCATTCATTACTTTAGGTAGACTATCACTACCTTTGTAAACACGAAGTCCAGGACGACTAACCCTTTGAATTGTTTCAATAACTGGACGATCAGCGTAGTACTTTAATCCTATTTCTAAAGTCGGCTTGCCGTCATTAGAAATAATTTTAAATCCATCGACATAACCCTCGTCTTGCAAAACTTTAGCAATTGCCGCTTTAATTTTTGAAGAAGGCATTGCCACTGTTACTTTTTCCGCCATTTGCGCATTTCGAATGCGCGTTAACATGTCGGAGATTGGATCACTCATACTCATAAATTCACCCTTACCAGCTTGCCTTAACTACACCAGGGATTTCGCCACGCATTGCAAATTCACGCAATTTTGTACGACCCAAACCGAACTTACTAAATACACCGCGAGGACGACCAGTTAAAGCACAACGATTACGCAATCTCACAGGACTAGAGTTACGCGGCATACCTTGTAATTTTTGACGAGCGACAAAACGTTCCTCTTCGGTTAAAGAAAAATTGCTCGATGCAACGACTAGTGCCTTACGCTTAGCAGCAAACTTTTTTACCGTATCACGACGTTTTTGCTCACGATTGATAATGGATAACTTAGCCATCTTTAGCCCTTCAAAGGAAATTTAAATGCCAACAAAAGTGCCTTAGCTTCTTCGTCAGTCTTTGCCGTTGTGGTGATCGTAATATTCATCCCACGTAATGCGTCAATTTTGTCGTACTCAATTTCAGGAAATATTATTTGCTCTTTAATGCCCATGTTGTAATTACCACGACCATCAAATGACTTACCCGAGATACCACGAAAATCCCTAATCCGAGGAATTGCTACCGTTACTAAACGATCTAAAAATTCATACATCCGTTCACGTCGCAAAGTTACCTTACAGCCAACCGGATAGTTTTCACGAATTTTAAATCCGGCGATAGATTTTTTGGATTTAGTAACAACCGGCTTTTGACCAGCAATCTTCTGCATATCAGCAACCGCATGATCCATCACTTTTTTATCAGCTACTGCCTCACCAACACCCATGTTCAGTGTTATTTTTTCAATACGAGGTACTTCCATTACTGACTTGTAACCAAACTTTTTCATCATCTCTACAGAGACAGATTTTTTGTATAAATCGTATAAACGCGCCATGGCAATGCCCCTTAAGCAATCAGTTCACCACTGGATATATAAAAACGCGCTTTACGCCCGTCTTCCAGCAACTTAACACCAACACGATCAGCTTTTTTTGTTGCTGCGTTGTAAATAGCAACGTTAGAAATCTGAATTGGTTTTTCTATTTCAACGATACCACCCGCCAAACCCTTAACCGGATTAGGCTTTTGATGTTTCTTAACTTTATTGATCCCACTTACCAAAATAAAGTCATCCATAACAGTTAAAACACTGCCACGACTTCCCTTATCTTTACCGGCGATCACGATAACGTCATCATTTTTTTTAATCTTGCGCATGATATTCCCTGTTTGCTTTACAGCACTTCCGGTGCCAAAGACACAATTTTCATAAATCGCTCGTTTCGTAATTCACGAGTAACCGGACCAAAAATTCGTGTCCCGATTGGCTCTAGTTTTGCATTCAGCAAAACCGCAGCATTACCATCGAACTTGATCAAAGAACCATCCGCACGTCGCACACCTTTTGCAGTACGAACAACAACTGCACTGTATACCTCACCTTTTTTAACTCTTGAGCGAGGAGCTGCATCACGAATACTAACCTTAATCACATCACCGATAGCTGCATAACGACGCTTAGAACCACCCAGCACTTTTATGCACATTACAGAGCGCGCGCCGGTATTGTCGGCGACATTTAAAACAGACTGCATTTGTATCATTTTTTAAATCTCCAACTTTGACCGCTTTCGGCGGCTAGTCTTGGAACCCGTTTGGGTTAGGCCGTCGAAAGCGACGGTGAAACGAAGTCGCGCATTATATTCAAACTTGTCAAAAACACAAGCACTAATTGCAAAATAAAACAATTAAATAGCTTCTGCCTTCTCGACTAGTTCCGCCACACGCCAGTTCTTCGTTTTTGACAACGGACGAGTCTCTTCAATTGAGACAACATCCCCCTGATGAAACTCATTCGTTTCATCGTGCGCATGATACTTCTTTGACACACGGATAATTTTACCCAGTACCGGATGTTTTACCTTGCGCTCGACAAGTACAGTCACCGTTTTATCCATTTTATCACTGACAACAGTACCAGTCAGTGTACGTTTTAGATTAGTTGAGGTCATTTCTGCACACCTTTTTCTGTCAATACAGTCTTTACCCGCGCAATATCACGACGCACCTTACGCAGTTGGCTTGTATTACTTAACTGCTGAGTCGCAACTTGCATACGCAAGTTGAACTGCTCTTTATTTAGTGACAAGAGCTCAACACTCAAGTCAGCCGCTGATTTAGCTTTAAATTCACTCGCCTTCATCTTATGTCCCTACCTGTCTAACAACAAATGTCGTGGCAATCGGCAATTTAGCTGAAGCCAACTGAAAAGCTTCACGCGCCAATGCTTCATCAACTCCGTCCATTTCATACAGCATCTTGCCTGGACGAATTTCTGCTACATAGTATTCTGGATTTCCCTTACCGTTACCCATCCGCACCTCAGCTGGTTTCTGAGAAATTGGCTTATCTGGAAAAATACGAATCCAAATACGACCACCACGCTTGATATGGCGAGTCATTGCTCGTCGAGCAGCTTCAATTTGCCTAGCAGTTAAGCGTCCACGTCCGACAGCTTTTAATCCAAACTCACCAAAGCTGACTTGATTGCCACGTGTTGCAATACCGGTATTGCGACCCTTTTGCTCTTTACGGAATTTTCTTCTAGCTGGCTGTAGCATGTTTTGCCCCTGACTTTCTTACTTTTTTATCTGGCTCAGCCGAAGGCACAACACCTAAATCATGCTGCCCAGCTTGTTCGCCCTTATATACCCAAACTTTAACTCCGATCAAACCATAGGTTGTGAACGCTTCAGATGTTCCGTAATCTATATCTGCGCGCAATGTGTGCAAAGGAACCCTGCCTTCACGATACCATTCTGTGCGGGCAATTTCTATGCCATTTAAGCGACCGGAACTCATAATTTTAATTCCCAAAGCACCAAGTCGCATAGCATTCTGCATAGCACGCTTCATTGCACGGCGAAACATAATGCGTTTTTCGAGTTGTTGAGTAATAGAATCAGCAATTAGCTGAGCATCAACTTCAGGTTTTCTAACTTCCTCAATATTTAGAGCAACATCAGGCAAACCCATAAGTTTCTTTAAATCGTTTCTCAACGCTTCGATATCTTCACCTTTCTTACCTATCACGACGCCTGGTCGAGCAGTAAAAATAGTGATTTTTGCATTTTTTGCAGGTCGTTCAATTATAATTTTAGAAACACCTGCACCAGCAAGTTTCTTCTTTAAATAGTCACGCACCTCAATATCTTTAAGCAAGAGCTCAGAGAAATTCTTACTATTTGAGTACCATTTTGAAGACCAATTTTTAGTAACGCTTAGCCGAAAACCGACTGGATGAATTTTCTGCCCCATAATTAGCTCCCAACCTTTATCGTGATGTGACAGGTCTGTTTTTCAATTCCATTTCCGCGACCTTTAGCTCGTGGAATCATACGTTTGAGCGACGTTGCTTTATCAATGTAAATTGTAGTTACCTTTAACTCATCAATATCAGCACCATCGTTATGCTCAGCATTCGCAATTGCAGAATCCAAAGCCTTTTTAATGATTCCTGCACCTTTTTTTGGACTAAAAGACAAGGCCTGGAGTGCTTTTGCAACAGGTAAACCACGAATCTGATCTGCAACTAAACGCCCTTTTTGTGCCGACAAGCGAACACCTTTAATCACTGCTATTGTGCTCATCATCTATCCTTATTTCTTGGCGACTGCTTTTTTATCAGCAGCATGACCTTTAAAGGTGCGAGTCAAAGAAAATTCGCCGAGCTTATGACCGACCATATTTTCAGAAATGTACACCGGAACATGTTGTTTGCCGTTATGCACTGCGATTGTCAGACCAACAAATTCTGGCAACACGGTAGAGCGACGCGACCAAGTCTTGACTGGACGCTTGTCACTTGTAGCACGAACGGTCTCTACTTTTTTAACCAAGTGCAAGTCAACGAATGGGCCTTTTTTTACTGAACGTGCCATATCTAATTACCCCTTAAGCCTGAAAACGACGACGAACAATCATGCCGGTCGTGCGTTTATTACGACGCGTGCGGAAGCCCTTAGCTGGAACACCCCATGGACTAACTGGGTTGCGACCTGCTGCCGTCTTACCTTCACCACCACCGTGCGGGTGATCAACTGGGTTCATCACTACGCCGCGAACGGTTGGGCGAATACCACGCCAACGATTTGCACCCGCTTTACCAATCGAACGCAAAGAATGTTCACCGTTTCCGACCTCACCAATTGTTGCACGGCAATCAACATGCACTTTGCGAATTTCACCAGAGCGTAAACGCAGTTGAGCGTAAGCGCCTTCACGAGCCAACAGTTGCACTGACGCACCCGCAGAGCGCGCCAACTGCGCACCTTTACCTGGCAACATTTCAATGCAGTGAATGGTTGAACCGACCGGAATATTTCGCAACGGTAGCGTATTTCCTGACTTGATTGGCGCTTCCGATCCACTCATGAGTTGTGCACCAGCAGCAACACCCTTAGGGGCAACGATGTAACGACGTTCACCATCTGCGTAAAGTAGCAAAGCCAAGTGTGCAGTTCGGTTTGGGTCATACTCCAGATGTTCAACCTGAGCCGGAATACCATCTTTATTGCGCTTAAAATCAACGATACGGTAATGCTTTTTATGCCCGCCGCCCATGTGCCTAACCGTGATGCGACCATTATGGTTACGTCCAGCGGTGCGAGTTTTCTTCTCCAGCAAAGCCGCAACCGGCTTGCCTTTATGCAGATCCGGAGTGACCACGCGCACAACTGCGCGACGACCCGGTGAAGTTGGTTTTAGTTTAATGAGTGCCATGATATTTATCCTTGCTCGCTTTCAGCAAAATTGATTTCCTGACCAGGCGCCAAACTCACGTATGCCTTCTTCCAGTCAGAACGACGACCTGAGAATTTGCCGAAACGCTTTTTCTTGCCCTTAACAACGCTGACTTGAACACTTTCAACGTTGACCTTAAATAACAATTCAACTGCAGCCTTTACTTCAGGCTTAGTTGCATCAGTGGCGACACGAAAGATAACTTGTTGATTTTTCTCAGCAACAAAAGTAGCCTTTTCGGAAACCTGAGGTGCTTGTAGAATATTCAACAAACGCTCTTCATTAAATTTTAGCGCGCTCATACAAGCACCTCCTCAATCTTACTAATCGCGCTGCGCGTCATCACTACTTGAGCAAAACGGATCAAGCTCACTGGATCTGCTTGATGGGCTTCTAAAACAAGCACGTTTGGTAAGTTACGCGATGACAAATAAAGATTTTCATCAATTGAATCTGTGATAATTAACAGACGCGCTTCACCAAAACCTAACTCTTTGATTTTATTGTATAATAATTTTGTCTTTGGTGCATCAACGATCAATTCGTCAATGACAGTCAAGCGACTTTCACGTACCAATTGTGACAAAATCGAAGCGAAACCAGCGCGATACATTTTACGATTAACTTTTTGTGTGTAATTTTCTTCCGAAGTATTCGGGAAAATCTTACCACCACCACGCCACAAAGGGCTTGAAGCCATACCCGCACGAGCGCGGCCAGTCCCCTTTTGCGCAAAAGGCTTACGCGTTGATTTAGCGATTTCGCTACGCCCTTTTTGCTTACTGCTTGCAGCGCGTGCATTTGCTTGATAAGCCGTCACCAACTGATGAACTAACGCTTCATTATATTCACGACCGAATAATTCATCAGAAGCCGAAATATTAGCCGCCGCTTGACCGCTTTTATTGATCACTTTAAGTTCCATTATGCCCTCGCTTTCACTGCTGGCGACACAATCACGCCGGCACCAGGACAACCAGGAACCGCACCCTTTACCAAAAGCAACTGGCGTTCAGTATCAATTCGGACGATCTGGAGATTTTGTACTGTGCGCTGAACGTCACCTAAGTGACCCGTCATACGCTTACCCGGAAATACGCGTCCCGGATCTTGCGCCATACCAATCGAACCCGGTACGTTATGCGACTTTGAGTTACCGTGTGTAGCACGACCAGATTTAAAGTGGTGTCGCTTAATCGTACCAGCATAACCCTTACCAATGGTTGTACCGGTCACGTCAACCTTTTGGCCAACTTGAAACAAATCCACCCCAACGTGCGCCGCCACTTGCATTCCAGCAACTTGCGTCGAGCTTACAGTGAATTCTTTTAATTTACTTCCCGCCTCAACACCTGCCTTGGCATAATGACCAGCAGCAGCTTTAGTCACACGGCTAGCACGGCGGGTTCCATAAGCAACCTGCACGGCAGTGTAACCATCCGTAGCGACTGATTTGATTTGTGTAACACGATTATTGGACACGTCCAACACAGTTACCGGCAACGATGCTCCGTCGTCTGTAAATATGCGGGTCATGCCAATCTTGCGACCGACAAGTCCTAACATTTTACTTCCTTTATTAAGGGACTGACTTCAATTGGTCAGTCGATTCAACTACAAAAAAAAATTACTGCAACTTAATCTCTACATCAACACCGGCTGGCAAATCTAACTTCATCAAGGCGTCTACTGTTTTATCAGTTGGATCAATGATGTCCATTAAACGCAAATGAGTGCGAATTTCAAACTGATCACGTGATGTCTTGTTTACGTGCGGTGAGCGCAATATATCGAAACGCTCAATTTTTGTTGGCAAAGGGACAGGCCCCTTTACTACCGCACCCGTGCGCTTGGCAGTTTCTACAATCTGCAATGCAGACTGATCAATCAGACGATAGTCAAACGCCTTGAGGCGGATGCGAATTTTTTGGCTTTGCATAATATTCTCTTGCTTCTATGCGGGGTAACCGCTGGTTTAAAGAACGAAAACGCGTGAAGCTAGTCACGCGAGGGCGCGCATTGTATTCTCACTTCAAATTCTTTGCAAATATATAAACGAAACGGACACAGTAAAAAGTAGTACAAGATTGCGAAATTTAGCAACGTTCTACTTTTTACCTTTTTAGCTCTAGACTTATTCCACGATTTTTGCAACGACACCGGCACCGACAGTACGACCGCCTTCACGA
>JAVHQT010000100.1:0-7149 GCA_036171275.1 Gallionellaceae bacterium | reverse complement strand
CGTGGGCTTTGTGGCGTAAACATGAATTAAATCCAGAATCTAACGTGCAATTTGGCGAAGGCGGGGCGGGTACGTTTTCCGATGGCAAATTGTATAGCCAAGTGAAAGACCCCAAACATTACAGCCGAAAGGTGTTGCATGAATTTATTTTAGCCGGTGCGCCACCCGAAATTGCCTATGTAAGCAAACCGCATATCGGCACGTTCCGCTTGGTCGGCATGGTTGAAAAAATGCGCAAAACCATCACAGATTTGGGTGGTGAAGTGCGCTTTCAAAGTCGCGTGATTGATATTGAAATTAACAGTGGCCAAGTCTGTGGGGTAACACTGGCCAGCGGTGAACAGATTGCAGCACGTCATGTGGTGCTTGCCATCGGGCATAGCGCCCGCGACACCTTTGCAATGCTACATCAGCGCGGCGTTTATCTTGAAGCCAAGCCGTTCTCAATCGGTTTCCGCATCGAGCATCCGCAATCTTTAATCGACCGAGCTCGTTTTGGTGCCAGTGCCGGCAATCCTTTGCTCGGTGCAGCCGATTATAAATTAGTGCATCACGCTAGCAACGGGCGCTCAGTGTATAGCTTTTGTATGTGTCCAGGCGGCACAGTGGTAGCGGCCACTTCGGAAGTGGGACGTGTCGTCACCAACGGCATGAGCCAGTATTCGCGCAATGAACGCAACGCCAATAGCGGCATCGTGGTAGGCATTACGCCGGAGGATTATCCCGGCGATCCACTGGCGGGTATTGCCTTCCAGCGCCAATGGGAAAGTCGGGCTTTCGAATTAGGGGGTAGCAATTACAACGCGCCTGGGCAATTAGTGGGCGATTTTCTTGCCCATCGTCCGTCGTATCATTTCGGTAAAGTCCTGCCGTCTTATACACCCGGCGTCACTTTGGGCGATTTGTCGAATGCGTTGCCAGATTATGCGATCACGGCGCTACGCGAAGCCTTACCAGCGTTCGAAAAAACAATTAAAGGATTTGCCTTGCCCGATGCGGTGCTTACCGGTGTCGAAACGCGTACCTCGTCACCGCTGCGCATCAAACGCGATACCAGTTTTCAAAGTTTAAATACGCTTGGCTTGTATCCCGCCGGAGAAGGGGCAGGCTACGCAGGTGGAATTATGTCAGCAGCAATTGATGGCATTGAAGTGGCGGAAGCGCTGGCGAGAAACCTGCTTAAAGCTGAATAATTCTCAGTTTTCCAGACATCAGCTTAATCAGAAAAATCGAGCAGTTAGCGAATTTACGCGTCGCGCTGAACAGATTGAATATGCGCATAGGTTTGCGCCTACAAGTAGCAACATTTTGTAACCAATTGATTATATTAACTTTTTTAGTTTAGCGTAGAATGCATTCACGCTTTACAACGGGTTTTCCCTCAAGCCTGCTCGGAAAAGAAGACTAGTCCGACGGCAAACCCCAACGCCATTTCCCGGTCAGGCTGCGCCTGTCACCGCATAATCTGAAAGGAGAAACAGGCGCTGTGCTTGGGCAATTTCAGCGGATAACCGACCTGCAGTGCTATTGGGGTTAAATATAAAGCACTTCAATGACTTCATATTCGCGCACGCCGCCGGGTGCTTTCACTTCGGCAATGTCGCCAGCTGATTTGCCAATTAGCGCTCTGGCAATCGGGGAGCTGATGGAAATTTTGCGTACTTTAATATCAGCTTCATCATCGCCGACGATTTGATACCGCACTTCGTCCCCAGTTTGGGCATCTTCTAAAATGACGGTTGCTCCAAAAACACAGCGCCCTCCGGCATTTAATGTCTTAGGATCAATCACTTGCGCGCTTCCGAGCTTAAATTCAAGCTCAACAATTCGTCCTTCGATAAAAGACTGTTTCTCTTTCGCCGCTTCATATTCGGCATTTTCTGACAGGTCGCCTTGCGCGCGTGCTTCAGAAATGGCGTTAATGACCCAAGGCCGCTCTACGGTCTTTAAGTTGTGCAACTCTTGGCGCATCACCTCAGCACCATGTACTGTTAAAGGAACTTTACTCATTATTCTACTTTCTCAATTGAAGGGAATTTTTCTCAATCCAAATTCGTGACAATAGGCATTGCTGACAAAAATCGTTGGCTTTTTCGAAACACAGCATCGGAATTTTTGCGGGTGCTTTGATTGGCTTAGCACCTTGAATTTAAGGCGACTCCCGAAACCGACGATGCAAAGATTGCACGTCATAAACTTGTAATTCGGCTAGATGTTGCATACCCAAACAGGCGGCACGCGCACCAGCCAAGGTGGTGTAATAAGTGACGCGACCTTGCAGCGCAGCATGACGAATCGAATATGAATCTTTCATCACCGACGGTTTGCTATCGACGGTATTGACAATCAAATTGACTTCGCCATTTTTGATCATATCGACAATGTGAGGACGACCTTCCGCTACCTTATTCACCACGGTGACCGGCACGCCGCCCGCCGCGATGACTGAACCGGTGCCGCGCGTGGCTAAAATAACAAAACCCAGTGCGTGTAAATTCTTTGCCACTTCAACAATCCCGACTTTATCGCCTTCACGAACGCTGATGAAAACTTTGCCGCTTTTGGGCAATTTCACGCTCGCCGCCAGCTGTGATTTAACGAAGGCTTCGGCAAAGGTTTCGCCAACGCCCATCACTTCGCCTGTAGATTTCATTTCAGGTCCTAAAATCGTATCGACACCCGGAAATTTGATAAACGGAAAGAGCGCTTCTTTGACCGAAAAATACGGCGGAATAATTTCTTTTGTGACCCCTTGTGCAGCTAGCGTTTGTCCTGCCATGCAGCGCGCGGCAATTTTTGCCAGCGGCACGCCCGTGGCTTTCGACACAAACGGCACCGTGCGTGAGGCGCGTGGATTGACTTCCAACACATAAACTGTCGCGCCTTGAATCGCGAATTGCACATTCATTAAACCGATTACATTCAATGACTTAGCCATTGCAATAGTTTGGCGGCGCAATTCATTTTGCAACGATAACGATAAGGAATACGGCGGCAATGAACAAGCAGAATCGCCGGAATGGACGCCCGCTTCTTCGATGTGTTCCATGATGCCGCCAATGATGACTTGCGTGCCATCTGACACTGCGTCGACATCCACCTCAATCGCGTCATTCAAGAACCGATCCAACAATATGGGCATCCGTTCCGGATAGGTTTTGGACATTTGCTCTGCATCGCGCAGATAACGTTCGAGGTCAGTTTGGGCATGAATAATTTCCATTGCCCGTCCACCTAAGACGTTAGACGGACGCATGACTAAGGGGTAACCAATTTCATTCGCGCCGGCAACGGCATCCGCCACGTTGCTGGCGGTACGATTGGGCGGCTGTTTCAAATTTAATTCGCGTAACATCGCTTGAAATCGCGCCCGGTCTTCTGCCATATCAATCATGTCGGGCGTGGTGCCAATGATCGGTACGCCATTTTTGGCTAAACCGTCCGCCAATTTCAGCGGCGTTTGTCCGCCGTATTGCACGATCACGCCAATCGGTTTTTCGACCGCCACTACTTCCAGCACATCTTCGAGTGTCAAGGGCTCAAAATACAAACGGTCTGACGTGTCGTAATCGGTAGAAACGGTTTCAGGATTGCAGTTGATCATGATGGTTTCATAGCCATCTTCACGCATCGCTAGCGCGGCGTGTACACAGCAATAATCAAACTCGATACCTTGACCAATTCGGTTCGGCCCACCACCTAACACCATGATTTTATTGTTATTTGTCGGAGCAGATTCGCACTCTTCTTCGTAAGTGGAATACAAATAAGCGGTGTTGGTTGAAAATTCTGCCGCACAGGTATCAACGCGTTTGAACACCGGACGCACACCGATGGCGTGGCGATAAGCGCGCACTGCCGCATCATCCGTATCCAACAAAGCCGCCAGCCGCGCATCGGCAAAACCGCTGCGTTTTAACCCGCGCATTTCGTCAACATTCAAACTTTCTAGCGTTCGCCCCGTCAAGGATTGTTCTTGGCGGATCAAGTCTTTAATCTGTACTAAAAACCACGGATCAATTTTGCTGACATTAAACACTTCTGACACGCTCATCCCAAGTCGGAACGCATCCGAAACCGCCCAAATACGCTCCGGCCCAGGGTTGCCCAGCTCAGCGCAAATCGCTTCTAGATTGCTAAATTTACTGTCCAATCCATTCACCCCAACTTCCAGTCCGCGCAGGGCTTTTTGAAAGGATTCTTGGAAGGTACGGCCAATCGCCATCACCTCACCCACAGACTTCATTTGCGTGGTCAGACGGTCATTGGCTTGCGGAAATTTCTCAAAGGCGAAGCGCGGAATTTTCGTGACCACGTAATCAATCGTCGGCTCAAAGGATGCGGGCGTTGCGCCGCCGGTGATGTCATTCTTTAACTCATCCAAGGTGTAGCCGACTGCCAGTTTTGCCGCCACTTTGGCAATCGGGAAACCGGTCGCTTTAGATGCCAAGGCAGAAGAACGCGACACGCGCGGATTCATTTCAATGACCACCATGCGCCCGTCATCCGGATTGATGGAAAACTGCACATTCGAGCCACCCGTTTCAACGCCGATTTCGCGCAGCACGGCCAAGCTCGCGTCGCGCATAATTTGATATTCTTTGTCGGTCAAGGTCTGTGCTGGTGCCACGGTAATTGAATCGCCGGTATGTACGCCCATCGGATCAAGGTTTTCAATCGAGCAGATGATGATGCAATTGTCATTGCGGTCGCGCACCACTTCCATTTCGTATTCTTTCCAACCCAGCAGCGATTCTTCAATCAGCAACTCTTTGGTCGGTGACGCCTCTAGTCCTCGTTCGCAAATTTCAACGAATTCTTGACGGTTATACGCGATACCGCCACCGCTGCCACCCATGGTAAAGGAAGGACGAATGACCGTTGGAAAACCCATTACTTGCTGTACCTGAAAGGCCTCTTCCATGCTATGGGCAATCGCCGAACGCGCCGAAGCTAAGCCAATGCGCGTCATCGCCTGCTTAAATTTTTCGCGGTCTTCCGCCATATCAATGGCGTCGCGTGAGGCTCCGATCATTTCAACTTTGTATTTTTCCAGAACGCCATGTTTAGCCAAATCCAGCGCGCAATTCAAGGCTGTTTGCCCACCCATGGTCGGCAAAATCGCATCGGGACGTTCTTTAGCGATAATTTTTTCGACAATCTGCCAAGTAATTGGCTCAATGTAAGTTGCGTCCGCCATGTTCGGGTCGGTCATAATCGTGGCGGGATTCGAGTTCACCAAAATGACGCGGTAACCTTCTTCGCGCAACGCCTTACACGCTTGCGCACCGGAATAGTCGAACTCGCACGCTTGCCCAATCACAATTGGGCCTGCGCCGATGATTAAAATTGATTTGATGTCAGTCCGCTTAGCCATTTACTTACCACCCATCATCGCAACGAAACGATCAAATAAAACATCCACGTCATGCGGTCCCGGACTTGCCTCGGGGTGACCTTGAAAACAGAACGCCGGTCTATCCGTCAATTCAAATCCTTGCAAGGTACCGTCGAATAAAGAAACGTGAGTCACGCGCGCATTGCTTGGCAGCGTTGCCGCATCCACCGCAAAACCGTGGTTTTGACTGGTAATCATCACGCGCTTGGTTTGTGTATCTTGAACTGGATGGTTTGCGCCGCGATGTCCATACTTCATTTTTACCGTCTTTGCACCCACCGCCAAGCCCATGATTTGATGCCCTAAACAGATTCCATACAACGGAATACCAACATCAATGAACTTTTTCGCCGCCACGATGGCGTAATCGCACGGCTCCGGGTCGCCCGGACCGTTCGAGAGAAAAACGCCATCCGGCTTCATGGCTAATACCGCCTCCGCAGAAGTTTTGGCAGGCACGACGCTGATGCGACAATCACGCTGCGCCAACATACGCAAAATGTTGCGCTTCACGCCAAAGTCATACGCCACAACATGAAATTTTGCCTCAGTGGTATCGCGATAACCTTCGCCCAATTTCCACTCGCGCTGCGTCCATTCATAAGATTTTTCGCAAGTTACGACTTGCGCTAAATCCATTCCCGCCAACCCTGAAAATTCACGCGCGGCAGCCAATGCCGCCTCAACATTTTCGCCAGTCGCAATACAGCCATTTTGCGCACCTTTGCTACGCAAAATGCGCGTCAATTTGCGAGTGTCAATGCCGGATATTGCAACTACTTGATTTAATTGAAGATATTCAGAAAGTGTCTGGGTACTGCGAAAATTACTCACGGATTGTGACAAATCACGAATCACCAAGCCACTGGCAAAAACTTGACCCGATTCCACATCTTCAGGATTGCAGCCGACGTTGCCGATATGAGGATAAGTCAGCGTCACAATTTGGCTGCAATACGATGGGTCAGTCAGAATTTCTTGATAGCCTGTCATCGCCGTGTTAAAAACCACCTCACCAACACGCTGACCCGAAGCACCAATGGCTGAGCCACGAAAAACAGTGCCATCGGCTAATACTAATATGGCAGGGCTTGTTTTAGACACAGGAGACCTCCTAGAGCTGGACATAAAGAAGCGGGATGAACACAGTTCTCCCGCTCTTGGAATAATAACAATTATAGCCGATATAGACCTTCATTCAAAGTGCCCGAACCGATTTTTTAAAATGAAAGGCAAAAAAAAAAGCCGACTTTCGTCGGCTTTTTAAGACCTGATTTAAGCTTAGTGCGCTGCAGGTGCTGAAGCAGCTTCAACTACTGCCGAGGCTGGAGCAGAAGCATCAACAACAGCTGGTACAGATACAGCTTCAACAACGGTGGCTGCAGGAGCAGAAGCAGCTTCAACAGCAGCTGCAGGTGCAGCTTTTTCACCACAAGCAGATAAAGACAAGGCCAACAATGCTGCAACTAGAACTGAATATTTCATGGTAAATCCTTAATAAAGTCAAAAAGAGAAAAATTTAATGAAGCCCGCATTTGCATTGAGTGCTAATGCAAGGACGCGGTATTCTATCTATATTTTTAGAAAAAGCTAGCGCAAATGATAAAAATATCATCAGTTTCTCATACTAAGGAAGACGCTAATAAAATCAACACCGCACTAAGTCCTGGATAACATAAGCGAACGCAATAAAAAGATTTGGCTCTATGTGATTTGTAGTGGGTAATGAGATAATCGGTAGATGAATAGCT
>JAVHQT010000099.1:0-7196 GCA_036171275.1 Gallionellaceae bacterium | reverse complement strand
GGTACGCCGTGGTTGTAGGGGGCTAAAGCCCCGACAACACACGCAGCGTCGGTATCCAGTGGGTTAATTGCAAAAGCATTTTTGTTTTGACTGGATTCCGGCATTCGCCGGAATGACGAACTAAAGGTTTTTAGACAACTCATATTGTTTCAGGAGATTTATATGTTTCGCTTATTGTTCAAAAAGTTACGTTTACTTGGCTTACTCAGCCTGTTGTCACTCTTCGCTGCACCAGTGGCTTATGCCGATGCAACCGCCCCTTGCTTCAACCTTCTCGGTGCGAAAAATTATGCTAGTGCCGAAACTGAAGCAAAAGTATTGCTGCAACGCACTGACCTGAGTCGCACCGAACAAACCCTTGCGCAAGAATGTTTAGGAATCGCTTACGACCGATTGGAACAAACACAGGAGGCTTTAAAGCCTTTCTTGCAAGCGGAAGCGTTGGCGCAAACTACACAAGAGTTGGCGACTATCTACAATTGGCTGGGATTGTTCTACAGGAAGCTTGAAAATCTTGAGCGTGCAGAACTTTATTTTCAGCGTGCCCGAAAAGCCCATAAAGAACTCGGCGATAAAAGCAGCGAGGCGGGGAGTTTAGTCAGTTTGGCGAGGGTGGCACAAAAGCGCGGCGAGGTTGAGCGTGCGTTGGCATTTTATCAAGAATCTTTAGCGCTCGAACCGGATGAGGCAAAAAAATTAACTACGATGAACAATATTGCGCAGATTTATAGTGACCGCAAACAGTATAAGCAAGCGGTTGTCCTGTTTAGGAAAGCCATCAAAATGGCTAAAAAAAATGGCGATAGCCACCAAGCAGCAATACTTCAAATTAACCTTGGCAAGAGCTTTCAGAAGCAAGGCAAGTTAGTGCCGGCTGAAACCGAACTGACTGCCGGATTAAATGCCGCTCTACTGTTGGACGATAAAACTCTGGTAGCCAGTGCTTATCAATACTTGGCGGAGGTGGCAATTGCTCGAAAGCAAATGACTGTGGCAATTGAGTTGTATAGCAAACTTGAGGCGTTGTATCGAAAAATGGGTGAAACAGATAGTGCAGACCTCATTAATATTACAATCGAGATGCTAAAATTTGCTAACGAAGCGGGTGCATCATGAAGTTGAATAGTTTTTATACGTTGAGTCAGGCTTGTATTTCTTTTTCTAAGGGGCTTTTATGAAATTCGTTTTCGTTATTTTGATGTTATTCGGTTTTTCTCCTGCGGCATTTGCCACCAACGCTTCACCACTCGGTTTAGAACTTGGCGTGGCAACTTACGCACAAGTGAAGCAACAAGTCGGCAGCAAAACTTCGCTGTCTGATGCGGGGATTAACAAATATTCCGGCGGAAAGATGTTGCAAGGAAACGGCAGCGGGTTGGGAGTGGAAGGCTTATCAGAAATTACGTTTATTTTTGACGCAGCAGATAAGTTGGTCGCGGTGTTGATGACCTTGCCGAAAGATAGTTTTAAACCCACTTTAAGTGCGCTGTCGGGCAAATATAAATTGATAGATAAAGTCGTGCCGTTTGTTGGCAATGCTTCGGCGCATTTGCAACAGGAGGATTCGGTAATTGAAATTGATTCACCGCACATGTCGTTTGAAATGACTGTCAGCTATATGACGAAAAAACTCAAACAGGCGTTTTCACAGCAATCGTCCAATGAAAGGGCGGCGGCACAAAAGCGTCAGGCGGATATGTTTTAATAAAATCAGCGCATTCTTGATAAGAATGCCAGTCAATTAGCTCTGATTATTGATATAATCAGAGCTTGTATTATAACGATTCCACTACGATGACCACGCTACTATTTGCTTCACTGGATTTTTTGACGATTGATAACGCTGAACTGGATGGAAGTCACGGAATGAACCGTGCGCCAGTCAACCCCAGCGAAAGCATTGCGAACGATGATTTGTCGGCGGCAAAAGCATTTTTGCGTGAATACCAAGCAACGCCAACAACTCAGCGAAACTATACCAAAGAGATTGAACGCCTGATTCTTTGGTCTATCTTTGTTCAAGCCAAGCCACTCTCTAGTTTATCCAGCATCGACATGAAGGAATTTGTTGCGTTTCTGGCGGATCCGCAACCGATCCAGCAATGGGCTAGCCAGCGAAAATTCCCACGAAATTCTGTTGAATGGCGACCTTTTACGGCGCGATTGATTTCTGCAGCTAAAGCCGGCGGCAAACCTAAATTATTTGCCGGTTTGGCAGCTTCAAGCCGGCTGGTTGCCATGGCTTCCTTAAGCTCATTTTTTGGCTGGTTGGTTGATTCTGGCTACTTAATCAAAAATCCGATGCGGCAGATTAAAACAACGCGCAAAGCCATTCGGGCTGAACACCCAATCCAAGGGAAAGCGAAAGTTTCGCGCTACCTCGATGATGAAATGTGGGCAGCTTTTCAAGACGCAATTGAAATGCTGCCTAAAGAATCTGCTACCGATCTTGATCGTTATGAGCGTGCAAAATTTATTGCGGCACTAATTTTGTTTTTGGCACCACGCGCCAGCGAATTGGCGAATGGAAAAATGAGCGACTTTAAGCCTGAGGGCAAAAAATGGTGGTGGCACGTGGTTGGAAAAGGCAGTAAAGCGGCGCAAATTCCAGTGGTTGATGGCATGAAAGAAGCGCTGATTCGATATCGAACGCATTTGGGCTTGCCGACTCCCCTCCCCCTTGATGACGATGACACGCCACTGCTCCGCTCACTTAAAGATGGCAGCCGAATTACGGATCGTCATTTAAATACGATTCTTGACGGATTATTTGAGGCTGCGGCCAAATTGCTGGAACAAAAAGCAGCAGAACTTCCCGCTTCGGCCTTGGTTGAAAAAGCTGAATATCAAACGCGTGCTGGGAAAATTAGGCAAGCCTCGGCGCATTGGGGGCGACATACCAGCATCACCTTTCAAATTCGAAGTGGGATTCCTCGCAGTATTGTTCAGCTAACGGCTCGCCATAGTGACGCGCGCACGACAGATAAATATACGCATGAGGATGCAGATCATTGGCACAACGAAGCGCAGAAGCTTCATGACTAGGGAAATGGGAAAAGAAGGTTTTTGCTAAGAACGCGCTGATTAATTCAAGCGTTCGCCCTGAGCTTGTCGAAGGGCTTACCACGGACGGAACAAATCAGCATTTTTTAAATTTCTGACTCAAGCAACGCGGCTTTTTTAGTTTTCCCTGCACGGGAAGGCGGACGGCAAATTCCACACACATATTCTTTCGTTAATTCATCGGTATGCGTCACAAAATGCCCGCCACACTCTTTACACTCAGTCAGTTCTAGCATTTTTGCGTCAAAAAATCGAATCAAAAACCAAGCTCGGGTAATGCTTAATTCGGGTTCGCCTTGCGAAACTTGAATTTGTTCTAGATACAAGCGGTACGCTTTAATCAGCGCTTCCACGCCCGTTACTTCGGCATTTTTAATCAGATATTGATAAACATCCATAAACAACGAGGAATGAATATTCGGCAGCCAGCTCATAAACCAATCGGTGGAATACGGCAACATGCCTTTAGACGGCGATTCGCCTTTCACTTCTTTATACAGTTTTAACAAACGTTCACGGCTTAAGCTGGTTTCTTCTTGTAATACTTGCAAACGCGCACCCAAATTGACCAAATCCACGGCAATTTGAATTTCACGTGCTTCATTCACCACACTTTTAACGGCCATGATATATATCCAACTATTTGATTATAAAGAGAATTATGCAGCCAGCATTTCAACTGGACGGCCCGCCATCAAAATTGCAGTATGCGCTTGTGACATCATCCGGTCTTTATTGTAATCAGTCACCATGTTCATTAACAAGCGCTCATCAAAACGGAAGGCACAGAGCAGCATATTCGAGGCGGCCATTTTAAGTAATTGAGCCGGAGACAAAGAAGCTAATAAATCAGCCATTTCTGAACTGATTCCCAAGCGAAAAATCGCGCTCACCTTGTCATCGTTAATCATTTGCTTGGCCAGCATCATATAAGAAAGATTGGCTTCTTTGATTTCTTCGTGCAGTTGTTGAGTGTTCATGGTCATCTCCTTTTGCATAATGTGATGTCTTGTTCGACGGTTGAATTGTGCGCGGAAGTGCCCGTCAGAAAAATCGGAAGATGGCTATTTATTACGTAGGAAGTTTTTGCGTTGCAGGTGTAGGAAAAAGTCTTACTAGCGGGCGAGGAATACGTGGTCATTATCCAGAATTTCAACACAGACAATGTCTTGAATAGCGACCTTTTTTGGCGTTTATTCAATTTTTTCCGGTGCATGAGAATCGTTTGTTTTGCACGCTGTCACAAAATACGCGCCAGATTTGCGCCGGATTTTGGACTGGCGCGAACAAGTGTTAGAATCGCGCCCCCAGAATTTTCTGATTTACTTATTATCCTTTGGAGATTTAAAACATGGCAATTGAACGTACCCTTTCCATCATCAAACCGGATGCAGTTGCAAAAAACGTGATCGGTCAAATTTATTCTCGTTTTGAAAATGCGGGTCTGAAAGTCATCGCAGCACGCATGACACAACTCTCACGCAAAGAGGCGGAAGGTTTTTACGCTGTACACGCAGCGCGTCCGTTCTTTAACGACTTGGTTAATTTCATGATCTCCGGTCCGGTGATGATTCAAGCTTTAGAAGGTGAAGGCGCAATTCTGAAAAACCGTGATTTGATGGGCGCGACTGATCCGAAAAAAGCAGACAAAGGTACGATTCGTGCGGATTTCGCCGACAGTATTGACGCCAATGCGGTACATGGCTCTGATGCCGCTGAAACCGCTGCGGTGGAAATTGCTTATTTTTTCCCTGCCTTAAACGTTTACTCACGTTAAGCGTTGCCAATGAAAAGCACCCCTAAAAATTCGCTGATGCGGGATGAAGCGCAAGGCGCACGGCACGCAGCGACGAAGTCTATCACCGAGATCGGTGAGGAAGCGCGTACCGAGCAACACAGCGATGCGCCCGCAGAAATAATAGGTAGAAGTGCTTTGAAACAAAACCTCCTCGATTTTGATGCGCAACAACTCACGACTTGGTTTGCGGAACAAGGTGAAAAACCGTTTCGCGCCAAGCAAGTGTTGCGTTGGATTTACAAAATCGGGGAGTCCGACTTTGCTGCGATGACTGATTTAGCCCAGTCCTTGCGCGAAAAATTGCAGCGTATCGCCTGTATTGAAGTACCTAAAGTGGTGCGTGAAGAAACTGCACCCGATGGCACACGCAAATGGCTGCTGAATGTTGGCACAGGAAACGCAGTGGAAACCGTGTTTATACCTGAAGAAACTCGCGGCACCTTGTGCATTTCCACCCAAGCGGGCTGCGCGCTAGATTGCGCGTTTTGCGCCACTGGCAAACAAGGCTTTAACCGAAATTTATCCACCGCCGAAATCATCGGACAAGTCTGGTGGGCAAACCAGCAACTGGGTAAAAACGCCGAAGGTCTTTGGTCAATCACCAACGTGGTGTTGATGGGCATGGGCGAGCCGTTGTTAAATTTTGACAATGTAATCAATGCGTTACGACTAATGTTGGACGACCACGCTTATGGTTTATCACGGCGCCGCGTCACCGTTTCCACCTCTGGCATCGTGCCCGCGATGGACAGATTGCGCGACGAATGTCCGGTGGCCTTGGCGGTTTCGCTGCACGCGCCTAACGATGCGTTGCGCAACCAACTGGTTCCCATCAACCAAAAGTATCCGCTGACAGAATTACTCGCCGCCTGTCTGCGTTATCTGGATAAAGCGCCGCGCGATTTTGTCACGTTCGAATATGTCATGTTGGCGGGCATCAACGACAGTGCGCAACACGCGCGGGAACTGGTGCAATTGGTGCGCGATGTGCCCTGCAAATTCAACCTAATTCCGTTTAATCCGTTTGCGCTAGCGCCGTATCAACGCTCAAATAGCGATGCAGTGCAGCGTTTTCGCGACATTTTAATGCAGGCCGACATTGTCACCACGGTGCGCAAAGTACGCGGTGATGATATTGCCGCCGCCTGTGGCCAGCTCGCCGGACGCGTGCAAGACAAAACCAAGCGCACGCAACAGCGTTTAATCGAGATTAAAGCATGAAAAAAATAGTCTTAATAATCATGATGTTATCTGGGTGCGCTGGGCAAGGGGGCGGATCGGCTGGAACGCCAGTGGATGCAACTAGCCATGCTCAAGCACTGGCAAAAGCGCATACAGAATTGGCTGCTGCCTATTATGAACGCGCTCAATACGGCATTGCCTTGCAAGAAGTGGATGTCGCTTTGCGCGCAAAATCCAACTACGCGCCGGCTTACAATGTGCGCGGTTTGATTCGAATGGCGTTGCGCGAAGACCAGCAAGCGTCGGAAGATTTTATTCAAAGTTTACATTTAGACGCGACTGATTCGGGCACGCATAATAATTACGGCTGGTTTTTGTGTCAGCGTAATCGGGAAACGGAAGCCATTGTTCAGTTTTTGGAAGCGGTCAAAAATCCACTGTATGCCACCCCTGAAACTGCCTTGGTAAATGCAGGTTTATGTTCCTTTAAAATCAAACAGTTAGAGGCAGCCGAAGATTATTTATTGCGTGCGCTAGCGCGTCAACCGCAACTTGCTGAAGCCTTATTTGGTTTGGCACAAATCAGCTTCGCCAAAGAAGATTACCCTAGCGCAAAATCCTATATCTTGCGTTTTTCCAAACAAAAAGTTGCTTTTAATGCCGAACAATTATGGCTTTCTATTCGCATTGAACGCAAAATGGGTGACCAAAACGCAGAGGAGAGTTACACGCTGCAATTGCGCAAACGCTTTCCCGATGCACGCGAAACACAGTTATTACAACGAGGTGAATAATGAGCACGTCCGAAGCCCCTGTCGCCGGTGAAACCCGATTCCAACCCCTAGCCGAAACTGTTGCTCCTTTAAGTATTGGCAACCGCTTACGCGAAGCGCGCGTCAGCAAAGGCTTGTCGATTGCCGATGTCGCTGATGGCATTAAATTTTCTCAAAAACAAGTTGAAGCCTTAGAGGCCGACGACTTTTCACATTTGCCAGAACGCGCTTTTGTACGCGGATTTATCCGTAGCTATGCTCGACTTTTGCAAATTGATTCAACCGATTTACTATGAACCACGCCTCGGGCAGTCGCCCCTGCAGCCAGCCGGCCACCTGTCCTTGGTCAGCGCTCATGTCGACGCTCCTCTGCAACGTTG
>JAVHQT010000098.1:0-7225 GCA_036171275.1 Gallionellaceae bacterium | reverse complement strand
AATGCGTTACACCAAGCAACCAGCGGCGGTTGCACTTCGAACTTGAATGCGCGAAACATAAACCCGCCCATGGGGCAAAAAAATCTGACAGCCGTATCAATTTAACCAGCAGCTTGAACAACAAAAAATACAGACTGAACTTACCTCAATTTTCAAAGAAGTCAGTTCGCGAGACGAACAGCGTAAACTAATTGCTGAACGATTAGTCGAGCACACTGGCACACTTGGTGTGTTATTCCAACAGGCGTTGAGTGAGCGGATAAGGTGGTTTAGGCAACAAACACGCGATGAATGGGAGTTGGCATTGGCAGACGAGTATTTGCAACGTGGCGATTACCTGCGTGCCGTCACCTATCTTTTTGAGGCAGCGGTGACTCGCGCCACCTTGCAAGCGGGAGGAAATATCAGTGATTTTGAGGCACGCAAAGAGGCGTTAAAAGTAGCGAAAGCAAATCAGCCCGCGTTGCAACGTCTTGAATATCTGCGTAACAGTCTGGCACATGGCGTGCGCCCTAGGGACGATAGAGAAATTAGATCAATGCAAAATGAAGAGTCTCTGTACGCACACTTGACTGAATTGCGCAGGCAAATTTTCGGTGTTCATAAAGCACAAACTGACAGCGCTCTAAGAGTGCGAAGCAATCTAAATTGATTGAAAAATTTGCCCATGTTACGATATGACCATATCATCTGACCACTAGGGGAAAATAATGGCAGCTAGTATCGGCGCAGGCGACTTCAAAGCCAAATGTCTGCAACTGTTAAATGAAATAGCTGAGCGCAGAGAGCCGCTTATCATTACCAAGCGCGGCAAACCCATTGCGAAAGTGATGCCAATTGAGCCTGCAACCCCCTTGTTTGGCGCATTACGCGGGAGCGTAGTTAAAGCAGGCGACCTGATTTCGCCGATTGATGTGGAATGGGATGCGGCAAAATGAGCTTGGTTTTACTCGACACTCACGTTTGGGTATGGCTGCTGAATGGCGATTCCAGACTGAGTTCAAAAGCGCAAATCGCAATCGAAAATTCACTTACGGAACAAGCAGTGTTGATTTCTGCCATTTCTCCGTGGGAAGTGGCAATGTTGGTGAGTAAAGGACGATTGATACTGGATCGGGATATCGGCGAATGGGTACAGCTTGCTACCAACGTATCAGGAATTCGTGTTGAACCTATCTCGCCCGAAATTGCAGTTACCAGCACCCGACTTCCTGGGCAAATCCATGGTGATCCGGCGGATCGTTTAATAGCAGCTACTGCTCGTCACCTTGGATCGACGCTAATTACCGATGATCAATTATTGCTGGACTATAGCGCGAACGGTCATATCAAAGCCATCAAGGCGGGACGATGATGTTTGGAGCTAAAAACAAGTTAAGAAAAATGTTTAATCTTTTTAATATTTTTAATAAAGATTTGCTAATTAATTTAGCACTTTCTGCCTTTCTGTTTTTGACAACAAATTTATGCGCAGATCCAATAAAGGCCTTAATTATTGACTATTGGATTAAAGATACAACTTGTAACGATTGCACGATGCGGTTTTTTTTATTTGAATTAGTTTTCTTGTTATTTTCAATAGCACTCGCCGCTGTTCTATACTCGCGCCGCTCGACCTTTTTGCCCATCGAAATACGGAAAATTACCCCGCCGAACCAAGTCAATCCTAACAAAATTCTCGTATTGGCGATTTCTCGAGCCAATTGGGTTTGGTCTGCTAAAGAATTGAGCCAAACAAATGGAACACACCTTTCTTTGCCCGATAAACTAAATGATGTACTGGCAACAATGTCAACTTTACAAGAAAGAAATTTCTTTTCATGGGAGCAAATACTTCGTGCTGTCAAGGCACACGAAGCTCGTCTGGAGCGAATTATTTTGGTCGGATCTTCCGGCGAAAATGGAACTGCTAAAAATTTCGCTGAGTGCAGAAAAATGATTGAGCATTATTTTCCAAAACTGACTGACGACTCGTTCGATCTGCAAGAGGCTAATTTTGATTCTTTAGATGAGTTGCTAAACATTTACCGCCAAATCATCAAAGAACATGCCTCATCCGAGGATGAAATCATGATTGACATCACCAGTGGCACAAAGGTCGTTAGCATTGCAGCAGCGATGGTCACCCTTGAACATCCTAAAGTCGAATTTCAATACGTTGAGACAAATGATGCTAAACGCATTCGAAGCTTTAACGTTGAGTCCAAACAGCACGCTTAATCATTATGCCCGCCAAACTTCACCTTTGTCTTGTCTCAAATCAACCCGTTCCATCGCTGACCACACTCATTGATCCGTCAATGGCAGTGCGAAAAGTGTTGTTAGTCGCCGGAAAAGAGCGCCAGAATGAAGTTGTTTGGCTAAGCAATGCGCTACGTGAATACAATATACTGAATGAAATCAAGCTATTAGATGATAGCTATGACTTGGCGGCTTGCCAGCGAGACTTTGCTGACATCGTTGCAGTTCATCCGCAAGGCATTGTTGCCAATATCACTGGTGGCACAAAAATCATGACGATAGCCGCATGGGAAGCGCTGAATCGTGAAGCCGACGAGTTGTATTACGTGGACATTCGGCATGACTGCATCAATTGGCTAAAACCGCTTCGCACAATTTGTCCGATTTCTGATCGCATCAATCTCAAGTCGTATTTGATTTCAATTGGAATGACGGTAAAAAATGGCGTTATTCGCCCTCCTTCCATTTCAAACCAAGCGCGACAAAGCTTCCAAGCAAAACTATCAAAGCTCATTCAGCTTGGAAAGTTGCCATCCGTTACGGATGCTGCTCAAGGCGGGCAGTGGCTAGAGCATTATGTTTATGATGAAATTATCCGATATGCTAAAACAGACGCTTACGTTCAGGACATTGCGGCCAGTTTTAAAATTTACTTTTCACAAAATGGCACAAAAATTGTCAATGAGCTGGATGTAATGTGCTTGCGCGACAACACCGCATTTGTTTTTGAATGCAAAACGGGTAAAGCTGGCACAGCTACAGAAGCCACCAAAGCAATGTACAAACTCGCTCAACTTTGCCAGCAATTGGCAGGAATGCGAGGACGAGGCGTTTTTGTGACTACCGAAGCGATTTCGCCTCTAATCATGGAGCGTGCGCAACAATTTGGAATTGAAGTCATTCAACGTCGCGACTTGCCTTACATCCAAAAGCGGTTGCAGCAGATTTTTACTGCACCACATTTCGATCTATCCTAAACCTAGCAAACATCAGGTCACTCCGACTGCAGGAAATGACCTGACGCTTTAGACTTTTAATGCGTTGCTTGCCCCGCAGCCAAACTGGCTGTTTGATCAATAAACGCTCCTTTGAATGACTCAGGAATTTCGCTATCCGCAACGACCACTATTCCGCCACCTTGCCACCACCGACGACATGCTCGCATTTGCATGGTCCAGAGTACGCACCAATGGTGGTGCGCCGGGCACAGATGGTGTGACACTAGAACGATTTAGTGACAGCTTGCTAGAACGCCTGAGCAAGCTGCGCAAACAAATCGCTGACGATACCTACAAACCTGACCCGCTGTTACGCATTGAACTCCCTCGTCCCGGCAAATCGCCGAGGCTGCTTGCCGTACCCACGGTGCGCGACCGAATTTTGCAAACGGCCGTAGCACAAATTTTAGTGCCGATTCTTGATCCGCTTTTTGAAGAGGAGAGTTTCGCCTACCGCCCGGGTCGCTCGGTGCAAGATGCAATTAAAGCTATTGTCACCGCCCGTAATCAAGGATTTGAACACGTGGTAGATGCCGACATCACCGCATTTTTTGACAACATTCCGCACGAAGAACTACTGGCAAAATTACGTGAAGTGCTCCCGGATGAGAGCCTTTTACCCCTACTCACCGCGTGGCTCAACGTGCCGATTAAAACCAAAGAAGGCTTCGAGCGGCCAAAGATGGGCGTGCCGCAAGGCTCACCGATTTCACCACTGCTTTCTAATTTATATCTGGATGCCTTTGACGAAGTGCTGGCAGGAGACGAACAGCGGCGACTCATACGCTATGCTGATGATTTTATTGTACTTTCTCAAGATAACGCCAGCGCAGAAATCGCACTGGAAGAAGCCAGTTTATGGCTAGGTGGCGCTGGGCTCGCTATCAATTTTGACAAAACCCGCATCACCACTTTTGAGCAAGGATTTACATTTTTAGGCGTTCGCTTTGAAGGCGATGCCTTGTGGGCAGAAGACCCCGACGCTTCGCCTTGGCTGCTCCCGCTGGAATATCAGCCAAAAAAATCTAAGCCAAAATCAGCCAAACCAACGCTAAAAAATCACGCCAACCCCGCCGCTGAAAAAAAGCAACGCCTTGTCACCACGCTCACAGAACTATCCATCCCCAAACCGCCAGCAGAACTGACTCATGCACCGGAAGTCAGCTTTGACGAAGCCAGCCCACCGCTATTACGAACACTCTATTTAGGCGAACCCGGCGCTTACGTCCATTTGGACGGTGGCAGAATATCAGTGAAAAAAAGTGACGCAGAACTGCTCTCAATTCCCTTAGAAAAGCTCGATCAACTCATCGTTGCCGACGAAGGTGCAATCAGCTTTGGTGCACTGCGTGCCTTGCTTGCGCGGGGTTCAGGTTTTTTTATTCAAGGGATGAACGGCAGCCCGCCCGGACATTTTATTTCACCGCTAGACACCCGCATCAATTTACGTTCACTGCAACACGAACGCACACGCGATGAAGATTTTAACCTCGGCATGGCACGCGCTTTTGTGTCCGCAAAAATCGCCAACTCGCGCTTATTGTTGCGTCGTTATTATCGTTTCCGCCCGGGTGGTGAAAGCCCAGTGGATGCCGCCATGCGCACCGGACAAGCCAAAGCACTCACCGCCGCCAACCTTGATATTTTAAGGGGAATAGAAGGCGCAGCCGCCAGAGCCTATTTTGGCGCATGGCGCGAACTCATGCCGGAATCGTGGAAAGACAGCTTTAGCGGACGCAATCGCCAGCCACCGCAAGACCCAATTAACGCAATGCTTTCATACGGCTACGCCATTCTTTACCATAATTTACTGACCTTAATTGCCGCACGCGGTTTAGAAGCCCACCTTGGACATTTGCACGCCATGCGTAATGGGCATCCTGCGCTCGTTTCTGATTTGGTTGAAGAATTTCGTGCATTGGTGGTCGATGCCGTTGTCATCAAACTCGCGCTAGATCGCCCTTTAGACAAAAGCGATTTTCAAATGCAAGGAGAAGGTGAAAATCGTGCCTGTCGCATCAGCAACGCTCTGCGTAAAACCTTAGTTGAACGGCTCGAAGCCAAACTCAACAGTCGCATCACCCATCCAGTCACGCAAGAGCCGGGCGACTTTCGCCGCATGATGCGCATTCAAATAGCGCATTACATTCAAGTGTTGGAAGGTATTGCGCCCGCCTACCAGCCATTTGTTTTGAGGTAAACATCATGCGACTTTGGGTCATCGCCTATGATATTGCTGACGACAAACGCCGTCGGCAACTGGTGAAATGCCTGGCGAAACAAACGCAACGGGTGCAAGAAAGCATCTTTGAAGGGTGGTTAACAAAAACTGAATTAAATCATATACTTAGCGAAGCTGCGTTATTGCTGGATTTAGCAGAAGATAAATTGCGCGCCTATCCTTTAGCCGTAAAAAAATCGGAACGTTATGGCGTGTATGGACAACAAGTCGCCACCCGCCAAGAAGCCGATTATTGGATTATCGGATGAGCGACCTCAGCTATTTTACCGTCATCGCCTACGATTTAGCCTGTGACAAACGCCGCCGCGCACTGGTGCGTGTGTTGGAATCGTTTGGCGAACGGGCGCAAGAAAGCGTCTTTGAAGCCTGGCTCACCGACCAAGAGCGCAAGAAAATGGAAATCAAAGCCTACCGATGTTTGGATGCCAGCGCAGACCGTTTAGCGATTTACGTGTTACCGAAAATTGACCGCGAAGCCATCGTGATATTGGGCAGCGGCGAACTCACAAAAGACTTTACCTACGGCATTCTTTAACGGAAAATGCGCACCGCTGGATGCAGCCCAAATTGACAACTTCTTTAACAATTAGCGCAGCTTATTGATTTAAAAGGATTTAATGATGTTTTTGCTTCAAATTAGCTTTGAGATACCTCGTCAAGTGAGCTCAACGCAGATAAACGCGCTGCAAGCCTTGTCTGGCGTGGGCTTAAAAGCTAACTGTTTCACCACCCCGACTTCCTGAAGGGGATTAAGACGTGCATTTCGCGGAGGAGATGCGCCTCCACGAGTTTCACCACCCCGACTTCCTGAAGGGGATTAAGACTTTTAAGCTAACTCCACAACTCAATCGGCACAGAGGTTTCACCACCCCGACTTCCTGAAGGGGATTAAGCTCATCATTCAAAGAGCGAAAAAAAGCCCAGCGGTAAGCTGGGCAAGGCTAAATTAGAACAGTTCCAGATTTGTAATGCGCAAAGTGTAATCGCGCTTAGTTTGAAAATACTCTATGCAATAATTTGACTAAACAGGAATAGAGCGGCGGTAGAGCGTTTCAGGAGAAATATCAATGTCGCCCGGCCATTCGACTGTTCCGTAGCAAGCAATAGCAAGATTGAATCGTTCTAAATCTTTTAATTGTGCGAACACGCCTTTTTCTAAATACGGGGTTACGTCAAAAATTCGTTGTTCGCCCGTTTCAAATTCCAGAAAAAGCTTGTAATCCGGCAAAGGCTTAACTTGGGTAACGCTAATTCCGGGCTCCCATTCAGGATGAAGATTTTCTTCGCACACTAACCAGCCGAGCTCATAGGGCATGGTTTTAATTTCTTCATTCGTTAAGAGTTTGCCCTCCGGCAGGCGTGTTTTGATGCGCAAAATTAATGCCTTATCGCCTGCTTGCATGGTGATGGCGACGCGGTTCATCGGCACGGGAACGCCGAGCAATTGAGCTAAAAAATCCGCACTGGCTTGGTGACCTATCGCGGAGGTAAAACCATCTTTTATTTTTGATTTTGCGTAAACAACAGGCAGTGGTCCAGTAAAGTTCCAGTACCCATAGCTGGTGAGTATCGGTGCGTTGAGGAGGTAAATGGTCATGATGATAAAGTTTGGAAAGAATGGAGAAATGGTATCACGACGATCTGCAAGCGACATTTTTTGCATCGAGTCATAAGCTTGTGAGGTTTACCATTTGGCTCTATGTGAAATACAGTGGGTAATTGAATTTCAACTTACCGCACAAAA
>JAVHQT010000097.1:0-7505 GCA_036171275.1 Gallionellaceae bacterium | reverse complement strand
TTTTTACAAAAAAGCCCACAAAGATGATCGTGCCTATCAATTTTGGCAGGAAGGCGTGCATCCTGAGTTGATTCAAGGCGCGGATATGATGCGGCAAAAGATTGAATATATTCACCAAAACCCAGTTAAGCGGGGCTATGTAGATGAGGCGGTGCATTGGCGATATTCCAGTGCTAGAGATTATGCTGGGTCGTCTGGGTTGTTGGAGGTTTATACCGAGTGGTAGCCGAGTATGCATTCCCACGCGGGAGCGTGGGAACGAGTACCGAGTACGAGCTGGGTATGCATTCCCACGCGGGAGCGTGGGAACGAGTAACGCGGGAACGTGGGAACGAGCAAAAAAGGACAGGGAAGAATGAGCGACTACAAAACCATCGCCGAATCGAACAATTTTATCGTTCTGGATAAGTACGCCAAGGAATGGCAGGTCAACGAAAGCTACCAAAGTGAATACGATTTGGAGCGGGAGTTTATTCAGGATTTGCAGAATCAGGGCTATGGCTATGCGCCCGATTTAAGCACGCCCGAGAAGTTGCTGGCGAATGTGCGCGAGCAATTGCAGTCGCTGAATAACGTGCGGTTTCTTGAAGGCGAGTGGCTGCGCTTTGTGGAGACTTGGCTGGACAAGCCCAGCGATAGCATCGCCGATAAAACCCGCAAGATTCACGATGACTATGTTCATGATTTCGTGTTTGACGATGGCCGCATCAAGAACATCTACCTGCTGGACAAAAAGAACATTGCCCGCAACAAGGTGCAGGTCATCAAGCAGTTTGAGCAAACGGGCAGCCACGCCAACCGCTACGATGTGACGATTTTGGTGAATGGGCTGCCGCTGGTGCAGGTGGAGTTGAAAAAGCGCGGCGTGGCGATTCGTGAAGCGTTTAATCAGGTGCACCGCTACAGCAAAGAGAGCTTTAACAGCGGGCATTCCCTATTCAAGTATTTGCAGTTGTTTGTGATTTCCAACGGGACGGATAGCCGTTATTTTGCCAACACCACCCAGCGCAACAAAAACAGTTTTGATTTCACCATGAATTGGGCGAAGGCGGATAACAGCCTGATTAAAGACTTAAAGGACTTTACCGCTACTTTCTTCCAGAAAAACACCTTGCTCAATGTGTTGCTGCATTATTCGGTGTTTGATGTCAGCAACACGCTGCTGGTGATGCGCCCTTACCAGATTGCCGCCACCGAGCGCATTTTGTGGAAAATCAACGGCGCCTATCAAGCCAAAAGCTGGAGCAATACGGAAAGTGGCGGCTTTATCTGGCACACCACCGGCTCGGGCAAGACCCTGACCAGTTTCAAAGCGGCGCGTTTGGCGACCGAGCTGGAGTTTATCGACAAGGTGTTTTTTGTGGTGGACAGAAAAGACCTCGATTACCAAACCATGAAGGAATACCAACGCTTTTCGCCCGATAGTGTGAATGGCTCGGACAGCACCGCAGGGCTGAAACGCAATCTGGATAAAGACGACAACAAAATCATCGTCACCACCATCCAGAAGCTCAACAACCTGATGAAAAGCGAAGGCGACTTGCCCATCTACAGCAAGCAGGTGGTGTTTATTTTTGACGAATGCCACCGCAGCCAGTTTGGCGAAGCGCAGAAAAACTTGAAGAAGAAATTCAAGCGGTTTTATCAGTTCGGCTTTACCGGCACACCGATCTTCCCGCAAAACGCCCTCGGCGCGGAGACCACCGCCAGCGTGTTTGGCCGCGAGCTGCATTCATATGTGATCACCGACGCGATCCGTGATGAAAAGGTGCTCAAGTTCAAGGTGGACTACAACGATGTGCGCCCGCAGTTCAAGGCCATTGAAAGCGAGCGGGACGAGAAAAAACTCAGCGCGGCGGAAAACAAGCAAGCCTTGTTGCACCCCGACCGCATACGGGAAATTACCCAGTACATCCTGAATAACTTCCGGCAAAAAACCCATCGCCTGCAAGCGGCTTCCAAAGGCTTCAACGCGATGTTTGCGGTGAGCAGCGTGGATGCCGCGAAGCTGTATTACGAGTCGTTCAAGGATTTGCAGAGTGATCATTCTTTTGGTTCCTATGCTCCCGCGTGGGAATCCGCAGCAAGTAACAAGGTTAGCGTTCCCACGCGGGAGCGTGGGAACGAGTACAGCCAAAAGCCGCTGAAAGTGGCCACCATCTTCTCGTTTGCGGCCAATGAAGAACAGGATGCGGTGGGCGATATTCCGGATGAAAGCTTTGATGTGTCCGTCATGAACAGCAGCGCAAAAGAGTTTTTGAGCGCGGCCATTGCCGACTATAACGCGCTGTTCAAAACCAACTTCAGCGTGGATAGCAATGGTTTCCAGAACTATTACCGCGATCTTGCCAAGCAAGTGAAAGCCAGGGAGATCGACTTGCTGATTGTGGTGGGCATGTTTCTGACCGGCTTTGATGCACCCACGCTGAATACTTTGTTTGTCGATAAAAACTTGCGCCACCACGGTTTGATGCAGGCCTATTCGCGCACCAACCGAATTTATGATGCCACCAAGACCTTTGGCAATATCGTCACCTTCCGCGATTTGGAACAGGCCACGATTGATGCCATCACCCTGTTTGGCGATACAAACACCAAAAATGTGGTTCTGGAAAAAAGCTACCGGGAATACATGGAAGGCTTTACCGATGTGGTCACAGGTGAGGCGCGGCGTGGCTTTGTGGAAGTGGTGATGGATTTGCAGCAACGCTTTCCCGACCCTGCAGCCATTGAAAAAGAGTCCGACAAAAAGGCCTTTGCGAAACTGTTCGGCGAGTATTTGCGCGTTGAGAACGTGCTGCAAAACTACGACGAGTTCGCCAGCCTGAAAGCCTTGCAAGGCGTTGATACGAGTGACCCTCAGGCGGTTGAGGCGTTTAAGGCGCAGCATTATTTAAACGAGGATGACTTGGCAACGTTGCAAGCGATTCAGATGCCCGCTGAACGGAAAATTCAGGATTACCGCTCGACCTATAACGACGTTCGCGATTGGTTGCGCCTGCAAAAATCATCCGATGAAAAAGATAAATCCACCGTTGATTGGGATGATGTGGTGTTTGAGGTCGATCTGCTGAAGTCACAAGAGATCAACTTGGACTACATTCTGGAACTGATTTTTGAAAACAATAAAAAGGTTAAAGATAAAGCGGCACTGGTGGAGGACGTACGCCGGGTGATTCGCGCGAGTCTTGGCAACCGCGCCAAAGAGAGTTTGCTGGTCGATTTTATTAACCAAACCGACCTGGACCAGATTGGCGACAAGGCCAGTGTGATTGACGCCTTCTTCACCTTTGCGCAAGCAGAACAACAGCGCGAGGCACAAGAGCTAATTAGCAGCGAGAGCCTGAATGCGGAGGCCGCCAGACGTTATATCACCACCTCACTAAAACGGGAATTCGCCAGTGACAATGGCACTGAGCTCAATGCCATTCTGCCCAAGATGAGCCCGCTTAATCCGCAATACCTGACCAAAAAGCAGAGTGTTTTTCAAAAGATAGCCACTTTTGTTGAGAAGTTTAAAGGCGTGGGTGGGCATGTCTAATAGTCTCGTTCCCAGCCTCGACTCGGCTTGCATTGAGGTTTTTCGCCCGATGTTTAATTTCATTAAGGCGAAATGCGCCGGAGGAGTTACGCCATGAGCGACGATAAAAAGCCGGTCCGCACACAAGAAAAAGATGGCAGCTTGAATAAGAAGCCGAAAATTTCCAAGAAAAACGAAGTCTCCCTCGTCCGTTCCTCAGCGGCTGAATACCTGACCTTTGTGGCCGCAACTGGCAACGCGCAAAGCAGCGTGGAAATGCGCTACGAGGATGAGAACCTCTGGCTCACTCAGAAAATGATGGCCACGCTCTACGATGTGTCGGTGCCAGCCGTCAGCCAGCATTTGAAGCGCATCTATACAGACAACGAGTTGGAGCGCGAGGCAACTATTAAGCAGTACTTAACAGTTCAAACCGAGGGCAACCGGGAAGTTCAGCGCAAGGTCGATCACTACAGTCTGCAGACCATCATTGCCGTCGGCTTCAAGATTGAAAACGAACGTGCGGTGCAGTTTCGTAAATGGGCCAACCAGATCGTTAAGGATTACACGATTCAGGGTTGGGTCATGGATGTGGATCGACTGAAGGGCGGCGGCAGCGTGCTGACAGAAGACTTCTTCGAGCGGCAGTTGGAGAAAATCCGAGAAATCCGGCTCTCCGAGCGCAAGTTCTACCAGAAGATCACCGACATCTACGCCACGGCGACCAAACGCTTTTTTGCAGCCGTGCAGAACAAACTGCATTACGCCATTCACGGGCAGACGGCAGCCGGGGTGATTGTGGATCGGGCGGATCACCAGAAGGAAAACATGGGTCTGACTAGTTGGGAGGGTGCGCCTCACGGCAAGATCCACAAATACGACGTTTCCATCGCCAAGAACTACCTGTCGGATTTCGAACTGGCACAGATGCAGCGGATCGTGTCTGCGTATCTTGATATGGCCGAGCTTCAGGCCATGCGCCGCATCCCCATGACAATGGCGGACTGGGAAGAACGCTTGGGCGGGTTCTTGAAACTCTGGGACCGGGATATCTTACAAGACGCTGGCAAGGTGTCTCCAGAAATCGCCAAGGCGCACGCTGAGAGTGAATTTGAAAAATATCGCATCGTGCAGGATCGCTTATTCGAAAGTGATTTCGACCGCTTGGTTAAGCAGATCGAGACTGGCGACAATCCTGCCCTCGACGGGGGATAGCGGATACCCCAAACTATCACGCGCTATCAATCACCCGCAGACACCTTCATTGGCTATAACAGCGAGTTTTTCGGTGTAAACTACGCACCACCATATTAAAGCCTTATAAACATTGAGCTTATAAGGCTTTTTTCTTTTCTAACCTTCCCTGAATATCCCCACTTTTCCTCTGTTTTCCCGCTCTCTGTGTCCCAAATTTGTCCCAAATGTCTTAACTAATATGCCCATGCCCGCCGGGGCAGACTCGTCTAAAGGTTTAGACGCATTTTTGCTGATAAAATATGCCCATGCCCGCCGGGGCAGACTAAACCGCCAGCGGTTTAATCTGCTGAATTATTACAATTTGGGACAACGGCACTGAGCCAAATTGTCCCAAGACCCGCCGCTGACTGCAGCCCGCCGATTGCACTTGACTGCTTTTGTGACACCGGGGTAAATTAAAAATGCTACGGGGAAAGCGGCATATCTCATAAGTACCCGGTTTTCGTTATTGACTTACGGAATAGATAAGCCTGACTTGGAGCCAAAAGCTCAGGCTGTTCAAATGGCGCCACTTACGAGCCGGACAGTCGCGATTGAATTTAAGATCATTTGTTAGTGAGCTGTGACGAAATCTCCTGTTGTGGATTGGCCATTACAATTCGTCAGTAAATTTAGCTTGTAGTGCAATCACTTTTTAAGTACATTGCTATCAATGATTTCAAAAGGAGTTGCATCGTGGCTACCAATCTTGTTGTTCGTAACGTGGAAGAAGATGTCGCTTTGGCTTTAAAACAGCTTGCTGCATCGCATGGGAGAAGCGCTGAAGCAGAGCATCGTGAGATTCTAAAATCAGTCTTGCAACGCCCAAAGCGTCGCTCGGTTGCCGAAGTTTTATTGTCCATGCCAAACGTTGGCGAAGACGCCGATTTTAATTTTCGTAACGCATAGAACTCTCTATGTACTTGGTCGATACCAATGTTATCAGCGAGGCACGTAAGGGGGCGAAAGCTAATCCTGGCGTGAGGAAATTCTTCGACGAAACAGATGCTACTGATATTTATCTTTCCGCTCAAACAATCGGGGAAATTCGACGTGGCTCAGAAAATATTCGCCATCGTGGAGACGTTCAGCAAACCGAGAAACTTGAAAAGTGGCTGGATGTAATTGTTGGTGATTACGCAGATAAGATTTTATCTTTCGATGAAGAGTGCGCTCAAGTGTGGGGGAGGTTAATGTCGCCGCATCCTCAACACCCTATCGATAAACAGATAGCAGCCATTGCTTTGATTCACGATCTAACTATTGTCACGCGCAACGTTGATGACTTTCGTGAAACAGGGGTGGAAATTAAAAATCCATTTGAAGTCTGATTTCATCGCTTTTAACCCCGCAGCATTCCTTTTAGGAGTCGATTGTTTTGGACAGCAATGAGTTTTTTTCAAAAATCAAATGACCACAGTAGCCTCATATTTTTCCTTTAACCTAGAAAACTCAATTAAACCCACAAAAAACGCTCACTTATTGAGTTTCTTTGTTTAATTTTTTAACTGAGGATTTTAGGTTTAACGTGAAACTCGCGAAACGATTCGTTTTCCTTCTCTTAAGCATCACAAAATCCAGAACCTGCAACCACGCGATTCGGAAATAACTTCAACTGCTTTTCCGTGAATGAATATTGCGGCAAATAATTATTGACTAAATCGCGCACAATCAACGCTTGCGTTTTGTCGCGTCCTTTTTTTCTTGGATCTCGCTCATCGCTTTCCGATAGCCAATATTTAAAAAGCGCGAAAACTCGCGGATCAGAAACCGTCATCATGAAAGGCATGCCGTTTTTAGCGATCACCGTTTGCGATACTTTTGGCATAGACAGCATCCATTTCATATTCCAAATATCCGTTGCCACTAGATCGCCGTCTCCCAATCCTGATGCCTCATCAGCCCATGGCGGCTCGGGCATTTGTCGGATCAACGGAAGTAGCTCTGTGTCGTTGCAATAATTTTTTGGCTAAATGTCTTGATTAGGTTTCTGGAAAATCATGATGACGATTAAAACAACACAACTGGCCTAGAACCAAGCAATAGATTAGCGATAGATATTTTTTTCAAGTTAGTTAGGCACAAATACCGCAGGGCTAATACCGAAGAACTTACCTAATTTTCCGGCGAGCTTTGCGCTAATTTTGCGCTTCCCCGCCAAAATCGCTGACAGATTGCTTTGCGGTACAACAGCAGATAGGTCTTCTTGCTTTAATTCGCGCGCCTCCATTAAGAAGCGTAGAGCATCATTAGGCGCGGCAGCTTTGATGGCGTGATGTTCTTGTTCGTACTTTGACACTAAATCACCTACTAAATTAAGCAAGCTATCTAACGGGTGATCTTCATCATCTCCGACAGCATCTAGCAGTGAGTTCATGAGGACGATCATTCGGTCGTACTCTTTTTCATTTTTAATTGGGCGAAGATGAGTCATCTCATCAAAAGCCTGCCAAGAAGATTGGATGGCTCGAATATCAAATTGAGTTTGTGTAGCGCGCATTTAACCTTTACCTTTCCGATATAGCTTGTTCCAGTTGTCGTATTCGCGATGTGTCATCATTTTATGCACATAAACTTTCTTGAACCTGTATCTGACTATCACTACTAACCGATAATTATTTCCGCCAATATCAAACACTGTATAAGGTGGCACATAATCAGCCGAGTTAAAAAATTCCCGCACATGATTAAAGTCAGGCGGATTCAACTCTGAAGTGCAACTTTTGTAAGTGAATTTAGGTGGCGAGCT
>JAVHQT010000096.1:0-7700 GCA_036171275.1 Gallionellaceae bacterium | reverse complement strand
CATGCATGGGGTGCATGTGGTCGGAGGTTCGAATCCTCTCGCCCCGACCAATAAATTCAATAAAATCAAGGACTTAGCACTTAATTGCCTAAGTCCATTTTTTTATCCCATCGAGAAGAATCAAGCGAGTCTCGCCTATTGATTTTCTTTGCTTCCTTTAATTCCGAAGCGTTTGCACCAAGAATAAATAATCGGCATTCATCGAGCTATCGGATTCGCGCAGCGTTTCAATGGTTTTGCAGGCGTGCAATACCGTGGAATGATCGCGCCCGCCGAACGAATTCCCAATTTCCGGCAAACTCAGTTGCGTCAATTCTCGTGCCAGCGACATGGCAATTTGTCTGGGTCTGGCGAAGTTTCGAGTGCGCTTTTTAGACAATAATTCCACCAACTTAATGCGATAAAAATTAGCGACGGTTTTCTGAATATTCTCAATCGACACTTGCTTCTTTTGCGACAGTATCAAATCGCTCAGCGCTTCTTTTGCCAGCTCAACCGTCATTGCTCTTTTGTGAAAGCGCGCAAAAGCGTCAATCCGATTGAGCGCGCCTTCCAACTCGCGGATATTCGAACGAACGTGTTTAGCAATAAAAAACGCAATTTCTTCGCTGATTGGATTTTTGGCAAAACTGGCTTTGCGCAACAAAATTGCCACGCGCATTTCGAGACTAGGTGGCTCAATCGCCACCGTCAGACCACTGGTAAAACGCGACGTGAGCCGAGGTTCAATACCGGTAATTTCTTTAGGAAAGGTGTCACAGGTAATCACCACTTGTTTTTTGATGTCGATTAATGAATTCAAGGTATAAAAAAATTCTTGCTGGGTTCCAGGCTTGTCGGCAATGAACTGAATATCATCAATCAGTAGCAAATCTAGGGTGTTATAAAACTGTTTAAACTGATCAAACTGTTTGGTTTGAAAGGCCTTAACCACGCTTGAAATATAGTTCGTGGCATGAACATAACAGATTTTGGCATGCTCATTACTCAGTTTAAATTGATTGCCAATCGCTTGTAACAAATGGGTTTTACCCAAGCCAACACCGCCATAAATAAACAACGGGTTGTAGGCAGAGGTCACCGATTCTGCGACCTGGATTGCAGCAGCATGGGCGAGTTGATTGGTTTTGCCAGTAACATAATTTTCAAATTGATAACTGGCATTGAGCGTCGAAGCGCTAAAGGTACTGGCACGCACCACCGGTGCAGTGACGCTCGGAGCAGTATTGGGCTTTGCAACTGCCTGAGAAGTCAGCTTTTTGGTATCCACGTGCAATTCAATCACCACCGTGGTGCTGGCAATTTCTTCAATCTTCGCTTTAATATCGGCCAGAAAACGCGCTTGAATAATTTTCAGCGTGAAGCTATTCGGCACGGTTAAAACGATTATGTCGTTCACCGTTTCAAAAGCAATCGGCTTAATCCAAGAATTGAATTGCTGCGCTGGCAATTGCGCATTGAAATATTCTAGGCAAGCTCGCCAAAGCGGTTGCGGATTCATAAGTAAAGGCTCACTGTAAACTTTCGGTGTCGAGCATTGTCAATTCAAAAACCGCAATCGATTCGACATGCGAAGTGTGCGGAAACATATTCATCACGCCAGCAGACAGCAAGCGAAAGCCTTTTTCATGCACCAGAATGTCAGCATCACGCGCCAAAGTTGCCGGATTGCAGCTGACATAGACAATTCGACGCGGCGCAGTGGCTGTGTTAATCGCTTTCACCAAGGCCATTGCGCCGTCACGCGGCGGATCAATCAGCCATTTATCCAGTTTTCCGAGCTTTTCCAACCCAGCTTCATCGATTTCAAACAGATTCTTCACCACAAATTGCGTGTTGTTATCGAGTTGATTGTACTGAGCATTTTGCGCTGCACGTTGCACCAGTGCGGCACTACCCTCAACACCCAAAACCTGCGCCGCACTGCGCGCAATCGGCAAGGTAAAATTTCCCAGCCCGCAGAAAAAATCGGCAATTTTTTCCGTCGCTTGCGGTGCAAGCAAGCGCAAAGCCCTGCTCACCATCAGTCGATTCATGATGCTATTGACTTGGGTAAATTCAGACGGTGCATACGGCATCGTGACGCGAAATTCTGGCAAGGAATAATTCAACGGCGGCGCATCCAACGGATAAAACGGCAACACTGTTTCTGGTCCTTTGCTTTGCGTCCAAAATTGGACTTGATGCGCATCTGCAAATTGTTTAAGCAGCGTTTCGTCCGCAGCGCTCAGCGGTTGCATGATGCGGAGCACCAGAACATCAACCAGTTCGCCGGCAGCCAGTTCAATTTGTGGCAATTGGTCACGAATGGAAAGTTGCTCATTCAGTGCAGCTAACAGTGGCAATAATTTAGAAATTTTCGGCGGCAGAATGTCGCATTGCTGCATATTGGCAATAAAGCTGCTGCGCTTTTCGTGAAAGCCGACCAGCGTTTTACCTTTTTTGAGTACATAACGAACCGAAAGCCGCGCCCGTTGCCGATAGCCCCAAGTTTCGCCGACAATCGGCGGCAAAATCATGGCGGCTTTAACTTTGCCAATTCGCTGCAAATTGTCCTCCAAAATACGCTGTTTAATTGCCACTTGCGCCCGCCCATCCAAATGCTGCATCGAGCAGCCGCCACACACGCCGAAATGGGGACACTTTGGCGTAACACGCGTAAACGACGGCCGTAATATTTCAGTCACCACTGCGTTTTCAAAACTGGTTTTTTTGCGAAAAGAAGAATAAGTGACCCGCTCGCCAATCAGAGCGCCTTCGATAAAAATCACTTTTCCTTGGTAATGAGCGATGCCGCGACCATCTTGGTCTAGGGCAGTTACTGTAACAACTGGCTTGGCTTTTTGCATAATTTATTAAAAATAATCAAAGTGTTACTAAATAATAGTGCGGCAATTGCCCAGCCTGCCAAAGCACCGCTGGCGTTGGCTAGCATATCGGCGTAATCAAAAGTTCGATAAGACGTTAAGCCTTGTAAATACTCAATACCGATGCCCATGCTGGCAAAAGCCAAAAATAGCCGTAGGCGATGCACACGATAAACTTGGCAAAACCACCACATTAACGTGGCGTAAGCCAAAGTATGCTCAACTTTATCGACAGCGTGAAATTGCAGCGGTTGCGGCGGATGCGGCATCAAAGAGCCATAAAGAACGCCCAAGACCAGTAACCAGCCGATGCACAGCCAGCTTCGTTGCGGCGTCATTATTCGGGCCAAGCCGCTAAATATTCCGCCCAATGCGGTTCAGTCGATTTTGCCAATACGCTGCGCACCAACGCGCATTCTTGCGCGAATCGAGCCGGCGTAAATTGCCCGCGCATGAGTTGAAAACGCGCAAACACCAAATACGTGTTCACTACGTCCGTTTCACAATAATTGCGAATATCGGCGATTTGCCCGTCTTGGTAAGCCTGCCAAACTTTGCTGCCATCCATGCCGAGCTTACCGGGAAAGCCAATCAATTTGGCTAATTCGTCCAGCGGTGCGTTGGCGCGTCCGGTGTACATTGCCAGCAAATCCATCAAATCTAAATGGCGCGCATGATACCGGCTAATGTAATTATTCCATTTAAAATCTTTATCATCCTCACCCTGATCCCAATAACGAGGAGCTTGGACGCCGTGAATCAACCCACGATAGTGCAATACCGGCAAGTCGAACCCGCCTCCGTTCCAACTGACTAATTGCGGCGTGTATTTTTCTACACCGTCAAAGAAACGCTGAATCAGTTCGCCTTCGTTTTCGTCGATTTCGCCAAGCGACCACACTTTAAAATGTTCCCCTTCACGCAGCACACACGAAATTGCCACCACTTTTTGCAAGTGATGCTGAATAAAATCGCTACCGGTTTTTTGGCGGCGCATTTGAAACGCCATTTCGGCCACCTCCGGATCGCTCACTGCCGCATCAAGGGCGTAAAGGGCACGCAATCCCGCCACATCTGGAATGGTTTCAATATCAAAAACTAAAGTTGGCTTCATTATTTTATTCTAAAAAAATATCAATATAATCATATAGTTACAAATATACACCCCACAAAACAAAGCGCTGATTTAATCCGGTGCTAGCGCATTCGTTGCGAAATTCAGAACAGACGGATGGTTAATCAGTACTTACTGTGCATCGTCAATCGGCGCGGTCAAGAGTGTCTGCGCCAACAAATTTCGCCAACTGTCAGCGGCGGCTTGCCCCGCTAGCACGGGCGCTTGATGGCGCTGCAAGGTGACTGCACCAACCACATTTAACAGTGTTTCCTGTAAAATTTGCGGTAATGCACTTAACACCGCTTGCACATCGGCGGCCACTTCCGCTTCCGTCGGCAGCGTCGGCGCGTCAGATAACCAAGAAATGGCGATGGTTTTTTCGAACAATCCCCACAGCCCTTTTTGCTCACTTAATAGTACTTCCACGCTTTTTTTGACGGTCCCTGTGCGTTGCAAAGCGAGGCGTATGGTTTCCAGTTTGCCGGCGGAGAGCGGATTACGCTGCACGTCAAAACGCAGCAGCAGCAACGTAGCAAGACTGGGGTTTTCTTGCTGCGCTGAAATTCTTAACATATTGATCTCTAATAATTTATCCGTCGCCCGCGCATATAAACGCGCCAAAGAAAAGTGCGCAATACCCAACATAACCGGCCCCGCCAAGTTGATATAAGTATCGCCAAAATTGATGCTGGCAAACGAAAAAGCAATCAAGATAAACTGCGACAAACTGAACAAGGTATCAATGTTGCCGCGCCCGTCTTCACGATGAAAAGCCCACGCTGTCAGCCAAATAATGGTCAAGGTAATCAGCAAATACCAGAATTGCCCTTCCGGGAAACGTAAGGAATCGCCGTGTTTGTAATTATCAATCGCGGTCGCCAACACTTCCACGCCCGGGTGCATTTTGTCCATCGGCGTTGCGCGTACATCGTATAAATTCGGCGCAGTTGAACCGATTAAAATGATTTTATTTTTGAATTCGTCAGCGGGACGGATCTTTTGCGTGCGATGTAAATCACTATCAATCTCGGCAAAGCTAACATACTGATAACTATAAGGTTTCCCGCGCCAATTCAATAACATATGATCCGTCGAAGGCTGCGGCCAACCCAATTCACGTCCCAAACGATGTGGCAGCGACGGGATTAACCAGCCATACGCATAGAGGTCAACCGGATAATTTCGCACCACGCCATCCGAATCTAAAATGACATTTTGCGTGCCCAAACGCCCGCCTTCCAGCGCCGCTTTAAAGTAAGGCATAATCAAATTCACACTGGCATCGGCCGTTTGTTGCGCATCGGTGGCCGGTTCAACGCCTGGAATCTCCGCCACTTTAATCTGCCGCAAAGCATCACCGGTTTCGCCTAACATCAACATTGGGAAATAGGTGTTTTGGGTGTGCGCAATGCTGGCATCAAATGCGGCATCGCTTTGCGGATTTTGTTTATCGGCATCGCTAAACAAAATATCGAACACAATCGCCTTGGGATGCTGTTTCTCAATTTGCGTGACAAAATCACCCAATACTTGGCGCGGCCAAGGCCAACGACCATGTTTTTCTGACAGCGCCGACAAGCTCGCCTCGTTAATATCGACAATAATAATGTCGGCATCTGGCTGGGGGGGCAGCAAACGATTGCTCACCATAGTGTCAAATGCAGCGGTGCGAATTTCACTGCTCAAGTGTAAAAATACGGTGTCCAGCAAGGCAAACAGAGTGAAAATTAACGCTAAATAAATATAAAAATGCCGTTTCCACCGCCGCGCTAGTAAGATGGCAAAGCGCTCAAATGCAAAACGATAATAGTGCGATAACCAAATTTTGAGCTTCATGGTCAGCCAACCTTTTTGTATTCGACAAACTTTGCGGAAACTTCCAGCATTTGCTGACGACTTAAGATATGCGGTTGCCCTGCTTGCAACGCTCGCCAATAAATTTCACTGACAAACTCGACCTCAACCGCCACCGCCAACGCATCCGCCAAATCCACCCCAAGGGCGATCATGCCGTGGTTGCCCAACAAACAAGCTTTTCGTTCTTCAAGCGCGGTAACTGCTTGATTTGAAAGTGTTTTTTCGCCAAAAACACTGTAGGGTGCACAGCGCACAGAATCACCACCTGCTAGCGCCAACATATAATGCACCGCTGGCAAATCTTTGCCCAAACAGGCTAAAGTGGTGGCAAAAACAGAATGCACATGCACCACCGCATTGATTTCTGGGCGCGCCGCAAAAATATCGCAATGAAAACGCCATTCACTGGAAGGTTTGCCACCAGCAAGAACGTCACCATTGCCGGCCAACTGCACCATGCTTGCCGACTTCATCGCCGTGACTGGCAACGCGGACGGGGTAATCAGCAAGCCGGTACCAAAGCGCACAGACGCATTGCCCGAGGTACCGCGATTTAACCCCAATGCGAGTAAATCGCGTGAAGTATCCAATAACTGCTGACGCAAAAACTGTTCATTCATCTTCAAAAAAACCGGCTGGTTTGACAACGAAACGTAGATTGCAAAAAGTCGCGCATGATAGCCGTGAAAAGTCACTTTCGTCCAACTGAACACGTAAAAAGTCTTGCTCGGTAAACATTGAGCCGCGTTTCCTCGACAGTCACATTCCCCATAAAATGACTCGATATTGCGCTAAGTGCCACCCAGTATAAAAAACAAAATAGTTGCAGGGCGCCTAAAAAATTCAATTTTCAAAGCCAAGCAAGGCGCGAGCAAACAATTCGTATTGAAGAGGCCGGAAGAAATATAAGGCATACTGCGCGTTCCTTCCCCTTCAGGGAGAAGGGCAGAATGGGGATGGAATTACGTTGCGCCGCTGCTTGCAGGCTGATTTATGGGGTCAGACTCGATTGATTTTCTTTAAACTTTAAATTGTCCGATGACTTTCTGCAACTCAGCTGCAATGCTCGCAACCTCATGCGCCATACGCCCTACGTTTTGAATGTTCGATTCATTCTGTTCAGATACGACAACGATGCCTTCGAGGTGATGCGAAACATCCTCCGTCGCAAAAGCTTGTTCCTTGGTGCTCGCGACAATATTACCCACTGATTGCGTTGCTTTGCCTGCGGCGTCAACAATTTTCTGCAACACCTCTCCGGTCAGTTGACTGAGGTCTGCACCCTTCTTTACTTCAACTTCGATTTGGCTCATCGCGCTGACCGCGCTATCCGTTTCGGTTCGAATTGAGTTAATCACGCCAGAAATTTCCTGGGTACTGGTAGAAGTGCGTTCCGCCAACTTTCTCACCTCGTCCGCCACCACCGCGAAGCCCCGTCCCTGTTCGCCAGCGCGTGCAGCCTCGATGGCAGCATTCAAAGCTAACAGATTAGTCTGATCCGCTATCTCTTTGATTACATTGGCTATTTGATCAATTTTTTGGATTGACTGATTCAACTGACGAACAATACCCACTGAGTGATTAGGGTTTATAAATTTTGTGGTTTCAGATTATTTTTCTGCCATGTGCTTTTGACTTATTAAATCAACTTCGCTTTATTCCGCTTAGCTAAAGATTATCTTAATCAATTTCCTGACATTGCTCAAAATTCAGAAACTTCTCATGCAATTAATGAACTTTTGGATATTAAGAAAACTTTTGATAATTATGTTTCAGCAGGTAACGAAGAAAAAGCAGTTGATATTTACGGCTCTATGTGATTTGTAGTGGGTAATGAGATAATCGGTAGATGAATAGCT
>JAVHQT010000095.1:0-7759 GCA_036171275.1 Gallionellaceae bacterium | reverse complement strand
TGATGGTCGCCCATGTCGTAATAAAACATATACGGCGAGGGATTGATGCTGCGCAAGGCACGATATAGCGAGAGCGGCGAAGCGGCGAACGGTTGCACCATGCGTTGCGCCAACACCACTTGCATGATGTCGCCATCAAAAATGTACTGTTTGGCGGTTTCCACCGCTTGCTTAAATGCTTCCTCGCCAAATTCCGATTGTGCCGCCACGCCGCGCAACGCGGGTGCATCGGGAATTTTTACGGATTGGCGTAAGTTGCGTTGCAATTGTTCTAAGCGTTGGCTGGCGTGGCGGTAAGCGTCCGGCAAAGTCGGATTGGCGTACACGATAAAGGTGAGTTTGCCGGAAAGGTTGTCAATTACCGCCAGTTGCTCGGTCAACATCAGCAAAATATCCGGCGTGCCGATGACATCTTTTTTCGTACAGTTGGCGAGGCGCGGTTCGATGTAGCGCACGGTGTCGTAACCAAAATATCCGGCTAGCCCGCCAGTAAAACGCGGTAGGCCAGCCAGCGGTGCAACCTTGAATTGCGATTGAAATTCTTCAATATAATCAAGAGGTTGCAGGACATCTATTGTGGTTTTCTCGTTGATGGTGGTGAGCGTAACTTGATTGCCGCGTACCGAAATATGTGTCTGCGCGGGCAAGCCAATATAGGAATAACGCCCAAAACGTTCGCCGCCTTGCACTGATTCGAGCAGGTAGGAAAAAGGTTTGTTCGCTAGTTTTAAATACAGCGACAGCGGCGTGTCGAGGTCGGCAAAAGTTTCGGCAACTAAGGGAATGCGGTTGTAACCTTGGGCAGCGAGTGCGTTAAATTCGGCTTCGGTGATGGCGTGTAACATGAAAAACTCCGGTGTTTGGGCAGCGATAAAGGACACGTCCATCGCCCATCGTTCAATCACTTAAAATCACCCCGCGACGGACTTAGGGCGAACGGTTAATTTTAAACGCTGTTAGTGACGTTCGATCAACGCTAACGCAGCGGATAAATTAGGAATAACCGCATCTAAATCAAGACCTTGCACCGGCTTACCATGGTTATAGCCGTAAGGCACGCAAAAAACAGGACAACCAGCAGCGCGGGCTGCAACGGTATCATTCAGCGAATCACCAATCAGTAACACTTCGCCGCTGTGGACGCCAAAAAATTTAGCGGCGTGCAGCAATGGCATCGGATGAGGTTTTTTTTCTGACAATGAATCGCCGGCTAGTACAATATCAAAATACTTAGCAAAATCAAGACCTTGCAACAATGGATCGGTGTATCGCGCCACTTTATTGGTGATACAACCTAACCGAAAACCTTGCGCTTTCATTGCCTCTAAACCTTGAATAACACCATCAAAAGGTTTGCTTTGCAGCAGAAGTTCGGTGTAATGCCGTTCAAATATAGGCAAGGCTTGGTCGTATAAAGCCTGCCCGGGTTCGGCGTGCATATCACCGGTCAGCGCGCGCTTGACCAACCAAGCAATGCCATTACCAATATAGCTCATCAGGAGTGCTTGCGAGACAGCGGGGCGATTTAGGTCGCGCAACATTCGATTCGCCGCTTCGGCTAATTCCGGTGCAGTGTCGAGCAACGTACCATCCAAATCAATCAAAATGGCATGAATTAGAATCGGAAATTTCTCAATTGGCATAGCTCAAACCTTAATGCACTGCGGGTTTAGCGGCGGCGGCAGCTACGCCACTTGCAGCTACGCCGCTGGCAGCCACGCCGCTGGCAGCCACGCCACTCGCAGCCACGGCGGAAGCTACCGGCGCTGTCGAGGCATGAACAAAATTCGGATCTTTGCCCATTGAAGGATCCAAAATACCACCGTTAATATCGCGATCGGCCGCTTTCCACCCTTCTAATAAGGCGGTTTGGCTGAATGATTCGTTTTCTTTCATGCAATCTTCCGGCCCTTTCAGCGCCACGCGACAAGCGTAACCAATGGCGGACGCATCCAGTGTTTTTTGATCCGGCCCGCCCCCTATCAACTGTTTTGCCTTATCGCAACCCGATAAAGCAAAGACAGCAATCAGTACTAAAAAAAGGGCGTCGCGCATGACGTTAAACTTTCGCTAATTCGGCGCGTAATTCGCCGATGATGGTGTTGTAATGGTTTGTGTCGCTGGCGCTGTATTTTCCAAACACAGCTGAACCTGCCACAAAGGTATCAACACCGGCAGCCGCGACGTCACGAATGTTGGCAGGACCGACGCCGCCATCGATTTCCAAACGAATCTTTAGCCCTAAAGCGTCAATCATTTTGCGGGCTTGCCGTGCTTTATCCAACACATGCGGAATAAATTTTTGACCGCCAAAACCAGGGTTGACCGACATCAGCAACACCATATCCAACTTTGGCAAGGTGTATTCCAAAATATCCAGCGGCGTGGCGGGGTTAAACACCAAGCCGGCTTTGCAACCACTTTCTTTAATTAACCCGATGGTGCGGTCGATATGCTCAGACGCTTCAGGGTGAAACGTAATATACGTTGCGCCGGCTTTAGCAAAATCAGGAATGATGCGATCCACGGGTTTAACCATCAAATGCACGTCGATGGGTGCGGTGACACCATGTTTGCGCAAGGCTTCGCACACCAGCGGACCGATGGTTAAGTTCGGCACATAATGATTGTCCATTACATCGAAGTGGACGATGTCCGCGCCGGAAGCCAGCACGTTATCTACTTCTTCACCCAACTTGGCAAAATTAGCAGACAGAATCGAAGGGGCGATCTGGTAATCCATGATTTAATCCTTTGCGTTTATAAATTTGGGGCTGCATTCTAACCGAAACCGTTGTAAACGCCACAACCTGCTTGTCAGGTTGCCCAAAATGCGGTGAAATAGCGACATGAAATATACCAACACCTCCCCTATCAAAGTCGATGTTCAGGTTCAATATCTGCCAGAACAATCGAATGAAACCGAAAATCGCTTTGTTTTCTCTTACACTATCACCTTAAGTAATCTGGGTTCACGGTCGGTGACGCTGCGGCGCCGGCATTGGTTGATTACCGATTCGAATCAGCATTTGCAGGAAGTTAAAGGCAAAGGGGTGGTCGGTGAACAGCCGACGATTAACCCCGGAGAAAGTTTTGAATATACGAGCGGTACGGTTCTGAATACCCAAGTGGGCGTCATGTCTGGCAATTATCAAATGGAATTAGAAGATGGCACGCCCTTCGATACACCGATTCCGCAATTTGTATTAAGCATCCCTCGCGTCCTTCACTAACGTAACTACTTGATTATATTGAATAATTTTTATTCATTCTGGCGAGCTTTTTTGCAGAAAATAGGTTTGGTTTGCGTTTTTGCACTGGGGTTAACTGCGTGTCAATTTTCGCCAATAGCGCCCAAAAATCTCATTGCGTCAGCGGCACCTTTTAAGCCAATTAGCTGGCAATCCTTGCCGGAATGGTCAACTTTGCCGATTGCAGCGACTTGGCCAGCATTTCAGCAAAGTTGTGTTGCGCTTCAAAACCAACCAAACTGGGCGGCGATTTGCCAAGCGGCGACGCAGGTGTCAGCCACCAATGAAGACGCACAAAGGCAGTTTTATCAAACTTGGTTTTTGCCCTATCAACTCCTGAATTCTGATGGCAGCGAACAAGGTTTAATTACCGGCTATTACGAACCCTTGTTATTGGGCAGTCGTCAGCGCAGTGCGCGTTTTGCATTTCCTGTTTATGCTGTGCCGACCGATTTGCTGGAAATTAATTTAGACGCCAACTATCCGGCGCTAAAAGGAATGCGTGTGCGTGGGCGCTTACAAGGGCAAAAAATCTTACCTTATTTCACCCGCGCCGAAATTGAAGCAGACAATTCCCCATTAAAAGAACAAGAATTGCTCTGGGTGGATGATTTATTGGCGCTATTTTTTTTGCACGTTCAAGGCTCAGGACGAATTCAGCTCGAAGATGGTACGCAAGTTAAAATTGATTACGCCGATCAAAATGGCCATGCATATGTATCGATTGGCAAAAAATTAGTTGAAATGGGTGCGCTGCCGTTGGCACAAGTTTCAATGCAATCGATTCAACAATGGGCAAAAAAGAATCCAGAACGCTTAGCTAATTTGTTAAAACAAAATCCCAGTTATGTATTTTTTCGAGAACGACCGAAGCAAGAAAGTGCGCCTGTCGGCTCGCTCGGCGTGCCCTTAACCAGCGAATATAGCTTGGCAGTTGATCCAACCTATATTCAACTGGGCTTGCCGATTCTGTTGTCCACCACTTTACCGACCACGGGCGAAGCCTTCACGCGCTTGATGATGGCGCAAGATACCGGCGGGGCGATTCGCGGCCAGGTCAGGGCGGATGTGTTTTGGGGATTTGGTGAACGCGCCGCGCACTTGGCGGGATTGATGAAGCAAGCCGGTAAAATGTGGCTGTTATTGCCTAAAACGAGCGCGCCACATTGAAGCAAAATTGAATATTTAGCGTTTCTTTTTAGAGATTGCCATGAGCGAACCCAGCGAGTTAAATAAAATCAGGCTTGATAAATGGCTGTGGGCAGCACGGTTTTTTAAGACCCGCGCCTTAGCCGTTCAGGCCATTGAATCCGGCAAAGTAACCGTCAATGCACTGCGCATCAAGCCGGCAAAAGGGGTGGCCGTTGGCGATTCACTCCGTGTTCGGCAAGGGCAATTCTGGTTTGAAATCAAGGTATTAGGCTTGTCCGATCGACGCGGCCCCGCGCCGCAAGCACAAAAACTATATTGCGAAACTGCCGATGGCAAGCAAAAACGCGAAGCGCTCGCCGCCGAAATTAAAGCCTTGCCCAAGCCTTCAGACCTAAAAGGTCGCCCCACTAAACGCGATCGGCGTGACATTGAGAAAATGAATATCGGCGCATGGTGATATAATTTGTTCAAATATAAAAATTAGACCACCCAAAATAAATATTAAAATGACCTGTTCCGCAATAAAAACCGTGTTGGTGGTTGATGACAGCCGACTTTCACGGATGTTAATAAGCAAATACATTCGGCTGGTTTACCCTAATTGGATCGTCATTGAAGCCAGTAACGGGCAGGAAGCCATCGATAAAGTCAAAGTAGATTGCCCCAATTACATCACCATGGATTACAACATGGAAGGCTTGAATGGTGTGGAAACCGCACGGCAGATTTTGCATTTAACCTCGCGCGCCGCCATTGTATTATTCACCGCCAACATTCAATCCAGTACACGCAGCGAAGCTGAAGTTGTAGGCATTCATTTTGTTGGCAAACCTGTTACCGAACAAACCATTCAGCTTGCCTTAGATTACTTTGCAAATCACCCATGAAAAAATTATCCGAACTTCAGCAAGATGCTTTACTCGAGATTTTTAACATTGGTGTGGGCAATGCCGCCAATAGCATGAGTCAGCTAATTAATGCCGAAATCAAGCTATCCGTTCCCAAGCTGCAGATTTTATTGAAAGACCACGCCAACGTCTTAAACGCGTTTGTGCACTCCAATCGCATCTGCGCCGTTTCACAAAACTTCACCGGCCCTCTGAATGCTTGCGCTTTTTTAGTTTTTCCAGAAGGCAAAACGCAAGAAATCGTCCATCGAATGATGGGTGAATCGGTTAGCGCGGAAGAGTTGAATGACATGGAGGCCGAAGCCTTAAGCGAAATCGGCAATATCATTTTGAATGCCTGCATCAGCTCAATGTCAGACACCTTGCAAACTGATTTTGAGAGCACGTTGCCACGCTATCACTTGGGCAGTGCAAAAGAAATTTTCCCGATTAAGGAAGAGGATAATCAATTTATGCTGTTACTGCATATTGATTTTTCCATGCCGAAGCAAAAAATCGATGGCTACTTGGTGTTTTTGTTGAGCCTAGAATCGTTTAATGAATTGATTCGCAAGATTGATTTATTTTTGTCAGGTATTTAATTATGTCATCCCACTATTCCGATTTAGTCACCAGCTCACCACCCTGGGTGGGAATCTATGCCGGCACGGTTAACTCACTCAGTTTAGGCATTGTAATTATTGGTAAGTTTTCAGAAATAATCTTTTTAAATCAATGGTTTATAAGAAAATCCGGCATTGATTCCAGCCATTATATCGGTCGCGCACTCACTTCTGTTTTCCCTGAATTAAATCAAAGCCACTTGTCCGACAGCATTGATTCTGCCCTTCGTCGCAATTTACCCGCTGTGCTGTCACACTCTTTAAACAAAGCGCCGTTCCCGTTATTTGACAATCTTGATCAACCCAGCCAGCGCATTCAACAAGCGATTCATATCACGCCACTCACCCTACAAACCGGTGAGCGGTTTTGTTTAATTCAAGTTTATGATGTCAGCATTGCGGTCAAAAAAGAACGTTTACTGCGTGAGCAAGCGGAGAATTTGCGCAGTTTGGCGTTCATTGATGGCTTAACCGGCATTGCCAATCGCAGACGAATGGATGAATATCTAGCGGACGAGTTTAAACGCGCCAAGCGCAACCATTCACCCTTGTCGATTGTGATGCTAGATATTGATTACTTTAAACAATTTAACGACACCTACGGTCATCAAAGTGGGGATTTTTGCCTACAACGCGTTGCCAATGTCATTAAAGCCACACTCCATCGGCCAGCCGATTTAGTGGCTCGATATGGTGGTGAAGAATTTGCCATTATCTTACCGGACACCTCTTTTTCCGGCGCTGTAATTCTGGCAGAAGAACTTAGAAAGAACATTGAAGTGCTCGCCATTGCCCATGAAAGTTCGCTGGTGTCGCCGCACATTACCTTGAGTATTGGCATCAGCAAGGCGCAGTCTTACAACAATATTTCAGAAGCGACTTTATTGTCACAGGCGGATCAGGCTTTGTATCAGGCGAAAACCGAAGGCAGAAATCGCGTCCGGGTATTTTCCGAACCCAGCGCTTAAAAGCCAGGCCATAATGGCAATTTACCGTCCTTTGCTATTATTATAACCATTTGATTTTATTGATTTTTTTCTAAACTAACTTTGCAGCCAAGGCAATTGATGGGCACGCCAGCCAGTTAAACTATTGCGATGTTCTTGCGCATTTTTGTCGCCTTCAAACCCTTCCAGCACGTTATAAACTTCGTTGTAACCGGCTGCCTCGGCTGCCATCGCGGCTTGATGTGAGCGGCCACCGGTTCGACAGATAAACATGACCAACGCTTCTTTATCCACTTGCTGCTCCAGTGCGGCGAGAAAATTGGGATTGGGTTTCATCCCCGGATAAGTCGCCCATTCAATCTCAACGGCGTTAGCGATTCGCCCGACAAAATCCCATTCAGCCTTGCTGCGCACGTCGATAATTTTAGCGCCTGGTGCGAGTTGTAAAATTTGATAGGCTTCTTCTGGCAATAACGAACCCGAGTAAGGCGCGTTGATTTGCTTTGCGCGTTGCTGCGCTTGCTCCAAAATGCTGGTAATTTTTCCCATGATTTAAATTTCCTAAGGTTTAATGTTGAAGAAGCTAATGGTATTCTGTGTGCTGTTTTTTTAAACGACACCCCAATAAGCATGAAAAATCTTAATTCTTCACCCGTGCATCATAGCGCGGCGACGTTTGAACCGGCAAACCCTTTGCGCTTTGCCGCCGCTAGACGAACAACCTGGGTGAGCATTTTTATCAACATTGGCTTAACAATTATCCAAGTATTAGCGGGTTTCTTTGGTAAATCGCAATCGTTGATGGCCGATGGTTTCCATTCGCTGGCAGATTTAATTTCAGACATCATGGTGTTATTCGCCAATCAGCACGGCAATCGCCATGCCGATGCCAATCATCC
>JAVHQT010000094.1:0-28876 GCA_036171275.1 Gallionellaceae bacterium | reverse complement strand
CATCTTGCCGCGTTAACAAACCAACCGTACCCATTTCGCGCATATACATCCGCACGGGATCGGTGGTGCGCCCAAAATCTGAGTCAACCGTTGAAAGTGCAGCTTCCGCTTCCTCGACCGCATCCTCGTCAGCCACGACCGGCGTAGCTTCCGACATAATTTGATTTTCAACATCCGGAGCTTGATCGTGAACGCCAATTCCCATGTCGTTAATCATGCTCACCACGCCTTCGATTTGCTCAACTTCTAGCATATCGGGCAAGTGGTCATTGATTTCGGCAAAAGTGAGATAGCCGCGTTCTTTTCCTAATAAAATCAGGGCTTTAAGACGGGTTCTACGCTCTTCGACATCCTGAACTTGTTCCGCAGGAACTTCGATTTGCTTCGCGGCAGCAGCTTGTTTTGCAGTCGCTGCAATCGACTTGGCGGAAGGGCTTTTTTTGCTGTGTTGCTGAGTCGCCATAATAGGTGGATTCCCAGAAGTTAAATTAAATTTTCAACCTGCTGCTTGAAGATAGTCAAGGCAAGCTGAAAAAGGGGCGCGGATTATACCTGATTTCAGCCTGTTTCTGCGCGAAATCAATGACGTTGCAAAAGTTGCAAATAACGCATTTTTTCCGCGTCATTTAAGGCTTTCAAATCCCGTCCTTGCATTTTTTGATGCAGCAAATTTAATTCCGCATGACGTTCTTCGTCGCGCAACTTGGCTAAAGTGCCTGCAAATTCTGCGCTGACATCAAAATCTTCTTGCCACAACATCACTTCGGCTTGCGCGGCGACCAAAACAGATTCGTGCGCAGTGCCTTGAAAACTTTGAACTAAAGCAGCGGTACTCGTCACATCTGCCGCCTCACGCAACCAATCTGCCAGTGCCATAATGGCCGAACCTTCGGCACTGTCGTCATGCCAATCGGTGGGTAATTGCTGCGCCAAGGCCGGTTGCATCACTAAGCAGCGCAATAAAGTGCGCAAACCAGACGGCGCCGGTCGCTTGGCTTTCGCCAAGGGCGCGGCACGACGCGCGGCAACAGGCTTGATTTGATACAAGGCTTCCAATTCTGCCTGAGTGACGCCTGCCAACGCCGCCACCTCTTTACGTAACAATAAAGCACTGCTGGGCGCCGTCATTGTGGTCAACAACGGCTGGGCATTTTTAAGCAAAGCGCTGCGCCCTTCCGCGGTGTGCAAGTCGATACTCGCCGTCAGCTCGCGCAACAAATAACCGGATAGCGGCACGGCGTTATTCAACTCACGTTCAAACGCTTCGCACCCAAATTCACGAATGTAACTGTCCGGATCGTGCTCTTCCGGCAAAAATAAAAATCCAATACGTTTACCGTCCTGCAATTGCGGTAGCGCATTTTCTAAGGCGCGCCATGCCGCTTTTTTTCCTGCCCGGTCGCCATCAAAACAAAACACGATTTGCTCAGATAATTTCAGCAATTTTTGAATGTGAAACGGGGTAGTTGCCGTCCCTAAAGTTGCAACCGCATAATCCACACCGAGCTGCGCCAACGCCACCACGTCCATATAACCTTCGACCACCACCACGGTTTTATGCTCACGAATAGATTTTTGTGCTTGAAACAGTCCATATAACTCGCGCCCTTTTTCAAACAACATGGTTTCTGGGGAATTCAGATATTTCGGATCGCCTTTATCCAATACGCGCCCACCAAAACCGATGACTTGTCCGCGCCCGTTGATAATCGGAAACATAATACGATCGCGGAAGTAATCATAGCGCTTGCCGCCTTCCCCTTCCTTCACTAAGCCGGCGTTAACTAAGCTAACATCTTGATAATTAACAATATTTTTTAAATTTTGCCAGTCATCCGGCGCGTAGCCAATACCAAAACGTTGCGCGATTTCACCGCTTAAACCGCGTTTCTGTAAATACGCAATGGCGCGTGCAGAAAGCTTGAGCTGATCTCGATAAAAGCGGGTAGCGGTTTGCATTAATTCATACAAATTCGGGGCTACTTTATGATCGTTTTCGGCCTGTGCAGTGCGCTCGTGCGGCACAGGCATCGCGACACTTTTCGCCAATTCTTCGATGGCATCGACAAACGCCATGCCGAGATGATCCATCACAAAAGTAATGGCCGTGCCATGGGCGCCACAACCAAAGCAGTGATAAAACTGTTTAGCTTGGCTGACGGTAAACGAGGGAGATTTTTCGGTGTGAAAAGGGCAGCAGGCGACGAAATTAGCGCCGGCTTTTTTTAACGGCACGTAACGCTCAATGACATCAACGATATCGAGGCGATTGAGTAAATCTTGAATGAAACTTCTTGGAATCATTGCGCTGTCGCCGGTTCGCCCTGAGTTCTGCGACTGGCTCAGGACGGTCTTGTCGAAGAATGACTTTAACTCATTGAATTATTGCGACTTATTTCGTGCGTAGTTCGCATGGTTTGAGAATATCGAGAAACTGTTTGAGCTGCCCTTACCGCCCCGACTTAACCTTGCGTGTGCACCCAAAACGAAATTCAATCCACTTTTAAGCAGTCAGTTTGCTTTTAACTAAGCCTGATACTTTAGCAACATCGGCGCGTCCAGCCAATTGCGGCTTTAAAATCGCCATCACTTTGCCCATGTCTTGCGGGCTAGTCGCACCCGTACTAGCCATGGCAGCGGCAACCAAGTTGCTAATTTCCGCTTCGCTGAGTGGCTGCGGCATATAAGTTTGCAACACCGACATTTCAAATTTTTCCACATCCGCCAAATCTTGCCGTGCAGCTGCTTCATATTGACTAATCGAATCACGGCGTTGCTTCATCATTTTGTCAATAATCGCCAAAATATCGGCATCGGATAATTCAATACGTTCATCCACTTCCCGCTGCTTCATCGCGGCAAGCAAAAGCCGAATCGCGCCCAAACGTGCCGTTTCTTTGGCACGCATCGCGTTTTTCATATCATCAGTAATTTGTTTTTTTAAGCTCATAAAAAAAGCAAGCGCCGCAACCTAATTGGGTTGCGGCGCAAGCTATTCCAAAAAATTAGTACAACTTAGGTGGCAAAACTTGGCTACGAATACGCTTGTAGTGACGCTTCACGGCAGCAGCCATTTTACGTTTGCGTTCAGCCGTTGGCTTTTCGTAAAATTCACGCGCACGCAAGTCAGTCAACAGACCGGTTTTTTCAACTGCACGTTTAAAGCGACGCATCGCCACTTCGAAAGGTTCATTCTCTTTTACACGAATCGTTGTCATTTAATAAAACTACCTTGTTCAAAATTTTTGAGGGCGCGATTCTAGCAAAACAATTCGCGTTTCCACAACCGATATTTACCAACAAATGCACTTAAATGATTGAAATAATGACTCAAAACAAATACTGATGTACTTGACAAGCCTATTGGCTATCAGTTTAACTGCGCGACAATGGCCTTGAGTCGCAAAATCATTTGCTTACTTCACGCCACTTGAGTTAAAAAAAACATTATTTTTCAATCACTTACACTAAGGAGTTATCATCATTATGAAAAAATCACTTTTACTTTTAGCGGTTCTAGGTACTTTTTCACAAAGTAGTCAGGCCGTCACTTTTACGATGGCCAATCTTCTTCCACCAGGAACAGCGGTTGCCACTGCCCAAGCTAATTTCCGTTTAATTTCTGAAGACTTCGGTGCTGCGTTCAGCTACAAACCGATTACACCAGCGGCTTCGCTCGGCATTACTGGCTTTGACATCGGGGTGGAATTGTCTGCAACCGATATGACTAAAAGTGCCACTGTTTGGCAGACTTTAACAGGCCAAGCAATGGACGTTACAACATTGCCAGTGCCTAGAGTTCACGCCACGCTTGGTTTACCGTTTGGCATTGATGCGGGCGTATTTTATTTAAGCGTGCCATCCACCGACATCAAGCTAACCGGTGCCAATCTCAGTTATGCCATTTTGGAAGGTGACTGGGTTGAGCCCGCCCTGACAGTGCGCGCTGCCATGTCCACGCTTAGCGGCATCAGCGAATATTCTTTATCAACCAAAAGTATCGATATTTCGTTTTCAAAAGGCTTTTTAGGAGTAACACCATATATCGGCGCAGGGCAAGTTTGGGTGAGCAGTTCAAGCACTAACGCAACTCTGACCTCGGGCGGTTTACAAGCAGAAAACTTTAGCTTACCGAAAGTATTTGCGGGGCTGAATGTCAATTTAGGTTTGCCGAACTTCGCAATTGAAGCGGATAAAACCGGCGATGCCCAAACCATTAGTGCAAAACTCGGTTTACGTTGGTAATCAAGGACGGTGCTGATTTATTCCGTTAGCGGCAAGCCCTTCGACGAACTCAGGGCGAACGGTTGATTAAATCAACATTTTTCCAAGGTTTAAGCAAAAGGCGCGAGATTGTTCTCGCGCCTTTTTTACATCCAAAATAAGTCAATTAAATCAATAAGTTACAAAACAATATCACAAAACATTTTTGATTGATTTACAGCCCCGCCGAACAAACATCTCGCCCATCTGCCGGAACTTCATCGCCAAACATCATTTTCAGCGGCACCCAAATAATTGAAGTGGACAATTCTCCGACTGTTCCCAGCACATCGGCGGCTCTAACGCCAACGTGAAAATCTTTAAAGCTTCCGCTCAATTCAATTGGAATGGCAAAGCTGAGAAACTGCGGTGTTTTAGCTTGAGGCTGCACATATAGCTGAAGCATTTCGGTCGCAAAATTGACTTTGCCCGTGCCCTTCACTCGCATCCGGCTCGTATCAATCAAAATCGACTTTTCACTGAGCTGTCCGTCTTTCAAGACAAACCGCCCGATGGCGCAATTTACTTTTGAGGCATGAGAAGAATCAATCGCGGGTAATAAGGCCATTAACGCATTAACCGCCCAAATATCCAGCAAGCCCGATTTAAGATTTTTCGGCCACACCGCAAAATCAATATGCCCCTGACCATCCCGTAGCAAATTGGCTAAATACTGAGTTTGCCCATGCACATCGACATCCAGACTAAAGATTCCTTGCATTTCACTTTTATCATCCAGTCGGCGCGCTAAAACGCCGTAATCAAACTGGCTGGCAGCCGCACGAAAGTGAACCGCAACATCGTTTTCAGTGGGTTGATACGTTAATTGCATTGATGCTGAACCGCCTGGCGTATTCACGATAATCGGCCCGATTTGAGCACGTCCATTTTCTAACTGAGCGTCCAAACTGCCATTACCCAATCGATCCTGTCCTGACATCACCTGAGCCACGCGCACCGTTATATTAGCGTTCTGACGGCTTAAAGCCTCGCGACTCAATACTTGCTGAGTGTGATTCGTCGCCTGCGCCAATTCAACTTTTGACGCGGCTGCGGGTGTCGCAGGTTTCGCTTTCTCGGCCGACCAATCGCCCATCCTAAAATCATCCAGCTGAATACTCGGTGCGCGCAAACTGACTTCAATTCGCGGCGGCACGCTTTGCGTATTTAAGCTGCCCTGCCCAGTTAATTGGCTGCTGCCGACTTGCAGTTGCAAGGCAGAAATTGCATAGCCAGCATTCGAGACACGAAACTTACCAGACGCAGACCACGGCCCCCACGGTGGCAAGGAGGTATGCGTTAAATCGTTCAAATTATCAAAGCGACTACCGCTCATATTCAATGACAATTCAAGCGCTTGTTGACTGAATGGACGCTGCAACTCACCGGACAGTAGCACCGCCGCACCTGAGGTTGATGCATACAGTTTGAAAGGAATCGGTAACGTGGGATTGATTAAATCCAAGGCTTTAGCCGTTTCAATGCTGATCGTAATCGGCACATAATCCAAAGACCCGAGCAAATCAAATTTAACCGGCGCACCGGGCGCCGAACTGAATTCCCCACTTTCCAACTCAATCCGTTTTTCAGCCTGAGAGTTCGCGTCTTTTAACGTCAGGTAACCACCTTCAAACTGCGCCAGCAAATCAGATTGCGCCAACAGATCGCCTAAACGGCTGGCGTGTAAATCAAGATGCAAACCAATATGCGAAACACCTGCGGACACGTTTTTAGAAATACTTAATTTATTCAACAAGTTACCAATGTTAATGCCCTCGGCTGACAGCCATAATCCCGCGTGCGGTTTGAGGCCACGCAAATCGAGCAAAATCGCGCCACTAAAAAAGTTATCGCCCAACTGCGCGGAAAACGGCGACGTTTCCATCATGCCATCGCGAATATGCCCATCAAAACGCACCTCACTCACGGGAAACGGAGAAGGATTGGCAATGTGCTGTAAATCAATATCAATATCCGCATCCGCCAAACTCAATCCGGTCGGCAAAATTGGAATATCAATCATGTTGACCGCAGCGCGATTAGCCGCATTCGTCGCACCGGCAGGCGTTTCCGGTTGCAAGGAACGCAACTCATCTAGGTCCAACATTTCAGCCATTAACTTCAATTTAATCAATTGCTTACCATCTTCAAGCTGCCGTAAAATATCGGCTGAAATATCACTGTGCCCTAATTTAAAGCTGAAATCAGCTAAATGCCAATGCTGCTTATCCGCCTGAAAATGACCGCTTAATTGAATAGGCGCATCGGCGTGCGGCTTTAAGCCAAGCCAAGCGGCTAGTTCGCCAGAATGAGGGGCAGCCAGCTCAAAAATAAGCTCCGAAGCACCGTTTTCAGCATCCGCTTGCAACAAGGCTTGAATTTTTGCCCGCGCGCTTCCGGCCGTTAAAGTGAGCTCAAGCGGCGCGCGCATTTGCGACATGGCCGCCGATAATGCCGCACCGCTTAAGGTGGCGCTAAACGGTTTATCCAGCAAAGTGCCGCGCATTTCTCCGCGCAACGGCTTGCCAACCGGCAACGCCAGCAAAAAATGTTCGAGCGAGAAATGCACCGGACGCTGCCCTGCCCCATTGCCATAACTCAAGTCTCCTTTTGCCAAATTCAGCGCGACATCGAGGTTCTTCATCAACGCCAAACCTTGATCGCCTCGGGTGGCAATGTGTAAATCCAGCCGTTCTAAGTGGCCTTGCACATCGGGAATACCTAGGAAAAGCCCCGCCAAATTGCCCAAACTCGAATCGTGCGTGCCCAGTTGCAGCTTGAAACGGGCTGGCGAAACACGCGCATCTGCCGTCACACTGCCGGATAAAGCCACCTGCGCCACGGTGGCACGAACTGGCACCATCAGTCGCCCCTGTTCCAGTTTTACTTGCAAGCTGGCATCGCGCACATCTCCAGGCAAGCTGAGCCATTCGCCAACGCGCAAGGTTAAATCGGCGTCTAACGCGTTTAAGGCCTTCAAATCAAACTTCGCTTGGCTTATTTGGCGATAAAGTTCCGCCAAACTTTGCGGCTGGGCTGGGGCTTTTTTCACCGCTTGCCCAGTCAAAAACGGTCGCAAATCCAGCTGTGGCAAATTCAATTCCCCTTGCAACTTAGGGTGCGCCGCGCCGTAGTTCAGTAGCAAATTTCCGTTTAGGGTTGTTTTCCCCATCACGCCGGTTAAATTGGTCAGCGACACTTTTCCGGCTTCATAATTAATCTGGCCGGCAATCCCCGTCACGCCCACAGCGGGCAATTTAGTTTGCAATAACTGCTCAAATTCAGCCAAATTTTCCGTCCCTAAACCGAAGTTAATCCGCCCGCCTTGCGCTGAAATATGCCCATTCAGCGACAAGCGCGAACTCATAAATTGCAGACTCAGCTCAATTGGCCACGGCTGCTGCAATTTGGCTAATTCAGCGAGTTCGCCGCCGCTAAAGGCTAATTGATATGGATATTTTTTTTCCACCACGCCCTGCAAATTCAAGATCATCGCCTGCCCTGCCGGAATTTTCGCCACCAGTGAAGTCAGTTCAAAAAAATGACTTTGCGCAGCGCCATCAATCCATTCCACCTGCAAATTATCCAGTGCGATACGCCGAATAATGATATGCGCCAATAGATTATCAATTTCAAAATTAGCTTTATTATCAATAGGTTGCGGAGTTTTTTTGTGTAAAGACTGAAACGTCCAATTATTCTTTCCTGCCGAATTTATTTGCAAATTTGCCACACCATCCCGACCTGAAAGCTCGTCAACTTTGAACTGAAAATGCAACAACGGCCATAAATCCAGCGCCAAACGCGCCTCACCTAAACTGGCAAAATCACGGCCTGCAAAACCGGGCGCATTGGCAATATGCAAACCAGCGTTGCAATTTGACTTGTCGGCGCAACCCAAAATTCGCATCGCTGGTTTGCGCCGACAAGTCAAATTGCAACGCGCCGTCTAAGCGAACTGCACGCCCTAAGCTATCCGACAAAATGCGCGACGCACGTTCACGCTGGCTCGATAAATCGAGCGATACCCCCACTACGGCAACATACAAAACCACCACCGCGACGATTGCAGCCAAATAAACAAACCAACGCAAGGCTTTGTGGCAAAAAAATTTTAGGTTCATATTCGGTTTACAGTGCTGCTTGTTATTTAAGCGTGGAAAGATTCAATTCAATATTTGCACGGTGCCCATGGCTTTAGAGTGCGCCGTTCTATATTCAATATTGAATTTAAGTCATTGATTAATATAGTATTTATTTCGATCGTTTCCACATTCCTGCCTAGCAATGCAGGTCTGATCCTGCCGCGAAGCGCTAAACCATACAAGCCGGTCGTTCTGGGTCTGCAACACCTTGAAAAAGAAGGAAAATTAGCACCCGAAACAGTGGCAATTCTGACGGAAAAAATCGGCGGCATTCAATTCGAGCGGCAAACGAGTCCAAAGAAAACAGTTACAGCGGCAAACCGCTTTTAAATAGGATACGGCAGCGTGCCTAAAAAGCATTGCAAAACTCAGACGGAGTTAGGCTGGTTGATGCAGCACTGTTGCTAAACTTCCAACCAGTGACCCTCGGCAAAGATCAAGGCGCACCGAACTGTTTTCCCGCTGTAAATCGTTTGCATGGCGCGACGATATTCTGCCATTTGTGCTTGATAGTATTGAAGATTTTGCTGTTCGCCAAATTTATAATCCAGCACCCACACCGCTTCAGTCGTTTCCACGAGACGGTCAATCCGCTTCAATTCTCCGGCAGAATTCAGATACGGCAATTCGTTGCTAGCGCGAATATAAAATTGCGGATCAAAAAACTGACTGAGTTCAGCTTGCTTGAGCAACTGCTGCGCTTGCGGTAACAGCCGCTCAAAATCAGCAGCCGGAATACCTAGGCGTTTCGCTAAATCAGGGGCGACTTGACCGTGTGCGTGCTCAGACTCGGTTAAATGTTCAAGTAAGGCGTGCAAGCCAATCCCATTTTTTTGCGCCACACTGTGTTTTTCGCGGCATTTTCCAACCAATTTCACCATCGGAAGTGCTGGCAGCGTGTCAAATTCAATCTCCGTAACACATTGATTTAATTGACTTTTATTTGTTTCTACTTGCATTTCTGGCGGCAGATTCGTGGCGGTTTGATTAGCGGCTAGCGCCTCGGCAATACGTTGATACCAAGAAATCGAATTTGCATTTGATTCGGTGCTTGTGGCATGGCCACTGACAATTAGCACTTGCTGCGCGCGCGTCATGGCAACATACAATAAATTCATTTCTTCGCGGGCTTGTTGCGCTGCGTCCTCAGCAAACATATCGGCACGGCGCACGCCGCGAGACGCCAAATCGGTATAGAGCGAAAAATGCACAGGGCGCACCACTTCGGTTGGCCAACTGATAAGTACTTGATTAATTTCACTTTTTTTTCTACTTGCATTCGCATCCAACAAACAAATAATCGGCGCTTCTAAACCTTTCGATTCATGCACAGTATAAATGCGTACCGAGTTGCCGGTGTTGCCGAGCCGTCCTTCGTTGGGCGCGTCCTCACGACTGTCGCGCAATTCACGCATTTTTTGGCAAAATCTCGGCAAACTCGGGTAGCGTCCCGCATCCATATTCAGGGCAATTTCCATGAAAGCGTGCAAATTTGCCGTCACTTTGTCGCGCAATTCAGACGGCAACGCCGCTTGATAACGCGCGATGACATCGCCTTCAAAATAAATTTTGTCTAACAAATCATGTACCGGTAACTTATCCGCCAAGGCAAGCCAATGCGGCAATAATGCCAAGGCGTGACGCAATGCGGGCGCGGGTTCAGGCAATTGTTGCAGCGCCACCCACCAACTTTTTTTTGCTTCCGACGTACGAACTGCGTGTGCCAACGCCATTAAATCCTCATCTTGACAGGAAAAAATCGGGGAACGCAATACTTGCGCCAACGCCAAATCGGCAAAAGGAGTCATTAAAAATAGCAGCAAAGCTTGTAAATCTTCAGCTTCTAAGGTGTCGAGTAAGCCACCATGGCGCGAACTGATAAACGGAATCGCCGCGCGGCGCAACGCGGCTTCATAAACCGCTAAATGGGTGCGGTTGCGCACTAAAACCATGATGTCGCCATAACTTGCGAGTCGCGAAGAATGACCGACTTTAAGTACACAACTTTTGACAATTTCCTGAAGATAATCAGCAAATTGCGTAGCTTCTAAGGCGCGGCCGTCTTCGGCTTTTTCGGCTAACGACGCCAGTAAGGGATTGCGTAAAGTCAGGGGAGTTTCAGCATTTTCTTGGCTGATTTCGGGTGCACGCGCTAACGGTAAAACAGTGACAAAACCGGGTAAATCGCTGTGCTCAGCGCTGTGCGCTACAAAATGATCAAAGCCTTGTGGATGGGAGGCAAATACCGTGTTAACCGCTTGCAAAATCGCGGGTGCGTTGCGGCGGGTATGGTTGCGAGTTTGATATTCGGCAGCAAAATTTTCGACTAAATAATCGCGTGCGACCTTGAATAAACGCGCATCGGCGCGGCGAAAACGGTAAATGGATTGCTTGGGATCGCCCACCACAAATACGCTAGGCGGCGATTGCACCGCAAGCGACGCATCAAACCAGGCTCGTAAAATTTGCCATTGCAAGGGATTGGTATCTTGAAATTCATCCAATAAAACATGACGATAGCGACTATCCAGTTTGAATTGCATGGTTTCAGCGTGTTCGCTGTGCTGCAATAAATGGCAAAGTTGCCATTCTAAATCGGCAAAATCAATGGCTTGTTGCTGCTGCTTGGCTGTTTGATAAGCCTCTAAAAATTCAATGCCGCAATAAAATAATGCCGTGTTCAGGCGGTAGGCTTGCTGCTCCGCCAAAGCATCGCGCACCGCTTGCATGGCGGTTTGTAAATCTTGCAAGGCACGATCGAAAGCCAGTTCATCTTGTTTTTTATTGGCTTTAATTTTGCGCGGCTTGTCAGCGAGGGTAAACAGCAGTTGCCAAATCGCCGAAAAACGCGCGGCACAAGCCGAATCTGTCCAAGCGCGTTCCAAATCACTGGCGTTTCTTTTTTGCACCTCGCTGCCATTGGCAATCCAGTGTTGAATAAAGTCGAATACGCGGTTTTGATTAGCGGGGTCTGCGCCCCACTCTGCTGCGGGTTCGGCCGCCATATCCACTTGCAAATCAACGCGTAATTGCCGCAAAGCGAATTCGAGTGACGATTCGCCACTGACGATTGGCGCCGTTAACGGGTTAATAAACGCCCACCACTCGGCGCGTTTTGCCAAAAAACAGCTTAATAATTCTTGGGTATTCGACAAGCCACATTCGGCAAATAACCAGTGTAAATGCTGGCTTGCTGGGCTTTCTGGCTCGACGCGCAAATGCTCCAACCAGCCTTCCCAAACTTCATCTTGCGTACTGCCGGCACGCTCCAGCAAATTGCCACTCATCACCCCTGCATCTAAAGGGGCGCGTTGCAGCACTTGCATAAACCAACCGTGAAAAGTGCTGATACTGAGCGGCGGCTGCGCTAATAAAACCTGGTGGTACAGGCTGCGCGCCCGTTGAATTTGCTCAGTCGATAAGATCGACAAACCGCGTGCAGCAAAAAATTCACAGACAAATTCATCGTCACCCATTGCCAAGTCGCGCAACCATAGTTGTAAGCGTGAGCGCATTTCTTGCGCTGCTTTACGGGTAAAGGTAATCGCTAAAATTTGTGAAGGCGCGACGCCGTCTAACAACAAACGCACCATGCGCGACACCAACAGCCAAGTCTTGCCACTGCCGGCACAGGCTTCAACGACCACACTCAGCTGAGGATTAAGGGCGAGATGAGGATTCATTCTAGACAACCCTTCGACAGGTCTCCGAAGTTTATCGAAGGGCGCAGGGTGAACGGTTTTGAGGATAATGAATGATTTGAATTCATAAAACGGCTGACTTAAACAGACTGTTCGCCGATTTCTTGTAGTGCGCCATCCACCAATTTTAACTGACGTTGCATTCTTGCTGCCAAATCGAGGTCATGTGTTACGACAATAAAACTGGTTTGCAAGCGTTCGTTCAACGATTGCATTAAATCAAACAAGTCGTTGGCGCTGGCGCGATCTAGGTTGCCGGTAGGTTCGTCCGCCAACACGCACGCCGGTTCGGTCACCAAGGCGCGCGCCACCGCAACACGTTGTCTTTCGCCACCGGATAATTCTGCCGGCAAATGCTGCATTCGGTGCGCCAGACCCACCCATTCCAACATGCGTGCTGCAATCGGTGCAGCTTGCTGGCGCGACAGTCCGCGAATCCACAGCGGCATCGCCACATTTTCCAAGGCGGTAAATTCCATCAATAAATGGTGAAATTGATATACGAAACCGAGCGAACGATTGCGCAATTCGCCGCGCTTTTTTTCATTTAAAGCAAACACGTCCTGCCCCAAAATCTGCACCTCACCGCTGTTAGCTTTATCCAATCCGCCGAGCAAATGTAGCAAGGTACTTTTGCCGGAACCGGAGCTGCCAATAATGGCAAGACGTTCGCCACGTGCCACCTGCAAATTCACGCTTTTTAACACCGGCACATTTAAGCCACCTTGCGAAAAAGTTTTGCATAAATCACGACAGGAAATTATTAAATTACTCATAGCGCAAAGCCTCCGCCGGTTGCGTTTTGGCAGCGCACCAACTGGGGTAAATTGTTGCTAACATACTGATTATAAAGGAAAATATAGAAACGCTTAGTACATCACTTTGTTCGAGCCTAGACGGCAATTCGGTAATGAAATACACGTCTTTCGCCAAAAATTGCACGTTAAAAACCTGCTCAATAAACGGCACAATGCTGCCAATATTGATCGCAATCAGCACACCACTGACCACACCCAACAACGCCCCCACCAGTCCGATTAACACGCCTTGCACCACAAAAATACCCATAATACTGGCGGGTGACGCACCCAAAGTACGCAAAATGGCAATGTCCGCTTGCTTGTCCGTCACCGCCATCACCAGCGTGGAGACGATATTGAACGCCGCTACCGCCACAATCAGTGACAAAATAATAAACATCATTTTCTTTTCCATTTTCACCGCGCTGAAATAATTGGCGTTTTGCCGCGTCCAGTCGGTGGCATAAATCTCGCGTGGCAAGTCTTGCTCCAAGGCACGGCTGACTTGCGGCGCACGGTCTAAATCCAACAGACGGGCACTAATGCCACTGACCGAATCACCCATCCGATACAGTTTTTGTGCATCATTTAAATGAATCAGCGCCAGCGCGTTGTCGTAAGGAGACATGCCGATTTCAAAAATGCCCACCACTTTAAATTGCTTCAAGCGTGGCACCATGCCCGCTGGGGTGATTTGTCCTTGCGGCGTAATCAGCACAATACTTTCGCCTACCTGCGTACCCAAGGCGCGTGCCAAATCACTGCCTAGCACAATGCCAAACTCACCAGCGCGTAATTCATCCAAGCGACCGCGTTTCATTTTTTCTGCCAAGCCGGTCAGCCGATTTTCACCTTCAGGCAAAATGCCGCGCACCATCACGCCTTGTACATTGTTCCCTTGCGACAACATTCCTTGCCCGCTCACATACGGCGCGGCACTTTTGACTTCAGGATTCGCCTGAATAATCGACATCATTGGTTGCCACAGGCTAATTTGCCCGTTCTCAGCCGTCACTTGCAAATGCGGGGTCACGCCTAAAATCCGCGCACGAATTTCTTGTTGAAAGCCATTCATCACCGACAACACAATAATCAAGGCCGCCACGCCTAGCGCAATACCGAGCATGGAAATCATTGAAATAAAGGAGATAAAGTGATTGCGGCGCTTAGCGCGGGTGTAACGCAAACCGATGAGAAGCTCGTAAGGAAACGACATAGGAAAAGACAAAATAAAAGGTTCGCTAGTGTGCCAGAAAAAGCGCTAAAAATAACGCCTGTTGCGCATGAAAATACGCACAATTTACCATTAAAGGCTCCTCTAAAATTCAATTTCGAAGCAAGGCAAGGCGCGAACAAATAGGAGCACGCCGCTTATACAGCACCGGCACACCTCGCTAAATATCTGCCCGCAAGCGCGGCAAATGAATATGCCAACGAATTGCCACCAGCCGGATAATCACAATTAGCGCCATGGAATAAACGATTGCTTGGTTATGATTAACCGTGTAGTGATCTAGCAAAATCAGTAACAACGCGCCCGCCAGTGAGGCAGTGGCGTAAATATCGATGCGGAAAATCAGTGGAATTTCGTTGCACAAAATATCGCGAATTACGCCGCCAAACACGCCGGTGATCACGCCCATCAGTGCGCATATTAACCAATGATTGCCAAGTTTCAGGGCGATACTGGTGCCAATAACCGTGAATAAAGCCAGCCCAATGGCATCGGGAATCAAAAAAAAATTTTTGGGCAGCCGCACATGGCGTCCGGTGAAAAAGGCGAAAGTCGCCGCACTCGCGCCCACGACCACGTAGATGGGATCATGAATCCAATACACCGGCAGCCGTCCCAATAAAATATCGCGCACAGTGCCGCCGCCGATGCCAGCGATGACCGCAATCACCACGACACCAAACCAGTCCAGCTCACGGCGTCGGGCTTCCAGCGTGGCGGTAATTGCGCACACGGCAACTGCGGAAAGATCCAAAATATAAATAAAATTGTTCATGCTTGCGCTACTTTTTGACCGAGTATTTTTGGGTGCTAAACATTCGTAATGCGCTGACTTGTTTTCTCGTTTTTATCTATCCATGCAGATCGTTTTGCTGGGCAAGCCCAAACCAACTACGCCTACTACCCCTTCAAAATACAGGAAAAAGCGGTGCAGTATTTTATAGAATTGCAGCGGACAACTGGGGTTTTAGGCTGATAACCTAACGGCGGTTTGCAGTAGCTCTGGAAATAAACGACTTTTCGAGCGCTTTGCGCTGGTTAAACGAGGGAAAATGGCTTCCATTCAAAACTTTATTTTTATGCGCTAACGATATGATTATATTATATTTTTTAGTGAGTATTTGATTTTTGGCTGTCGCACAATACACCGGCAGCTTCGCCAATCATGAGCATAACTTGCTCAGGCTTCATACGCAACAATTCTGCGATATCTCGGTAATCGTCCGGCAAAGCGGCATCGTCCCAGCCATTGGCGGAGTGTCGCGCCAAGTTGACGGCATACGCCACATTTCTGACACGTTGATGACTGCTGCAAGAATCGTCAATCAGCATCAGTAATAATTCTGGCAATGCCCACTTTTTAACCAGTTGTTTTTGCATATCTTGTAAGTTAAAGCCCAGCACGTGTTCTTGCGCTGCGCGGGTGCGGAGTGTTTTGTCATGGTGTTGTAAATCACGAATTTTAAGCATTTGTTGCGGGGCAAAACACCACATAATCATTTCTGCCAAATCGTGCAGCAGCGCAGCAATGCGAATTTCTTCAAAATGTAGATCACTGAGGTGAACCGCCCAATCAAAGGCGTATTCCGAAGCGAGGTGCGAACGATGAATGACATGCAGCAATTGGATTAAGGCTTCCGTGTTGCCTTGCAGCATGGTTTGAACTAGCGGCTCAGACGGAATTTTGACAAAAAAAGCTTCGATGCCCATCATCATTAACGCTTGCTCAATTTGAATCACTTCATTCAATTGACTGCGATGTTTGTGTTGTTGCAAATAGCGCAACAATTTGACGGTCATCATCGGGTCAATCGCAATCACTTGCGCCACACCACGCGCACTTAAACGGTTTTGATCTTCGCGCAAGGTGGCCAGTGCTCGCGTGGTTTGTTTTAAAACTGGAATTTCTGCCTGACTCAGCAAGCTAATCCAATGCTCCAGCCCTTTTTTTTCTTCTTCCATGATAAATATAACCCGTTGATTTTATTGATTATTTTAATTATAAATACCGCTGCCGCACCTTTTAGTGGTTCACTTCTTGTCGTTGCAACCGACCTTTCAACGCCAAATTATAATCATTCAGCGTACAAAGTTGATAGGCTTGGCTTTGCCAGCCCAAGAGTAATTGTTCAAAGACCGCTAACCACTGTCCCCCTTCTAGTTCGGCGTGCGCCGTGAAAATATGCCCTTGTTGCGGAGGATTGGCGGTCAATTTGAGGAAATTCGACGCGGCATTTTCTACTGTGATGCCATCGTGCCCAATGAATTGATCCAAGGTGGGCAGCGTGGTTGGCAATTGCGGGCAGTTAAAAATTTCAGCATCCCAAGTCGGAATAAAGGCGTGCGTCCCGCGTGAGTCTGCGGCGTAATTAAAGCCTAATTGTTGCGTGAGCCGATAGGCATGGCGATTCATTTGCCCGCCGGCGGCGGAGTGAGCTTGGGGCGCTTCGCCTAAAATTCGCGTAAATTCTTGCACCGCCAACTGCATTTGCTGTTTTGTCCAAGCGGCACTGGCGGTCTTGATTTTCTGCTGCCAAAGAAAAGGCTGATAACTTGCAATGCCCAGTTCAAATCCGGCATCGCGAACTTGTCGCACAATATCAGCGCACTGTTCACCCAGATGCGGCGCCGGCCACAAAGTGCCGTATAACAAGCTTTTAAAGTGGTAATGCGCCAGCGGCGTGCGCCGAAACTGGGCATTAAATAGACGTTTTCCACTTTGATCTTTACCCAACGAGAAAAAGAAACTGGCGGGTATTTGATGTTTTTTTAGCAGTTCCAGCAAGCGCGGCACGCCTTCACGCGCACCTTGCAGGCTGCCGACTTCAATTTTTAGGGCAAGTTGCATCGTCATTTTCCTGCTGCGGTTTGTGTTCGATTGTTGCGAAAATTTTTGAGGGCGAAGAATACCTTGTCCCTGTCGGTTCAGACAAATACTTTTGGTTAGGATATTTGCGGGGCAGCGCGCGTATGTCGCATAATGTCGGCAGTGCTAACGATAAAAAAGGGGGAGTGATGATGCATAATTTACGCGATAAAGTAGTGTTTATTACCGGAGCAAGTCGAGGCATTGGCCGTGCAATTGCCTTACGTTGCGCTGCCGAGGGCGCCAAAATTGTGGTAACCGGCAAAACCGTGTCGCCACATCCAAAATTAGACGGAACGATTCATTCCGTGGTGCAGGAAATTCAGCAAGCGGGCGGTCAGGCGCTGGCGGTTCAATTGGATGTGCGCAATGCCGATGCAATCACCTTGGCGGTTGAGCAAGCTGCCACGCATTTTGGTGGCATTGACATTTTAGTCAATAATGCCGGCGCAATTGGCTTAACCCAAACCCCACAAACCTCGGTGAAACGCTTTGATTTAATGTGGGAAATCAATACACGCGCGACTTTCTTAGCGTCGCAGGCGTGCATTCCTTACTTAAAAGACGCAGACAATCCGCATATTTTAACCTTAGCGCCGCCGCTCAATCTGCAAGCAAAATGGTTGGCGCCCCATTTAGCGTATAGCCTTTCGAAATATGCCATGAGCTTGACGATGTTAGGACTGGCGGAAGAACTGCTCGAACAAGGCATTGCTTGTAATTGCTTGTGGCCGCGCACCACCATTGCCACGGCAGCAATCGAAAATCACTTTTCACAAGCCATGATGAATGCGTCCCGTTTGCCGTCGATTGTTGCCGATGCCGCCAAAATTATTTTGACGCGCGACAGTCACTTATTTACTGGGCTGTTTTATATCGACGAAGACGTATTGCGTGAAGCGGGCATCAGCAATTTTGACGTTTATGCCGTGTTGCCTGGCACGCCTTTGTGTAGCGATTTATTTTTGGGATAGCCACAATGACTTCTGCCCCGATTCGACCTGAACAAGCTCTTAGCTTGCATGGTTTGCTGATTGAGCGCATTGCCCGATCGCCGCATGGCACGGCTTATCGCTATTTTGAAACCAGTCGCAAACAGTGGCAAACCTACACTTGGACTGAAGTCGGAGAACAAGTGGCGCGCTGGCAATCGGCGTTAATTCGTGAAAATTTACAGCTCGGCGATCGTGTGGGCGTCATGTTGCGCAATTGTCCGCAATGGCTATTTTTTGATCAAGCGGCCTTATCGTTAGGGTTGGTTGTCGTGCCTTTTTATACCGTGGATCGCCCCGAAAACATTGCCTACATTGTCAATGATGCCCAAGTAAAAGTGCTGCTGTTTGAATCACTGGAGCAATGGACGGCGCTGGCAGCGCTGAGCGAACAAATGAACTGCGTCCAAACTTTTGTCTGCTTGCAAGACCTTCCAAAACAAGCAGAACCCCGTTTACAACGCTGTGCTAATTGGCTGACCGTCGCGGCACTGTTGCAAGCGGATGCGGTGACCGACACCCATCAATTAGCGACGATTATTTATACTTCCGGCACAACAGGCAAACCGAAAGGCGTGATGTTGAGCCATGCGAATATTTTATCCAATGCAGCGGCGTGTTTAGCCACTTTTGCCGTGCACCCAAGCGATGTTTTATTATCATTTTTACCCTTGTCACATGCATTTGAGCGCACCTTGGGTTATTACTTAACCTTAATGACAGGCTCGACCGTAGCGTTTGCCCGTTCAGTCACCTTGCTTGGTGAAGATTTAAAAATCATTCAACCGACGCTGCTCGTGTCCGTGCCGCGCATTTATGAGCGCATTTTTGCCGCACTGAATGCCCAATTAAACGAAAGCTCATTTATCGCCAAGTATCTGTTTTCATTGGCTGTTCGGATTGGCTGGGCGCGCTTTCTATTTCAACAAGGACGTGGCAGATGGTGCAGCAGCTTTTTGTTGTGGCCACTATTCAACGCTTTGGTTGCGCGTAAATTACAAGCACGATTAGGCGGACGATTAAGAACCGCAATCAGTGGCGGCGCACCTTTATCGAATGAAATTTCACGCGTTTTTGTGGGCTTAGGTGTGCCCGTCGTGCAAGGCTATGGTTTAACCGAAACCAGCCCCGTGATTAGCGCTAATCGACTGAACCATAATTACCCTGGCTCGGTTGGGCAACCGATTCAAGGCGTCCAAGTTAAACTCGGCGCTGCCAATGCGCTTTTGGTTAAAGGTCCGAACGTCATGCTTGGCTATTGGAATCAACCCGAGGCAACAGCCGAATTGATTGATGCTGAGGGCTGGCTCAATACCGGCGACATTGCCCACATCAGCGAAACGGGTCATATCGTGATTACAGGTCGCTTAAAAGAAATTATCGTCATGTCCAATGGCGAAAAAGTCCCGCCAACCGAAATTGAAGCAGCTATTTTACAAGACCACTTATTCGATCAAGTCATCGTTCTGGGCGAAAGTCGCCCCTATTTAGTTGCCTTGGCGGTGGTCAATCCAGTTATTTGGCAACAACTGGCCAAGCAACTGGGCGTGCGCGACGACATGGCAGAAGCCTTGCAAGATACACGTGTCGAGCAAAATGCCTTACAGCGCATAGCGCAACAAATGCGTGAGTTTCCCGGCTACGCCCGCTTGCATCGCGTCTTGCTGTTGAATACGCCCTGGAGCATTGATAACGGACTGCTAACACCGACGCTAAAACTAAAACGTCACCAAGTGGCGGCACAATTCGAAACTGAAATTAATCAACTATATGAAGGACACTGAAATGAACCAAGAACAAGCCACAACGCTTCCCAGTCGTCATGCCACCTTACGCGTAGTCGCCATGCCAGCCGATTGCAACATGACCGGCGATGTGTTTGGCGGCTGGGTGATGGCGCAAGTGGATATTGCCGGCAGCATTCCCGCAATTAGTCGTGCCAAAGGGCGAGTTGCCACCGTTGCTGTCAATTCATTTATTTTTAAACAACCGTTATTTATGGGCGACGTGGTGAGCTTTTACGCCGACATTGTCAAAGTGGGACGCACCTCGATGACCGTGAATGTCGAAGTTTATGCACAGCGCGACCCCATCAAACCCACCTGCGTTAAAGTAACCGAAGCAACCCTAACTTACGTTGCTGTCAGCGACGAACGCAAGCCACGCCAATTGCCAGCAAGCGCGTAAAAGGCACAAAAAAACGCGGTTGAATGCAGCCTACCTGCGCAAAGTACTTTATAAGTATCTGATTATAAAGTACTTTTTTTATTGGATCTTGTGGCAATTTAACAAAATTTCAATCACATCCAAGACAACTGTCCGCCGACATTATCAACAAGATGCAGCATAAATTCCCCTTAATTTTGAAGGGAGGGCAGGCGCAACCTAACCGCATTATCAGTTTTGGACTACGCGGCACGCGGCCTGCGTTCTTTCGCGGCAACAGGGCACCAACCCATGCCTGTTTAGCCATCCCATTGAACGGAAGGGAACGATAAGGCGAATTGCAACGAGGAAGAAAAAGGAAGAAACGAGAAGGGAAACGTTCGAAAAGAGGGACGAGCAAGCGTTAGAACAATTCAATTTTTGCAGGTTCTGGCGCTGAGTTATTAGCAGCGGCGTGGCTTTGACCTACCACTTGAGAATGAATATCGCGCTGGGTTTGCATCACGTAACCTTTTGCAATTTCATCAATTCTTTCTTTGATTGAAGGCGCATCATCATTAACAACCATTGAATCCATCATGGAAACCAACTCACTCACATGGTCATCTAGTCGATCTAGCGCACCTTGTACCAATTCAATTTGCTGCCGAGTCACATCGTGAAACTGAATATTGGCCAGCACATCCATAAACATTTTCGATAAATCCTGACTGACCAAATGCATTTTCTCAATCGCAGTTTCATTGAGTTTTAAAGATATTTCATAGCTTTCACCCATATCACCCAAATGATTCGAAAAGCTAGTTAGCAGCGCGCGCTGATTTTCGAGCGACGTATTGAGTAATTTATCGGCAAATTGTTCTGCGATAGACGTACTCACATGGTTAATTCCATCTTGAATTTTGGTGACAGCCGCATCGGTTTGCGACGAGAGTTTGCGCACTTCATCCGCCACCACGGCGAAACCACGTCCCACCTCGCCCGCCCTAGCCGCTTCGATGGCTGCGTTTAACGCCAATAAATTGGTTTGGGAAGAGATACCGCGAATAATATCCACTAGAGAAGCCAGCGATTGCGCATCGCTCACGACTGATGTGATCCGTTTTTGATCTGTTTCGGCTTCAGAAAAACGTTCCTGCACATAGCAAATCAACTGCGCGACTAAATCCTGATTTTCATGAATCTTTTTTTCACCAGAATTGGCTAACGCCTCGTTGTCATTTGCCGAATGGGTGATAACCCCGACCAATTTTTCCACTACACCATCCGTTTTTTGCAAGCGCGTAATTATATCAATCGCCGCTTTTTCGTTCTCTTGGTTCACCGCCGTTAATTGATTTTTAAGCAATGCAGTCAGTGCCGGCAAATCCGCCAAATCGCGTGCAACTTTTTCTAACACCTTGTTTCTATTGGATAATTTTGACTGAAGCTCGGCAACGATTTCATTCATGCCATAAGAAAAATCACGATAGATTAAGCGCACGACAACGCTATGGATCATAAATCCGCTGAGTAAAATAAACACCGCACCAATCGTATCAAAAGTACGTTCTTCCATGCCAATTAAAGAATGCACAAAAGGATGGAGTATAGGATGAGTCCAATACACCAGAAGCCCGCTAATAACAGAAGCAAAAATTGCAGCGACAGTCGCAGCAAAATTTGTTGTATGTAACGTTTTTTCGGGCTTGGTCGTATTCATTTTATAACCATTTTAATAGTGCCAATAAACTGCTCGGCGTTAACAGGTTTCACAAGCCACCCCGACGCGCCCGCCGCTTTGGCTTCGTCGCGCTTAGATTGTTGTGATTCAGTGGTCAGAAACAGAATCGGCATAAAACGATGATTCGGCAACTTACGCACTTCTTTAATAAACTCAATGCCATTCATGCCTGGCATATTTAAATCGGTAATCAGCAGATCCGGTTTCAAGCCACCTTTGAGCTTGGCCAAGCCAATTTCAGCATTTTCTGCCTTTTCCACGGCATACCCAGCTTTGGTCAAAATAGTGGACATACTTAACAAAATCGTTGTGGAATCATCAACTAACATAATGGTTTTCATCGCTAAATCTCCTTATTGTAAATAATGCACGGTTATAAAATTAAACGATGCACCTTACCATTAAGTAAATCAGCATTTCAAGTCCGATACCCATCTTAATTTATAAAATTCAAATTAATTCGACAGGAATAGCTTAGTTAATTTGCGATTTGACTAAAGCATGAATAAAGCAATTTTTTACCCTTAAATCATTTTGTGATACGTAACATCATGATTATTAATGATATTTTTTTAAAATAAATTTTTCAATTTCTGAAGTTAAGACTAAATTTTACTTTCCGAGATAATTTTTATCTAAAGGGCTTTAATTACGCACTGCTTTTCAGGTATGATGCGCGCCTTCCAAATTCTAGCCTTTTGGAATAGTCCGAAAACTCAATCAGGAAGTTTGGGTGAGTGGTTTAAACCAGCAGTCTTGAAAACTGCCGAACAGAAATGTTCCGTGAGTTCGAATCTCACAGCTTCCGCCAGTAACCCTGTAATTACGCCACTTACGTGGCGTTTTTATTTTGTACCCACCATTAAACCCACCAATAAATGAAGCGCTTGATTGAGACGATATGATTCATATCTATCCATGTTTTCCTCTGTGATACGACTTCTTTTGATACAAACTTTTGGGTTGATTCGGATAAACTTGATTTTATTGAAGTAAAAGTTAGTATCATTTAGTCCATGGTCAATTAAGTCGCTTGACCTGTCTTAACCCATTAATCAAAGCGTGATTGAAATGTCAGAAGCTCATCAAGCAGTTTATCGCTATTCATTGGCATTCCCGTCCGCCAAGGCATTTTCTGTGGATGATGTGTTGACTTTTATGTCTGCGGTTGAATATCCCTGTAACCACAAGATTGCTGAAAAATGCACCCCGTCTTCTCCTCAACGCTCAGTCGAAGTTGAGCAATTCGTCAATCAACCCGCTAGTAATCCAGATGAGAAATCGCTCGTTCGATATTACCTTGGCTTTCAGTTTGGTCAGCCTGTCTGCAATCACTGTATCAAAGCACGTAATGCGCATCATGCTTATTTGATTAATCGACTATTAGACGCAGTTACCTCAGGGCTGTTTGAGTTACGAGACACAGATTCAATCAAAGTCAACCCAGCGCCGACTGAAGTTTTGAGTGATGCTCAAACTCCTTCAATCGCAGGCAAGTCTTCTCCTATTCAAGCTTTCAAATCAATCGCTCAGCAAATATTTTATCGTCCTTCCACGCCCAGCTTTATTCGAGCAATAGAACAATCTGCAAAAATCAAACCTAGCATAATCAATAGACCAACAAGACTTGCTTATCGAACTCGTCATTGGTGGGCCAAGATGAGCAGTATTTTCAAGGACGACTTAATCACATTTTGTGCCCGTGAAAAAATTCACGTCAGTTTTGAGGAAATCAACTCATCAAGCGTCAAAGGTGAGGTTACAAGAAACTCGGATGTAAACTCAGTCGCCACTTTAACTGCGGCGAATCAACCATTGCAAGCAACTACTGTGGCAATTCAATCAGTACAAAACAATTCGACATCCAGAATTGATTGTGAGTCAGCCCCCCTTACGGCAATCAATGCCGACCAAGCACTACATAACGTATCTGTATCTTGTAATGAATCTGCTGTAGAGGGGACAGCGCAAATCAATGTCTCAATGGTTGATGAAAAAGGAAAGCATAACCCGCAAGATAGTGAAGTTCATTTGACGCTGAAAAACTTTGATCAGTTGCCGGATACGGCACTTGTTTCAGTAGAAGTTGTTGCAGCCCTGTTCGGATGCTCCATTCCGACGATTTGGCGGCGCACTAAACAAGGTACGCTCAAAGCACATCGTCATGGATTGCGCAGCACTCGATGGCTCGTGGGTGAACTCAGGCAAATAATTCAGGAAAATCAAAAGCACACAAAATAACAACTGCTTTAGCTGATTATTCGGGGGCACATTTCCCGGTTAAAATATGACTTCATCACTGTGGCAGGAAGTAACATTCTGCCCGTTTGGCCGACCAAGGGCACAAAACCAAAGTGGTCGTAAAATGAAATCGACCGCTCATCTTTCGCATCAACAACAATCCCAACTACAGCCAGCGCACCACTTGCCTGAATTACCTTTTTACACGCATCAATCAGCATAATAGATCCCAAACCTTTGCCTTGGAATTTTTTGTCTACTGCTAATCGACCAATTAGGGCGACGGGAATCGGATAGCGGGGTAATTTTTTTGCAAAAGATTCAGGTAGGCTGAGGCAAGTTACACTTCCTGCGCTAAGTGTAAAAAAGCCAGCAAGTTGCGATGAGTCTTCATAGGGTGTCGCCACAAAAACTCTACTAAGATTTTTACGAACATCTTGCGACGCGTAGCGACGAATGTAACGATCAAGAGGTTCGCTACCACAATCAAAGTTATTTAGATTGACCGTTCCATCTAAAGGTCGAATGCTGAACTTCATCAACTCAGAACTTGGTCTGCATGACGTTTGATTGCTCGCTCAAATGCCGAGTTTGGGGCTTCCTTTTTGTCTAGGGCAGTTAAGAATGCGTTAAAGTCATCCGGATTTAGCGTGATTGACTCATGCTCTTGCACCACTCGTTCGGCAGAAACCAATGCCTGAGAGAGCACAAATTCAGAAATGGACACATGTACGTAACTCGCGGCTTTATCAAGCAATTGACGTGTCCGACTGTCGCACCTGATGTTTAGGCGGCTGTCCTTTAATAATAGCGTTGCTTCCATATGCTCCTCCAAGCTCAATTTCTTTAAATTGTGCGCCAAATGTACTCACGTTGCAAGTGATTGAATGAAAAATGTGTATGCTTTTCATCCGATTCTAGAATTTTTCAGTTATATATTCCCTTTTATGTGAAGCAGCATCGCAATGCTGAATCATCAGCGCAATCAACCTGTTGCGCTGTTTTTCTATTCACATTCAGGAGGCAATGTCACCATTCCAGTGAGCCATGAAATTCCCAGTCTCAATGCTTTAGTTGATGTGGAATATCTGTACGCTTACCGTGGCGGCAGCATATATCAACCCGTTTATCGTGGTCAGCGCACGGATTTGGAATTGAGCGCCTGCACGTTATCGCAATTGAAATTCAAACCGGAAGGTCGGGTAGGTCACGGTATTTAAGTGAATTCGATTACCGTTGATTTGGCTTAAGCAGCAAGTTCATTATCAGCGGCGGGACTCACACTATCCGTTCACGCAGTTTTTTTATCTAGTTTCCCCCTCGTCATCAACTTACTCAACTCAACTCACCTATATATAAGGAAGGAATCCCCATGTCAGAACAAACTCGCTTTACCTCAACAGAATCAGCCGCACAAACAGAGGCATCCTCACCATCAAACGCAGACCTGCATCTCAGATGTCCGAGCTGTCGTTCAACCCACATTCACACCCGCAATTACGCCAAACGCACAGGCGGCACCATTGGCACGGTTGCGGGTGGAACGGCTGGATATTTCGGTGCGATGAGTGGCGCAGAAGCCGGTGCGACGGTCGGGATGATCGGCGGTCCGGTGGGTATTGCGGTCGGTGGTTTACTCGGCGCGTTATTTGGTGCCGTCCTCGGTGGCAGTGCGGGGTGTGCCGCAGGCGCTAAATTAGGTGAAGTCGTCGATGACACTGTTTTAAGCAATTACCGGTGTCGGAACTGCGGTCATACATTTGGCAAGCAAGATATGTAATCTATTGATTTTATTGTCAATTTATCAAAATTACACTTTAACTCATTTAATAAAGGAACGCATCATGGCACACGAACTCGCAACTGCAAACGACATGGCTTACACCGGACTTGAGCCTTGGCACGGTTTAGGCAACAAACTTCCCAAACATCAACCGCTAGAGGTCTGGCAACAAGCGGCTGGCATGGATTGGGACATCCAGCAAACCGAAGTCTTATTTAATTCCGCCAGTGGCAATGGCAGCAATATGCTCAATCTGCGTATGAATCAAGATGCCACAGTTCTTTACCGTTCCGATAATCATGAGCCACTGTCAGTGGTATCCAAACGTTATAAGGTCGTACAACCCAAAGACGTGCTGGGGTTTTATCGTGACCTTGTTTCGGTCGGCGGTTTTGAGCTGGAAACCGCAGGTATTTTGAAGGGCGGCAAAAAGCTGTGGGCGTTAGCTAAAACTGGACAAGAAACAATCTTGGCTGGCGGTGACAAAGTGAAGGCGTATTTGTTGCTCGCCACTTCCTGCGATGGCAGTTTAGCCACCACCGCTCAATTCACAAGCGTTCGCGTGGTGTGTAACAACACACTGCAAATGGCAATCGGAGAACGTAAAGGCGCAATTCGTGTTCCGCACTCCACCTTGTTTGACCCTGTGGCGGTGAAGCAGGAATTGGGTTTGGGTATTTCGGCATGGGATCAGTTTATGACTTCCATCAAGGCGTTGGCCAATCGTCCGGTCAACAAATTCGAAGCCATGTCTTATCTGGTCAATGTCCTCGGTGAACCGTCTGTTCCGCTCAATGAACAACCGAATCAAAAAGCGATTCAAACGGTTTATGGGCTGTATGCCGGAGAAGGCAAAGGCAGTCAGATGACTTCGGCAAATGGCACAGCTTGGGGCTTAGTCAATGGGGTGACGGAATATGTTGATTCACTACGTCGTGCCCGCAATCAGGATTATCGCCTCGATTCAGCTTGGTTTGGACAGGGGGCGCAAATAAAACTGAAAGCCTTGGAGTCTGCAATGGCATTGGCAGCGTAACAGTGCTGATGAATCAGGCATCAAGAGGTCACAAAAAACAAAAACTCGTCTCTTTTGCTGAGTGGCTGGGGACAATAAACTGACAACTCAGCACACTGGTCTTTGACCACCACAGATCACGCCTCATCGGGAATATCTCGGTGAGGCGTTTTCTATTCTTGAATAAGGAGTTTCAAACATGAATAACACGGTACGCATCAATGAATCACCTGCTGCCAATTTGCCCGCTATCGACTTACCTGCGGCAAATTCAACCTTAACTTTGCCCAAACGCCCCGCACCTGCATTACGTTTAATAAAAACCAATGACTTAAGCCGTGAAGATTGGCTGAAAGTCAGACAAACCGGGATTGGCAGTAGCGATGCCGCTGCTGCCGCAGGGCTGAATCCGTATCAGTCGCAATTGGAATTGTGGATGCAAAAAACAGGGCGCAGTGCCGCTTTGCCACAACCGAATCTCAAAGATGATAGCAGTCCGATGTTCTGGGGCACACTACTGGAATCCTTTGTTGCCGCGCACTACACCAAAAATACTACGCACCGCATCCGGCGGGTCAATGCGGTGCTGCAACACCCAGAACTACCGTGGATGCTGGCGAATCTTGATCGTGAAATCATCGGTGTACCTGAGGTACAAATTCTGGAATGCAAAACAGCGGGCATGAACGGGGCGAAACTGTGGCGCGAGGGGGTGCCGGAATATGTGCAACTGCAAGTTCATCACCAACTTGCTGTGACTGGTAAACAGGCGGCCGATGTCGCAGTGTTGGTGTGTGGCAATGAATTTCGCACCTATCGGATTGAACGGGATGAGGCGTTAATTTCTCGGCTGATTGAGTTGGAAGCGAAGTTCTGGCACTACGTAGAAAGTGACACGCCACCGCCTGCCGATGGTTCGGATTCAGCGGATGTCGCCTTACGTGCGCTGTATCCACAGGACTGTGGCGAAACCTTGGATTTATCTGCCGACGCTGGAATGGGGGCAACCCTGACGGACTTAATTGCCGTGAGAGCGCGCCTTGCTGAAAACGAAAAACTCGAAGCCAAGCTAAAGCAATCCATTCAACAACGCATGGGCACTGCCAGCAAAGCCGTGTTTGAAACGGGTGAGGTGAGTTGGAAGCGTAGCAAAGACAGTGCAGTACTCAATGTCGCGCAATTGCTGTTAGACCAACCGGATTTAATGCAGCGTTATCCATTCGTTAAACCGGGCAGTCGGCGTTTCCTGATTGCCGCTTAGTTTAAATCGCTTTATTCCTCCCACCGCCTGCTCGTACTCCGAGTGGGCTTTTTTATTTCGTTCGTTTCGAAAACCATTTATCTCAAATAATTCAAGGAGTTACAAAATGATTAAAGGTCTAGCAATTACCCCGCCAGTGATTGGTCGTATTTCGATTGGCAAGGTGGTAGAGAAGAACGGCAAGCGGTTGCCTGAGAAGGACGACCAATTCACCATCACTTCCCTTGTGCAAGGCAAAGAAGGTTGGATTCTGCATCCGCTGGACAAAGCCATTCGCGCCGCTGGAGAAGAGAAGATTCGTGCGATTCCGATACAGGTGATGTTCAACGATCCTGACTTAAACCTACGAGCGGAGTTTAGTTTGTTTGACCGCACCACAGGGCGACCTGTTTGTGTTGGGAATGGCGAAACCTGTAAACGCAGCAGCGCCAATGGCGTGCAATCACTGCCGTGTCCGTCTCCCAGCGAATGCGAGTGGGGCAGTAAAGCAGGATGTAAACCGTATGGCAGGCTCAACGTGCAAATTGCGGAACAAGAAGATGCGTTTGGCAGTTTTATCTTCCGCACCACGGGTTTCAACTCAATCCGCACACTGATGGCACGGTTGCATTATTTCAACGCTATATCCGGTTATAGTGGACCCCAATAATCAGACAGTGAATTAAGATGGTTGCCTGCAGCAAAAA
>JAVHQT010000093.1:0-69861 GCA_036171275.1 Gallionellaceae bacterium | reverse complement strand
TTCTTCAACCGCTGCCGCCGTCGATGAAGCGGCTTCGCTTTGTGCTTGCGAGCCGTGCGTAATTTGAGATGACACGGTTGAAAGCTGCATCGCGGTGTTAATCACACTGGTGGCGCTACAATTTACTTGCTCAATCACCTCGCGAAAGCTCGCCAATAACGCGTTATATGAGCGTGCCGCCTGCGCCACTTCGTCGCTGCCGTACACCGGCACGGTTCGTTGTAAATCGCCATCTCGCCCGGTCAACCCCATTGCATCACGCATATCCCCAGTGGAACGCGACACACCTGAAATAATGGAATAACCCATGATCCCGCCCACCAAACAGGCGAACGCCATGCCTAAGACCAAGATTATTTCAGCTCGTTTTGCATCTGACATCGCTTCTAAATAAGCTTGTTTCGATTTGTGATCTACACGCTCGGCAGCGGCGTGGGCTCGCTCAATCGCAATTTCTAACAGGGGATTCAAATGTTTGATCGCCAGCTTTTCTGCTTCGGGATAATTGCCGTTTTTAAGCGCTTCCACACAGGGCAATAGTCCCAATTTGATGTAATCCGTTCTCGCTTTTAGCAAGTCTTGTAACAATTTTTTGCCTTCTTCTGTGTGCGTGGTTTGGGTTAATTCATCAAAATACGCGTCAATTTTTGCCTTGTTTGCCAAAATTGCATCCAAATGCAAGCTGACCGGATGATCATGCAATTGCGAAACCGCGTTACTCGGATCGTGCTGAATCGCCCGTAAAACATGGGCTCGATTATCCGCCATCACATACATCAGCCGATTCATCGCGCGAATTTGATGAATGCGCCTATCGGCAATATCTTCGGTCGCATTCTGCAAATCAGAAAATCCCATGTAAGCAGACACCACGACAAATAAGCCAATCATCATCACCACGGCAATCAACAGTATTAATCGCGCCCTAATCGTAAAGTTACTTAACATGTTGATTCTCCTAGCTATTCCATTAAAAAATAATAAAATCTTAACTAAACGCGTCAATTCCGACCCACAAAAATCGTTTCCCGCCGTCATGCAACCGCGCTAAACACAACCAGTCAGCAATTTCCAACCGCGTCACTTATTGCGTTCGTTTGCTCAGCGATGCCTCAACTTCAAACGCAAAAAGATTAAAACCGTGAAACCAACCTCATTCGCTCTGTCAGCCCATTACACCTTAAATTGACTCACCGCACTTTGTAGATTACGAGCTAAATTTGCCAGCTGTTCGATGTTTTGCAGTGACTGAGCAATGGCAGCGTAATTTTCTTCAGCCATCTGAGCCATATTTTCTACGTTGCGAGCAATCTCGTTGCTCGCTAAGCTTTGTTCAGAAACGGATGATGCAATGTCATTCACTCCCTCACTTGAATGCTCAACCGCTTGACCGGCTTCAGCCAGGATAGTGGACACCTCGTCCACGTGGTTTTGAGTGGAATGTAAGGTTTTTAGACCATCCTGCACTGACTTTTCTACCGAACTCGTTTGCTGTTCCAACAAGTGTGTAATCTGATCAATTTCACCCGCCGCTTGCGCCGATTTTTCCGCCAATTTGCGTACCTCGTCCGCCACCACGGCAAAGCCACGTCCTTGTTCACCGGCCCGCGCTGCTTCAATTGCCGCATTCAACGCCAGTAAGTTAGTTTGATCAGCGATGTCTTTTACCTGTTGCGTCATGCTGGCGATAGTTCGGGCACTGGTAATAAACTCATTCACAGAATTGGCAATTTGGTTGACCGTCGTTTCGACCTGCGACACTTCTTCAATCATGTCAGTCGTGCTGCGATTTCCTAGCCGCGTTTTATCTAAACTTTGCTCAGACAAGCGGCGAACCTGATTCGTATTTTCAGATACCGAAGTAATACTCACCGTCAACTCCTCCACAGCCGATGCAGTAGTAGACGCCGCTTCGCTTTGTACTTGCGAGGCTTGCTTGATCTGTATTGAAGTAATGGAAAGTTGCGTCGAGCTTTGAATCACGCTTGCCGCGCTGCTCTCAACCTGCTTAATGACTTCGCGGAATCGATCTAACAATCCATTATAAGCAACGGCTGCCTCAGCAATTTCGTCTTGACCACGCACCAGCGCACGACGCGATAAATCGCCATCTTCCCCCGTGCGCATCATTGCATCACGGATTTCGTGGGTAGAACGCGCCACCCCTGCAATAATCGAATAACCCAGTATCCCGCCGAAGGCAAACCCCACAACGATCAATGCAATCGAAATTAGACGCATCTTGCGGTAGGTCGTATTGGCGTCTTCATACAACCGCAAGCCTTCACGCTCTTGCAAAGTGATCAATTCCTCCAGCGCCGTTTTCATCGGCTCATACAAAGGACGAATGTCTTCAAGAATAACTTTTCGCAATGTCATCATGTCATTCGATTCTATTGCAACGACAGCGCGTTTAAGCCCTTCCTCGATAAAGCGGTGGCGCGATTCGTCAAACTTTGTTGCCAGTATTTTTTCTTCATCGGTCAAATAAGTGGCCATATACGCATCCCATTGCTTGGCAATGTCAGCTCGATTTTGCACAATTTCAGCTAGATTCTTGGTCGCTTCTTCCGGCGCAATCAGGGTGTTGGTAATCGCAATCCGATTACGCAAATTGTTACGGGCAATCTCATTCAGTTGCGCAATCGGTAACATCCGATCCTCATACAACGACTTCAGTTCAAAATTGGAATGACTAGACGCATACAGTCCCATCAAACTATTCAACAGAAGCGCGGTGAGTAAAATCGCCAACAGCATTTCTAATCGCGTACTGATTCTAAAATTTAACATTCTTCCCAACCCCTTCCTTTTTTATAAATACTAAAGTTCAACCGCACGCTAAAACCTGACTCCCCAACCCGATACCCCAACGCTCAACGCCTTTGCCTAAAACGAGGCAAGCTTCAATTTAAGCTGTTCGCCCTGAGCTCGTTAAAAGGGTGAGTTTAAGTCATTGATTATTATCATATTTATTTTGTCGCAAAAATATGCGTTAAGTAATTGATTATAAAGGATATTATTGATTTAGACCCGCGCCAAAATAACGGCAAAGGCCATCAATAAACCTTTAAACCTTAAAGCGCCCAACACTGCTTTTTAACGCATTGGCAAGGCGCGCCATTTCTTGCGCTGATTGCACGGTGTGCTGCACGGCGACATTGTTGGCATCTGCCATTTCAGCTATATTTTCGACGTTGCGGGCAATTTCTTGGCTGGCAATCTTTTGCTCGTTCACCGAGGCAGTAATGGTGTCCACGCCGGCATTGACGCCATTGACCGATTCGTTGGATTGCGCCAAGACGTTGGCCACGCTTTGAATATGCGCTTGGCTGGTTTGCAACGATTTCAAGCCGCTGTCTACCCCTTGTGCTACTTGGGTACTTTGCTCACCGAGTGTTTTGGTGACTTTGTCGATTTCACTGGCCGACTGTGCCGATTTTTCGGCCAATTTGCGCACTTCATCCGCTACCACCGCAAAACCTCGCCCTTGTTCACCCGCACGCGCCGCTTCAATTGCGGCATTTAATGCCAACAGATTGGTTTGCTCGGCAATGTCGCGCACCTGCTGGGTCATGCTGGTAATGCTTTGCGAGCTTTTTACGAAGTCGCTGACCGACGCTGCCATTTGTTTGACCGCCGTTTCGACGCAATTGATTTCGCCAATCATTTGTTGCAAGTTCTGCTGACCACTGCTGGCGCGAAGCAAACTTTCTTGCGATAACTGCGCCACTTCTTGTGTGGTATCGGCGACCGAGCTTATGCTGACCGTCATTTCTTCCACCGCCGTGGCGGTGTTGGCGGCAGCATCACTTTGTTGTTGCGAATTGCTGGCGACTTGTTGCGCTCCCACGGCGAGTGCAGAAGCGGCGGTGCTGACTTCCATAGCGTGTCCTTCCACTTCGCGCACGATTTGCTGGAAGTTGTCAACCAGCGCGTTAAACACGCCGGCGATGCGCCCAATTTCATCGCCGCTGTGAATCGGTGCACGTAATCCTAAATCGCCGCTGGATTTGATTTTCAGCATAATTTTTTCCAATTCATGCGTCGGATCGGTAACGTTACGAATCAGCCAGCCAATCAGAAAAAATAAGAATACTTGCAAGGCAACTTGTCCACCCCACAGCACATAATTTAAACGATGTAAGGCAATAATTTCGTGGGTTAAATTAACCGTTAAGCTGACTGAACCGAGCAAAGTGTCTTCAGCTACGAGGTGGCACTGGGTACAATTTGTGCCATGAAAATTGGTACCGGCGGGCAAGGGGATGACCACGCGAATACTGTGTTGCGCCCCGTTTTGAATTTCGGTTTGCAGTGCATTGCTGCTGATCGCTAAACGGTCTAGCTCATCGCTGATATTTTCTTCTGGTAAGCCAGCGCCAAAAGGCTCATTAATTGCTTTGCTGCGCGTTAGGTGAAAATCCAACACATCATCTTGACTGCTCATTTTCTTTAGGAAAATGGCACGATTCGACCCATCCGAAATGCTGCCATTGAGCATCATGCTGTTGAGCGTTAAGAAAGATTGCATTGCGCTGGATTGCGCACTTTGTGCCGCGCTATGAAACATTTTTTCCTCAAATTGTTTCATTACCCACACTTGTGCAAAGGTGAGTACCACCAATAACGCCAGTTGCGTTGGAATTTGCAATTTGTTACGCATTGCTAGGTTGTACCACCAGCTATTCATTTTATTGACCTCACTAATTTGAGTGAAACTTGATCGATACGGCAATTTTACGAGTCCTTACTGCTTTCGTAGGCCTAGCCCTCATCCCCTTTAACTACAAGGTAGGCGCTACGCGCTTTTCTTGCCGTAGGGTGGGTGCGGGATGTTTTCCGCTTACGATAAAATTCAAAACAGTTCTTTAAGCAATTCCGATTCTCATAAAACCGGCGCTACCTTTATTTTCGCTCACCGACGAGGGCAAGCCTAAACCTTGAAGCGTTCAACCACTTTTTTCAGGGCATCAGCAACGTTTTTCATGCTGCTAACGGCGATCACTGCCCCTTGCACTGATTGATGGTTGGCTTTTGCCATCTGCGCAATGTCGCCCACATTTCTTGAAATTTCTTGGCTAGCTTGCTTTTGTTCGTTGACCAATGCGGTTATGTCATCGACGCCTGCATTGACGCGCACCACCGCTTCGCTGGCTTGATCGAGCACACTAGCGACTTCTTTCATGTGCACTTGCGTACTTTGTAAGGAATGCAAGCCAGTTTGGACATTCCGCTCAACTTGGGCACTTTGTTCGCCTAAAGCTTTGGTGACTTCGTCAATTTCACTGGCTGAATGTGCCGATTTTTCAGCTAATTTACGCACTTCATCCGCTACCACCGCAAAGCCGCGTCCTTGTTCACCGGCCCGCGCTGCTTCAATCGCGGCATTTAATGCCAGTAGATTGGTTTGCTCAGCAATGTCCCGTACTTGTTGGGTCATGCTGGTAATGCTTTGCGAGCTGCGCACAAAGTCATTGACCGATTCCGCCATCATTCTGACGGCGCTTTCCACTTGGGTAATTTCGCCGAGCATTTCATTTAAACTGGCTTGACCGTTTTGTGCACGTTGCATACTTTCGGTCGATAAGTTGGCAACGCGCTGGGCATTTTCCGCTACGGCGTGAATGCTGCCGCCCATTTGGGCCACGGCGTTTTCGGTGTTCTTTGCGGCTTCTGTTTGTTGCGCCGAACCCGAAGCAATGCTCTCGGTGCTAGAAGATAAAGCTTGGGCAGAATTCACCACGTCTGCGGCGTAGCCGTGCATTTGCCCGACAATAGTTTGGAAGGTGCTGGCTAATTGATTAAATGCCACGCCAGTTTGACCGATTTCATCATGATTTCGAATGAGGGCACGTTGCGACAGATCGCCAGTAGCTTGCATGTTTAACATGACTTGCTGCAACTCTTTGGCGGGGTGGGTAATGCGTCCAATAATGGCTCCAATCAATACAAACAGCACAATTTGGATGACGATTTGCCCAGCCCAAATCCAGAGATTGGCTTGTGTCATCATGTCGTATTCTTCTTTTAAATCCAGTGTCACGCTGGCTGCGCCATTGACTGTCCCTTCAGGAACGGTGTGGCATTGCAAGCAATTTGTGCCTCTAAAATTCGTTTTTGCAATAAAAGGCACGACCACGCGCAACCGGTTTTTGCCTTCACTTTGAATCAGCTGACTTTGCACTTTTGCAGATTCCAAGGCGAGCTGATCCAGTGCATCTTGCGGCTGTTCTTCGGGTAGTCCGGCGCCAAACTGTGCTTGCACCGGCTTGTTGCGAATCACGCGTAGCTCAGTTACTTTTTCGGAACTGCCCATTTTTTTAATGTAGAGTTTGCGTTGCTCAACATCGCTGATTAAGCCATTCAGCATCAACATATTCAGCCCGTTGATTACGCCGTCAGCATTGATTTCTGCCTTGCCTTGGGCTTCTGTCAGCACGCGTTTTTCAAATTGCTCAAAGGCAGTGCGCTGCACGATCAGCATGATGACCAGCAATAATAGCTGAATCGGAATTTGCAGCTTTGATCTAAGGGTGAGTGAACTCCACCAATGTGCCATGATTATTTCTCCTGAGTTGATTCTGTCGCGTTTAAGTCAGCGCGGCTGCGTTTCGTCTGACGGCGCGCGCCGACATTTTTGCTGTCCGGATTAGCTTTAGCGTCAAGTCAGCGTAAACCTTTAATTTTTAAAGCAATCTTGCTAAAAATACAGTTTTTATTGCGGTGATTCTGGTGTTAGGGTTGATTTTAAAAACCTGTTTATAATCAAATAGTTGCATTATTCTTTGTGTCAGGCTAAGCGCGTGCTTATCCTGCTTGACACGGTAACCTAGCGTTTAAAGTAGTGCCAGTTTTGCGCCGATGTTAATGCGGCGGCGCAGTCGCTGGCGCATTGGCCGTACCCAGCGTTTGTTGCGCATCGCCGTGTTCGGCATCAATTTGCACCGTTCCGCCATCATGTTGCGCGGCTTCTTCTGCTTTTTTATTCAGCACAATAATGCTAATGCGCCGATTGATTGGGTTGAGCGGATTGTCTTTATCAAATAAAACCGCCGACGATAGCCCGACCACGCGCACCACTTTTCCTTCTTCTAAGCCGCCGGCAACCAACTCACGCCGCGAAGCATTGGCGCGGTTTGCCGATAAATCCCAGTTGCTAAACCCCAGCCGATCGCCACCTGCGTAAGCTTGCGCATCGGTATGACCGCTCAGGCTGACTTTGTTGGGCATTTGGTTCAAAGTCTTGCCGATTTCACGCAAAATTTCTCGGGTGTAATTTTCTAATTCCGCACTGCCAGACCGAAACATCGGACGATTTTTTTCATCCACAATCTGTACTCGCAGTCCCTCGCTGGTAATGTCGAGCAAAATCTGACTTTTAAATTGCTGCAACTTAGGGTTGCTGTTAATCGCATTTTCAATACTGGCTTTTAACTCTTTTAACTTGGCAATTTCTTTGCTTGTTTCCAATTGAACCATTTGCTCAGTTGCCGCTTTAATGGTGATCACGCGCTTTTCACTTTGCACCTCACCATTTTTAACTTGGCCGGTGGATTTACTTAAATCCGTGCCGCCGCCTTTAATCACGCTGGCGCTATCGCCACTGCCGCTGCCGCCGCGCAACGCCACCAATAAGGGGGTTTTAAAGTATTGTGCAATTCCCGCTAAATCGCCTTTTGCCGTTGAGCCAAGCAACCACATCAGCAAAAAGAACGCCATCATTGCGGTCACAAAGTCGGCGTAAGCAATTTTCCAAGCGCCACCGTGTGCGCCAGCGGCGACCTTTTTGATGCGTTTAATAACAATTGGACGTTTATCTTCGCTCGCCATGATGCATCTCCTTAATATGTATCATCATGAAAAGATTAACGTTTTTGTTTTACGTGTTCTTCCAATTCGGCAAATTTCGGCCGAATGGTGGATACCAGCACTTTGCGACCGAACTCCACTGCCATCGCCGGTGCGTAACCATTTAAGTTGGCAAGTAACACTACTTTAATGGCTTGGTACATTTTGGAAGATTCTTCCGCCTTTTGTTCCAGCGTGCCCGCCAACGGCCCGACGAAACCATATGCCAGCAAAATTCCCAAGAAAGTACCCACCAGCGCGTGTGCAATCAAAATACCCAATTCTGCCGGCGGCATCCCCACTGATTCCATGGTATGCACCACGCCCATCACCGCTGCGACAATACCGAACGCCGGCATCCCGTCGCCTAATTTAGCAATGGTATGCGAGGGCAATAAGGCTTCGTGATGGTGCGTTTCAATTTCCAAATCCATCAAGTTTTCAATTTCCATCGCATTCAAATTGCCGCTCACCATAATGCGTAAATAATCGGTAATGAATTCAACGACGTGGTGATCGTGCAAAATTTTTGGGTACTTAGCGAAGATCGCGCTCGATTCAGGATTTTCCACATCCGCCTCAATTGACATCAAGCCTTCTTTGCGCACTTTGCCGAGAAGTTCATACAACAGCGCCATCAATTCCATATAGGAATCTTTGTTGTATTGCGGGCCTTTAAAAACGGTTGGTAATCCTTTAAGCGTTGCCTTGACTGCGCCGCCGGTATTGCCCACTGCAAACGCCCCAAATGCGCCACCGGCAATCATCAATACTTCAATCGGCTGCCACAAACCACCCAAATGCCCACCCGCCAGCGCATAGCCTCCAAACACACTACCTAGCACCACCACATAGCCGATAATTACTAACATCTTAAAACTCCCTAGAAACTGCTTTTTCCGTTAAATAATTTTATAAATCATTGATTATATTGAGATATTTATAAAATCATTGAATCGAAAGCATTTTAAATCGTTAATCAAAACCCCAAAATAACAAGACTACAAACTGTTCATACGCTCACTTTTTAGCGAGACGCGAAATATACACGTCAGCCTGCGTTGAAGTCTGCCACTCGCCACCATTATTTATGAAATATATCCAATATTTTGGAATCCGATTCCAAGCCGCTTTTGCATAAACTGGGTTTTGACGATGCCATTTTGCAACAGTGTCGGCTGAATAAAAATCAGACAATGCCTAATTATTGAGTAGGATTTTGTCTTACGGGGTGACGATATTGGCAAAATCGATCCTGCGGCAAAGGTGGATGGCGGTTTTTAGTAGCATTGAAATTCCAGTGGGTATTGTCTCAACCTGAAACTCGCGTCGCGATCCGATTGTTTTGGAAACGCTGATTGATGGGAGCCGCAAAAAATTCAATTTTTAGCGGCTCTTTGATGTCGTTCGTGGCGTACCCGCAAGGCGTAAATCGTGGTTGCAAGGGGCTAAAACTGCAATCGCGCACGCACAGTTTTTTTTGGTTGGTTCAGGATAAGCTTGTTGAGGCATGACAGAATAAATAGTAAATAAATCAATTACTTAATCAAGAGTGGTATGAATCAGTGCGTCCCGCGCCGATCGCGCTCATTAAACGTTCTGCGCTGGCGAGTGCCATGGTGACGCCATAGCGAAAATGGCCGGTATTGAGATAGAGATTTTCCAGTGTGGCATGTCGGGCAATATGCGGAATGTTGTTGGGCGAGCCGGGGCGCAGTCCTGCCCAGTGTTGCAAGACCGGCTTTTGACTCAGCGCTGGCAAAATTTTAATTGCGCCTTGCCAGAGTAATTCCCGCGCCTGGTCGGTTGTCGATTTATCAAAGCCGACATCTTCGAGCGTGCTGCCCACCAGTAAATGGCCATCGCGCCTTGGGATTAAATACAGGTCTTTTTTGAGTACAATAAAATCAAGAGGAGGGCGCTCAAATTTGAACAGTAGCATTTGGCCGCGAATTGGTTTGACGTCAAGCGTCAGCGCCTGTGTTCCTAATAATTTCGCACTCCACGCCCCCGCTGTTAATACATATTGCGCCGCTTTGATTTCGCCTTGCGTGGTGTTTAAGGTGCGAACGGCGTTGGGGTCGGTTTTGCAGCCTAGCACTTCGCAGTGTTCAATTATTTTTGCACCTAATTGCTCAACTCTTGCCCGCATTGCCCGCAATAGCCTAGGGTTGCGAATGTGAGCAACCTTGGGTAAATGCAAGCCGGATAGTGATATAACTTGTTGATTATATTGATAATTTTCTTCTGTCAAAGAAAATTCAACGGCGTTTTCAGTGCACCACGATTGTGCTTTTTCTAAATCAAAAGGCGCTAAAACGCGCATCCCGCAGCGTTCGTATTCAGGATCAATCCCCGTTTTGTCGCGTAAATCCGATGCCCAATCCTCAAATAAATCAGCACCTTGTGCGGCTAATTGTGTCACTTCTTGGCAATAATCCCAAGGACACAAGGGCGATAAAATGCCGCCACCTGCCCAGGACGCTTCTTTTCCTACTGCGCCTCTTTCGAGTAGCGTCACCTGTGCGCCCTGCTTTAATAAGGCGAGTGCGCTTGCCAAACCTAAGGCGCCAGCGCCAATAATGACAAAATCAGCGGATGAACTTTTCTTCATTTTGAATTAAGACTGAAGTGTTTTAGGTAAGGGAAAAATGATATTTTCCGCGATTCCTTCGACTTCGCGCACGGTGCGCACGCCCAACATTTTTAACCGCGTCACCACTGCTTGCACCAACACTTCCGGTGCGGAGGCGCCGGCAGTAATGCCGATGGTGTGCTTGCCATGCAACCATTCAGGATTGAGTTCGTCGGCCTCGTCGATTAAGTACGCTGGCACGTTGAGCAAATCCGCTACTTCGCGCAGGCGGTTAGAATTTGAGCTGTTGGGCGAGCCAATGACGATGACCAAATCGCATTGTGCCGCCAGCAATTTCACCGAATCTTGCCGATTTTGCGTGGCATAGCAAATGTCATCTTTTTTCGGTCCGGTAATAAACGGAAAGCGCGTTTTTAGTGCCGCGATAATGCTGCTGGCGTCGTCCATCGACAGTGTGGTTTGGGTGACAAAAGTTAGATTTTGCTCGTCAGTGACGTGCAGTTTTTGCACGTCGCTGGGCGATTCAACTAAGTACATTCCGCCGCTGCTTTGTCCCATTGTGCCTTCCACTTCGGGGTGACCTTTGTGGCCAATCATAATGATTTCTTTGCCTTGTTCGCGCATTCGCGACACTTCGATATGCACTTTAGTCACCAGCGGACAGGTCGCATCAAATACCGTTAAGCCTCGTCTTTCCGCCTCGTGACGCACCGCTTGCGAAACGCCGTGTGCGCTAAAAATCAAAATACTGTTGGACGGCACATCGGCTATATCTTCGATAAAAATCGCGCCTTTTGCTTTGAGTCCTTCCACCACAAATTTATTGTGCACGACTTCGTGTCGCACATAAATGGGTGCGCCGTGCAACGCCAGTGCCCGTTCCACAATCTCAATCGCGCGGTCAACGCCGGCGCAAAAGCCACGCGGATTAGCCAGGAGTAGATTCATTTTTTGTCTCCGAAGGTTTTCTAAAACTGTCCCATAACAGCAATACTGCGCCAGCGTTAATCGCCGTATCGGCGACATTAAAGGCGGCAAAATGATGCTCTTTCCAATAAAAGTCAATAAAATCAACGACATAGCCAAGTGTTAGTCGGTCGAGCAAATTGCCTATTGCGCCGCCAAGAATTAACGCTAACGCAACGCAAAACAGTGTTTGCTGTGAATTTTTACGCAGCAGCCAGACAATCCATACCGAGGCGAGCAGCGCAATAGCGCTAAAAAACCAACGCTGCCAGCCGCCTGCATCGCTCAACATGCTGAACGAGGCACCGCTGTTATGCGCCAACACTAAATTGAAAAATGCGGTAACGGGATAAAATTCCAGATAAGAAAAATGGCTGCTAATCCAGAATTTACTGAGTTGATCCAGTGCAATAACCGCTGCGCTTATTTTCAACCATTTCAATAAGTTAGCCATGCTTTAAGCGCTTTGTCTTACTTCGCCAATGCCGTCAAGATTGCTGACACAACGTCCGCATAAAGTCGGATGGGTTGCGTCGCTGCCCACGTCGGCACGGTAATGCCAGCAGCGGTCGCATTTGGCATGGGCGCTGGGTTGGACGACAAATCGAACTGCGCCTTCGCCCATCTGCAGCGTGGCGCGCGAGGTGATGAAAATAAATTTCAAATCATCGCCCAGTCGCGCTAACGCTTGATGCACGTCGCCAGTGGCATAGATATCCATTTCAGCTTGCAGCGACGAGCCTAGCAAATTTTGTGCACGCTGTTCTTCTATTGCTTTGTTGGCCGCCTCGCGCACTTCACGCACGATTTTCCAGTTTGCCAACACCGCTGTGTCCAGCGCGTGTGAGGGTAATTTAAGCCATTGCTGTTCAAATACGCTGCTGGTTTGGTCGCCGGTCAACACCGCCCATACTTCTTCGCCAGTAAAAGTCAGAATCGGCGCCATCAAGCGTACCAAGCATTGGCTGATGTGATATAGCGCATTTTGGGCTGAACGCCGTGCTTTGGAATCGGCGGCAGTGGTGTACAAACGGTCTTTTAAAATATCCAAATAGAAACCACCCAACGTTTCTGAGCAAAACGCCTGCAACTTTTGCGCGATTGAAAGAAATTCATATTTCTCATAATCCGCAATCACTTCGGCCTGTAAATTGCTGACCAATGCGAGCGCGTAACGGTCAATTTCTAGCCATTCTGCCACCGGCAAGGACTGCGTTGGGTGGTCATAATCAGCAATATTGGCCAGTAAAAAACGCAAGGTATTGCGAATGCGACGATAACTTTCGACCACGCGCTTCAGAATTTCATCTGAAATAGTCAGTTCGGCTGAATAATCGGTGGCGGCAACCCATAAACGCAGAATGTCCGCACCTAAACTGTCCACAATCTTTTGCGGCGCAATCACATTGCCCTTCGATTTAGACATTTTATGCCCGTGCCCATCCACCACAAAACCGTGCGTCAACAAGGCATCGTAAGGCGCACGGCCGTGAATAGCACACGAGGTCAGTAGCGAAGATTGAAACCAGCCGCGATGCTGATCCGATCCTTCTAGATATAAATCAGCGGGAAAGCTCAGTTCACTACGTTGCGCCAACACCGCAGCGTGTGTTGCGCCGGAATCGAACCACACATCCAGCGTGTCGGACAGTTTGCGATAATGCGCTGCATCGTCGTCCAACAGACTTTGCGCATCCAAAGAAAACCACGCCTCAATTCCTTGTTGTTCAATCAGCAACGCCACTTTTTCCAGCAATTCCGGAGTGCGTGGGTGCAAGGCCATGCTTTCTTTATGCACAAAAAACGGCATTGGCACACCCCAATTGCGCTGGCGCGACACACACCAGTCAGGGCGATTTTTAATCATCGACTCCAAACGGGCGCGTCCCCAAGCGGGGAAAAACTGCGTGTCCGCCACGGCCTGATTGGCCAATGCGCGCAAAGATATTTCCGCAACTACCGTTCGTGCTGAGCTTGTCGAAGCAGGTTCCGAGTAGCTCGAGGCGGCATGATCGGCATCTTTATGCCGTTCCCCTTTGATCAGCTCAGGACGAACGGAAGTGGACTTTTGCGCCATGCCAATAAACCATTGCGGTGTGGAACGGAAAATAATCGGTGTTTTATGTCGCCAGCAATGCGGATAACTATGGATGATTTTTTCCTGATGTAGCAAATGCCCACTCGCTTGCAGCGCTTGCACCACGATGTCATTCGCCTTCCACACAAACACGCCTGCCAGTGGCGCATCGCCAATTGCCGGTGTGCTGGCAATAAATTTGCCGTCATCACCCACCGGGTTGTCATTCGGTAACTGATATTTTTGCCCTACAAAATAGTCATCCAGACCATGTGCCGGTGCGGTATGCACCAAGCCCGTTCCGGCTTCCAGCGTGACGTGTTCACCACAGATAATTGGCACTTGTCGTGGATTAAATGGATGATTTAATTGCAGATTTTCGAGCGAATTTCCTTTGCATTCAGCGACCAATTCGCCCGTTAATTGGTAACGCTGTAAAGTATTCGCGCTTAATTCTGCCGCCAGCAGTAAATATCCTTTTTCGGTTTTCCATAGCTGATAGTTAAAATCAGGATGCACGCTGACCGCCTGATTAGCGGGCAAAGTCCACGGTGTCGTCGTCCAAATCACCGCAAACACAATAGCGTTATCCGGCAAAAAAGTCCCAAGTATCTGATTTAAAACAGAAATTTGGTTTACCGCAAAACCCACATCAATCGCGGGTGAGGCTTTATCTTCGTATTCAACTTCGGCTTCCGCCAGCGCCGATTGGCAATCTAAACACCAATTCACCGGTTTGCGCCCTTGGTACAGATAACCGCGTTCAAAAATTTTGCCCAGCGCGCGCACGATTTCCGCCTCGGTTTTAAAATCCATGGTCAGATACGGATTCTCCCAATCACCCAACACACCGAGCCGAATAAAATCCTTTTTCTGGCGTTCAACTTGCTCACGCGCGTAATCGCGGCACAGTTGGCGAAATTGCGCAGGCGGAATCGCTTTACCGTGCTTTTTTTCCACCTGTAATTCAATCGGCAAGCCGTGACAATCCCAACCCGGCACATACGGCGCATCGAAGCCAGCCAAAGTTTTACTCTTAACAATCATATCCTTAAGAATTTTATTCACCGCATGACCAATATGAATATCGCCATTGGCATACGGCGGGCCATCATGTAAAACAAATTTTTTGCGTCCTTGGCTGGCGGCACGAATGCGCTGATAACGCTGCTGCGCTTGCCACTGCGCCAACATTTGCGGCTCGCGCTTGGCTAAATCACCCCGCATTGGAAAAGCGGTGTCAGGAAGATTGAGGGTTTTTTTGTAATCAGTTGCCATGAATTTTTAAATCCAAAATATAAAATTGATTAAACGAGAAAGGGCGTCATTCTACCGTGGAAGCAGTCAATTCAAGGTTAAGTACGACATAATTGCCAGGTTATTTTTTTTCGATGGTCAGCTTGTGATCCGTCAATTCCCTTATTTGTCTATGCGCCCTTGAGAACCTTCCCGTCGTTTCGGGTAACTGGGTAATCAGGTTGTTGACGCGTATTTGAATAATTTCGAGCACTGAAAAAAACGACGTCTCAGTGGATTCATCCTACACAGGGCGAATTTCGTTGCTTTCAAGTAGCGTGGACTAGGGTTTTAGGATGCTTACTTTCCTAAAAATTTTGTAGTCACCACAAGAGGCGGTATTCTAACGTGTATGCGGCTAGCAAAGGCCGTTTCCAAAACGAATACAGCAAAGGGAATAACTATGTGCGCAACCTGCGGTTGTGGCGGTCATCACGTTTTAATTGGCGGAAAGCGGCCGAAGCTGGCCAAAACTGATCTGCCCTTAACGTATCGCCAGAGCAAAAATTCAACGAAGATTCGTCCACCATCCGAGCCGGTTACCACACGACTCATCCAAGTTGAACAGGATTTACTGGCAAAAAATGATGCGCTTGCATTCACGAATCGCCAGCAATTTGCAGCACAGAATTTATTGGTGCTGAATCTTGTTTCTAGCCCCGGTTCCGGCAAAACGACGTTGCTGGTGCGCACCTTGCTGGCACTTAAGGCAACGCATAATTTGGCGGTAATTGAAGGCGATCAACAAACCGAAAATGATGCAGAACGAATTCGTGCCACGGGCGTGCCTGCTATACAAATTAACACGGGTAAAGGCTGCCACCTTGACGCACTGATGATTAAGCAGGCGTTGATGGTGTTGCCTGCTTTAACAAACGGCGTGCTTTTTATTGAAAATGTTGGAAATTTAGTGTGCCCAGCGTCCTTTGATTTGGGTGAGGCGGCAAAAGTGGTGGTGCTGTCGGTGACTGAGGGCGAGGATAAGCCGTTGAAATATCCCGATATGTTTCGCGCTGCGCGTTTAATGCTGCTAAATAAATGTGATTTGCTGCCTTATCTGAATTTTGATGTGGCGTTGTGTATCGCCAATGCAAAACGGGTGAATCCTAGTATTGAAATTATTCAGCTTTCTGCAAGCAACGGGGCGGGGATGGCGCAATGGCTTGCGTGGCTAGACGCGGCTTTTCAGGCGCAAGGGGTAACGCGTGGTGCCTCCGCGCAGCTAAAATGAAACAGGTTCAATACACGTTCGAGTTAACGAAAAATCATCCGCCTATTCTTGCCATGGGGGCGTGGTTTAGTAATACGCTGTGTTTAATCCATAAAAATCAGGCGGTTATCAGTGAAACATTCGGGCATCTTAATGCGCCTGAAGCCTGTCGCCAGCATGAAAAAACCGCGCGAGAATGGCTGGCAGCGCTGGGTGTAAAACCGGTGGTAATTGCGCACGACTTACATCCTGATTTTCATTCCACCCGCTTTGGCGCTCAGTTGGCGATGGAATTGAATGTGCCCTTGATTGGCATCCAACATCACCATGCGCACATTGCGGCGATCTGCGCGGAGCACGCCATTGCCGAAACGGTGTTGGGTTTGGCGTTAGATGGCGTGGGTTTGGGGACAGACAAAACGGCGTGGGGCGGTGAATTATTGCAAGTGAATGGCGCAAGTTGCCAACGTCTTGGGCATTTAGCACCGCTTGCCTTACCCGGTGGCGATCGCGCTGCACACGAACCTTGGCGCATGGCGGCTGCGGTTTTGCATCAATTGGGACAAGACGCCGAAATCGACCGTCGTTTTTCGGAACAGGCAGCGGCGCCGATGATAGTGACGATGTTGCAACGCAATTTAAATTGTCCAAAAAGTTCCAGCATGGGCAGGGTGTTTGACGCGGCGGCGGGCTTGCTCGATGTGTGTTTAACCATGGAATTTGATGCGCAAGCGGCTATTTTGTTGGAGCAGGTAGCAACGCTTTATATCGCGCAACACGGTTGGCCAGCGGCGCTGAACCAAGGTTGGCAAATTTCGGATACGCTGGAATTAAATTTATTGCCTGTGCTTGCCTATTTGGCTCACGAAAAAAATAGTGCTTACGGCGCAGCCGTTTTTCATGCGACGGTGATTGCGGCACTATGCGATTGGGTGGAACGGGCGGTGATGAAAACTGGCATTCGCAAAGTGGCGTGCGGCGGCGGCTGCTTTTTTAATCGCTTGCTTTTGCAGCAAATTAAGCGGCACTTTGAGGATACGACGATTGAAATACTTAGCTCTGTGCGCGTGTCGGCGGGCGATGCTGGTATTGCTTTTGGTCAGGCTTGGATTGCAGAAAAGTCAATATAATCAACGACTTATAATTAGCGATGTAAAATAAATTCTAAGACAAATTTGCTACCCAGATACGCTAAAATGAGAAAACCAAAGCCACTTAAAGTCCAGCGCACGGCGGTGCGGCCGCGCCAGCCTTGAAAGATGTGTCCTAATAACAAGATGGTAAAGACACACCATGAAATAAAGCCAAATAAGACTTTGTGATTAAATTGCCAAGGTTTGCCAAATATTTGTTCAGAAAATAAAATTCCGGAAGCAAGTGTCAGCGTTAATAAGGTCAGCCCTACGCCGATAATCCGAAATAGTAAATTTTCCATGGTTAATAAAGGCGGTAAATTCACTAAGATAGCGGGGAAGGTGGCGCGGTGCAGGCGTTTTTCAACTAAAGACATTAAGCCGGCGTGTAAGGCGGCAATGCTAAATAAACTATAAGCCAACATGGCGGCAATCACGTGCGCATCAAATACCCATGAGGTGGGTTCGGTCAGTTTGTAAACATTTGGAAATAAAGCAGGTAAGGCCACACCCAGCGCGGCCAGCGGCAAAACCAGCGTGAGCAAACTGGCTAAAGGGTAGAAAAAACGAGCAATCCAATAGATAACTAAGGTGAGCCAACAAATTAAGGAGATGGAAAACACCATGCCTAAGTTGAGGCTTCCGGCAATCAGTAACGTGTCGAAAAGCAGCCAAGCATGCAGGGTAAGTGGAATGGCAACGGCGTGCCCAGGTAGGGCGCGGAAGGCTTTTTCGGCTGTGCCAAGGCGTTGCGCTTGCCAGAAGAAAAGCGCTAAAGCGGCATAAGCGAAAAAAGTCAGTAAGGTAATCAGGAAGTTCGACATGAGGCACGAAGATGTTTTAGACTGGTCGAATTCTACACCAAGGACGTGCTAATTTATTTCACTTTTGCCATTGCGACTCAATCCAAATTGAGAGAACCCTTTTAAATCAATTGACTAGATTGAAAATGCGCTCTGTAGGGCGAAATAATTCAGTGTTTTCTTAACCTTAAAATCGAAGCGAGAATCTAAAAATGCTAGACAATTTAACTCAGCGCCTTTCCGGCATCGTCAAAAATTTGCGCGGTCAGGCCCGTTTAACCGACGATAATATTCAAGACGCATTACGCCAAGTGCGCCTGGCCTTATTGGAAGCGGACGTGGCGTTGTCGGTGGTGAAAGCCTTTACTGCTCAAGTCAAGGAGGCCGCTTTAGGGCAGGAGGTTATTGGCAGTTTGAGCCCTGGGCAGGCACTGATCGGTGTGGTGAACCGTGAACTAGCCAAGTTGATGGGTGAACACAATGATGCGCTGAATCTTGCCGCTGTGCCGCCTGCGGTGATTTTGATGGCTGGCTTGCAAGGCGCAGGTAAAACCACCACCAGCGGCAAACTGGCCAAATTGTTGCGCGAACAGAATAAGAAAAAAGTGTTGTTAGTGAGTTGCGATATTTATCGACCTGCGGCAATTGAACAATTGCGTAGCGTGGCAGCGCAAATTGAAGTGGATTTCTTTCCGTCTGACCCCTCACAAAAACCGCTCGATATTGCGCTTGCTGCACTCGACTTTGCACGCAAACATTACCATGAAGTGCTCATCGTCGATACCGCAGGTCGCTTGGCGATTGATGCTGAAATGATGAATGAAATCATGGTGTTACATAAATCCCTTTCGCCAATTGAAACTTTGTTTGTGGTCGATGCGATGACGGGGCAAGATGCGGTTAATACAGCAAAAGCCTTTGCCGAAGCCTTGCCACTTACCGGGGTTATTTTGACCAAGTTGGATGGTGATTCGCGTGGTGGTGCGGCGTTGTCGGTGCGGCAAGTGACCGGTAAGCCGATTAAATTTATCGGCGTTAGCGAAAAAATGAACGGTCTGGAAGCTTTTTATCCAGCGCGCATGGCGCAACGTATTTTAGGCATGGGCGATGTGTTGTCGTTGCTGGAAGAAGCGCAACGCGGTGTCGATCAGGTGGAAGCGGAAAAACTGGCGAAGAAAGTGCAAAGCGGCAAAGGCTTCGATTTAAACGATTTTAAAATGCAAATTGTGCAAATGAAAAAGATGGGTGGCTTGAGTTCGGTGATGGATAAACTGCCCGCACAGTTTTCACAAGCGGCGGAGGGGGCGAACATTGATGATCGTCAAATTAATCGTACCGAAGGCATGATCAATGCGATGACGCCGTTTGAACGCAGTCATCCGGAACGCATTAAAGCCTCGCGCAAACGCCGTATTGCGGCAGGTTCTGGCGTGCAGGTGATGCACGTCAATCAGATGCTGAATCAGTTTGAGCAGACCCAAAAAATGATGAAAATGTTTAGCATGAAAGGCGGTATGGCCAAGTTGATGCGCGGCATGGCAGGCAAATTTCCGGGGCTGAAATAAGTTTCCGGCTGCCCATAAACTAATCTTCTGAATCCGTCAGTGGTAAAATTTACAGAAATAAATCAATTGGTTAGAGATTTTTAGGTGCGAATAAAGGCGCAGCCACGGTGAGTTGACCTGCGGTTACGCCTGACCTGCCGCCTGGCGGGCGATGAGCGCGAGGTAGTCAAGGCGCTGCGTGTTCCATGTGTTCACCCACAGCCGTGAAGTTTTTTTTTCGCCGAGAGTAGCGGCGCCGCTGACAACGCGCTCTGGGATTTGACCTCGCATTGAGTGAAGGCTAGCACGCCGAACCTTTCAGTACCTGCGGCAGTGAGGAGCGCAGCGGCGCGTGCTCATGTTGCGTGAACGCGATCGGTGCGGCGGCAGGGTAACTTAGCAGGTCAAAGAAATCACAGACTGACGGTGTCAAGCATGAAGGTACTGTCTGAACTGTCCCAAGCTTTGCCTAGCCGTCAAAACCAATTCGTCACGGGCTGACTTTGGTGGTCGCACCGCGCAGGGAGTAAAGCAGCGTTTGTCTAAGGTTTAAAGTGCTGAGCTCAGGGAAATAAGCGCTTGTAGCTTATTTTTTGCTGCGCCAGTGGCCAACATTTTGGCAGCTAAAGCAATGCCTTCTTGCAGGTTAGCGGCAATGCCGGCGGTATAAATTGCTGCGCCGGCATTGAGCAATACAATATCGCGTGCGGCACTGGCTTCGTCATTTAACACGCTCAGAAGCATCACTTTGGCTTGTTCGGTGCTATTGACTTTAATCGTGTCCAGCGAGGTTGATTGCAAACCGAATTGTTCTGGTCGCAAGCTGTATTCGATTACTTGGCCATCTTTTAGCTCGGCCACCAAGGTTTCGCCATTGAGGGTAATTTCATCCAAGCCGTCACGCCCATGCACGACCAAAACATGCCGGCTGCCTAAACGTTGCAAGACGCGCGCTTGAATGCCGACCAAGTCTGGGTGAAAAACCCCCATGACTTGCCGCTCCGCACCTGCTGGATTGGTCAACGGGCCGAGAACGTTGAATAAAGTACGCACGCCTAATTCGCGTCTGACCGGTGCGGCGTACTTCATTGCGCCATGAAAATTGGGCGCAAACATAAAGCCAATGCCAATTTGATCAATGCTTTGCCCAACTTGTTCAGGGCTTAATGCTAAATTCACGCCCAATGCTTCGAGCACGTCTGCCGATCCGCAAGTGGACGAAACCGAGCGTCCGCCGTGCTTAGCAACGCGCGCACCGGCCGCCGCTGCGACGATGGCACTGGTGGTTGAAATGTTAAAAGTGTGAGCAGCGTCGCCGCCTGTTCCGCAGGTATCGACCAGATTTTCGCGCTGTAGTACCGGCACTTTGCTAGCAAATTCTCGCATCACAAAGGCTGCAGCGGAAATTTCTCCAAGCGTCTCTTTTTTAACGCGCAAGCCAACCAGAATCGCTGAAATCATTGTGGCGGAAACCTCACCACGCATTATTTGCCGCATCAGCGACAGCATTTCGTCATAAAAAATTTCGCGTTGATCAATGAGACGAGCCAAGGCTTGTTGTGGGGAGATCATTATTTTATCCTTTAAAATCATATAGTTATAAACTATCACGCCGACCAGTTGACGGTGCCGGTGTAAGCTGAGAGTAATACTAACAGCCCGAAGGCGATGCGATACCAGGCAAAAATTGTGAAGTCGTGCCCACTGATGTAGCGCAACAAGGCGCGCACGGCAATGAAGGCGCTGATAAAGGATGCCAGTGATCCGACCAGAAAAATCCCCCAATCGTCTGCGTGAAAATCATGGCGGTATTTGACCACTTCATACAGCGTCGCCATGCCTATAGTTGGAATGGCCAGAAAGAAGGAAAACTCGGTGGCCGCTTGCCGCGATAAGCCAAAAAACAAGCCGCCGATAATTGTTGCGCCAGAGCGCGAAGTGCCAGGAATGAGCGCTAATGCTTGGGCTAGCCCCATTTTCAAGGCATCTTGCCAGCGCATTTCTTCTACTGCTCGAATGCTTACGGTGTGCTCGCGTTTTTCCGCCCATAAAATAATTAGTCCGCCAATAATAAACGCCAGGGCAACCGGAACGGGGGCAAATAAATGTGCTTTGATGACTTTGCCAAAGAGTAAACCAAGCACTGCAAGTGGTAAAAAAGCGATGAATAAATTCAGGGTAAAGCGCTGCGCTGCGACTTGTTTTTGCAACAAGCCACTGCTGACTGAACGCAGTTTGGCGCGATATTCCCAGCATACGGCCAAAATTGCCGCAAGCTGAATGACGATTTCAAATACTTTGCCACGTTCGTCGTTAAAGTGCAGTAAGTCACCGACTAAAATTAAATGTCCGGTTGACGAAACGGGTAAAAATTCGGTTAGGCCTTCTACTACGCCCAAAATCACTGCCTTCAATAACAACAAAATATCCATTTTATTTTTCCATTGTTTGTTTTTTAGTCGCAATTCGTTGGTTAACTTGAATGCGTTCTGCGTCGCTCATGCCCACCCAATGGGTGATTTCTTCAAAGGTGCGGTGGCAACTTCGACAGACGTCGTCGCCTAGCACGGTGGTGCAATAGCCAACACAAGGTGAAGCCGCCGTGGCTTGAGTGTGATGAGGGCTAGCGGGTTTGATAGAGTGCATATTGAGCGCAAAAATCGAGATAATTTCATCAAAGTTGTTCACTGAATAGCCATTGTTTTTTAGCGGCTGGCTTGGTCGGTTATGCCGGCGCAGAGCAAATCTTCGCGCTGCAGTATGAAGATAAATTCATCACCCGCTGCAACATTGAGCCAGTTAAAGGCCAGCTTGGGGTAGGCGGATTCAAGTGCGTCGCGGTTATGCCCGATTTCAACCAGCAAAATACCGCCGGGTGTTAAATGTCCGGCGGCGTGTTCCAAAATTTCTCGGGTTGCATCTAAACCATCTTGTCCGCTACCGAGCGCTAAGGTCGGTTCATGTAAATATTCGGCCGGAAGCTTGGCTACGGAAGCGGCATCGACATAGGGCGGATTGCTGATAATGAGGTCGTATAGCTGTCCATCTAATTGAGAAAATAGATTAGATTCAATTAGCTGCACGCGATTATTTAACTGGTAGTCGTCCACGTTGCGCCGTGCGACTGCCAGTGCATCGGCTGAAATATCCACTGCATCCACTCGTGCTTGTGGGAAAATATGCGCAGCAAGGATGGCCAAACAGGCGCTGCCAGTGCACATATCCAATACTCGGCTAACTTTTTCAGTGGAATCAATCCAAGGGAATAGGGCTTCGCGTAGGGGTTCGGCAATAAATGATCGGGGCACAATCACGCGTTCATCCACATAAAATGGTAAGTCACCTAGCCAAGCTTCATGGGTTAGATAGGCGGCAGGCACTTTTTTTTCGACGCGTAATTTAAGTAATTCGCTTAGGGCTTTGCGCTCATGATTCGTCAGTCGCGCATCCAAAAAAGGTTCAAGTGTGTCTAGCGGTAAATGCAGCGTATGCAAAATTAAATAGGCCGCTTCGTCATAGGCACTGAGCGAGCCGTGGCCAAAACTCAGTTTGGCTTCATTAAACGCACTGACCGCAAAACGCAACCAATCGCGCAAAGTTTGTAGCTCAGAGTGATCAGAAAAAAGATGCAAAGTCGTCATTCAGGTTTGACCAATAAATTGATGAGGGTTAATCGATAAATTTCGCTCAATGCGTCTAAGTCTGCCACCGCAACGCATTCGTTTAATTTGTGGATGGTCGCGTTGAGCGGTCCTAATTCAATCACCTGCGGACAGATGTCGGCGATAAAACGCCCATCTGAGGTGCCACCGCTGGTGGAAAGTTCGGTGTCAATGCCTTGTACTTGTTTTATGGCGGCAGCAACGGCATCAACTAAATTGCCGCTTGCAGTCAGATAAGGTTTGCCGGAAATTTCCCAGTCCAGTTCATAATCGAGCTGATGCTTATCTAAAATGGCGTGAACTTTATCTTTCAGTGCATCTGGTGTGCTGGCGGTGGAATGTCGGAAATTAAACAAAATTTCTACTGTTCCCGGCACGACATTGGTCGCGCCTGTGCCGCCGTGAATGTTAGAAATTTGCCAAGAAGTTGGCGGAAAATATTCGTTGCCGGCATCCCAAACCGTTGTTGCTAATTCATCGATCGCGGGTGCGGCTAGATGAATTGGATTTTTAACTAAATGCGGATAGGCGATATGTCCTTGAATTCCTTTGATAATTAACTTCCCAGACAATGAGCCGCGCCGACCATTTTTAATGGTGTCGCCCGTTATGGCCACTGCGGTGGGTTCGCCAACAATGCAATAATCGAGCAATTCCCCTCGTGCTTGCAAAGCTTTTACTACGCGTACCGTGCCATCTACGGCAACGCCTTCTTCGTCCGACGTTAGAAGTAGCGCAATTGAGCCGGCATGCTGTGGAAATTCTGTAACAAACTTTTCAGTCGCAATCACAAAGGCGGCAATTGAGCCTTTCATATCAGAGGCTCCGCGCCCGTATAACATGCCGTTGCGCACGGTTGGCGTAAAAGGGTCGCTCAACCATTTATCAACGGGTCCTGTTGGGACGACGTCGGTATGTCCGGCGAAACAAACAACAGGCGTGGTTGAACCACGCCGTGCATATAAATTATCAACTTCACCATGACGGATTTTTTCAAGCTTAAAGTTCAGTGGCGTTAACTGTTCGCAAATTAAGTCCATGCAACCGGCATCGAAAGGCGTGAGTGACTGCTTTGCTATCAATGCTTGCGTGAGTTGTAAGGGGGAATTCATCGTTTTTTTCTTTCGGTTTAATCGAGCGCCATCATGACGCATCGCGAATGTTTATCGTGAAGATTGGCTCTGTTGGTTTAAGGCTTTTGGAAAGGTTAATTTACCACCCAGATTCTCGTTCTGGTGTCGCGGTAATTTTATGAATACTTAAATCGGCACCATTAAATTCTTCTTCTGGATCTAAGCGAATGCCGACGAATTTTTTCAGTAAGCCATAGACCACAAAACCGCCGGCTAAGGCGATGCTAATGCCCAGTAAAGTGCCAATAAATTGCGAAATAAAGCTGACGCCGCCAAGGCCGCCCAGCGCTTTCATGCCAAATAGGCCAGCCGCTAATCCACCCCAAGCGCCGCACAGACCATGCAACGGCCATACGCCCAGCACGTCATCTATTTTCCAGCGATTTTGGGTCAGCATAAACATCCAGACGAAGATAATGCCCGCCACAACACCGACAACAAGTGCGCCCAATGGGTGCATTAAATCGGAGCCGGCACAGACCGCCACTAAGCCGGCGAGTGGACCATTATGCACAAAGCCAGGATCGTTTTTGCCCATCCAAAGTGCGGCGAGCGTGCCCCCAACCATGGCCATTAGTGAGTTTACTGCGACTAATCCGCTGATTTTGCCAATCTCTTGTGCGGACATGACGTTAAAACCAAACCAGCCTATTGTCAAAATCCAGGCGCCTAATGCTAGAAAGGGAATGCTGGAAGGCGGATGTGCCGAAATACGACCATCTTTGTAGCGCCCACGGCGCGCGCCGAGCAAGATTACCGCTGCAAGCCCGATCCATCCGCCCACTGCGTGGACGACGACTGAGCCGGCAAAATCATGAAACTCCGCACCAAAGTTTTCAAGTAACCAGGCTTGAATGCCAAGGCGGTGATTCCATGCGATACCTTCAAAAAATGGATAAACGAAACCAACCAGCAAAAATGTGGCTGCTTGCTGGGGATAAAATTTAGCGCGTTCTGCTATGCCGCCTGAAACGATGGCAGGAATTGCAGCGGCAAATGTAAGTAAAAAGAAGAACTTAACCAGTTCGTAGCCATTTTTTTGTACGAGTTTATCTGCGCCCATTAAAAAATTGACGCCGTAGGCGATGCTATAACCGATAAAAAAATACGCTAAGGTGGAAATTGCGAAATCGGTAATAATTTTGACCAAGGCGTTGACTTGGTTTTTTTTGCGCACCGTACCCAGTTCCAAGAAAGCAAAGCCAGCGTGCATGGCTAAAACCATAATCGCGCCAAGTAATATAAAAAGTGCATCACTCCCGGATTTTAAATTTTCCATTTTGCTAACCTGTTGATTATATTGATCATTTTAATTTATTTTGAAGTGTTTTTTCTAGCCAAAATAAACCAACGATGGTTTTGCTGTCATTTATCGTGCCACTTTGCACGGCTGAAAGCGCGTCCTCTAAGGTCATTTCAAAAACGTCTAAAAATTCGCCTTCGTCTAGTTTTCTGCCTTGAAAAGTGAGTCCTTTGGCTAAAAAATAGTCGATTTTCTCATCTGAAAATCCGATGCAAGGCCATGCGGAAGCCAGGTGCTGCCAGTGGTGCGCGATGTAGCCTGTTTCCTCAAGCAACTCGCGTTGTGCTGTTTTTAAAATTGCTTCGCCTCGGTCTATTTTCCCTGCTGGGATTTCAATGAATTCTTGATTCGGCGCATAGCGGAATTGCCGTTCCATCAGTAAATTGCCATTCTCTAACATGGCTAAAATGGCGACTGCACCTGGGTGTTTGATGTATTCGCGTGTCGAGATTGTGCTGTCAGGTAGTCGCACTTTGTCTTTATAAACTTGGATAAATCCACCTGCGTAAACGTGTTCGCTCGCTACTTTAGTTTCGGTTAGATTCATTTTTTTTCTCAAAAAAATACTCCCGCCGCAGCGGGAGTTTGTTGAAGATAAATTAATTCAATTCAGTTGAGCTTAGTGCAGCATTAAAGATTGTTGGACTGAAACTGCGCAAACTGACATCAGCGTGCCTGGCAAAATTCCTAGCAAGAGCACAGCCAAGCCATTTATTGAGATAAGTAAGCTGCTATCTGGCTGCATGTATATTTTTTCATGACTTTCTGGCGCGTCGAAGTACATTAATTTAACAATTCTTAAGTAGTAAAAAGCGCCAATTAGTGAGAAAAATACTGCGGCGATGACGATGTTGGTGTGCCCAGCTTGGAAGGCGGCATTCAGTACGGAAAACTTAGCATAGAAACCAATCGTGGGTGGTACTCCTGCCATTGAAAACATGAGCAAAAGCATCATGAAAGCTAGCCAAGGGCTGCGTTGGTTAAGGCCTTTAAAGTCATCTATTTTGTCAGCTTCAAATCCTTCACGCGAAAGCAGCAAGACCATGCCAAAACCACCTAAGCTCATCAGCACATAGGCAACAGCATAAAACATTGCTGAGCCATAGCCTTCAATTCCACCACTTAAAATACCAAGCAGGAGAAAGCCCATGTGGGCGATGGTTGAGTAGGCAAGCATTCGTTTGATATTGATTTGCGCAATCGCGGTTAGGTTGCCAATGGCCATTGATAAGACTGCTAGTATTGCCAACATGCCGGACCAGTGCACCATAAGCGGCTGCATTCCTTCAACCAAGATTCGCATAATGAAACCAAAGGCAGCAAGTTTCGGTGCAGTTCCTATCAGCATGGTGATGGCAGTTGGGGCACCTTGATATACATCGGGTATCCACATATGAAATGGCACTACCCCTAGTTTGAAAGCAAGTCCAGACACAATAAAAACTAAGCCAAATACGAGTAAGGATGGATTGGAAACGCCGTGCTGGATAGCGTTGAGGATGGTGATAATATCAAGCGATCCGGTTGCCCCGTACAGCATCGACATTCCGTAGAGCAGCAACCCTGAAGCAAGCGCACCCAAAATAAAGTATTTCATCGCTGCTTCTGTTGCAATTGCTGAATCCCTTTGCAGGGCGACCATTGCGTACAAACTCAGTGATAAAAGTTCTAAGCCTAAGTAAAGGCTGACGAAGTTGCTGGCCGATATCATGACCATCATGCCGAGTAAAGAAAATAATGTCAGTGCGAGAAATTCCCCTGTAAATAAGCCTCTAGTCATTAGGTAAGTTCTTGAATAGACTAGCATCATCGAGACAGCAAGGTAGCTTAGTAATTTTAAAACGTCAGACATTAAATCATCGACGTACATATTGTTAAGCAGATAAAAAATACCATTTTGATGGGTGGCAACGGTAATCAGTGAGCAACCAAGCAAGGTAAATTGCATCATCAAATAGGTCACTGATTTTGATTTTCCAGTGGTGAACAGATCGGCGATTAGAATGACGCACACCATCAGTAGTAAAAAGATTTCAGCGTAGGCTGGAAACAAGGTGGATAAGAAGCTCATATATTCCTCAAGGGCGAATTCGCGCAGTTTGACAACATCTTAAATTTTGGAACGGGCAAGATGAACAAGTAAATCATTCACCGATACGTGCAATATTTCGCTAAAGGGTAATGGGTAGAGTCCCATCCCTAAAACGGCGATTGCTAACAAGGAAAAAATAATTTTTTCACGGAAATTGATGTCATGTAAATGCGCAACGTGGTCATTAGTAATGTCACCAAAAACGACTCGTTTATACATCCAGAGGGTGTACGCTGCACCAAATACTAGGGTGGTGGCAGCTAAGAATGCATACCAAAAGTTTGCTTTTACCGAGCCCATGATGACAATAAACTCACCAACAAACCCGCTTGTGCCCGGTAAACCACTGTTCGCCATAGAAAAGAGCATAAAGAAAGCTGCAAAGATCGGCATTTTATTGGCAACACCACCGTAATCAACGATTTGACGAGAATGCACGCGATCGTATAACACACCGATACACAGAAATAGTGCACCAGCTACAAATCCGTGCGAGAGCATTTGTAGTAAAGCGCCTTCCATTCCATACACGTTGAAGATGAAAAAGCCAAGCGTTACAAATCCCATGTGAGAAATTGAAGAGTACGCGACCAGTTTTTTCATGTCAGCTTGGGTTAAGGCCACTAAACCAATGTAAACAACTGCAATCAAAGAGAGTGTAATCATGACGCCCGCGAGGCTGTGACTGGCATCGGGTGCAATTGGCATCGAAAAGCGTAGAAAACCATAAGCTCCGACTTTTAGCATGATGGCCGCCAAGATCACGGAGCCTCCCGTTGGCGCTTCAACATGCGCATCTGGTAACCATGTATGGAGCGGAAACATCGGAACTTTGACAGCAAATGCCATAAAAAAAGCAATAAAAACAAGCACTTGCGCATTCATCGGGATTGCCATTTCCTGGTAGTCTAGGATTTCAAAACTTCCGCCAGATTGGTTGTACAGATAAATCAATGCGACCAACATCAGCAGTGAACCTAGGAGTGTGTATAGGAAAAATTTCATTGCTGCATAGACTCGATTCGGTCCGCCCCACACACCAATAATCACAAACATTGGAATGAGCATTGCTTCCCAAAAGACATAGAATAGAACTGCATCGAGTGCAGCAAAAACGCCATTGAGTACGCCTGACATGATCAAAAAAGCTGCCATGTATTGAGCAACCCGTTTCTCAATCACTTTCCAACCTGCGATGACAACTAATGGCGTGAAAAAGCTGTTCAGTAAAATAAATAATACCGATATGCCATCAACGCCTAGATGATAATGAATATTGAAATGCTTAATCCACTCCTTCATTTCAACAAACTGCATTGCGCTGGTAGTTTTGTCGAAATCAAAGTAAAGCGGCAGGGTTACTAAAAAGCTCAGCACTGAACCAATAAGAGCAATTTTTCTTGCCATAGGCGCATTGCGGTCATGTCCAGTCGCCAAAATAAGCAGCCCAAAAATAATGGGAAGCCAAATCGCGACACTTAATAAAGGGAGTCCAAAAATCATACTATTTCCTATTCTGTGGCAGTTATTATTCGAACCAAGTACGAACGGTTAACAACACAAACACGCCAATAATCATGGCAAATGCATAGTGGTAAATGTAACCTGATTGGAGATTTCTAATTAGCGCCGAAACGCGGCCGACGAGACGAGCTGTGCCGTTTACCATTATTCCATCAATCAGTTGCACGTCTCCAAATTTCCATAGCAAACGACTCGCGCCACGTGCGCCGCCAGCGAAGAACCAGTCATTGAATCGGTCAAAGTAATACTTATTTTCCAAGATGATATAAATCGGCATGAATCTTTTTTGGATTGCAGCGGGAATATCGGGACGTTTCATGTAGCAAAACCATGCAGACGCAACACCTGCAATCGCAAGCCATAAGGGGAGGGTGCTAAACGAGTGCAGTACCATATTCAGCGCACCTTCATAATGTTCGTACATTTCATGCATCGCAGGATGGTTATCTGAAACGTAGATCGCATTACCAAAAAATTCACTGTAAATGAGGGGCTTAGTTGCAAACCAACCAATAATTACAGATGGTATTGCCAGTAGAACCAAAGGTAGTGTCACAACCCATGTGTTTTCAATTGGTTTTTGGCCTGGGGCCAGGCCGTTGTGCTCTTCATGGTTAGTCGTGTCTGAATGTTTAATGCCAGCTTCTAGTTTGTGGTCGGCTTGATTGTCATGATGAATTATTTTGCCAAAGCGTTCTTCGCCGTGAAACACCAGAAAGTACATTCGGAAAGAATAAAATGCTGTGATAAATACGCCGGCAACCACTGCAAAATAAGCAAAGCCTGAACCTGGAATAGTTGATAGTTGAACGGCTTCAATAATGGTGTCTTTTGAAAAGAATCCTGAGAAAAATGGTGTTCCAATCAAAGCAAGGGATCCGATTAAAGAGGTGATCCATGTGATCGGCATATATTTTCTCAATCCTCCCATATTCCGAATATCTTGATCGTGGTGCATTGCCATAATCACAGATCCGGCCGCTAAAAAAAGTAAGGCTTTGAAAAATGCATGGGTCATTAGGTGAAAAATAGCGCCTGTGTAAGCTGAAGCTCCGAGAGCGACTGTCATGTATCCCAGTTGTGACAGGGTAGAGTACGCCACGACTCGTTTTATATCATTTTGAATGATGCCCAAGAAACCCATGAACAAGGCAGTAATTGCTCCAATTACCATCACGAAAGACAGTGCGGTATCTGACATTTCATATAGAGGAGACATCCTAGCAACCATGAATATTCCAGCCGTAACCATGGTCGCTGCATGGATCAAGGCAGATATTGGAGTTGGACCTTCCATTGAATCAGGGAGCCAAACGTGCAACGGAAACTGGGCACTTTTTCCCATGGCGCCAATAAATAGCAGAATGCAAATCGCTGTGATTAAATTCCAACTCACTCCGGGGATAGGTGCAATATCATTTACATATTTTTGCGCGTTAGCAAAAACAGTGGCGTAATCCAGTGTTCCAAAAACCATCAGAACTAAGCCAATCCCAAGCAGAAATCCAAAGTCGCCCACTCGATTAACTAAAAAAGCTTTTAGATTTGCGTAAATTGCTGTTGGACGTGTGTACCAAAACCCAATTAACAAGTAAGAAACCAACCCAACAGCTTCCCATCCAAAAAACAATTGCATAAAATTATTTGCCATAACAAGCATTAGCATTGAGAAGGTAAATAAAGAAATATAGCTATAAAAGCGTTGATAGCCTGGATCCTCGGCCATGTATCCAATGGTGTAGATGTGAACCATTAACGAGACGGAAGTTACCACCAGCATCATAATAACTGTTAATTTATCGATTAGAAAACCAACTTCAAAGCTGCTATCTCCGGAAGAGAGCCATTTATAAACTGAACCATTAAATGTGTGGCCGGCCATCACATCTTTAAAAATAACTAGCGAGGTTAGCAATGACGCCGCCACTAAGGCAATGGTGATGCGGTGAGACCAAGTTCGGCCAATCATTTTTCCGAATAAGCCTGCAATAAGAGCCCCAAAAAGAGGAGCTAGTGGAACTAGCAAATACAAATTTTGCATATTGTTCATAAGTTCGCTCAACCTTTCAGGCTATCAAGATCTTCAACATTTATGGTGCGTATATTTCTAAATAGCACCACCAGAATTGCCAATCCAATCGCAGCCTCTGCGGCGGCGACGGTCAAAATGAAGAACACAAAAATTTGTCCTGAAATGTCATTTAAGTAATGTGAAAATGCAATGAAATTGGTGTTGACTGCAAGTAGCATTAGTTCGATTGCCATAAGCAGCACAATAATATTTTTTCGATTTAAAAAGATACCCACTACGCTGATTGCAAAAAGTAATGCACCAAGTATTAAGTAATGAGACAAACTTAAGATCAACATGCTTTCCCCTTTTAATTATTCTGATTTTATCACGTCAGGCAATGTACCCACTTTGTGGCTTGCTGGCATGGAAATAATGCGTAACCTGTCGGTACTTTTAACCATCACTTGTTTGCTTGGGTCTTGTTTATGACTGACACGACGTGTCCGTAAAGTTAAGGCGATGGCTGCTACAATCGCCACTAGCAATATAACCGCCGCAAGTTCAAACGCGTATACATATTGGGTGTAAATCAAGCGACCTAGCTCTTTGGTGTTGCTGTAATCTGCCGTATGTTTTAATGCATTCGAGCCTATTTCTGTTGTTCTTTTTGCACCTAGAACTGCGATCATCTCGAAGACCATAAATGCGGCTAGCAATCCACCAATCGGAAACCATCGCCAAAAACCTTCTCGTAGTTTTTCAAGATTGATATCTAGCATCATCACAACAAACAAAAATAAAACCATAACGGCACCAACATAAACAAGCACCAGTGTAATGGCTAAAAATTCTGCCTCAAGCAGCATCCAAATTCCCGCCATGCTGAAAAAGGCTAGAACTAAAAAGAGGGCTGCATGAACGGGATTTCTTGCCGTAATGACACGTAAAGCTGCCAAAATTGAAACGCCAGCAAATAAATAAAAAACTAAGCTTTCTAAAGCAATCATCTCTATTCCTTATCGATATTTTGCATCTGCGGTACGATCTTTGGCGATCTGTGCTTCATATTTATCGCCGATAGCGAGGAGCATTGGCTTTGTGTAATAGAGATCGGAACGCTTCTCGCCGTGATATTCAAAGATGCGTGTTTCTACGATCGCGTCAACGGGACACGACTCCTCACAAAAACCGCAGAAAATACATTTAGTTAAATCGATATCGTACTGCGTGGTTCGACGTGAACCATCGCTACGTTCCGCTACTTCAATTTTAATTGCTAAAGCAGGACAAACAGCTTCACACAGTTTGCAGCCTATGCACCTTTCCTCGCCATTCGGGTAACGACGTTGTGCATGTAGCCCCCGAAAACGGAAACTCTGCGGCGTTTTCTCTTCTGGGTATTCAACAGTAATTTTATGCGAAAACAAATGTTTCCCCGTTACTGACAAACCTTTAAGTAATTCAATCAGTAAGAAACTTTTAAAAAAATGTATGATTTTTTGCATGTTTATTTACCACAACCAAAACGGTGTTTGCATCCAAGTTGCGACCACCACCACCCAAATCAGGGTCAGTGGAATTAGAATTTTCCATCCCAAACGCATTAACTGGTCATAACGATAACGCGGGAAAGTTGCTCTCAGCCAGAGAAATAAGAATAAGACAAATGACATCTTGCCAAGCATCCAAAAAATTCCCGGGATTTGATTGAAAGGGGCAAAGTCGAAGGGCGGCAACCAGCCTCCCAAGAACAACACAGAAGTGAGTGCTGCAATTAAAATCATGTTCGCGTATTCAGCTAAAAAGAACAGGGCAAACCCCATTCCTGAATACTCAGTATGAAACCCCGCGACAATGACCGATTCATCTTCAGCCAAATCAAACGGTGCTCTATTCGTTTCGGCAACGCCCGAAATAAAGTACACCACAAACATCGGAAAAAGTGGAATGAAATACCACCCTAACAGACCATAGCCATTTTGCTGTCCATTTACGATATCCACTAAGTTCATGCTTTGAGCTGCTAACAAAACACACACTAAAGCAAATCCCATGGCAAGTTCGTAAGAAACAATTTGAGCTGCTGAACGAATCGCACCCAAAAAAGCATATTTAGAATTGGATGCCCAGCCAGCAATAATAATGCCGTAAACGCCTAGTGAGGTCATTGCTAAAATGTATAGCAGTCCTGCGTTGATGTTTGATAAAACTAAACCGTCTGCAAAGGGAACAACGGCCCATGCTGCTAGGGCAGGCATAATGGCTAATACCGGGGCAAGTACAAATAGAAACTTATTCGAACCGGTTGGAATGATAATTTCTTTCATCAACAATTTAATACCATCCGCCAATGGTTGCAATAAACCAAATGGTCCGACCCTGTTCGGACCCAGACGATCTTGCATATATCCCAATACTTTGCGTTCGATAAAAGTCAAGTAAGCGACGCTAATCATAATCGGTGCTACGATCGCAACGATTTTAACCAGTGTCCACACCGGAATCCATGCGACTCCCAGGCTGTCTTGCACGTATTGCAAAATTTCCATCATGCGCGCTCCACGGTAATTGATCCAAACATTGAGCCTAAAGTAGAAGTAGCTAGGTGGCCAGCAGCCAACCTAACAACACCTTTGGGCAGTTTTTTATCTGCGGCAACGGTCAAGCTTGCAGTGCCTGTGCCTTGGCTAACTTTGACGTTATCACCTTCTTTTAAACCTAACTTTTCCATATCTAAGTCGTTCAGCCAAGCTTTGGGTGGCATTGCATCGACGGTTAGCTGGAGAGCTTGAGAATGTCGAACAATCGCATCTGTTGCGTAAATAGGAACTTCACTTATACGCTGGAAGCCTTCTGTTTTTTCAGTGCTTATATTGCCTAAGTCATTGATTTTATTGGATAATTTAGCGGAAATCTCAACGCCACGCAGTGCTTCATCTCTTATATCTTGGGATGATTCTTGATTAAACCCATCAATTTTTAAAAGGTTGCCTAAAACCCGTAATACTTTCCATGCTGGTCTAGAATTGCCTAGCGGGCTTACTGCAGATTGAAAACTTTGTACTCGCCCTTCAGTGCTGATAAAGGTGCCTGATGTTTCTGTAAATGGCGAAATCGGTAAGATAACATCTGCATAGTTTAAAGTATTGCTTTTATACGAAGACAAAGCAATAACTAAGTCTGCCGTGTGCATTGCGGCTAGTGATTTTTGTGAATTAGCCGTGTCAAGTGCTGGATCAACATTGAGTAACACATAAGCTTTCCTTGGCTTGTCGATTAATTCAGCGGCGTTTAAACCACGATTGGTTGGAATTGCTTGCGCAAAGTAGCCGCCCACACTGTTTGCTGACTCGCCAATAAACCCAAATTTTCCTAGTGTTAAACTTGCAACACGTTGCACTAGCATTTGAAGCACTGATGCTTGTGGATGCTGCTGAGCGAAATTTCCGAGCAGTACAGCAATTCTCTCGCCGTCCGCGAGGCTTTTTGCAATTCCAATTATTTCTGTATCGGCTGCGATTGGCTGTTCAGCCATTTGAGCTTCTAAAACCAGAACAAGTTGCTGCAAGGTCGCCACCACTTCGTCAGGCGCAACGATCGCCTTGTGCGCAACAGGCATCAGCAAATCATCATCTGTTGAATGAATGACACTGAGTTGCGCACCCTTTTTAACGACTTGACGAATGCGGGCTGACAATAAAGGATGATCTTTCCGCAAGAAGCTTCCAATGACCAGTAGACGATCGGCACGACTTATTTCTGCAATATTCATTCCTAACCAAGGCACACCTAACCGGTAAGCATCGCTTCTGAAGTCTGATTGACGCAAGCGAAAGTCAATATTGTCACTCCCTAAGCCGCGAACAAATTTTTGTAGTAAATATAATTCTTCGAGCGTTGAAATTCCGGTTGCTAGTCCTGCGATCTGCTCAGCGCCGGCTGCGCTTACTATTTGTTGCAGTGAGTTGGCTGCGTATTCCAAAGCAACTTGCCATTCGACTTCTAGCCATTTCCCATCTTGCTTTATCATCGGCTTGGTTAATCGTTCGGTAGAGTTTAAGCCGTCATAAGCAAAGCGGTCTTTGTCGGATAACCAGCATTCGTTAATATCTTCGTTCTCAATCGGCAAGACACGAACAACTTTATTATTTTTGGTATGAATTGCTAGATTCGTTCCTATACTGTCATGTGCGCTCACTGAGCGTCGACGCGACAACTCCCAAGACCTTGCCTTGTAACGAAATGGTTTGCTGGTCAAGGCGCCTACGGGGCAAAGGTCAATCATATTTCCCGAAAGTTCAGAGTTCACCGTAGCAGAAACGAACGACATCACTTCGGCAAGCTCACCCCTAAATGCTTGTCCCAATTCCATTTGACCGGCAATTTCTTGACCAAAACGGACACAGCGCGTGCAGTTTATGCAGCGACTCATTTCATCTGCAGAAATTAAAGAACCTATTTCTTTTTGTAAAACAGTGCGCTTTTCCTCGTTGTAACGTGAGGCAGAAGCGCCATATCCCATTGCAGTATCTTGCAACTGGCATTCTCCTCCTTGGTCGCAAATAGGACAGTCAAGTGGATGATTAATCAGGAGAAATTCCATTACACCCTTTTGAGCTTTGATTGCTTGCTCGGAGGCAGTAAAGACTTTCATGCCTTCAGTAACGGGGGTGGCGCACGCAGGAAGTGGTTTGGGTGCTTTTTCAACTTGTACTAGGCACATTCGGCAATTAGCCGCAATTGAAAGTTTTTTGTGGTAGCAAAAGTGAGGAATTTCTATTCCCGCTGCGTGGGCAGCCTCCATTACTGTGGAGCCGTTTTTTGTTTCAATCCGTTTGCCGTCAATTTCAATGTTAATCATGACTCACCTATTCGTTTGCTTAAACCAAGCAACGTTTGTGTTCGATGTGGTATTCAAATTCTTTGCGATAATGCTTGAGGAATCCCTGTACAGGCCAAGCTGCAGCATCACCTAAAGCACAAATTGTTCGTCCAGCAATGTTGTTGCACAAATCAAGTAATAAATCTAAATCTTCAGGGCGACCTTGCCCATTCTCGATTCGATGCACAATGCGATAAAGCCAACCTGTTCCCTCACGACATGGAGTGCATTGCCCGCAGGATTCTTCATGATAAAAATAAGATAAGCGTTCCAGTGCTTTGACCATGCAGGTTGTTTCGTCCATCACAATTACAGCGCCTGAACCTAAATAAGATCCCGCTTTTTGTAATGAATCAAAATCCATATTGACGTTCATCATAATGTCGGCTGGCAAAACAGGCATTGATGACCCACCTGGAATAACTGCTTTCAGTTTATGTCCGTGTCGTACACCGCCGGCAAGTTCGAGCAATTTGCTGAAAGGGGTTCCCATTGGAACCTCAAAGTTGCCCGGATTATTGACATGACCCGAAACTGAAAACAACTTAATCCCACCGCTATTGGGTACGCCTAAATCCGCAAAAGCCTTGCCTCCTTGGTTTATGATGTAAGGAATGCTGGCAAAAGTTTCAGTATTATTGATGGTTGTTGGCTTGCCGTATAAGCCAAAACTGGCTGGGAATGGCGGCTTAAAGCGTGGCTGCCCTTTTTTGCCTTCAATCGATTCGAGCAAGGCAGTTTCTTCACCACACACATAAGCGCCATAACCTAAATGATTATGCAATTCAAATTCAAACTCGCTACCAAGGATGTTTTGCCCTAAGTAGCCTGCTTGACGCGCTTCTTGGCATGCTTCTTCCATGCGCTCATAAGCTTCGAATATCTCGCCATGAACATAGTTATAGCCAACTTTTATATTCATTGTGTAGGCGGCAATTGCCATGCCTTCAATCAACATGTGAGGGTTGTAACGCAGAATGTCGCGATCTTTACAGGTGCCTGGTTCGCCTTCGTCTGAGTTGCACACCAAGTACTTGTCACCTTGAAATTGGCGTGGCATGAAACTCCATTTCAAGCCAGTCGGAAAGCCAGCGCCGCCTCGTCCACGCAACCCAGATGCTTTTACTTCTGCGATGATGGTTTCAGGTAGCATTTTTTCTTGAATAATCTTTGCTAGGGCTTTGTACCCGCCGACCTTTAGATAGTTTTCCAGCGTCCATGGTTGGTCAAAATCTAAGGTATTCAAAAGGATAGGAGCGGTCATGGTTTTACTCCCTGAGCAGGTTTTTCTAAGTCTGCTAAGATTTCATCAATTTTTTCACTGGTTAAGCGACCGCACATTTTTTTATTATTGATCGTTAGTAGGGGTGCGTCCGCGCATGCACCCATGCATTCTCCGGACTTTAAGCCAATTTTTCCGTCTGCGGTAACTTCACCTAAGACAATTCCCAGCTTATTTTTAAGATGTAACAGCGTTTCATTGACGCCACTTAGTTGACAGGAAAGATTAGTGCAGACCGTTAACGTATATTTGCCCATAGGTTTAAGATTGTACATATGGTAAAAAGTCGCTACTTCATATACCGCCATTTGTTGCATTCCAAGATATTCTGCAACGCTAACCATGTCTTCTGGCGCTATCCAACCTTTTTCATCTTGCACAAAGCGTAGTGCAGACATTACAGCGGATTGCCTTTGATCGGTAGGGTACTTTTTAAGCTCGTGATCTATTTTAGCCTGAATTTGATTGGATAACATTAGCGGTCTATCTCTCCAAAAACGATGTCTTGAGTCCCAATGATTGCCACTACGTCGGCAAGCATGTGACCACGAGTCATTTCATTTAAACTCGCCAAGTGTGGAAACCCTGGCGCGCGTATTTTCATTCTGTATGGCTTATTGGCACCGTCCGAAACTAAATAGATGCCGAATTCGCCTTTAGGATGTTCAACTGCTGAATAGGCTTCGCCAACGGGCACATGCATCCCTTCAGTGAATAATTTAAAGTGGTGAATTAACTCTTCCATATTCTGTTTCATTGGCTCGCGTTTAGGGGGTGCAAATTTGTGATTTTCTGTAATCACTGAGCCGGGGTTTTTTCTTAACCAATCAACGCATTGCTTAATAATACGATTCGATTGGCGCATTTCTTCTACTCGAACTAAATATCGATCGTAGCAATCGCCTTCAACTCCAATAGGAATATCGAAATCTAAACGGTCATAAACCTCATAGGGTTGCTTTTTACGCAAATCCCATGCAACACCAGAGCCCCGAAGCATTGGCCCCGTGAATCCAAGTGCTAAGGCACGTTCAGGGCTGACTACGCCAATGCCAACAGTTCGTTGTTTCCAAATTCGGTTGTCTGTCAATAAAGATTCATACTCATCTACGTTTGCAGGAAAGCGATTTGTAAAATCGTCGATAAAATCAAGAACTGAGCCATGACGGTTATGATTCATTCTGTCAACAGCAGCTGCATTATGAATTTTAGAAGGTTCGTACTTCGGCATTGAATCAGGTAAATCACGGTAAACACCACCGGGACGATAATAAGCCGCGTGCATCCTTGCGCCTGTTACTGCCTCATACACATCGAACAAATCTTCACGTTCTCGAAAGGTATAAAAAAACATTGTCATCGCGCCTAAATCAATTCCTGAAGCGCCCAACCAAAGTAAGTGATTCAAAATTCTTGTGATTTCGTCAAACATCACGCGAATATACTGTGCTCGCAAGGGAACTTGAATGCCCGCCAGTTTTTCAATCGCCATTACATAAGCGTGTTCATTACACATCATGGAGACATAGTCCAATCTGTCCATGTAAGGGACTGATTGTAAATAAGTTTTATGCTCTGCCAGTTTTTCTGTGCCTCGGTGCAACAAGCCAATGTGTGGATCAGCGCGTTCTATAACCTCTCCGTCAAGCTCGAGCACAAGACGTAACACCCCGTGCGCAGCTGGATGCTGCGGTCCAAAGTTCATCGTGTAATTTTTAATTTCAGGCATTACGATTCCTCATTGCATTCTTAGTGACGACTATAATTTTCTGCACGAATGGCACGTGGCGTAATTTCACGTGGCTCGACAGTAACAGGTGAATAGACAACGCGTTTTTGTTCTGAGTCGTAGTGCATTTCCACGTGACCCGATAATGGAAAGTCTTTGCGGAATGGATTACCGATGAATCCGTAGTCTGTCAAAATTCTGCGCAAGTCAGGGTGCCCTAAAAAGACGATCCCAAACATATCAAAGACTTCTCGCTCGTACCAGTTTGCACTGGGCCATACGGCAATGATTGATTGTAGTGTAGGCGTTTGATTTTCTTCAGCGAATACGCGCACGCGTATGCGCTGGTTATTTTTTACTGAAAGCAGGTGATAAACCGCTGCAAAACGTTTTGGATAAAAGGGAGTTGTTGTATCCGCTACATAAATCCCATTTTCCGAGGTTTCGCTTCCAAAAGTTGAGTAGTCGATACCACAAACATCAATGAGTTGATCAAAATGAAGTACTTCTTGGTCGCGCAGAAGATGGAAAACCTCAAGCATATTTGCTTGAGATACAACTAAAGTCAGCTCGAGTAAATTTGTTTCTAGGCTAATGATTTTGTCAGCTAGTCGTGTTCTAACGTTTTCAATCAAGTTATTCATTTCAGTTGCCATGTCAATCCTAACGCGCAATGGTATTGGTTCGGTTAATCTTGTTTTGCAACTGAATTACGCCGAACAACAACGCTTCAGCTGTAGGGGGGCATCCTGGAACATAAATATCAACTGGGACAACGCGATCGCAGCCTCTAACGACAGAGTATGAATAATGATAATAGCCGCCCCCATTGGCACAAGAGCCCATCGAAATGACCCAGCGTGGTTCTGCCATTTGGTCATAAACCTTACGTAACGCGGGCGCCATTTTGTTACAGAGTGTGCCGGCAACAATCATTAAATCAGATTGACGAGGGCTGGGACGAAACGCACCGGCTCCAAACCGATCTAAATCGTAGCGAGATAAGGCAACGTGCATCATCTCGACAGCGCAACAAGCTAAACCAAAGGTCATCGGCCACAATGAACCGGTACGGGTGTAGTTGATGACTGTATCAAGGGATGTGGTAATAAAACCCTTCTCTAGAATGCCTTCTATTCCCATTCCAACGCTCCTTTCATCCACTCATAGATAAAGCCCACCACTAAAATACCTAAGAACACCATCATTGATAGGAATCCGAAGAAGCCAATTTCTTTCAAGACAATTGCCCACGGAAACAGAAAAGCGATTTCCAGATCAAATAGGATAAATAGGATGGCGACAAGATAATAGCGCACGTCAAACTTCATTCGCGCGTCTTCAAAAGCTTCAAAGCCACATTCGTAGGGAGATAATTTTGCGCTGTCAGGGCGATGTAGGGCGGCAACTCTACCCAGAACCAATGGCGCAACACCGACAGCCAATCCAACACAGATGAACAACAGAACTGGAAAATAATTTTCCAACATACTGATTCCCCTCCGCTTGCTCCATTAAACGCTGTGGAGCACTCAAAATTAGTATTTTATTTAAATTTGTAATTTCCTAAATTCCCCTAACTTAGCTAAGTAAAGGGAACTTTAGGTTAATCTACGCTGAAGTGAGACATTATAATTCTTGTGGTATTTTATTATTATTGTTGAGGCGCTTAGGATAGTAAACAATTTGCCCTTTTCACACAATAGGCACAAACAATTTAATCTAAATAATTTCCTATCTTTTGTGTTTAAGAAGGTAATCCATTAATGTATGTCAGACTTACTTAACTGAATCAATGCTTACTTTTATACCCTGTGTTCCTGGCTGAATTTGCGCACTTAGCCCTTCCAAGTCACCTGCTTCGGGCATTGCGTTGCCTGATTTTGACACCCGAGCAACGACAATGACTTGATCAAAATGGGACAATTTCATCTGAGGTGCCATTGCCATAGAATCGTCTAGTGTAAAGTGAATTGGCAAATCTTTGACTTGTTGACGAATGATTGCCAACGGCATTTTAGGGCCTTGTGCGGCTCTAGCCAAAATGAAAACGGTATCGTCTGGATTGGCTTTGGACTTGAGTGCAGGGCTGAGCGTGACTATGCCGGTTATTCTTTCTTTGCCGGTAGAGACAACTTGATCTGGCGCACCTTCGGGAACAATGGTTTCCATAGGACGGCTAGGTTTGCCGTTGGCCTGAGCCATGAAATCGCGTGCCTGGCGTAGCCCATCATTAATCATTTTCGCATCTTCACTGTCGCTGGGCAGGCTCTTTAACAGTTTCTCCCAATGCTGAATTGCGGCAGGATAGTCGCCTCGCTCCATGGCTGCAGAGCCGGCTAAAGCCAAGCTTTTGGGATGATTTGCATCCAACGCGAGTGCTTTTTCGATCAGTTTTGTAGGGGGGCCGGCTAATCTTTGACCATGAACCATCGCCAGTGCATCGGCATAGTCCGCCCAAATCCAGGCTTCATCAGTGACCAGCTTAGTTAATTTTTCATACACATTGACGGCTTCGCTGAAGTTTTCCATTTCGGTTAAAGAGCGAGCTAGGAGTAGCAACGATTCTGCATCATTTGGGTTCGTCGCGACTTTTTCTTTGAGTACTCTGATCGCCTCTGGCAAGCTTTTTCCGCCAAAATCGCCGGAAACGTTCATGCCTGCTTCGGGCGAAAGGGCATAGATATTGCCCACTTTCCAATACAATCCGACTGAAGCGAGCGGCATTGCGATTGCCAAAATAATTGCCAATGTCTTGAGCGGATTCGACGTTATGCGGTTTTCTCCTGCTTCTACTTTGACTTCATCTAGCATTCTTGATTGTAATTCTTGCTTTCCTTGTTCATGAAATTCAGCCGTTAACAGGCCGTTTTTCAAATCGGTTTCCATTTCTGCGATCTGATCGCGAAAAATGGCGACATTAGCTGCGTCACGCTCCACCGTATTGTTTTTTGTAGAAGCTCTCCACAAAGGCAGTGTCACAAACAGCAAGGCCAGCAGGATGAACAGCGTAGAAATTACCCAAAATAGTGTCATGCTAATGCTCTTTTTCGTTATTTAATAAGAATGCAGCACGCTGTTGCGCCTCTGCTGAAAGGGTCACTACTTGCACTTGACTGTGGCGTTTACGTAGCTGCAAAAATAATCCGCCACCTGCTATCAGCAATAATGCGAATGGTCCAAACCACAGCAAGACGGTATAAGACTTGACTGGCGGTTGGTACAAAACGAAATCACCATATTTGGAAACTAAAAAGTCGATAATCTCTTGATCGTTTTTACCTTGGCTCATTTGCTCGCGAACTTCTCGGCGTAAATCTTCTGCTAAATCGGCGTGTGAACTGGCCAGCGATTCGTTTTGGCAAACGAGGCAACGCAGGTTTTCCGCTAAGCCAATCATCCGTTTTTCTAGCACGGGGTCTGCCGCTAAATCTTTTGCTTGTTCAGCTTGGGTATAAAAAGGAAGTAGAAAAAAAGTCAATATAATCATATACTTAACTATCATGGCTTTTTCTCCAGTTCGGCAACGAGTGGCAAGATTTTGTCTTTTAAATTTTGCCGTGTAATGACGCCGATTAGCTTGTATTGAATCACGCCTTGTTTATCAATGACGTAAGTTTCTGGTACGCCGTAAACACCGTATTCAATGCCAACGCGACCTTCAGTATCTGACACGCTGAGTACATACGGATTGCCGCCGTTACGCAAGGTCATTTCTGCATCCATCGGCTTGTCTTTGTAGTCAAGTCCGTAAATAGGCACGATATTTTGCTGCGATAGCTCCACTAAAATCGGGTGCTCTTCTTTGCAGGAAACGCACCAGGAAGCCCAAACATTCAGTAACCAAACTTTGCCTTTCATCTCTGCCGGTGAAAATTGCTTGGTGGGATCTTGTAATTGCGGCAAGGTAAATGCGGGTGCCGGTTTGCCCACTAAAGGAGACGGCACTTCACGTGGATCGAGGTTCAATCCGACATACAAAAACCCCGCCAACACTAAAAATGCTACTAACGGCCAGATAAAACGAGTCATGCTACCTGCTCCTTTGTGATTTCGTCTGAGGTTTTGCCAGCAGCTGATTTATGTTTGTGAATGCGGTAGCGTCGATCGCTGATGGCAAAGATTCCGCCTATCCCCATCAATAAGCAACCCGCCCAAATCCAATCTACAAAGGGTTTAACGTACACTCGAACCGCCCATGCGCCATTGCTATCGGGAATTGGTTCGCCTAGTGAAACATACAAGTCACCGAATAGTCCTGGACGAATCGCCGCTTCCGTCATCGGCATTCCCGAAGCGTTGTAGTTGCGTTTTTCAGGAAAAAGCTCATCTACGATGCGATCGCCTTTCTGAATCACCACGTGGCCGCGCTCGGCATGATAGTTTGGACCTTCGATTTCGCTTACACCGTCGAAACGGAAGGTATAGCCCCCCGCCGCAACGGTATCGCCCACTTCCATTCGGACATCGCGTTCGGTTTCATAACCTTTAACCAAGGTAACACCAAGGACAAATACCGCGATTCCTAAATGTGCAAATTGCATCCCATAGTAGCTAAGTGTTTGATTCTTCAATCTTTTTATTAGTGTGCCTTCGCGACCAAGCCGTTTGTTCAAATCAACCAAACCGGTACTGATGACCCAAAATGCCAACATAAAACCTAAGGCAATCAGCGGTGTCCAGTTTCCTAAAACCAAGGGCAATAGCAGCGCAATGACTAAGCTTGCTGCAAAAGCCCACCGTACCCGTAGCCAAATATCAGGCAAACTGGCCTGTTTCCATCGAGCTGCAGATCCTAAGCCCATCATGGCAATTAGCGGCACCATTAGCGGGACAAAAACGGTATTAAAGTAGGGTGGACCAACGGATAGTTTGCCAAAACCGAGCGCATCCATAAACAAGGGATATAACGTGCCAAGAAAAACGGAAGCAGAGGCAACTGACAATAAAACGTTATTTGTCAATAACATAGACTCACGTGAAACAAGATCAAACTTGCCCCCTAAGCCAATTTTCGGGGCGCGCCAAGCGAATAGCAACAGCGATGCACCGATGGTCACAACCAGAAATGACAAAATAAAAATGCCGCGTTTCGGGTCGGTTGCAAAGGCGTGCACCGAGGTTAAGACGCCGGAGCGCACTAAAAATGTACCGAGTAAGCTTAAGGAAAAAGCGGCAATCGCTAGCAAAACTGTCCAACTTTTGTATGCGCCGCGTTTTTCAGTAACGGCCAGTGAGTGAATCAGGGCGGTGCCAACCAACCAGGGCATGAATGAGGCGTTTTCGACCGGGTCCCAAAACCACCAACCACCCCAGCCCAATTCGTAATACGCCCACCAACTACCGAGGGCGATGCCTAAGGTCATGAAAACCCAAGCAACCGTTGTCCAAGGACGCGACCATCGTGCCCAGGTTGCATCCAGTTGCCCACCCAATAATGCTGAAATCGCAAAAGCAAACGCGACAGAAAATCCGACGTACCCCATATACAACATCGGTGGATGAATCACTAAACCCGGATCTTGTAGCAAGGGATTTAAATCGCGGCCATCCAACGCTGCAGGTAATAAGCGATCAAACGGATTGGATGTAAACAACATAAATAGCAAAAATCCGATAGAAATCAAACCCATCACGCCAATGACGCGTGACGACATTTCTTCGGGTAAATGTTTGCTGAATGTCGCTACGGCAACCGTCCAAATGGTTAGGAAGAATGTCCAAAGCAGGAGTGATCCTTCATGACCGCCCCATAAAGCGGCGATTCGATACTGAATGGGAAGTTGTGAATTCGAGTGTTCTGCCACGTATAGCACTGAAAAATCGTTGTTGATAAATGAGCTCAGTAAGCAAATAAAAGCAATGCTGATAAAGGTGAATTGTCCGAAAGCTAAGGGACGCGCTGCGCCCATCATCACGGTGTTTCCACGTGCAGCGCCCCAAATGGGGAGTATGGCTTGAGTCAGAGCAAGGAAGAGGGCAATGATTAAAGCGAAGTTACCTAGCTCGGGAATGATAATTTGTAAGTTCATGATTTTATTCCGGTTTATTTTTCGGGTTGCGCTGCGGGCGCTGCAACAACGGCGGACTGAGATTTCGCTGCTTCTTCTAATGCGTGTTTAGCTTCGGGCGGCATATAATTTTCATCATGCTTTGCCAAGACTTCTTCGGCATAAAAAACATTGTCTTCCCGCAATTTGCCTTGGGCGACAACGCCTTTCCCTTCTTTAAATAAATCCGGCAAAATGCCTTTGTAGGTCACCATCATCGACTTTGCCGTGTCTGTAATGACAAAGTGAACCGTTAAGCCATCTTGTTCACGGCTGAGGCTGCCCGCTTCCACTAAGCCGCCAATACGGAAGCTTTTTCCTTGAGGCGCTTCTTTGTGGTAAACCTGGGTCGGGGTGAAGTACAGGCTGACGTTATTTTTTAACGCAAACAGCACCAAGCCAACAGCAGCGGCGACCAGCGCGATACCGCCTAGAATAAACATTAGTCTTTTTTGACGCGGTTTCATTGCTCTTCTCCTGCATCACGCATTAAGCGTAATTGTCGTAACGTGGTTGTTCTTTTGTGTCGAACGGTGATGATTTCGATGATCAGCAGTAACAGTGTGACGCCGTAAGCACCCCAAACATACAATCCGTAGCCATTCATGGCAAAAAATTCAGTCCAGCTCATGCTCGCACCTCGGTCAATTCATTCACCCATTGGGTATTGCGTTCGCGCTCTAAAATCAGGCTGCGCACGCGCATTAGGGTAATTGCAATCACATACAGCCAGCACGCGACCAGCATGGTAAACATGGCTTGTTGCATTGCAATGTGCATGGTCGAACCGGTAAATTTAATCGTTGACCCTTGATGCAAGGTGTTCCACCATTTTACTGAAAAATAAATAATCGGTACATTCACTGAACCGACAATCGCCAGTAAAGCCCCCGCACGATCGGCGCGACGCGGATCATCAATGGATGCTTGCAAGGCAATAAAACCTAAATATAAAAATAATAAAATTAGTTCCGAGGTTAGGCGGGCATCCCATACCCACCAGGCTCCCCACATCGGCTTGCCCCATAAAGCCCCTGTCCATAAAGAAATAAAGGCAAACAAAGCGCCGGTGGGTGCCAGCGCGGTGGCCATCATCGACGACAGGCGAGTGTTAAAAACCAAGCCCAGGGCTGCGTAGCCTGCCATGATCAGGTAAATGAACATGGATAAAATTGAGGCGGGGACGTGAATAAAGATGATGCGATAGGCTTCACTTTGAGTGGCATCGGTGGGCGCAACAAAGAAGCCGATATATAGCCCGATGCCAAAGAAGATGATTGCAGCAACCGAAAACCATGGAACGAGCTTACCCGCCAAACCGTAAAAAGTAGTGGGGGCTGCATATTTAAACCAGTTAATTCCCAAATTTCACTCCATCGAAATACGTAAAGCCTGAGCGGTTACCCAAGGCGTAAAAACCAAAGCGACTAAACACATCGCTCCGAGCAAGGCGATATTAGGCACAATGGTCATGCCAGTATTAACCGCCTCGACTGCGCTCGTGCCAAAAATAAGCACCGGAATACATAAAGGTAATACCAGCAACGACACCAGTACACCGCCGCCGCGCAGGCCCAAGGTCAGGGCTGCGCCGATAGAACCTATCATGCTTAATATTGGCGTGCCAAGCAAGAGCGCTAGCACCAGTACCCACAAAGCTTGCACTGACATATCAAATTGCAAACCCAGCACCGGTGCAATTAACACGAGAGGCAAGCCCGATAACATCCAATGTCCCACGATTTTGCCTAAGATCAACATCGATAAAGATTGTGGCGCGAGTAACATTTGTTCTAACGTGCCATCTAAATAATCAGCCGCAAACAGTCGGTTAAGCGACAACATCGACGCGAGCAAGGCCGCAACCCACAACACACCTGCCGCCATTTTTCGCAACATACTGGGTTCGGGCCCGACGCCGAGCGGAAATAAACTCACTACCATGACAAAGAAAACCAAGGTCGTTAGCACATCTGCTTGGCGGCGCAGCGCCAGTAACAAATCACGACGCAGCACCAAAGCAAAGAGCCTCAATAAAGATAATTGATTCATGACAACTGTAACAATCTGGTTTTAACTGAAGCAACTTGCAAAGGTTGATGCGTGGTAAAAATCACTGAGCCTCCCTTAGAGAGGTGTTCGCCAATAAGTTCCTCCATCAATGCGACAGCCCCTACATCTAGTGCGGTTAAAGGTTCGTCTAAAATCCATAATTTTGCGTTGCCGACCAATAATCGACTGAGTGCCACACGCCGCCGTTGCCCTTGCGACAAAACTTTGACCGGCAAATGCTCGCGTCGTCGCAACCCTAAGCGTCGCAAAGCCGCCAAAAGACCTGCTTCTTCTGTGGCGCATCCCGCCAGTCCGGCGCTAATTTGTAAATTTTCCAGCGCATTCAGTTCATCTTTAATGGCATTCAAATGACCAAGATAAACTAGCTCAGCCAAATATCCCGATTCTTCCTGTTGAATATCCTTGCCCCGCCAGCGAATTTGTCCTGCCGCTGGGCGCATAAAACCGCACAAAGTACGTAATAAGGTGGTTTTTCCAGTGCCGTTTTCACCTTGTACCTGCATGAGTTCACCCGCTGCAAGCGTAAAGCTTAACTTGGAAAACAATTGATGGTCGCCGCGCGAACAGGCAAGATTTTCAACTTCCAACATCAAAAAAAGACACCTCTTAATAAAATGGACGCGGATTATATACGAACGCCTTAAACAATCACTGCGATTGGGTCGGCTGCTAAGGAAACGCTGATTAAATCAACCGTGCGCCCTGGGCTAGACGAAGGGCTCGCTACAAACGGGATACATCAGCTCATCTCTGAGTGCTTGAACACCAGAAGGGCGGCAAAACTGCGTCTAGTTCAATGTCAATTTTCAGCGCAAGAACCGCCAACTTTTTAATTTATTTCGTTTGTTTTTGCGAGGATAGTGTGTAAGTGTATGATTATTAAGAACTTTTTATTTGTAAATTTAAGTCCATTGGTACGATTTTACTGCTTCATGCAGCAGCTTCAATTCTTTTGCTAAAGTAATCATCGCCTGTTCTGTACCCGCCAATCCAGCCAAAGATTCTACTTTTGCGGCCGCATTGGTGGTTCGTTCAGCGGCAAAAACGCCCACCATGCCTTTAATCGTGTGCGCGTGATGTTTTAATTGTTCACTGTTGCCGGCTGAAAATGCCTGCTGCGCCTCCGCTAAATGCTTCATTCCGTCGATCAAAAATAAGCGGGAAATTTCTTCAAAAAGTTCTTTATTGTTATCCATTAGCGTCCGAGCTTTAACAAAATCGACGATTAACGCTTTTGATTCTTCTGGTTCATGCTCAGCAAGGGAGGAAAAATTTCCATTGGCGATATTATCCAGCTCAGAAGCGAGTGCTTCAGTATCAATCGGTTTTGAAATATAGCCATCCATGCCTGCTTGCAAACATTCCTCACGCGAACCGCGCATTGCGTGCGCTGTCATGGCTACAATGGGAATATGCTGACCGATTTTAGCTTCTAATTTTCGAATTTCTGTGGTCGCCTCATAGCCATTCATTTTGGGCATATCGACATCCATCAAAATGGCCTCGAAACCGCCCTTTGACCATTGCTCAACCGCCTCTAAGCCATTTTTTGCCAAGGTAACACGATGCCCCAGCTTTTCTAATAAGCGCAGCGCCAAAGTTTGATTAACGGCATTATCTTCCGCCAGCAATAAATTTAAATTTTTACGATTTTCACGTAAGGTATGGCGTGTCACCAAAGTCGGTTGAGCGCGTTCCGGCTCGCCCAAAGTGGTCATAATGGCATCCAGCAATTCAGATTGTGAAATCGGTTTTAGCAAATAACTCGAGATTCCCAATTCGCGGCAACGTTGCGCATCGCCGCGCTGCCCTTCTGAGGTGAGCATCATAATGGCCTCTGCCGAGCCGGCCGCATAGCGTTGCACCGCTTCTACCAGCTCAAAGCCGCTCATGTCTGGCATTTGCACATCGAACAACGCTAGCGAATAGGGCTGCCCCTGTTCTGCGGCACGCGCTAATTCAGCCAAAGCTTCCTTGCCGCTGGCGACAGCGACAGGCTTCATTTTCCAGTTTTCTAACATTTCAGTCAGTAAAAACCGATTGGTCTTATTGTCATCCACCACCAATACCGGCAGACCAGACACTTTGCCGGTAGCTTGGTACGCAGCATACGGACTGATCGACGTGACTGGCATTTTTAGATTAAAGAAGAAGGTACTGCCTTTGCCAACCGAGCTTTCTGGCCAAATCTGTCCGCCCATCAATTCAACTAATTGCGCAGAAATGGTTAAGCCCAGCCCCGTGCCGCCATAATTTCGGGTGGTGGACGTATCGGCTTGAGAAAAGGATTCAAAAATAACTTTGAATTTATCAAGCGGAATGCCGATACCGGTATCGCGTACTGAAAACTGAACCTCTGCCACGCCGTCAGCGATTTCACCTAACAGTTTTACGCTGACTTCCACTTCGCCTCTTTCGGTAAATTTAACCGCGTTACCAACTAGATTAACCAGAACTTGGCGAATGCGCCCCGGATCGCCCATCAGGCGTTCAGGCACATCGGGCGCAATATGCAGCAACAATTCCAAATTTTTTTGATGCGCGCGATGCGCTAAAGATTTCATGGTGTCGCGTAATAAGTCTTCCAAAGAAAACTCAATCACCTCAACATCAAGACGGCCAGCTTCAATTTTTGAAAAGTCGAGAATGTCATTAATTATGCCCAGCAGCGAGGCCGCCGATGATTTAACCAAGGTTAGATATTCGCGCTGTTCTTCATCGAGCTGGGTATCCAAGGCTAATTCAGTCATGCCAATAATGCCATTCATCGGGGTGCGAATTTCGTGGCTCATATTGGACAAAAAGTCACTCTTCAAGCGGCTGACTTCTTCGGCGGATTCTTTGGCTTTTTGCAAAGCCGCTTCCGTTAGTTTACGCGCAGTAATATCGGCGTTAGTGCCCGTCATGCGCAGCGCGCGGCCGTTCTCATCGCGTTCAACCACTTTGCCATGACTTTGAATCCACACCCAATCCCCTGAAACACGGCGCACACGATGTTCGGTCTCGTAAAAAGAATCTTCGCCTTTTAGGACTGCAATAATTCTAAGCTGTAGCATCGCCTGATCATCGGGATGCGCCAGTTGATTTAGCTCAGTCGCGGTAGTCCATGTCGCCGCGTGTTCTAGCCCGAGCAAGTCGCCCCAGTACTCACTTAGGTACACTTCATTGTTGCTTAGGTTCCAATCCCACATCACCAAATTGGAGCCTTCAAGTGCCAAACTTAAGCGCGCTGACGCCTCTTTAATCAGCCCATCATTGGTTTTACGTTGGGTAATATCCGTGCGAATCGACACATAACGCTCTGGCTTTCCTTCAGCATCTAAAAAAGGGACAATCGTTGAATCTACCCAATAAAACTCACCGGATTTTTTACGATTACGAACTTCACCTTGCCAAACTTCGCCGCGCGCAATCGTCGCCCACATGTCTTGGAAAAACACACGCGGATGAAAACCAGAATTTAAAATACGGTGATCTTGTCCAATCAATTCGCTGGGTGGATATTGGCTAATTTCGCTAAACTTATGATTTATATAGGTAATAATGCCGGCACGATCAGAAATGCTGACGATGGAGTGTTGATCGAGCGCGAATTTTTGAAACTCTAATTCACGCAAGGAACGCGCTAATTCTCTTTGCGCCTGTGTCATTTTAATCAGCGCGTAAGCGCCATAAATTAAACCACACAGCGCAAAAACCATTAGCCAAAAGCGGTATAAATTGGCTTCGTGTTCGGCTTGTTGAAAATTGCTGCTGTACAAATTGTACATTTCATCGGCTAGCACAATGGTTGGCGCTTGGATAATTTCGTGTAAAGCCTGATCACACGCATCTTTGTACGCTAACAAAATCCCCGAATGCAGGATAATGGTTTCGAATTGCTGTTGATGGATGAGCGGATAAGATTCTTTGGATAAGGCTAGTTCAGATAACACATCCATGATTTTTTGATGGCCACTTTCAGACGGTAGCAATTGATACATTAACATTTCATGGAGTAAAACATCGCGAATCAACTGCTCAAACGGGTCACCCTCGTTGAGCGAATCTGAGCCTTCCAGCACTGACATCACCGCAATCGGCAAATAGCGTTCCGAGTTTCTTAATACGGCATTTTGCGACTTAAACATCTCAATGCGTTCTGCAACGCGCTTTCTTTCTTCTAGGTACTGCACAAATTTTTGCCTTAATTCTCCTTGTCCGGTTGCGAATAAGTCAGGTCGCTCCGCTACTAAGTCGGTGATAACGTCATTGAATTGCTTTTGTGCCGTGACGATGGGGTCATAGTTTTTTAGTAAGCGATAGCGCGCCTGCAAAACATATTCATTGATTCGGTCATCTAACTCCCGTAACTGGCGCAATTGCGCGCTCACTTGCTGGTGCAAACCCGCATCGACTGAGGAAGATTTAACGTACAAAAAACCCAATAGAGCCAAGAGAGATAAGCCTAGCAAGCTTTTAAATTTAGCGCCAAACTGCTTCATTGTGCACGACCTTGCGCGTCAATTTCACCGGTCAGTGTATTCAAAAATTCAACCAAATTTCCCAAATCCTGTTCAGAAATGACTCGGCCTAATTGATATTTCACCATGATGCGCACCGCATCTTGCAGATTTTCAGCGCTGCCATCATGAAAATACGGCGCAGTTAGTGCGATATTTCGCAAGCTTGGCACTTTAAAATAATGCCGATCCGCCTCGTTGTGCGTCACTGCATAACGTCCATTATCGGCTTCGGTGATATTGCCTCTGTCACCAAAATAATCCGCCATCATGCCCATGCGCTCATACATATTGCCGCCAAGATTGATGCCTTGATGACAGGAAATACAGCCTAAATTGTTAAATAACTCAAAGCCATGTACTTCATTTTTCGTCAAAATTGCCTTGTTTCCACGCAAGTATTGGTCAAAACGAGAATTTGGGGTGAACAGAGAACGTTCGTAAATGGCCAGCGCACTGCGAATATTTTCTTCAGTAATTTTGCCGCCATACGCTTGTGCAAAGGCTTTTTGATAGTCGGCATCGTCAGACAGTTTTTTGATGACTTGAGGCCAAGTTGCGCCCATTTCGCCTGGATTCGTCACCGGTCCGCCGGCTTGATCTTCGAGCGTGGCGGCACGTCCATTCCAAAACTGCACAAAATTGAAGCCGCTATTTAGAATGGTGGGCGTGTTGATACCGCCTTCTTGGCCATGAATGCCGATCGCGTGTTTCTGATTATTCGATCCGCCGGCAGGCACGACATGGCAACTGGCGCAGGAAACGGTGTCGTCACCGGATAAACGAACATCGCTAAATAAAGTGCGTCCTAAAGCAACTTTCGCTTGATCGAGGTTTAAGCTCAGTGGAATGGGTTGCACGGCGTCGGCGCTGATCGGAATGACGCCTTCTTTAAGATTGTATGTAAGTGATTGATTTAAAACAGATTTATTGTGCCATAAAATTGAAACAGCCAAAATGCAGCTGAGGATTAAAAGAATTATCAATATTGTGGAACGGGTTATTTTCATGTGTTTACTCTCACTTTTCAGTTCTTTGCGCAGGGCCTATTACTCAAATTTAATTTTTTGCTAGCGTTATTAAAGCGAGGAACCCCTGTTTTCAAAGGCTGCTTTATCGGCATTGCTCACTGGGGTTTTAGCCGAAGGAAGCACGGATTGCTTCCGTTTGTGTGAAAACTTCGACATGCTCAGGGCGAACGGTTGAATGAATCAGCATCTGTCTAACTAGCCTTGATCGGCAAATTGATTTTTGACGGTGATCACTTGATCCCAAACGGCCAGGAAAGCGTTAACGCATTGCGGATCAAAATGCGTTCCGCTGTTGCTGATTAAGAATTTTTGCGCATCTTCAACCGTCCATGCACGTTTGTAAGGGCGCTCCGAGGTCAGCGCGTCGAAAACGTCTGCCACCGCCACAATCCGTCCAAATAGCGGAATCGCTTCTCCTGCCAAACCGCGCGGATAACCAGAGCCGTCAAATTTTTCGTGATGCGCATACGCAATTTCGGCTGCCACTTTTAATAGCGGTGATTGACTGCGTGACAAAATTTCATAACCATTGGTAGCGTGGCGTTTCATCACGGCAAATTCAACTTCATCCAGCTTGCCTGGCTTGAGCAAAATCATATCCGGTGTGCCGACTTTGCCAATGTCGTGCATGGGCGCTGCCTCGAGCAAAATGGTTTGTTCCGCTTCAGACAAACCTAGTTTTGCGCCAATTAATTGCGAGTAATGTGCCATGCGCACAATATGCAAGCCGGTTTCAGGATCACGATATTCGGCGGCTTTAGACAAGCAAATAATGGTTTCGCGTTCGCGTTCGACCATAGTTTGTGTGGCTTTTTTGACTTCTTCCGCCAACCATTCGGCACGATTCGCTAATTGCTTTTGGCTATGGCGCAGTGCCAACATATTGCGGGCTCGGGCAATAAATTCAGTGTTATCTAGCGGCTTGTTCAAAAAGTCGGAAACCCCTACTTGCAAGGCATGATGGCGCACTTCCGTTTCGTGATTCGCCGTGACCATCAAAACTGGAATTTCCGCATACGCAGGCACGGCACGAAACCGTTCCACCAATTCAGTACCGCTGAGTTGCGGCATCATGTAATCGACTACCAATAAATCGAGATCATTTGCCAGACACCACGCCAAACCCGCCTCAGGATCAGTAAAGGAAACTGATTCGCAATCAGGCAACTTTCGCACTAAATGTTGCAACAGCGTGACGTTTAATTGCGCGTCATCAATAATGACAATTTTCATGGCTTGCCTCGCATGATTTAAAAAAGTTAATTTAATCAACAGCTTACATAAATGCTATTCGGTCTTTATCTGTGTAGCCAGCTCGGTGCTGAGCCACGTTAAACCCTGTTGCAGAATCAAAAAATCGGGCTGCGGATCGCCAAATTCGTTGAGTTCAATTCTTTCAGCTACTTCGGCGAGTTGCGCGACGGAGAAAACCGACAACATGCCTTTAATCGTGTGGGCAAAATGTCGAATTTCTTTTTGATCTTGGCGCGTAATGGCGGCGCTGAGTTTAACTTCATAACTCGGACAATCGACCAAAAATATTTTCACCATTTCGGTAAATAATTCTATATCGTTATCCATCAAAGCTAAAGCCCGACTGCGATTAAACACATAAGCCGGCGCAAAAGGATCGGGCTGTAGCCGTTCGGTTTGCGACACCGATTCAGGGCGTGTGGTAACCGTTGCTTCCAGTTCAATCCACAGTGCTTCGGTATCAATCGGTTTGGCTAAATAACCATCCATGCCAGCAGCTAAACACTCTTCGCGCGCACCCGACATGGCATGGGCAGTCAGTCCGACAATGGGAATATGCTTGCCGGATAGCGACTCTTCTTCGCGAATTTTTTTCGTGGCGGCGTAGCCATTCAGCTCCGGCATATCCACGTCCATCAAGATGAGGTCATAGTCACCTGATTGCCATTTGTTGACTGCGATTAAGCCATTTTCCGCAACGTCCGCGCGATGACCAAATTTTTCTAACAGACGAACCGCCAAGGTTTGATTCACTTTATTATCTTCTGCAACCAGCACTTTTAAATTCACTTTGTTATTTTTTAAAGTGTGACGGGTTACCAAAGGCGCATTTTTTACGTTGACTAGTCCCAGTGTACTCATAATCGCATCGAATAAATCGACTTGCGAATACGGTTTTAATAAATACGCAGCAATGCCCAGTTCTCGACAGCGAGTTGCATCGCCACGCTGCCCTTCTGAGGTTAACATCATAATTGGCGCAGCCACCAGTTCGGGGCGTTCGCGTAGATATTCAACCACCGAAAACCCATCCATATCCGGCATTTGCACATCCAGCAACAGCAATTGGTAAGGGTCGTTTGCGGCTTTGGCACGCTCTAATTCAAACGTTGCTTCATGTCCACTAGCCACCGATTGCGGCCGCATTCCCCAGCGTTGCAACAGTTCCATCGCCAGTAAGCGATTCGTTTGGTTGTCATCCACCACTAAAACCGGTAAATCTTTCAAGCGGCCGAGTTCAAACTGCGGTGCAACTTGCTCAGCGCCGAGCGCCATCTCCACTTCGATAAAGAAAGTTGTTCCTTGACCGATTTCACTTTCTAGCCAAATCCGCCCTTGCATCATCTCCACCAAGCGTGTGGAAATGGTGAGGCCGAGACCTGTGCCGCCGTATTTGCGCGTGGTCGAGGTATCCGCTTGCGAGAACGATTCAAAGATAGCTTGGAATTTTTCTTTTGGAATGCCGATACCCGTGTCTTTAACGCTGAGCTGCAACACGATTTTATCGGTCGAATATTGTGTTTCGGCTAATTGGGCTTTGACCACAATTTCGCCGCGCTCGGTAAATTTAATGGCATTGCCGACTAAATTGATCAGCACTTGCCGCAAGCGTCCTGGATCGCCCCGCAGCATCGCCGGTATATCCGGTGCGATTTGTAATAATAATTCCAAGCCTTTTTGATGGGCGCGCAAAGCAATCGAGCGCGTCGCTTGCGACAGCATATCCGGCAAGCTAAATTCGACACTATCCAATTCCATTTTGCCGGATTCGATTTTAGAGAAATCTAAAATATCATTCACAATCGCCAACAATGAATCAGCCGAGTATTTGACCAAGCCCAAATATTCTTTTTGTTCCGGATTTAAATCGGTGTCCAGCGCCAATTCCGTCATGCCAATAATGCCGTTCATGGGTGTGCGAATTTCATGACTCATATTGGCTAAAAAGTCACTTTTCGCTTTTGCCGCTTGATCGGCCGCACTTTTTGCTTGCTGCAACAAGGTTTCGGCTTGTTTGCGTTCCGAAATGTCGCGCACGGCCACTTGCAAAACGCGGTTGTCATCCAACGCCAACGCATTCATCAAAATTTCCGCATCGAACACTTGACCATTGTCTAAACGGTGCAATTGCCAGTCAAAATTATGATGACCTGATTGCTTGGCAATGCCGATGTGCATATTGGCGAGCATCGCCGAATCAATGCCCTCGGGTTGATCGACACCACCGGGTTGTTTCAGCGGCGATAAATCTAAAAATGCCTGCCGACAAAATACCTCTCGCGATTCGCAGCCAAACAAGGTCAAGGTGGCGGTATTACAATCAAAAAATCCTGTTTCGCCCAGTAGCATCACCGCATCGCTGGTGGAGTCATACAAAGTACGCAACTTGGTTTCGGATTTATGCAGGGCTTCTTCAGCGGCTTTGCGAGCAGAAACATCGGCACTGGTGCCGGTCATGCGAATCGGCATACCACTGGCATCGCGCTCCACCACTTTGCCATGAGCGTGCACCCAAATCCATTCACCATCATGACGTTTAGCGCGATATTCCACCGAATAGAGTTCTGTTTTGCCGCTATAAACCGGCTCGATTTCACGCGTCATCATCGGCAAATCGTCAGGGTGAATCAGGGCAGTAAATTCTTCGGCGCTGAGAAAAGTTTCATGCGGTGCTTCGCCCATCATTTCTGCCCAATGCTCGCCCAAATACATCCGGTCTGCCAGCACGTCCCAGTCCCATAAAGCAAGATTTGAGCCTTCCAACGCTAAATTTAAACGCTGTTGCGCCATTTTAATGTCTTGCTCATTCTGTTTGCGCTCGGTAATGTCCTGAAAAGATACCAGCGCACCGACTGTTTCGCCCTCTAAAATAATAGAGCGAGCGCGATATTCAACCGGAATCAGACGACCGTCGCGGGCGGTTAAAAAATCACTGCCTTGCACGGGCAAGCCGCCTTGCATCGCCCGAAAATGTGGCGCATTTGCCGCTGGATACACCTCGCCATTCGGGCGTGTTGGCTGCAACAATGAGTGCAGATTATGCTGCATTAATTCGGCCTCTTGCCAGCCCAGAATTGCCTCGGCAGCCGCGTTCATAAAAGTTAAATTTCCTTTTAAATCAACAGCATACACGCCATCGCTTAACGTATTCAGCAGCGTGCGTGTCATTTCGGTATTTTGACCTCTGAGCTTGTCATTCACCGCATTCAGCTCTTTGGTATTCATCGTCAAGGCGTTTTGCAACAAGCGTTGTTCTTTATCCACCTCGTGATAAAAGCGATCAACCATGCCAAAAAACGCCGACAACTTGTCATCTGGGACAAAGTCGGAACCGTAAAGACTGCGAATTTGGCGTTCAAGCAAACGGTGCATGGAATTCAATCTTGTTCGTAAAGCGTGGTTAAGGTCATGGTTTGGTTATGCAATTGGCACAACATCACGTCGCTGAAAGGCGCCAATTCGCCATAAGAATAAAAGCCGGTAATAGCGGTATTTTGACCGAGTTTTTCGCGCACGATTTCTAATTCTTCTTCCGTCATTTGTCCCATCACCAAACGACGTCCGACACAACTGACAACCAAGCACAAACCCTGCGACTCTTTTATTTCGGGCGCGGCAGCTGCACCGGCTTTGCCGGCATTTTCAATCAGGCTATCTAAATTAGTCCGCATCAATTTACATAAAAATCCTTGCGGCACATCACCAGCGAAAGTCAAACTTTGCGTAGCTTCATCAACCCCGAGCAAGGTGCGAATCACTGACTGATCGTGGTTTGTCGCTTGAATACTTAACGGGAAACGCAAGCCGCTGGACGGTAAATCAATCGAAAGTTCGCCTAGATATTTTTTATACAACGACAAAGCGGGCTGCCCATCCACTTCATATACCACGTTACCGACCGATTTTGAAACCGTGCGTAACGCGCCAAATTCTTCCCAGCCAGCAAAACAACCACTTTTAATGCTGAGCGCGCCATAAAAACCGAGCGCCGCAATACAGCCTGATTGCGCTGGCGCATCGGCCATTACCCAGGTCTTTTGAAACCGAGTGCCATCACCTGCCATGCCGCCGGTCACTGAGATATTGGCTTGATTCAAGCCTTGCGCCAACTCGCTGCCATTCACTTGTAATCCATCGGACAACACAAAAACATGGCGCAAATCGTCGGCGAGCAACGCATTCATTAACTGCAAGCCGATTTTAGTTGCGCTTTGACCCGATTGAATATGCGCCGAAGCCAGCTTTACGTGCGCGTGCTCAAACTTGACCGCCGTGGCAACTACATCGTCATCGCTAATGGCGACGTCGATAATATTGCCCGAAGAAGAGCAGCCGGCAATTTTTGCGTGCGGAAAGCGTTGCCGTAATTCGGCAAAACAGCCCTCGGTCTGGAAGTAGGGCGACTCGCCAAAAACCAACAGCAAATCGGCAGCAAAACTCGGCGCTGCGCCCCAACCCGCTTTTTCTGTCCAACGTATTTGTGCTATTTGCATGGTTTTCTCCCTGAGAGTGCGACGCGTATGAAAATTTTATGTGGGTGATGTTGGTGCACGCCAAAATCAAAAATATTTTTGTAATTAAGGAACCGGATGCTGGTCTAGGCCAGAATAACCGCTGATTTTATCCGCTTTAAATGGATTGGTATCGCAAACGCATTATGTATCGGCTAGGCAAAATTTAAAACTCAAGTTTGCGCCTGAATGGCCGATAAATTTGTTACAACACGCAGCGGTGCGTTTTAAAAAATCCCAAGCCCAACAGGGTGGCGCAGGTCAAAATTCCGCAACTTATGACGAATTTTTAGCGCTGTTCATGCGGGTCATTTACTGTAACGGAGGCGATCATGTTTAAAATATTTCTCACCATCGACCCTCAATCTGGGCGCGGCTTATACGACAACGAATCGCGCTTCTTGGGCGTCTTTAACTCGTTGAGCGAAGCCGAAAAATCGTTAGGCCAGCTATTGAATTTTTGCAGCATTTGCTCGCTTACTGCCAATTAAGGTAGTGCCTAAACTCGATGGCACTTCTAACAATGACAGTAACGTCGCAATACCGCGTTGCACAGCAAAAATGAATCCTGACCAATCCAAATAAAGACGGTGCTCTGATTTTTTGCTCCAGCCTTGCCCTGCTTCGAAAATTGAATTTTTAAGGACAGCCTTGAGTATCTTTTGAAGCGTTAATTAGGAAATTGGCTGGCGCAGTGGCGTGGAACGACATTGCAACCGAACTGCGTAGGCCGCGCTGCTAAACGCTAACTTACGCGGCTTTAACCGAGCAAACTCGCCAAACTCATCAGCAGTAGCAACACTAACAAAAAGACTAAAGCGCGCCAAACCAAGCCCGTTGCGCTTTGCATAAAATCGACATCGGTCTCTTCATCAATGCCGAGTTCTGGGCGATGCAGCGGTGTGTCGTCGATCAGCAGGGTCAAGCCTAAACGAACGCCCAGTGCCCCCGCGCCACTGGCTAACACAATGCCTTCTTCCGTATCGGGCCACTCTTTTGCTTGCGTGCGCCAGCAATAAATGGTTTCTTCAAAGTCGCCAACAATGGCAAACATCATCGCGGTTAAGCGCATTGGCAACCATTCCATCATCCAGGCGACTTGCCGGGCAAACTGACCAAATTCGCTGAATTCATCGGCAGTTTGCTTGCTCCAGCGTACTTTTAGAAATAAGGCAAAGCGGTACAGAATTGCCCCCACCGGTCCTAAACCGAACAGCATAAAAATTACAAACCAAACCACCACGCCAAAAACATTGCGCACTGAGGCAAGTAAGGCTTGTTCAATCGTGACTCTAGCCAACTCAGATTCATTTAACGCTTGGCAAGAAAAGCCGCACCAAGCCGATAAAATTTCCCGCGCTGATTCTAATTTATGTTCGCGTAACGCCGTTTGAATTGCAGAATAATCGTGGCTGAAACGCCGAAAACCTAAGGTTAAATACAACACGGCAACGCAGGCCAGCCAAGCAAAAAAGGGATGCAGCCACAGCAATACCCAATACAGCAGCGACACCCCGAACACGGGCGTTCCCGCTGCTAACAGCCAAGCGATTTTGCCGTGTCGATGCTCGCCGGCATTAAAATGTTCGGAGAAAAAATCCGCATAACGATTGACCCAACCGAACAATAAACGCCGTGAAGATAAAGGATGAAACTGTTCTAATAAAAAAGCAGCAAGTAGCGAAAGAAGGCTCATGGCAAAGGCAAGCAGGCGTATCTAAATGGGACGCACAATACCACAGGCAGCAGGCAAAAATAAACAGTTGCCGCCGCACAAGGCGCGCACTGCTTAGGCGGTGATGGCGGCGTTGCCGAGTGTCGGTGCTATCATCTTCTGGCGTTTCAATTTTTTGCGCAAGCGGGTTCTGCGAACTCCTTAATTCATAAATATCAATAAAATCATGGTGTTACATAAAAAAATTAAAAATTGTGTGGCGATTATTGGTGCTGGACCCGCTGGTCTGATGGCGGCGGAGCGCTTGATTTTGGCGGGCGCTCAGGTACACGTTTTTGATGCTATGCCCAGCGTTGGACGCAAATTTTTGATGGCGGGCAAGGGCGGAATGAACCTGACGCACGCCGAACCTTTTGCTGATTTTCTGGCGCGTTACGGTGTCGAAAAAGAAAATTTAGCGCCGCTGCTGCAAGCGTTTACCCCAAGCAATTTGCGCGAATGGCTGGCAGCGCTGGGGATTGATACCTTTGTCGGGAGCTCGGGGCGGGTTTTTCCGACTGACATGAAAGCCGCGCCGCTGTTACGTGCTTGGCTGCATCGCTTGCGCGAACACGGCGTGCAATTTCATTTGCGGCAGTGCTGGTTAGGCTGGAATGCGAACGGCGATTTGCGTTTTGATACGCCCACGGGCGAGCAGAATTTTGCTGCCGAGGCGCTGGTGTTGGCGTTGGGCGGGGGGAGTTGGCCGCAGCTGGGTTCGACTGGGGAGTGGTTGCCGTTGTTAGCGCAGCGCGGCGTAGCGATTGCGCCGTTGCGCCCGTCGAATGGGGGATTTGAATGCGCTTGGAGCGGGTATTTTCGGGCGCATTTTGCTGGCCAGCCGTTAAAATCGATTGCTTTGAGTCACGGCGAACGTCGACAATTAGGCGAATGTATGGTGACGGAACACGGCTTAGAAGGTGGGCTGATTTACCCTTTTTCAGCGGCCTTGCGTGACGAAATTGCACTGCGCGGCAGTGCCACGGTGCATATCGATTTGTTGCCGGATTGGTCGGCGGAAAAAGTATGGGCACAGGTCGCGCATCCGCGCGGCTCGCGTTCCTTGAGCAGTCACTTAAGCAGTCGCTTAAATTTATCGGGGCTAAAAGCCAATTTATTACGCGAGATTTTGGATCAAAATGGGATGGCGGATTCGCCGCGCTTGGCTGCTAACATTAAAGCCTTGCCGATAAAATTGCTGGCGACGCGCCCTTTGGCGGAGGCGATTAGCAGTGCCGGTGGGGTAAAATTTGCGGAACTGGATGCAAACTTAATGTTGAAAAGTATTCCTGGCGTTTTCGTGGCAGGAGAAATGGTAGATTGGGAAGCACCAACCGGTGGCTATCTGCTGAGTGCCTGTTTTGCTTCCGGACGCGCGGCAGGCGAGGGCGCGAGCCATTATCTGGCGCATAAAAATTTGAATAGTGACGCAACCGAACTCTAAAATACGCCTACCAAACAACTGACTGACTTTGATTAAGGATTTGAAACACATGCTAAAACTTGGACTGAATATCGATCATATTGCCACACTGCGCCAAGCGCGTGGTTCACGCTATCCGAACTTGGTGCGGGCAGCACTGCTGGGTGAAGAGGCGGGCGCAGATGCGATTACGCTGCACTTGCGCGAAGACCGTCGCCATATCCAAGATGCCGATGTGGCGGTGTTGCGCGGGATGTTGCAAACGCGGATGAATTTGGAATGTGCCGTGACGGAAGAAATGATTACGCTGGCGTTAAAAACTAAGCCGCAGGATATTTGCCTCGTGCCGGAACAGCGCGAGGAGCTGACCACCGAAGGCGGATTAGATGTCATCAAATATTTTGCCGCGGTGCAACGTGCCACGCAGCGTTGTACTGATGCGGGCATTCGGGTTTCACTTTTTATTGATGCCGATCCGCGCCAACTGGATGCCGCGCAGCAGGCAGGCGCACCGGTGGTGGAGATTCATACCGGACAGTATGCTGATGCTGACAGTGTGTCCGATCGGGCGGCGGGTTTGGCGCGGATTGTGGCGGCGGCGGACTATGCGCATCGTTTGGGGCTACAAGTCAACGCTGGCCACGGACTGCATTATCACAACGTGCAACCGATTGTCGCCATTCCGCATCTGGAAGAATTAAACATTGGTCATGCGATTATTGCTGAGGCGGTGTTTATTGGCTTGGATCAGGCGGTGAAAAAAATGAAAGCCTTGTTGCAACGATGATTCTGGGCATCGGTACCGATATTGTTGCGATTGCCCGTATCGAAGCGGCGCTGCAACGGCATGGGCAAGCGTTCGCACAACGTATTTTAAGCAAAGCGGAACTGCTTGATTATATTGATAATAATCATTCGGCACGTTTTTTGAGCAAACGCTTTGCTGCCAAAGAAGCCTTCGCAAAAGCGACCGGACAAGGGCTACGTCACCCCGTTAGCCTGCAACAAATCACCATCAGCCATGACGAAATGGGGAAACCCATTTTTAGATTCGGGGCAGAATTAAGCCTATTTTTGCAGCAACGCGGTATGACCCGTCAGCATTTAAGTGTGAGTGACGAACGCGATGTGGCGCTGGCCTTTGTGGTTTTAGAAACTGAAAGTGCATGATTTTATTAAATAAAATTACTTAATAAAATCAGGTAGTTATGGTTAAGCTAAAATCAACAACTCGGTGCCGACCGCAACTTGTTCAAATAATATCAACAGATCGGCATTGCGCATTCGCACGCAACCATGCGAACCGGGTTTGCCCATTTCCGTGCTGTCCGGCGTGCCATGAATATAAATATAACGGCGCTGCGTATCGCAAGAACCACCTCGGTTGTAACCAGATTCCAAGCCCTTTAACCACAAAATTCGAGTCAAAATCCAATCGCGTTTCGGCTGTGCCAAACCCAGTGCAGCCGTGTAAATTTCCCCGCTTGGGCGGCGTTTGATAAACACCGTATTTTCTGCTTGACCAGAACCAATCTTAGCTTGAATGCGGTGCAAACCGCGCGGCGTGCAATAACTTCCAGTTTCTTCGCCTACGCCATTTTGCGCGGTGGAAATTTTAAATTCTTGTCGAACTGTGCCGTTAGCCGTCAGTAAAAAAAGGGTTTGTGAGGCAATTTTAATTAGAATTTTCATGCTGTTTTTGGTTGAGACTGTTGTGCGCGCCGCGCCGCGAAGAAATCGGTCAGTACTTTTCCACATTCGTCCGCTAATAAACCACCTTCAACGCTGGCATGATGATTTAAACGCGCTTCAGCAAACAAATTCAGCACGCTACCCGCAACGCCAGTTTTACACTCCGCCGCCCCAAAAACCACGCGGCTAATTCGCGCATGAAACATGGCGCCAACGCACATTAAACAGGGCTCAAGGGTGACAAAAAGCGCACAGTCTAGTAACCGATAGTTACCAATAGCGTGTGCGGCATCACGCAATGCCAAGATTTCCGCGTGTGCCGCTGGGTCACGGCGTGAAATCGGCGCATTGCAACCGCGCCCGACAATTTGCCCCGCTTTAACCACCACCGCCCCCACCGGAACTTCACCGTTGCGCGCGGCTTCAGCAGCCAAAGCCAGGGCTTGCCTCATCCAGTATTCGTCATTGGTCATACTTAGCCTTTAATCTAGAAAATCTGAGCGAAACACTGATTGATTCCGTCCGGCAGCGCCCTTTGATTGGCGCAGGTGAACGGTTGAGTGATTCTTAATTCGGCAGCTTAAAAAATTATTTAAATAAATCAATAAGTTATCTATATTCTGCTTCGAATTAAAACCCGCTCTTCAGGCCGGAACACGCGCGCCCTTATGCTGCGTTATTCACAAAAAAAACGCCTTACCTATCGGATATAGGCTGCGTCCTAATTGCGTGCTCGCGCCTTGTGTAGCTTTGAAAATTGAGCTTTTAGCCGCGCCCTTCAGGCGCGATCGTTAACGGTGGTCTGGATCGCGCCGCACTGGAAAGGGCAGTACCCATTCCAGCGCTTTATTGGCGGGCTCGAATTTCTTCAAAATAGGCGGTAACACCAGCACTCGTCTCGATTCCGACTCTTGTGCCATGCCAGCTTCTTCAGCTGCCTGAAGTCGGGCTGCAACTGAACCAGCTGGTGGCGAAGGGACGGTGCTGGGGGGTGTTGATAGCGTCACGGGCGGAATTGCCTGCTGCTTTTTTTTAATTTTTTCTTTCGCCGTCACTCCATATTTTCCGGTGGGGTAGCGATCTAAATAGGCTTGCAGAGCAGCAATGCTGCCGCTGGCATTGGCGGCTTGCCACTGTGCTGTTTCCGCGTCGTCTTCGGGTGAGGTCAACGGGGCTAATTTTCGCAGCCGAATGTGCGCTAATCCGGCAAATTTTCCTTGTGGATAGGCGCTTAAATAGCGTTGATAAGCCAAGGCTGCGCCTGATTTTTCGGCCGCTTGCCACTGCGCTTGTTCTTCACGCAACGATTGTTGCTCGGCCAACTGGTTAAGTTGCTTAATCCGATGTTTGGCTTGCGAGTTAAATTTGCCTTTAGGATACTGTCCTAAGTAGATATTAAAATCGTCAATCAGCGTACTGTTTTTAATTTCATTCCATAGCGCCAGTTCTGGGTTTGCGACATCGACCGAGCCCGGCAAAACGACCGATTCCGGCGGCATTCCCGGCGGATTGGCGATGAAAATTGCGCCGTTCGTGCCTTTGTTTGCATTCCCTGCGGTTCGCGTAGAACTCAGCTCTTTCAGCTTGCTGACTAATTCAAAGGTATTGCAGTTTTCGCAGGGCAGCGAATTCGAAAAAATCGTTTTGTGATCAAAAACATTGCGAATCGTCAGCGCTAATAAATAGCCATTTTCCACTCGCGTCACACTGGCATTGGCAATCATTTCCGATTGAAAAGCCAAGGCAATATTTTCCATACAGCGCGTTTCGTCGCAGTCCGCTGCGGCGGTTCTGGATTCCTGATCAAAAACTTCCCGCGCTTTTTGCGACACTTCGGAGCCGAAAAAAACGTCGTAATGCGTCTGCAAACCTTGTACCAAGGCAGTTTCTAAAGAATTTAAAAGATAACGATCTTGATCATCGACGCGCAAAGGTAAGACCACCAGTCGTTCCGCTGCGGCACTGACTGGTTTTGCCGCCAAAGCAGGAAATGGCAACGCTAAACTGAGTCCCACAACCAGCGTTAGCCAGCGTTGAGAAAATTTAATCATCAAGTTTCTCCTTAATTCTTGGGCGAAATTGCCAGTCTAGCGCGGTCATGCTTTTTGGGTGATCGATTTTTTTGACTGATAACCCAATTATTTATCGCTGTGTTTTGAAATCCGCCCTGCAATAAGGGAAGCGCTGATTGATTCCGTTTGTGGTAAGCCGTTCGACAAGCTCAGGGTGAACGTTGATTTATCCAGCACTTCCTTAGCATCATCGGCTCGAAGCGGACACGCTGACATGGATAAATAAAAAGCCCGTAAACCGGATGCTGATTCGGTTTATCGGGCTAATGATACAAATTTTTTGGTGCCGGGAGGGGGACTCGAACCCCCACATCCTTCCGAACACTGGATTTTGAGTCCAGCGCGTCTACCGATTCCGCCATCCCGGCATTGGGATGGTGCGAATTATCCATGAAACCGCCCGATTCATCAACTACAATGCGCGCTTTTTTATCGGAAGTTGATTTTGAACTTAATTCCCACCGCAGACTTTGAATTTGATTTGCCAGAACACTTGATCGCGCAACACCCGCCTTTGCTGCGAGGTGGTAGCCGTTTACTGCACGTCGGTGCTGAATTGGCGGATCGAAATTTCGCTGATTTTAAGCAGTTGCTACATCCGCACGACGTGTTGATTTTGAATGATACCCGCGTGATGAAAGCGCGTTTATTTGGCGAAAAAGTCAGTGGTGGCAAGGTTGAAGTGCTGATTGAACGTGTGTTGAGTGAGCATGAAGTGTTGGCGCAATTGCGCGCCAGTAAATCACCGAAGGCGGGTAGCCGCCTCACGCTGGCAGGGCTGGAAGTCACGGTTTTGGGGCGGGAAGATTCATTTTTTCACCTGCGTTTTGAATCCGCAACACCCGTGATGGCACTCTTGCAACAGTACGGACAACTGCCATTGCCACCGTATATTGTGCATAGCGCAGAGGCGGAAGATGAGGCGCGTTATCAAACTGTTTTTGCGCGCGAAATGGGTGCGGTGGCCGCACCGACGGCTGGGCTGCATTTTGATGAAGCGATGTTGCAAGCCTTGCGCGAACAGGGTGTGAGCTTGGCGTATGTTACGCTTCACGTTGGTGCTGGGACATTTCAACCTGTAAAAACTGAATATATTCAACAGCATACAATGCACAGTGAACGCTACAGCATTCCGCCGGCCACGGTGGACGCAATACGTCACGCGCGAGCCAACGGTGCGCGCGTGATTGCCGTGGGCACCACCAGTTTGCGCGCTTTGGAAAGTGCTGCTGCCGACGGAATGGTGCGCGCAGGCCGCGGCGAAACGCAGATTTTCATTACCCCAGGCTATCAATTTAAAGTGGTGGACGTGTTGCTAACCAACTTTCACTTGGCGCGTTCCACCTTGCTAATGTTGGTGAGCGCCTTTGGTGGTATGGACAGAATGCGCGCCGCTTACCGCCACGCAGTGCAAAAAGAATATCGTTTTTTTAGTTACGGCGATGCCATGTTGATAGAAAGAAAACCATGAAATTTACCTTACACAGCACGTCAGGTGGTGCGCGGCGCGGCACGTTAGATTTGGCGCACGGCCAACTGGAAACCCCAGCGTTTATGCCGGTAGGCACGTATGGCACGGTCAAAGCCATGTCGCCGCAAGAACTGAAAGACATGGGCGCGCAAATTGTGCTCGGCAACACTTTTCATTTGTGGCTACGTCCCGGCTTGGAAGTGATTGCCGCGCACGGTGGACTGCATGGTTTTATGGGATGGGATCGACCCATTCTCACCGATTCCGGCGGTTTTCAGGTATTTAGTCTGGGCGCATTACGCAAAATTACCGGTGGTGGCGTCGAGTTTCGCTCCCCAGTGAATGGCGATAAATGCTTCCTGTCACCGGAAGAATCGATGCGCATTCAGCGCGTGTTGAATGCCGACATCGTGATGATTTTCGACGAATGCACGCCGTATCCGGCTGATGAACCCACTGCAGGCACGTCCATGCGCCTGAGTTTAAGTTGGGCAGAACGCAGCAAAGCCGCCCACGCCGACAACCCAAACGCCCTATTCGGCATCGTGCAGGGCGGAATGCACGAACATCTGCGTGACGAATCGCTGGCGGGGTTGACGCAAATTGGCTTCGATGGTTACGCCATCGGCGGCTTATCCGTTGGCGAACCGAAAGAAGACATGTTGCGTATTTTGCAACACACCGCGCCGCAACTGCCTGCCGATAAACCGCGATATTTAATGGGCGTGGGCACGCCGGAAGATTTAGTGGAAGCCGTCGGCAACGGCATTGATATGTTTGACTGCGTCATGCCGACCCGCAATGCCCGCAACGGACATTTGTTCACCCGTTTCGGCGACGTGCGGATTAAGAATGCACAATATCGGCTAGACACCCAAGCGTTGGATGCGCAATGCACCTGTTACACCTGCCAGCATTTTAGTCGCGCCTATTTGCACCACCTGCATAAACTCAATGAAATTTTAGGTGCAAGATTAAACTCAATCCATAATCTTCATTATTATCAAGAGCTTATGTCGGATATGCGCCTAGCGATTGAGCGCGGGCAATTCACCGAATTTGTCCAAGAATTTCACCGGCTACGCGCAACGATTGCGGCAAAATAAAGTGTTTAAGGAAGTTATTATTCGCCCTTTGCTCATCAAAAAACGCGCTGAGCAATTCGGTAAACCGCCAAAATAGACCTATTTTCCTCCCGCTATTCCGCCTTTAATTTTTACAAAAATTCAGTAAAGTTAAATCAAGGCGATACCGCCGTTAGTTTGAATCTAAAAATTATTTTCGGAGAATCTCATGTCCACAATGAGTGCAATTTCAAGTATGCGCGATGCGGCCATACCCAGCGCTAAATCAACCGCCAGAGCCAGCGAACCCAAACGCGCTGCTGCACCGGATTCAATTGCCAGCTTATATCGGCAGATTGATACCGCCGGCACGGGCTCAATTACGCGTTCGCAATTTCAACAAGCCTTTGCTAACACCGCGCCGCCCGCTGCCATTAAAGCCATGGGCGTGGAAGCGGCGTTTAAAAAACTTGATCCGCAAGGAACCGGCGTGGTGACGCGTCAAGATTTTATTAAAGGCATGTCGAATTTAATGGCGGCAGTGCCCAAAGAAGCGCCGGCAGTGAATAAACCAGCGCTTGCGATCAATCCGCCCGCTGTCGCCGCACCAGCGCAAACAACGAATGCGCCTGCGCCCAATCCGCCCGCCACACCCGTGCCGGCGGTGGCAATGACGCCCGCCAACACTGGCAGCATGATTGGCGGAAATATCAATATCAGTGCATAACTATCTGATTATTAAGACTTTTTAAACTTAGTTAAAATAAACCGGCTTTTAAACTAAAGGCGAATAACGCAGAATAGCCCTAGAAAAACCCCTTTAATTAAGCCATTGATTTTAGGAAAATCTTTTACAGTGCAACCATTGTTCAATATTCTGAAGCTGGCGAACCGATTCAATTGCTCATCATTCAACTCAGAAATTTGACCGTAAACACTGAATCGTCGTCACCCATTTTTAAGTTGTAAAGTTATCCTCAAAGGAGAAAAAAATGCCTTCATTTATCAATACCAACATTTCGTCGCTGAATGCGCAGCGCAACTTAAACAGTTCGCAAGGTGCGTTGCAAACCTCCTTGCAACGCTTATCTTCCGGTATGCGAGTCAACAGCGCGAAAGATGATGCGGCGGGGATGGCGATTGCTTCGAGGATGGAAAGCCAAATTCGCGGCATGAATCAAGCGATTCGGAATGCGAATGACGGTATTTCTCTCGCACAAACAGCGGAAGGTGCGCTTGGCGACATTGGCGCAAACTTAGCGCGGATGCGTGAACTGGCAGTGCAAGCTGCCAATGCCACCTCCAGCGGTGACGTCGATAAAATCGAGTTGGAATATACCCAGCTGAATGCAGAAAATGTGCGCGTGATTGCCGCCACCAGCTTTAACGGAATTCCCTTGCTATCCGCACCGGTCAGCCAAACCTTCCAAGTGGGCGCAAACAGCACGGCAGGCGTGGACGATATTACCATTACCACCGCAGCCGCTTTAGCACCTTCATCGGTCAGTTTGGGAACAAACTCAACGACGGCGCAAGCGGAAATTGCCAAACTGGATGCCGATATTGCCACCGTGGCGGGAATGCGCGCGACCTATGGTTCTGTGCAATCACGTTTTGAATCGGTGATTCAAAACCTGCAAATTGCTTCGGAAAACCAATCCGCCTCACGCAGCCGAATTATGGACGCAGATTACGCCGCAGAAACCGCAGCCCTCACGCGCGGTCAAATCCTGCAACAAGCCGGCACGGCAATGTTGGCGCAAGCAAATCAATCGCCCAACTCAGTTTTAACCTTGCTCAGATAAGTTGCGTAACGCGCATTCCCGCGCTTTGGGGCGGGAAAACCGCAGCCAACCCCATCACGCGCCACCTTCAAGGTTGGCGTCCCTTCCCCGTCAGGGGGAAGG
>JAVHQT010000092.1:0-69882 GCA_036171275.1 Gallionellaceae bacterium | reverse complement strand
AAAAATTGCGCCAACCACGAACGCGCCCACAATGACGTAGGGACGGATTTCACGTAATTTTTCTACGCTAACCCAGCGCATTTTGACCAAAACAACCACCGCTATTGGTACTTGAAACGCCAATCCGAAAGAAATAAACAGCCCCAACACAAAACTCAAATACTTATCAATATCGGTCATCACCGCCACCCCAGCCGGGGCTACGCTGGTCATAAAACCAAATACAATCGGCAAAACAGCAAAAAAGGCAAAGCCCATTCCGCAATAAAACAAACTCAAACTGGCCGCCACCAGTCCAAAAACCCAACGCTTTTCATGCGCATACAAACCCGGCGCAACGAAGCGCCAAATTTGGTACAAAATATACGGCAAGGCAATCAGAAAAGCCGCCATCAGCGCGACTTTGAGTGGCACAAAGAAAGGCGTCGTGACGTCAGTCGCAATCATTTGCCCACCTTTGGGCAACTTAGCCAATAACGGTTGCGCCAGCAAGGCATACAAGTCGGCAGCCCAGGGAAATAAGCACAAAAAAACCAGAAGCAAGGCCAGCACTGAATGCAAAATTCGGGTGCGCAAATCGATGAGGTGCCCAATAAAGGAGTCGGATTTAAACATCACTCAATTGGCAATTGGGATTGTGCTGCCTGTGGCGCCGCAGTTGAATTGGGCTGAATTGAACTGTGGTGCTTAATCGGACTTTGGTTAAACTCGCTCGATGGGGGCGCGTATATCGAGGGCTTTTGCTGGCTAAAATCCTGCCCAACTTGCTGGAAGGCATCTTCTGTAGCGTGCACTTCCTGCTTCACTTGTTGTTCCATTACTTTGATTTCATCTAAGGACAGCTCCCGTGAAATATCCGCTTTAAGCCCAGCGACATAGCGGTTAGCCTTGCCAAACAGAACACCTAAAGTGCGAGCAACCGTCGGCAACCGCTGCGGACCAATCACGATTAGCGCGACCACTGCAATCACCACAATTTCAGACAACCCAATATCAAACATCGCGCTTTAGCCACGTTAATGCGTGGCTGTTTTTTCCTTCGCTTCGCCTTCAATCACTTTATTCTCTTGTGCCGTCGGTGATTCTTCGCTTTTCATTCCGTCTTTAAAACCCTTAACGGCGCCGCCCAAATCACTGCCGACGCTGCGCAATTTTTTTGTGCCAAAAATCAACACGACCACCACCAACACAATCAACCAATGCCAAATACTCATCGAACCCATGATTTTTCCTCATCAAATTTAAGTTAGGCATTACTAAAAGCCACTCTGAAAATTTCGGCACTGACAAAAATACCATTAATAATCAACAGGTTGCAAAATAATCAGTTTTAAGCAGCCGGACTACTTGCGCTTGACCATCGACTGAATCGCCCCTCCGCCAAGCACATGAAGGTGCAAATGAAACACCTCCTGCCCGCCAGCGACACCGCTGTTAATCACGGTGCGAAAGCCGTTTTCCAAACCGTGCTCGCGCGCAAGTTGTGGCGCCAGCAGCAGCATTTTACCCAGCAGTGCGCCATGTTCAGTATGGGCGTCTAGCAGCGAGGCTAAATGCAGTTTGGGAATGAGCAAAAAATGCACGGGCGCGATCGGATGAATATCGTGAAAAACTAAAATTTCTGCATCTTCATACACTTTTTTACACGGAATTTCGCCGCGCGCAATTTTACAGAATACGCAATTTTCGCTCATGATCGGCTCGCTTTCTCAACGATGCCGGACACGCCCTCGCGCCGCGCTAATTCTTGCAAAACATCCTCTGCTGCCAAGCCGTGGTGTACCAGCAAAACCAAGCTGTGAAACCATAAATCAGCCACTTCATACACCAAATGCGCTGCGTCGCCATCTTTGGACGCCATCAATACTTCGCCCGCCTCTTCGATGACTTTCTTCAGAATTGCATCTTCGCCTTTGCTAAATAATTTGGCGGTGTACGAGGTTTCCGGCGCGGCCAATTTTCTTGTTTCCAGCGTGTCCGTCAAGCGCTGCAAAATGTCGTTGCTCATTTTTTATAAATCTCGTCAGGTGATTTTAAAATCGGATCTACTTCATGCCATTCGCCCTGTTCCAGCTTGTTAAAAAAACAACTTTGCCTTCCGGTATGGCAAGCGATACCGCCTTGCTGTTCCACTTGCAACAGAATGACATCGCCATCGCAATCCAAACGAATTTCTTTAACCCATTGAATATGCCCAGATTCTTCGCCTTTATGCCATAATTTTTTACGCGAGCGCGACCAATACACCGCTTCACTTTTTTGCCAGGTCTGCAACAATGCTTGGTGATTCATCCACGCCATCATCAGCACGCGCCCAGTCTGCACATCCTGTGCAATCGCCGGAACCAAACCTTCTTCCGACCAATTTATTTTATTTAGCCAAGACTCAATCATTATTAAGTCCTTGATTTATAATCATTTATTGAACTCACCGTCGCACCTCAATTCCCTGTTCCGCCAAAAATTTTTTGGCCTGTTGTACGGTGTATTCGCCGAAGTGGAAAATGCTCGCTGCCAACACCGCATCCGCGCCACCTTGTTGCACACCATCGGCTAAATGTTGCAAATTGCCTACGCCGCCGCTGGCTATCACTGGAATTTCCAGCGCGTCGCTGACGGCGCGGGTCAGTGCCAAATCAAAACCGCGCTTTTGTCCATCCTGATCCATGCTGGTCAGCAAAATTTCGCCCGCGCCTAGCGTTTGCATATTTTTTGCCCACGCAATCACGTCTAATCCAGTGGCTTTACGCCCGCCATGCGTGAAAACTTGCCACTGATTTGGCGCAACTTGTTTGGCATCAATTGCCACCACGATGCACTGCGATCCATAACGAGCGGCGGCATCGGCAACCAACTGCGGATTGGTCACCGCCGAGGTATTGATGCTGACTTTGTCTGCGCCCGCATTCAACAAATTGCGGACATCTTGCACTTCGCGCACACCGCCACCGACAGTGAGCGGAATAAACACTTGCGAGGCGACTTGTTCGATGATGCGAAAAATAATACCTCTATCGTCCGAACTGGCGGTGATGTCGAGGAACGTGAGTTCGTCCGCGCCTTGTTCGTCGTAGCGCTTGGCGATTTCCACCGGATCGCCCGCGTCGCGTAATTCAACAAAACTCACGCCTTTCACCACCCGTCCGGCAGTGACATCGAGACAAGGAATAATTCGTTTGGCAAGCATTAGAAAGAGGGCGACAGTTCGTCGGCTAAACTTTGCGCAGCACGAAAATCGAGCGAGCCTTCATAAATCGCCCTTCCGGTAATCGCCCCGGTAATACCGTCGGCTTGCACGGCACACAAGGCGCGCACATCGTCCAGATTCGTGATGCCACCGCTAGCAATCACCGGCACTTGCAAGGGTTGTGCCAGCTCGACTGTGGCGGGAATATTCACGCCAGATAACATTCCGTCGCGCCCAATGTCGGTATAAATTATGGCTTCCACGCCATAATCTTCAAAGCGTTTGGCTAAATCGCAGACGTCATGCCCAGTGAGTTTTGACCAACCGTTGACCGCCACTTTACCGCCTTTCGCATCCAGCCCAACCATGATATGACCGGGAAACGCGTCGCACGCTTCGTGCAAAAAGCCCGGCACTTTCACCGCTGCCGTGCCGATGATAACGTAAGTCAAGCCTAAGTCGAGATAGCGTTCTATGGTTTCTAAGTCACGAATTCCACCACCCAACTGCACTGGCACATCTTGTCCAACCGCCTGAATAATGCTGCGCACGGCAATTTCATTTTCGGGTTTTCCGGCAAACGCGCCGTTCAAATCCACCAAATGCAAGCGGCGAGCGCCTTGCGCTAACCAATGTTTAGCCATGGCAGCGGGGTCTTGCGAAAAAACCGTTGCCTCTTCCATCAAGCCTTGACGCAATCGCACACAGTGCCCATCTTTTAAATCAATCGCAGGAATAATTAACATAATAAATAGTCAAAATAATCAATGAGTTATAAAGGTTTCCAGCTTACAAAATTGGTTAATAATTGCAGCCCTGCGGCGGCACTTTTTTCTGGGTGAAACTGTACGGCAAATAAATTTTCCCGCGCCACCGCACACACAAACGCATCGGGATAATCGCTGGTTGCCTGCACCAAACTAGCTTCCGACGTTTGTACATAATAACTATGTACAAAATAGAAGCGCGCATGTTGCGGAATACCATGCCACAGCGGATGTGGCCTATGCTTGACCTGATTCCACCCCATGTGCGGCACTTTCAGCTTTTGTCCGTGCGCATCTTTCATCTCACCGGCAAAACGCACTACCTCGCCGGGCAGCACGCCCAAACCGGGCACGTTACCTTCTGCACTGTGATGAAATAGCATTTGCAGCCCAATGCAAATGCCTAAAAAAGGCTTGTGCTGCGCCGCTTCCAAAACCACCTGCCGCAAGCCTTTCGCCTCCAGTTCCCGCATACAATCTGGCATCGCGCCCTGACCTGGAAACACCACACGGTCGGCATCGGCAATCATTTTTGCGTCGTCAGTCACGCAGATATTGAGTGTGGGCGCAACGTGGCGCAAGGCTTGTTGCACCGAACGCAAATTGCCCATGCCGTAATCGACTACCGCAATATCGACCATAATTTACAGCATTCCTTTGGTAGAAGGCATCATGCCGGCCATACGCGCATCAACTTCCAGCGCCATGCGTAAAGCGCGACCAAAGGCCTTGAAAATCGTTTCCGCTTGATGGTGCGCGTTATTGCCAGCCAAGTTGTCGATATGCAAAGTGACCAAGGCATGATTGACGAAACCTTGAAAAAATTCGTGGATCAAATCCACGTCAAACTCCCCGATGCTAGCGCGAGTAAAGGTGCAATTGAACTCCAAACCGGGACGCCCCGATAAATCGAGCACCACGCGCGACAAGGCTTCGTCCAGCGGCACATAAGCGTGGCCATAGCGGCGCAGCCCTTTTTTATCGCCCACCGCTTGCGTAAACGCCTGCCCCAGCGTGATGCCGATATCTTCCACCGTATGGTGGGCGTCTATGTGCAAATCCCCTTTGGCGAGCAATTGCAAATCGATTAAGCCGTGGCGAGCAATTTGATCCAACATATGTTCCAAAAAGGGCAAACCCGAATTCAGTTTAACCTGACCTGTGCCGTCCAAATTGAGCTGAACGTCAATCTGCGTTTCCAAGGTGTGCCGTATAACGTGGGCTTGACGCATCATTATTTCCTATAAAGTAACATGAAGACTGGCTTGTAACGCATTGATAAATTGTTCATTTTCTTCTGAGGTTCCCACCGTCACCCGCAGGCAATCGCGCAGCGCCGGATGTCCACCGTCTAAATTTTTTATCAAAATTCCGCGCTGCTTCAAGCAGGCAAACAGCGCGCTGGCGTGCGGCACGCGGAATAAAATAAAATTTGCCTGACTGGGATACGCATACACATCCACCGTGCCGACCAGCCGTTCGTACAGCCATTGTCGATCTTGTTTAATTTGCGCCGCCTGCGCTAATAAAATATCGTGGTGCGACAATAAAATTTCTGCCACCAATTGTGGTAACACACCAACGTTATAGGGCAATCGTAGTTTTTCTAATTGTTCAATCCACGCTGCGCTGCCCACCAAAAATCCCAAACGCAAGCCGGCCATGCCCAGCTTGGAAAAAGTGCGCATCACGACTAAATTGTCAAACTGCGCCAGCGCCGGCAAAAAACTGTGTTCGGCAAACGCGTAATACGCTTCATCCACCACCACCAATCCCGGCGCCGCCTGAATAATTTGCGTCACCGCCTGCGCGTCGAACTGATTACCAGTGGGATTATTGGGATACGCCAAAAAAATCAACGCTGGTTGATGGCGCTCAATCGCCGTTAACATCGCCGGCAGATCCAGTGCAAAATCCTGCGCCAGTGGCACGCCGACATAGTTCATTCCGACAAATTGAGCGATCATTTTAAACATCACAAAGGAAGGTTCAACGCTCAATAAAACTGCGCCCGGCTTTGCAACCGCCAGTGCCAATAATTGAATGATTTCATCCGAGCCATTGCCTAGCAAAATCCTGAAATCTTCTTTTAAATCAATGAGTTGTGCTATTTTATTTTTAAGGATTTGCCCGCTCGCATCGGGATAGCGATTGATGGCGGCGTCACTCACGCGTGCGGCAATGGTGGCGCGCAACGCTGCGGGTAGCGCATAGGGATTTTCCATGGCATCCAGCTTAATCAAGTTGGCGCTATCCGGTACGTGATACGCCTGTAACGCCACGATTTCTGGGCGAATCAGTTCTGCGGGATTTAAGGTTGAAGGAACAGAAGACATAAGATAAGCATTCGCAAATAGGGCGGCATTTTACCTGAATCGAAAATTTCACTGAATCATTTTTACACGCTGCCACGTTTGATCAGTTTGCCAACGCAGCAATTTTTAGCGACGGGGGGTCTCAGCAAAATAAACATCGGGATTAAAGTGGGCAACGGCGTGGGGGAGGGCGACGGCAAAGCCGGCAATCGAAAGTCCAGTCAAAATAGCTTCACTGGAGCTAATTAACGGCAGGGTTATCCAATAAGAATTATGCAAAATAAACGGGGTGTACAGCGCTAAAGAGCGAATACACCAGCCGTTAATGCAGGCAACCAGCAACATGGCGATTCCGCTCACGCAGTACCCATTCCACAACACGAAAGCAAAATAGTTTGGCTTTCCATAGCGATAAAAAAGCTTTAATCCAAACGCCGTTATCGCAATTGGCAAGGCAATTTTGATCAGCCCCGCCATACCAAACACCGCCAAATCTAAGTGTTGATACCGTAGCGCAACCAATAAAATTGCACTTAGCAGTAGCAATGCAAGTTCACTATCAAACAATAAAAAGAACAAGGATGCGCCCAGTGGATGAATCTTTAAGCCGTCGCGCATTCCGACTGGCAGCAACCAAAACGCACCAACCCAAATCGTGACGCCAATCAGTACATTATATTGCGCGGTGTTGCGCCACAAGGCGCGCCAAGGGGCAGTCCATAGCGCGCGCACCAACAGCGCGGCAAATAAAATGTTGCCAACGAACAGCCAGTCCGAATTGAAAACTTGCGAATACAAATCCATGATGCGCGGCTCGCATAAAAATTTCGAGCCCGAAATATAAGCCAAAAGCGTGCGTGAGTGCGCTGTTTTTAAAACAGATCTTCTTATCTGCGTCGTGCCAAAGAAACTCGGCTCATTTTGTTTATTCAGCGTAGAAATATACTTAAGTATCTGATTATTAAGACTTATTTCAAAAAACTAAGAAATCAAGAACGGTAGACAATAGTTTAATTGTGCACGAAATGGCGTCGATTTTTTGACTGCGATTTGAAATTTCGCTTATGCGCACTGTTGCGTTGCACACAATTCAGCATAGTGGGCTGATTCTATTTGCAGCGTAACGTGATGAATTTCAAATTCTTCATGCAGTATTTCAGTTGCTTCGCCTAATAGCTGATCGGCATTAACTGTGTTTTCGCGCTGTACCAAATGCGCCGTCAACGCCACTTCGGCGCTGTCCATGGCCCAGACGTGCAAATCGTGAACCGCAATTACGGTAGGTATCGCCAGCAATTGCTCACGAATCAACTTCAGGTCTAAATGATTGGGAACACCGTCAAACATTAAGTGCAAGGACTGCTTAAATAGCGACCAAGTACCCATAATAATCACTACCGCAATGAGCAAACTCATGACCGGATCAATCCACTGCCAGCCTTGCCACCAATATAGCGCACCTGCCAGCACCACCCCTAACGAGACCAGCGCATCGGCCGCCATATGCAAGAACGCACCGCGAATGTTTAAATCTTTTTCGCTGCCCGCTACAAATAAAGCGGCCGTCATGCCGTTAACCAACACCCCGATTGCCGCGACCAACATGATGACGACGCCATCGGTACTCGCCGGAACTTGCAAGCGCTGTAAGGCTTCCCATGCCAACAAAGCCATGGCGGCTAATAACATCATGGCATTGATGAAGCTCGCCAAAATTGAACCGCGTCGCCAACCATAGGTGTGACGCTCATCAGGATGCAATCGCCCAGCCGCTAGGGCTGCCCATGCCAGCAACAAACCGCCGACATCGCTCAGGTTATGCCCTGCATCCGCCAACAGTGCTAACGAGTCGGTACGCCAGCCATAAAAGCCTTCCACCAGCACAAAGCCAACATTGAGTGCAATACCAAGACTAAAAGCGCGCCCAAATTGACTGGGCACGGCGTGTTCATGTGAATGTGTCATTTTAAATTTTCAGTTAGGCGTCGAGTTGAGGTGGATTTTTGGCTATTCCGGCACATTCGAAAAAAGAGTGCAGCGAAGCGGGAATGTGCTGCTCAAGAATGCAGTGCAGCCCCAACTATTACCCACGAGGAAGGTGATCCGCCACCAAGCCTTGCTCATCAAATTTCACCTGACAGGCGACACGCATTTGCCGGCGCATTTTTTCTCGGGCGCGTAACAAGCGCGACTTGACCGCTGCCAAGAATAAGCCGTGTTGTTCGGCGTAGCTTTTTTGTTTCACGCTGTTGAGGTCACATGCTTCAATAATCTGCCGATCTTCAGGAGAAAGCTCCGCCAACACGCGGACGACGCACTTGCTAAGTGCATGAATTGGCTCAATTATTTCTATTTCTTGTGAAATATCATCAGGCATTTCTACCTGTTTCCGCCGAACCCGATATTCATCAATCAAGGCATTACGCGCCACTTGATATAGCCAGGCGCGCGAATTGTCCAACACACAAAATTGCCGTCCTTGTTTCATCGCTTTAACAAACACTTCTTGCAATAAATCATCCGCCAGGAAAGTGTCCTGGCAACGGTGCCTCAGGAACTGCCGTAATTCATTTTCGTATGCGTTCCAAGCTCGCAAAATACACGGAAATGAAGACATTATTGGTTCGCTCTGCGTTTATTAATTTTCATGTTCGCGTAGTCCGGCATCCAACGCCTTGATTATAGAAGCTATTTCACTTTCATTTTTAGCCACGCGTTGCTTGATACCAATTTTTGCTGCGATTTACCATTGCGACCACGCTTAACATAACCGGCACTTCAATCAACACGCCGACTACCGTTGCCAATGCTGCGCCCGATTCAAAACCAAACAAGCTAATCGCTGCGGCCACGGCTAGCTCAAAGAAATTCGATGCGCCGATTAATGCAGACGGGCCCGCCACGCAATGTGCTTCGCCCAAACGCCGGTTTAACCAATATGAAAGTCCAGCATTGAAATAAACTTGCAGCGTAATCGGCACCGCCAATAGCGCAATTACAAGTGGCTGGTCGATAATCGCCTTGCCTTGAAAGGCAAACAACAGTAACAGTGTCATTAGCAAAGCGGCAATCGAAAGTGGATTCATTACTCGCAACACCGCATCTAATTTAGTGTATTTAATCAAATACTTACGCACTATCTGAGCAATTAAAACCGGCAAAATAATATACAAAATTACCGACGTGACTAAGGTATTCCACGGCACGATGATGGCGGACATCCCGAGCAGCAATGCCACCAGTGGCGCAAAAGCGAATACCATAATCGCGTCATTCAGCGCCACTTGGCTCAGGGTAAATAACGGTTCTCCGTTGACGAGGCGGCTCCACACAAACACCATCGCAGTGCACGGTGCGGCGGCTAGTAAAATCAGTCCGGCAATGTAGCTATCGATTTGCTCGGCAGGTAAGTAGGGTGCGAACCAATGCCGAATAAACAGAAAACCCAGTAGTGCCATTGAAAAGGGCTTAACTGCCCAATTGATAAATAAGGTAATGCTAATGCCGCGCCAATATTGACGAACTTGCTGCAACGCGCCAAAGTCGATTCGTAACAGCATGGGAATAATCATCACCCAAATCAACAAACCGACCGGCAGATTCACGTTGGCAATTTCCAATCCGCCCAACCAGTGAAACGGTGCCGGAATTGCTTGCCCAAGCAGTACTCCCCCCACAATACACAGCAAAACCCACAACGTCAGATACCGTTCAAAAATGCTCATTATCTCAAGTCCTTCCTATTCAATTGCTCTGCCAAGCCTGGCGCTATTGGGTGAGTGCCGCAGCGGTGTAATTAAAACCACGATTCGCCCAAGGTGACAGATTGCTCCTGCACTGACGGGGAGGCTGGCAGAAAATGGGTTAAGGCCTAAAATTACCCTTCCGCCAAACCCCTCACTCTGAAAAGATGGAAGCGAATTTGATTATCGCCAAATTCTTGATGACCGCTGCAAAACGCATGCGTGTTGAGTCCTCGGCAAACCCTTTCAAATTCACTTCGCTCGAAGTGTGCGTTACGCTTCGCAACAATATGATCGGTGGCAAACTTAGTCTGATCCCGAATAAATCTTTCGTGTCCCCGATCCTGTCGAACAGCACTTTAAACCAATTGATTGATTTAAACTTTCATGTTCGACCTGAAAAGCGATTTGGCTGCTTAATCCTGAATCCGTCCGATTTCAGCTAGTTTTTCTTTCATTGTCAATTTGTCTAATTTTTCCAGCGGCAAACTCATAAACAATTGAATACGCCGCGCCAACTGTTCGGCAGCTTTGTTAAATGCGGCACGCCGTTCTGTTTCATCTGCAATGTGTGCCGGATCAGGAATGCCCCAATGCGCTGTGGCAGGCTTGCCCAGCCACACCGGACAGGCTTCGCCAGCTGCGTTGTCGCACACGGTAAAAATAAAATCGAATTCGGGTGCATCAGCGCGCGCAAACTCATCCCAACTTTTACTGCGCAAGCCTGTGGTGGTGTGACCGTGATTGCTCAGCCATTCTAATGCACCCGGATTTACTGCGCCCGCCGGTTTGCTACCGGCGCTGTACGCTTTAAATTTACCTTTGCCCAGGGTATTGAATAGAACCTCAGCCAAAATACTGCGTGCCGAGTTGCCTGTACACAAAATCAAAATTTTATATTGCGGTTCATTCATTTAAATATCCTTAATAATCATATAGTTAAGTAATTTTTTTGATACAAACTTCGGTATTTCCGCCACAGCAATTTTCCGTCAAATACGCCACCAGACCATTCATTACCGAAAACTTCGCTGAATACGTAATGAACCGTCCCTCTTGCCGACTTTCAATCAGGCCTGCTTGACTTAAATTCCTGAAATGAAAGGATAAAGTGGCGGGCGCAATGCTGAGTTGTTCGGCAATTTGCCCCGCCACCAGTCCTTCCGGTCCGGCGCCAACGAGCAAACGATATATCGCCAACCGAGTGGACTGCGCTAAAGCGGCCAAGGCCTGAATAACTTGAGTGGCTTCCATTATACGCCCCTATTGTTTTACATTTGTTAAAGTAACAAACTAATTAAATCAAAAAAACACCTTAAATAGCAACTCCAAAAATCAAATTTTAATGCCCCAGGGGGAATGCGCTTGGCGCGCATAGAATTGGTGGGTTAAACACCCAAAATAAGTGCCCACACTATGGCTGCGTTGATGAGGCTCAATAACACCGCCGCACTGCCGATGTCTTTGGCTCGTTTAGCAAGATCATGATTTTCAAGCGAAATTCGGTCAACGGTGGCTTCGATTGCGGAGTTTATCAGCTCCACCAACAACACCAATAAGACACTCGCAATCATAAGTGCCTTGCCGATCTGGCTGACTGGCAACCACACCGCCAGCGGAATCGTTAAAACGGCCAGCAGCAATTCCATTCGAAAAGCGTCTTCATGTTGGTAGGCGGCGCGAAAACCGGCGAGCGAATAACCCAAGGCATTGCGCAGGCGGATAAGGCCGGTTTTCCCTTTGTATGGACTGACGGTCATTTTAAAATAGTCAATATAATCAAGCGAGTACAGCGAGTGCTGCGGCATAGTTTGGTTCGTGTTTAATGTCATCGACCAACTCCGCATGAATTATTATATCTTTTTCATTCAACACCAACACCGCGCGCGCCGTGACACCTGCCAAGGCAGTATCGGCAATTTTCACGCCGTAGTTACGCATAAAATCACGGCCGCGCATCAACGATAATGTCACCACGTTTTCTAGCCCTTCCGCTACACAAAATCGACTCATCGCAAACGGCAAATCGGCAGAAATCACCAGCACGACGGTGTTACTCAAGGCGCTAGCCGCTTCATTAAATTTACGTGTGGACGTGGCGCACACGGCAGTATCTAAACTTGGCACAATGTTCAATACTTTACGCTGTCCGGCAAAGTCCTTTAAGCTGACATTCTTTAGTGTTTTATCGACCAAGGTAAACGCAGGCGCAGCCTGACCGACCTCAGGAAATTTCCCGAATAAAGTTAATGGTTCACCCGCCAATGTAACGGCACTATTATTTTTAGCTTCTTTTGTCATGCGATGCAGCTCCTTTAAAATTCTATTAAATCCAAAGTATTATCTTTACCGTGGCACGGGCGTGCACACGCACTGCAAATTTTTGTCACCATACACGTTATCCACTCGCGCCACGCTCGGCCAAAATTTATTGGCGCGCACCCAGTCTAAAGGATAAACAGCTTGTTCGCGTGAGTATGTGTGCAACCACTCACTTGCTGTTGCTCCTTGAGCGGTGTGGGGTGCATTTTTAAGCAGGTTATTTTTCTTATCCACCGCACCGGAAACCACCGCTTCAATTTCGTCGCGAATCGCGATCATCGCTTCACAAAACCGATCCAATTCTGCTTTAGATTCGCTCTCGGTGGGCTCCACCATCAGCGTATCCACCACAGGGAAAGAAGTGGTTGGTGCATGAAAACCAAAGTCCATTAGCCGCTTGGCGATGTCGCTGACTTCCACACCGAGCGGTTTAAAGTGTCGGCAATCCAAAATCATTTCGTGCGCACATCGACCCTGCGCGCCACTGTACAAGGTCGCATAATGGTCTTTCAGCGATTCTTTGATGTAGTTTGCATTCAAAATTGCCAGCTTGGTAGCTGCGGTCAGGCCGGCACCTCCCATCATTTTAATATAGGCGTAAGAAACCAATAGAATCAGGGCACTGCCATACGGCGCAGCTGAAACGGCATGAATGCCTTGATCGCCACCGACTTTAATTTGCGAATGCGTCGGCAAAAAAGGCACGAGGTGTGCAGCAACTCCGATCGGGCCCACACCCGGTCCACCACCACCGTGTGGAATGGCAAAGGTTTTATGCAAATTCAGGTGGCACACATCCGCGCCGATGTTGCCCGGGTTGGTCAAGCCTACTTGCGCATTCATGTTGGCGCCGTCCATGTAAACCTGTCCGCCGTAGCCATGAATGAGTGCGGTAATTTCGCGAATCGCTTCTTCATATACCCCGTGCGTGCTGGGATAAGTCACCATTAAACATGCAATTGAATCCTTATTTATATTGGCTTTTTCGCGTAAATCTTCCAAGTCAATATTGCCATTTTTATCGCATTTCACCACCACAATGGTCAAACCATTCATCGCCGCGCTAGCGGGATTGGTGCCGTGCGCCGAGGATGGAATCAACACCACATTGCGATGCGCTTCACCGCGCGAACGGTGATAAGCCTGAATCACCAGCAAGCCAGTATATTCTCCCGATGCGCCACTATTCGGCTGAAAACTCATTTGCGCGAAGCCGGTAATTTCGGCTAAATCGGCATTTAAACCAGCGATAATTTCTTGATAACCCACCGCTTGTTCCAGCGGTACGAACGGATGCAAATTGGCGAATTCTGGCCAAGTCAACGGCAATAATTCTGACGCTGCGTTGAGTTTCATCGTACAAGAACCCAGCGCAATCATCGAATGCGTTAAAGATAAGTCTTTGTTTTCTAAGCGTTTTATATAGCGCATCATTTCCGTTTCGGAATGATAGGTATTGAACACCGGATGACTGAGAATCGCCGATTGGCGCGGTGTAAACGCTAACGTTTGCGCGTTGATATTTGCCTCATTCAGGGTTGGTGCAGGTTTCCCTGCCGCCGCCGCGAACACGGCAAGTAGCGCATTTAGTTCGTTCACTGAAGTGGTTTCGTCCAGTGACAAGGTCAAATCCTGATCCAAATAGCGGAGGTTTATCTGCGCAGCTTCCGCCAACGCTTTAATCTTTGCATTGTTGGTCTGCTTCAGTTTCAGTGTGTCAAAAAATATGTTCTCCATCACTTGATAGCCGAGCTTTTTCAATTCCTGCGCCAAGGCAACGGTTGATAAATGCACCTGTTGCGCAATGCCGCGCAAGCCTTCCGCGCCGTGATAAACCGCGTACATGCTGGCCATAATCGCCAACAACGCTTGCGCGGTACAAATGTTGGAGGTGGCTTTTTCGCGCCGAATATGTTGTTCGCGCGTTTGCAACGCCATGCGCAAAGCCGGATTGCCGTCGGCATCCACCGACACGCCGATGATGCGCCCCGGCATGGAACGTTTATGCGCATCGTGACACGCAAAATACGCCGCGTGTGGGCCGCCGTAACCCATCGGCACGCCAAAGCGTTGCGTCGAGCCGAACACCACATCCGCGCCCCATTCGCCCGGTGGCGTGAGCAGAACCAGACTCAAAATATCCGCTGCCACCGCAATGCTCATGCCGTGTTCCTTGGCGCGCTGAACGAAATCGGCGTAGTCATGCACCGCGCCGTCGGCGCTTGGATATTGCAACAGTGCGCCGTACAGGGTGTCACTCAAGGTGACTGTTTTAAAATCGCCAATCACCAAGTTAATGCCCAGCGGTTTTGCGCGCGTTTTCAGCACCTCAATGGTTTGCGGAAAACATTCATCTGAGACGAAAAAGCTATTTTTCGCTTCATCGCCGCGCGCGCGCAGCCCGTGCAACATGGTCATCGCCTCCGCTGCCGCCGTGGCTTCATCCAGCAGCGACGCATTGGCGATTTCCATGCCAGTCAAATCCACAATCATGGTTTGGAAATTCAGCAACGCTTCTAGCCGACCTTGCGCAATTTCCTGCTGATACGGCGTGTAAGCCGTGTACCAACCGGGATTTTCTAAAATATTGCGCTGAATCACTGGTGGGACGATGGTGTCGTAATAACCTAACCCTATGAATGTATTGAATAATTTGTTTTTCGCCGCCAGCCCGCGCAAATGCTGCAAATAAGCATATTCGCTCATGCCTGGCGGCAACTTCAGTGGCGCTTGCAAGCGAATGGCGGCAGGCACGGTCTGCTCAATCAGCGCGTCCAGCGACGGCGCATTGATTTTGGATAACATGGCTTGAATATCTTGCGCGTTCGAACCGTTGTGGCGAGAAACAAAGGAATGAGTGGACATGGTGGTTATAAAGTTAGGTTAAAGTAATTGTAGGATTCGATTTCCACTCAAACTTTACTTGCTCAATAACTTCATTAAGCAGGGTTGGTCGAATGTGTAAGGTTGTTTGTTGTGGAATCAACTCAAGTAATGTCAAGATTTCAGCAGGTGCACGTAAGTGCTGCCGTGCCGCACGAACCAATAAACCGATGGTGCCGTGCGTTGCAATATTTAAACTTTTTGCTGCTAACCGCGCAGCGCTATCGTCTGAAAGCAGCGTATTGACGGAATGATTAAGACATAACTCCAATGCTTCTCGCTCACCGTGATGCAAAGTGTAAACCGCCGATAAGGCATCAACTTTAGCAGTCGGTGTCGGTGCTAACTGGCGAATCAGCTTGACCGTAGATGCTTGCAAAGCTTGCGGGCGATGATGGAATACTTCAAGCCAAACCGCATTCGGCACGAATATAGCTGTGTAATCACTTAATACATCTAACGCGCTCAATTTGTCTAAATGGATTAACGGACCCGCATCGGCAACGACCAAAGCAGATTTAATTGTTACCATTCAATCCCCATTCAACATCTTCTTTGATAAAGGATTCAGCCAGAACATCTTGGTGCGATTCAAGATAACGGCGCAGTGATTCATTAATCACCGCATCCATATTGCTTGCCCAACCTTGACTGACCAGTGTTTGTGCTTGTTGCCACAACTGGTCTGGAATTTCAGCCTGAATAGCGCAGGTCATCATTGACTCCTAATAAAAAATACAAAAATTTCTATCCGTCTATTTCACAGATTGACGCAGATTAAAGTTTTGAACGCAGACGCGCCATTGTTTCAGTACCAGGCACAAAAGTGGCTACACCGGATGCGATTTCTGCCTCTCTTTTATCTGCTTCACGCTCCCAAGCCGCTTCAAGCGTTTCATCTAGCCTTTGCATCACTTCTTCATGCGAAAAATAAATCCCCGATTTTTTGGCTGCGTCACGCGACATTTCACCTTTTTTTATAAAAACTTCCACCTCGGTGCGCACCGAATCTGCGGACACTAAAGTTGCCACGCCTTGATCTAAATCTACTGCGCGGCTTAGCGTTTCATGCCTCCATTCATCGGCAATTTCGGTTTCAGTCTTAAAAACCAAATCAAAGCGATGAGTAGATTTTTTAAGGAATTCATTTTTCATGTAAATCTCCCCAAAGTCTTTTTAATCTAGCAGATTGATTACGTTGTTTCCACTTTCCAATCATCTGTAGTTAGTTCAATCGATTCAATTGCTTGTGTGCAGTATTTTTGAATAGTTGAAGCAGACAAATTGACCTCCAAAAATATGCCATTGGGCAACTCATAGGATCTTCGATAATTATTTTTTTCTTTGCCAATAAAGTGTGGATATTGATTGATAATTTGCTCAAACTTATCGGGCGCCAATTCGGAAATCACTTTAAAAGTGCATATCAAAACATCTTTCCAAGTGTTAACTCTAAATTCTTGACCAAGGATCGATAATGAAACTGGCTTTGTTCCAGTTACATCTGCCGATGAGTTAGTGTTTAATTTTTCATTTCCCAAATAAGGCCATATCGTTAATGCCAAATCAGCAAGTAAATCAGCCCTTTTCTTAATGTCTTCAATTCGCCAAGTGTTTACATTGTCAAAATATTTATTTATTTCTAGATGGCTATCGAAAAGTTTTTTACGCTTGGTGTCAAAATCATCGTTTGATAGCTCCGAGTTATATGCCGTAAGTGTTAAATTTCCCAAGGTGTGAAGCCAAAATTCATGTTCATTCTCCCAGTCATCCCCCAAATGAACTTTCCACCAGTCTGTTGGGGTTTGAGGAAGTACATGTTCAATCGTTAATGTGGTTTTATCAAAAGAAACGATTTCTTTGTGTCCATAAGACTCTTCAATCGATTCTAATAATAGTTTTGCTTTTACTTGTCTATCTCCTGCGCCGTAAAGTTTTATATCTTTAATTCGTTGACTAAATTCTAAGTTTTTAGGATAGCCTTTTGTTTGAATAACTTGTTGTAAAGCTTTAACAAAATTATCAGGACTTTTTTCCATCACTTGAACATAAAGTTGTGGAAATATTTTATTTAATGCGTTTGTGGGAACGTTACAAATGAAGCGTCGTATCATGAAGTTTTCTAGTGTTTTGAGAACTTCTGAAAAGTCAAGAGTTGAGATTTTATTGGTTTGATAGTCATCATAGATATTAAGCAAAAATGAATATGCCACCGTTACATCAAAGCGATTTAACCGTAAAATACCTTTACGAATGTCCGCGTCATTTTCGTTTTCTGGGGTCAATAATTTGACGTAATATTCAGAAAACTTAGCTAACTCCTTAAGATATCTAACCGCATTATCTGTGGTAACTTGGTCTTTTAACTCTAAGTAAACATCTGTTTTATTCACACGAGCACCACGGCGAACTAAAAAATGTCCAATAAAATTTGTAAGGTTTTCACCTAAAGCATTCTGCATCGGAAACCAATACTGCTGGTAAATTTCGTCTTGTTGATCAGTATGAATTCGCATAAACAAATAGTTTCGAATTAAGTCCGACTGAGACAACGGCCTGCCCTTCGCATTCAGACTTTCAAAAACTAAATGTGGGTTGTCGTTTCGATCCAGAGTAATACTAACGAGTGACAAAAATGAACTAATAATTCTTTTAAATTTGATTCTGTCTAATTTGTTTTTTTTGAATTGCCGCTCAAAATACAGGTAAGCAAGGCTTAATTGAGATTCGCCTGTGTCCGTTACTTTTTCCAGAATAATTGACTCAAAACTGGCTCTATCGCTTTGAGTGGGTAAAAGCTTTAGCTTATCCAATCCTTTTTTATAAGGATTTACCAATAAAGTATTATGAATCTCATCTGATAATTCGTCCTTTATTTGATCCCTTAGCACTGCCATCACAATATAGATTGTAGTTAATCTTTGCTGACCATCAATCAATAGAAATTTTGCAACTCCTTCTGGAACGGAAGTAGTCGGTATAGTAACAATTGAGCCAATAAAATGTGGGCGTGGCGCATCCTGTTCGTAAAGCTCAATGATGTCGTCCCATAATATTTTCCACTCCTTTGCTGTCCAACTGTAGGCGCGTTGAAAAAGAGGAACGATATATTGCTTTTCCCCCTCAATTATTTGTTGCAATTTGGTCTCGTTAGCGTTCATATTTACTTTGAAGATTTTGAAATTCGTTCAAATTGAAGCTGAACATTTACTTTGCCAAAGCCACCGGATAATTCGGGTGTTGCGGATTGGCAATTAACACCTGTTGGCGCAGATCAACGATTAAGTCCATCGCTTCCATCGGAATGACGCCAAGCAACTGCTCATTGCCTAACACCACCGCTTCGGTGACATAACTGCGATTACCAAACGCAATTTCAATCGGCGCAATTTTTGGCACTTTGCGCTGGTGTCCGTCGGCTAAAGTAACCACCTGTTGGCTGACTTCTGAAATATCAAAACCCAGTTGCAAGGCAATTTCTTCCGAGACGCACATAAATGTCGTGCCTGTGTCCACCAAGGCGTTTACCTCTACACTTTGGCGACTAAACAGGTTGGTTAATTTCAGTGGTGCGTAGGTTAAGCCCATGATTTTCGTCAATCAATTGTTAGTCAGCCTCTAGTCAAACGCAGAGCGAATGGACAATTAACGGCTCGAAAATTGTCCGTTTAATGCGCTTCGCTATCCACCACGGCTTGATACGCGGTGGCATCCAGCAGCGCGGCAACATCGGCAGCATTGTCGGGCTTTATTTTGAAAATCCAGGCACCATAAGGATCCGAATTAATTGCTTCGGGCGCAGCATCCAAATCACTATTGATGGCAGTGACGATGCCGGACACCGGCGCATAAACATCGGCAGCGGCTTTAACGGATTCCACCACGGCAGATTCTTCCTGTGCTTTCAATTTGCGCCCGACAGCAGGCGCTTCAACGAACACCATATCGCCGAGCAATTCTTGGGCGTGTTGCGTGATGCCGATGGTGATAGTCCCGTCGGCTTCGGTTTGTACCCATTCGTGGGAGGCGGTGTATTTCAGGTTGCTTGGGTTGCTCATTTTATTCTCCAATTTTAAAATTATTTAATTAAATCAATCCCTTGCCATTTCTGGCAAACGGATACTTAACGACCTGTGCGGCTAATTTTTTATCGCGGATTTCCACTTGTACCGTGTCGCCGATTTGCACCTGATTCGGTACCCGTGCCAGCGCAATCGATTTTTGCAGCGTAGGTGAAAACGAGCCGCTGGTCACTTCGCCGTCGCCGTGCGGCGTAAGCACTTTTTGATGGTCGCGCAACACGCCACGTTCTTGCAACACCAGTCCGACCAATTTGCGCGTAGGCGGATTCGCCAACAACGCCGCTTTGCCGATAAAATCGCGCTCACTTTTTAAATCCACCGTCCACGCCATGCCCGCTTCCAACGGACTAATGTCGGTATTCATGTCGTGTCCGTACAAATTCATGCCGGCTTCCAGCCGCAAAGTGTCGCGCGCGCCCAGTCCAATTGGTTTAACGCCGACTTTATTTAAGGCGTACCAAAAGTCTTCTACTTTCTGTTTTGGCAACATCACTTCAAAACCGTCTTCGCCCGTGTAACCGGTACGCGCAATATAATACTCAATACAATCAGCAGCTTGGAAGTTTTGCAAGCCTTCAGTCGCCGCTTGAGTTTGCGGCAATACTTGCCACACTTTGGCACGCGCATTCGGCCCTTGCACCGCCACCATGGCTAAATCGTCACGCGAAGTAATCGTCAAATTAGGTGCATGGATGGCAGCCTGTTGTTTCATCCACTTAATGTCGCCGTCCGCCGTGCCAGCATTCACCACGATGCGAAACCAGCTTTCCGTCATAAAATAGATGATCAAATCGTCAATCACGCCACCTTGCGGATTCAGCATGGCGGAATACAACGCCTTGCCGGGCAAGGTAATTTTGTCCGCATTATTCGCCAGCAAATAGCGCAAAAAGGCGCGCACCCCGTCACCTTTTGCATCCACCACGCGCATGTGGCACACGTCAAACATACCGGCATCATGACGCACTTGATGATGTTCTTCAATTTGCGAGCCGTAGTTCACTGGCATATCCCAGCCGCCGAAATCGACCATTTTTGCACCCATGGCACGGTGCACTGCATTCAGCGGCGTTCTTTTTAAGTTCATGATTTTTTTCCTTAACATAAAAAAGGCGCAGCACGAAAATCGCCCTGCGCCCCATCTGTCCTTGATACCTGAGAGATTACGGTTTTACTATCCGCCTGCCCCTTCGGTGGTTGTTTATATCAACGCTCTCCAGATTTGCCTGTGCCGAGTGGTTCATGAGCCTGAGCGGTTACGGGTGTTACGCCTTCGGCGATGCCAAAATGCAGCATTCTCTCCCAATCGGTTTATTCAGCTCTTTGGATTATAACCAAAGTTTTTGGCTACCATCTTTTTTATCAGGGCTAAACCAATTCAATTTTTCCCTTAATAAAACAACGCTGCCTATAATAATTAAGGTAGGCGATTGCGGTTTTTCTTTTTCTGTAATCGCCATGATCGAGCTTAGTGTTCCTGTTATAACGCGCTGTTTCAACGTTGTTGCTTGTTCAATTAACGCTATCGGCGTATTCATCTCCAAACCATGTTGTATCAATTTTGCACACAAAAAGTTCAAGCCATTTAGCCCCATATAAACCACAATCGTTTGTTTAGGTCTGACTAATCCTTCCCAATCCAGATCCATGCTGCCATCTTTTAAATGACCAGTAATAAAAATACATGATTGTGCATAATCTCGATGAGTCAGCGGAATACCCGCGTAACTGGCAGCGCCGCTTGCTGCTGTAATTCCCGGTACGACTTGGAATTGAATTCCCTGTCTAGCCAACGTTTCAATTTCTTCGCCACCGCGCCCAAAAATAAACGGATCGCCTCCCTTCAGGCGGCATACTCTTTTTCCTAATTTCGCCAGTCTCACCAATAAATCATTTATTTTTTCTTGCGGCAGCGAGTGTTGCGCGCATTTTTTACCCACATAAATGCGTTCTGCATCGCGCCTTGCCATGGCTAAAATTGGTTCCGAAACCAAATTGTCATAGACAACCACATCTGCTTGTTGCAGTAATCTCAGCGCCCTAAAAGTCATTAAATCGGGATCGCCCGGACCTGCACCTACCAAGTACACTTCTCCCTTTGCCTGTTCCGTGTTTTCAAGTAATTCATTCAGCATTTCTTCCGCTTTATCCTCAGCGCCAATCATTACTTTTTCCGCAATGTCACTATTGAGTATTTTTTCCCAAAAAATCCGTCGTTGCTTAAAGGGTAAATGGCTTTTTATTTTTTCTCTAAATTGCTCCGCAAATTTGGCTAATAAACCATAATTGTGCGGAATAATTGTTTCTAGCTTACTTCGTAAAATTCTAGCCAGCACCGGAGACGTTCCACCAGTCGAAAAGGCAATCAACAACGGCGACCGATCTAAAATAGCGGGAGTAATAAATGAACACAATTCCAGATCGTCCACTACATTCACCGGTATTTGCCTTGCTTGCGCCCCTTGCGAAATTTCTCGGTTAAGTTGCTTATTATTTGTCGCAGCAATAACCAGCGCCACATCATCTAAATGTTCTTTTTTGAATACTGAAAAAACGCATTCAACCTGTGGGTTTTTTTGTAAATTGACGCTAATTTGTGGTGCAACAACTGTTACAAACGCACCTGCCTCACACAATAAGTCTACCTTTCTTTCGGCAACTTCACCCCCACCGATCACTAGGCATTTTTTATTATCTATTTTGTAAAAAATTGGTAAGAATTTCATTTTATGCGTGTGTTGCGTATTGAACTGCTAAAATAGCAATGTTCAATTTTTTTAGAAATTTCTTGATATCAATACAGAAAATTTTCATTTAAAAATTAAATTTGCCCTTTTATTTGTTTTTTTACTTTTCAATTTAACTTTTTTCCAGTTTAAGATTTGTTAGTTAATCTCTTTTTATAGTTTGCTTTTTATTTCATTCACAAAATACCACCGTTAAAACTGCAAGTTATCCACAGGTTTTATTTAACATAAGTTATTGATTTATAAGGGTTTTAAGCTTTATCCATTTTTTAGACAGCACTTATTATTAATCTTAAGGAATTATCTATGTTTATAAACAAAATAGATCGTGATTTGTTACTTAAATTAGTTCAAAAAGTAATTGGCATTATCGAAAAAAAACACAACCTCCCAATTCTTTCTAATATTCTAATTGAATCATCTGAAGAATCTATTCGCTTAATTTCCAGCGATCAAGAAAGTCAGATTATTGCCCAGCAAAAAATCCCTTTAAATAAATCGCATTTCTCAGTAACAGTAGCCGGTAAAAAGTTGCAAGAAATTTTGCGTGTTTTACCTGAACAAAGTGAAGTGTCTTTGAGTTATGAATCAAATCGTCTCAATCTTAAGTGTAATAAAAGTAAATTCAACATTCAGACTTTACCTGCTGCTGATTTTCCAACAGTTCTTGAAGATATAGATATAAATCATACCTTTGCGCTTCCTCATTTTCTTTTAAAGAAAATGCTTAGTTCAGTTATTTTTTCAATGGCGCAGCAAGATATTCGCTACTATTTAAATGGTGTTTTATTTTTCTTTGAAAACAACCGACTATCGTTAGTTGCCACCGATGGTCATCGCTTAGCCTATATTGATTCCGTTCTAGAAGGCAATTCATCTAAATTTGAATTTATTTTGCCAAGAAAGGCGGTTGCAGAACTTTACAAAAATTTACTTGATACAGACGATTTAATCCAAATAAATTTAAGTGACAGGCAAATTAAAATTGAATTTAATGAAATTATTTTAATTTCAAAGCTAATCGATGGAAAGTTTCCAGATTTTCAACGTGTTATTCCCACTTATAGTAATCATTTATTACTTAATCGCCTTACCTTTTTAAAGGCATTGCAACGATCTGCCATTTTATCCAATGAGCGCTTTAAAGGGATTCGTATTGTTCTAACTGCTGATAATTTAACTTTGATTAGTTCCAACGGTGAACAAGAAGAAGCGCAAGAAGAAATTGATATTGATTACAAAGGTCCAAGTATCGATATTGGGTTTAATGTCAATTATTTGATTGATGGTTTAAATGGTATTAGTGACGAAATAATCACGCTTTCTTTTGGTGATTCTAATTCAAGTATTTTGCTTTCCCTAAAAGATAATTTCAATTTCAAATATGTTGTTATGCCAATGCGGATTTAAATTTAGTTTCACGTGAAACATTAAAGATGGAAAAAAAATGAACGAAAATTATGACGAATCAAGTATTCAACAATTAGAAGGACTGGAAGCAGTTAGAAAACGTCCAGGAATGTATATTGGAGATACTTCAGATGGTACTGGTTTACATCATATGGTTTTTGAAGTGGTCGATAATGCAATTGACGAATCGTTGGCTGGTCACTGCGATGACATTAAAGTTATTATTCATGGTGATAACTCAATTTCAGTTTCAGACAACGGGAGAGGAATACCTGTTGGAATAAAATTCGACGACAAACACGAACCTAAAAGATCAGCTGCAGAAATTGTTCTAACTGTGCTTCATGCAGGTGGAAAATTTAATCAAAACAGCTACAAAGTATCGGGGGGATTGCATGGAGTAGGGGTAAGTTGCGTCAATGGGCTTTCGCAATGGTTAAAATTGATAACTTACCGGGATCATAAAAAATATGGCATAGAATTTGAACGAGGCGTAGTAAAAGATAGAATAATTGAAATTCAGAAAAATATTGAAGTTTCACCGGTAAAATTTTATGGTGAAACAACTAAGACAGGTACAGAAGTCCATTTTTTAGCTGACAAAGAAATATTTGGAAATATTGAATTTCATTATGAGATTCTAGCGAAACGTCTTCGTGAGCTATCATTTTTAAATAATGGCGTAAAAATAGAACTAATCGATGTAAGAACAGGTAAAAGTGAAAACTTTGCCTATTCCGGAGGAGTAAAAGGTTTTGTGGAGTATATGAACAAAAGTAAAACCGTTCTACATCCAAAAACATTCTCAGCTACCGGAGAAAAAGATACAGTTCAAGTGGACGTTGCCATGCAATGGAATGATAGTTATTCAGAAGTGGTGCAATGTTTCACTAATAACATTCCACAACGCGATGGTGGTTCACACTTAACCGGTTTAAGAATGGCAATGACACGTGTTATTAATAAATACATTGAGGAACACGAATTAGCTAAAAAAGCTAAAATTGAAACTGCTGGCGATGACATGCGCGAAGGATTGACCTGCGTTTTATCAGTCAAAGTACCGGAACCAAAATTTTCTTCACAAACAAAAGATAAACTCGTCTCAAGCGAAGTTCAGCCAGCTGTACAAGAAATAGTTACGCAAAAATTAAACGACTTTTTACTTGAAAATCCGATCGACGCAAAAATAATTTGCAACAAAATTATTGATGCTGCAAGGGCAAGAGATGCAGCCAGAAAAGCAAGAGAGCTGACGAGGCGGAAAGGGATTTTGGATGGGATTGGCTTACCAGGAAAATTAGCTGATTGCCAAGAAAAAGACCCAGCATTATCAGAACTATATTTAGTGGAAGGTGATTCTGCAGGGGGGTCGGCAAAGCAAGGAAGAGATCGTAAATTTCAAGCTATTTTGCCTTTAAAAGGGAAAATTTTAAACGTTGAAAAAGCACGTTTTGAAAAATTGATTTCGTCGCAAGAAATAGCGATTTTGATTACTGTCCTAGGCACGGGAATTGGCAAAGAAGAATATAACGCAGAAAAACTACGATATCACCGGATCATAATCATGACCGATGCTGACGTTGATGGCGCGCACATTCGCACATTATTACTGACATTTTTCTACCGTCAAATGCCGGAATTGGTAGAACGTGGTCATATTTATATTGCACAACCACCTTTATACAAAATCAAACAAGGAAAAGATGAACGCTACTTGAAAGATGAGCATGAAATGAAAACTTACATGCTTAAATCTGCATTAAATAACGCTGCATTTTTTACCGCACTAGACGCAACGCCGATTGAGGGTGAAGTACTTGCTGAGTTGGCCAAACAATACTTTCTAGCAGAAGCGGTGATCGAGCGACTATCAAGATTCATTGCACCAGAAGCTTCACATGCATTATTACTTTTACCTTCACTTAGCTTAGACGATGAAAATAGTGCGAAAGCCAGCGCTACACTGTTAGAGAATGCGTGTGGTGGAATGATAAAAACAAGCGTTGAAAGCAATGAAAATGGAGAATTTAAATTAAAGCTTTCAAAAACATTTCACGGAAATCACTCGGTTACTTACCTAGATAAATCTTTTTTAGAGGGCGGCGATTACCAACAAATTCGGCAAACAGCAAACGCATTACAAGGTCTAATTTCACCAACCAGTTATGTTATAAAAGGCGAGCAGCGCCGAGCAGCAATAAGCTTTAAACACGCAATTGAATGGCTATTAGAAGAAGCAAAACGTGGCGTAAGCATTCAACGCTATAAAGGTCTTGGAGAAATGAACCCAGAACAATTATGGGAAACGACAATGGATATCAACAACCGGATTTTGCTGCAAGTAAGAATTGAAGATGCAATTGCGGCAGACGAAATATTCACTACTTTAATGGGTGATATTGTTGAACCAAGAAGACTTTTTATTGAAGAGAATGCTTTAGGTGTTAAAAACCTCGACGTATAAAAAAGAATCAAAATAAAAGACACATAGTTCAATCAGAAACTGAGCTGTGCGTCTCAAAAATAGTACCTAAGTCAATTTAAAAACCTTGGCTCATACCTTAAAAATCCCTGCTGCAACAGAACTAAAATTCAAAAAAATCGGACTTATTCAGCCCTTTGATTTTGTGTTGCATCTACCTATTCGGTACGAGGATGAAACAAAAATAATTAAAATAGCAGAATTAGAAATAGGGCAAACAGCACAAATCGAAGGAGAAATAATCTTCGCAGAAATAAGCTTTCGCCCGCGTAAAAGTTTAATTTGCCAACTAAAAGATGAGACTGGCATTATCTTTCTAAGATTTCTAAATATTTACCCAAGCCAAGAAAAACAACTGGGAAGAGGAAAAAAAGTTCGTATCTTAGGTGAAGTGCGCGAAGGCTATTACGGGCTTGAAATGATTCATCCAAAATGCCACATTTCAAATGAAAATATACAATTAAAACAATCACTTACACCAATATACCCAACCACAGCAGGCTTGAGTCAATCAACACTTAGAAAATATATTTTAGTCGCGTTAAAGCAAGTAAAACTAAATGACACACTAAAAGAATCAATAAAATCACAACTCAAGTTAGAAGATTTTGCCAGCAGCGTCGAAACACTTCACAACCCAAAACCTGACGAAAACAGAAGCGCGTTACTGGAGCGAAGTCATCCAGCCTGGAAACGAATCAAATTTGATGAACTACTTGCGCAACAACTTTCAATGCGTAAGCACTATCAAAAACGGCAAAATAAAACAGCACCAGTGCTGCTAGAAATGAAATTACTAACCGAAAAACTGCTAAAAATATTACCTTTCGAGCTGACCGAAGCACAAAGAAAGGTATGGAAAGAAATAAAAAATGACTTGCTAAAAACCCATCCCATGCAGCGCCTACTACAAGGTGACGTCGGAAGCGGCAAAACAATTGTTGCGGCACTGGCAGCCTTACAAAGCATCGAAAACAGCTATCAAGTCGCATTAATGGCACCGACTGAAATATTAGCGGAACAACATTACATAAAACTACGTGAATGGTTGAAACCGCTCGGAATCAGCCCAGTGTGGCTAACAGGAAGCCTAAAGAAAAAAGAAAAAAATGCGGCAATCGAACAAATTGCTTTAGGAAAAACCCAGCTTGCCATCGGAACGCACGCACTCTTTCAAGCCAGCGTCACATTCAATAAATTAGGGCTCATCATTGTTGACGAACAACACAAATTTGGCGTTCAACAAAGACTTGCGTTGCGTGAAAAAGGCAAAGACACAGACACTCAATTTGAGCCGCACCAACTGATGATGAGTGCCACACCCATTCCGCGCACCTTAGCAATGAGCTATTACGCAGACTTAGACGTTTCTGTTATCGACCAACTTCCACCCGGAAGAACGCCCGTTATTACCAAACTCATCAATGAAAAAAGACGGCAAGAAGTCACCGAAAAAGTTCGCCAAGCCTGCTTAAAAAAGCAGCAAGCCTATTGGGTTTGCCCCCTCATTGATGAATCGGAAACCTTACAACTACAAACGGCTATCGAAACACGAGCTGCGTTAGAAAACCAGTTACCAGAATTAAGCATTGGCTTAGTTCATGGCAAACTTGATAATGCAGAAAAAGCAAAAGTCATGGCAGAATTTAAAGCCGGACAAATTCAATTACTCGTTGCCACCACCGTCATCGAAGTAGGGGTTGACGTCCCCAATGCCAGCCTGATGGTGATTGAACACGCCGAACGAATGGGGCTTGCGCAACTGCATCAACTACGAGGACGCGTCGGACGAGGCGCAGCAGAAAGCATGTGCGTATTACTATTTCAACAACCGTTATCGCAACTTGCACGCGCAAGACTAAAAGTAATTTACGAAAGCACAGACGGATTTGAAATTGCGCAACAAGACATGCAACTACGCGGGCCAGGAGAACTGCTAGGCGCACGGCAAAGCGGCGTGCCCATGTTACGATTTGCAGACTTAAACGAAGATGCGGCTTTATTGGAAGTCGCGCAAAAACTAGCTGACGAACTCCTGAAAAACGATCCAGAAACCGCAACAGCGCATTTACAACGCTGGATGGCAAACAAACCGGATTTTCTAAATGCTTGATTATAAAAGGAAATTTATAAAAACAGGTGCGGAAGGATATTCAGCTTGGCTACACGATGCCGGATCGCTCACGCGTCGAATTCAACAACGCAGCCAAGAATTTTCAGTACAAACCTTGCACAGTGGACTGGCCAAAATTAACGCCGATGAAGCCGAGCAGCTGAAAGTGAACCCAAACCATCTTGCCTTTACCCGCGAAGTCTATTTATGGTCAGACGGCAAACCCGTTGTATTTGCCCACAGCACTTGTGCCCCGCAACACATTCGAGGTGCTTGGCGAGCAATGAAAGGGCTAGGAAACCGTCCGCTAGGCACACTATTATTCAGCCACCCGCAAATTTTCCGTCACCCACTCAGCTTCAAAAAACTAAGAACCGGAAACCCGCTATATCAAAAAGCAATCAGCGCAATTAGACAACCGCCGTCAGAACTATGGGCACGCCGATCCTTGTTCTTCTTAGAACAAGCCCCGTTGCTCGTGACTGAAGTATTTTTGCCCATGATTTTAGAAATATAAAAGACGTTTTTGAATTCACACCTTCTCAAAAACAAAATTGTTGTAAAAAAACAACACAATATCAATAAGTTTTTGACAAGCCAAACGCCCATCCGTATCTTCCGCCGCCTGTAGTTGAAACCAAGTATTTTGGCTACGGCTTTAATAGAAATTTAACTTTTCCTCGAGGAGAAATAATGAAAAAAGTAGCTCTCGCATTAGCAACCGTTGCAGCCGCAACCGTGTTTGCCCCAGAAGCATCCGCTGTTCCAGCTTTTGCCCGTCAAACCGGCATGGCATGTTCAGCTTGTCACCAACAGCATTTCCCTATCATCAATGCTTTTGGCCGCGCATTTAAGGCAGCTGGTTTCACAATGATGGGATCGCAAGAAAAAATTGAAGGCGAAGGTTTGTCAATTCCTGGAGTGTTGAATGCTGCAGTATTGATGAAAGCACGTTTCCAAAAAACCAATGGTACTGAAGCGGCTGACAATGTTGGTGGATCAACAACCAACAGCGGTCAATGGCAGATTCCTGACGAACTCTCATTATTTTTCGGTGGTCGTGTAGCCGAAGGTGAAATGTTGAAAGTTGGTATGATCATGGAAAACAATATGGCGGCAGCTGGAGCGCTGATCGCTGGTATTCGTGTACCAATGGTAGTTGACCTAGGTGCAGCAACCGTGTCTGTTATTCCTTACATCACTGATGCGTTAGGCCCTTTCTATGCTTACACTGAATCAAGCACAGGGGTTACGCGTGGTATCCGTTGGGCAGAACACCGTACTGATATCTCTGCTCATCAATACACCGGTATTGGCGCAGGGCAAACTTCAGGCCTTGCATTAGTGGTTCGCAATGATATGGGCTATGTAAACGTAAGCAAATTCTCGCCATCATTTACTTATGGTCCAGGTGCAGGTGTTGGAATGACATCAACAGCGATTAGCGCTGCATGGACACCAACACTAGCTGGCTGGAACATGATTATTGGTGCGGAATCTTTATCAGGTCGTAGCCAAAAAACCGCAGCAACTGCTGCTGTAAATACAACCGGTACAGGGTTTGATATTCAAGCGCACGGTGAATTGGCAGGAATGGAAGCAGGTGTGTATATCACAGCAGCTAATACACCGGCAGATAGTACCTATGGCGAAAAATCAGCCAGTACTGTTGGTGTTGATGTAACCGTTGTACCGCATACCTTGTCATTAGGCGCCGCATATCGTAACGGTAAAAAGGCAGGCGTATCAGACAACGCAGTAACATTGACTGCCGTGTATGACTTGTTCCAAAACGTTGCTTTGCACGCTAACTACTCAATGTATTCTGGCGATGCTTACACCAACTCAACAACTGCAATTGGAAAAACAGGGGATTCACTGTTTACCGGCTTGTTAGAAGCAGCTTGGTAAGTAACAGTTTGTAAAATGGCTTGCAGCTAGGCCGTTAAGCAAAAAGTGTCATAAAAACAAAGGAGACTTCGGTCTCCTTTGTTTTTTGGTGCGGCGGGTTTATCAATTCTTGCTATACTCGCGCCACTGCGAAGAGGAGCACTATGAACAAAGAGCAAATCAAACATCTGACTGACGTGCTAAAAGATATTGCGATTGGTCAATTTATGTTCGCAGGCGGCAAAAATCTTTACTTGTATTCCACTGCACACGATTTTGACTGGGAAATCTTGATAATTTCGGGTGTGATATACATTCTTTTTCACGTTATAATCCACCTTGTTCTGTCAGAATTGGAGAATTAGTTATGGCGATTGATCATCTTGTTTTAATCCTGATTGGTGTGGTTGGCATTATCGGAGGGCTATTTTTATTGAATCAAGCGAAAGCCTATCGCGCCAAGCAACATCCCGTCAATAAACATCCAAACAATACAAAACACGCATAAAAAAAGGAGACTTCGGTCTCCTTTGTATTTGGCGCTGAGGGTTGATTAGAAAAAGCATTTTTGTTTTGACTGGATACTAACTTGCGTCGGCATAACCAATAAATCCTTGGGTAGAAAAAATCAGGCAAGATTCGCCGCCTCAGTTATAATGCGCGCCGTTTTGCAGATTCTCTAAGTGCAAATTGCCCTGGTGGCGGAATTGGTAGACGCACCAGATTTAGGTTCTGGCGCCGAGAGGCGTGGAAGTTCGAGTCTTCTCCAGGGCACCACAGAGAAAAATTAAGCAGTCCTAAAAACCCCGTTAAACCAAATAATTACAAGGTTAGCGGGTTTTTTTTGCGGTCAGAAAACATTAATTAATTAAGCTGTTAGCACTGCATTCGCGCTACAAGGCTGAGCTGAATTGATCGGACGGTTCAGAGCGAAAAGCGGGATTTGTAAGCGCCATATTTAGTTTGCAGGGATCGTTTGCCAAGCAGGCGAAAGCATTCTTTCGACATAGCGAGCGATGAGGTCGATTTCCAAGTTAACAAAAGCGTCCACAGTCAGTTGATTTAGGGTCGTAGAAGCTAGCGTGTGCGGGATTAAGTTTATTTCAAATTCTGCGCCGGCAACTCGATTGATGGTAAGACTGACGCCATTGACAGTAATCGAACCTTTAACGGCGATAAATTTTGCCAAGGAATCAGGCGCACGAATAATTAAGCGCCAGCTTTCGCCAATATCAGTGAACGCAATAACTTTGCCGATACCATCGACATGGCCACTGACTAAATGGCCGCCCAAACGGTCGGACAGGCGCAAGGCTTTTTCTAAATTAACCAAGCCGCCAATTTGCTTTAATCCGGTGGTGCAGTCCAGCGTTTCGCAGGAAACATCCACCGAAAAAACGTTATCTTTCAACGCAATCACGGTTAAGCAAATGCCGTTGACCGCGATGCTATCGCCAATCTTGACATCGTCAAGACCGAGCGCTTCGGTAGTGATGCTTAGGCGTAAACCACCATCACGATTGAAAGCGCTGCTGAGTGTACCAACATCGGCAATAATTCCACTAAACATAGTAATCTCCAAAAAAGTCAATATAATCAAGGTGTTATGTAATGACAGTGCAAAAAATTAACGAATTTGCAAACGTGGCAATTATGCCAGATCAAGCTGGGAATTGATGCTGCCCATGCCGAGAAGTAGGGCAAATTTGTTCTCGAAAAATGACAAGTGGCTGCGCTGCGCTTATTATCCGTACTAATCACGTTATGTAATAACATCATCTTGTTGATTTAATTGATGAATTTAAGAGAATACATAGCGCCTCTCCGAATGTGCTGGGCACGTCATTGCAAAAAGAGGAGCTGGTCAAAAAATGGTATCCAATAAATCTAACTAATTGATTTAAAAGAATAATTATTGCGAAAATTTTTGATAAAGCATTCTTTGATACACTGACAGCAAATAAAGCCGCACCGAAACAGCTGCATTTAAATAACTTGACTATTCATACCATGATCCAAACCGATAACCTGACGTCTGAATCGCGCTTAATTTCTGCAGCGCCTGCTTCGCCCAAAGAGGAGGCGCTAGAGCGGGCACTGCGCCCAAAATTGCTTGACGAATATGTGGGGCAGGAAAAGATTCGTGGGCAATTAGAAATTTTTATTGAGGCCGCACGCAAACGCAAAGAGCCGTTGGATCACGTATTATTATTCGGTCCGCCTGGTTTGGGTAAGACAACGTTGGCACATATTATTTCGCGCGAAATGGGGGTGAATTTACGACAGACTTCTGGGCCGGTGCTAGAAAGGGCGGGCGATTTGGCGGCGTTGTTGACCAATCTGGAGCCGCACGATGTGTTATTTATTGATGAAATTCATCGTTTGTCACCAGTGGTGGAAGAAATTTTGTACCCCGCGCTGGAAGATTATCAGCTGGATATAATGATTGGCGAAGGACCGGCCGCGCGCTCGGTAAAGTTGGATTTGCCACCCTTTACCTTGGTGGGCGCAACAACGCGCGCCGGCATGTTGACCAACCCGTTGCGCGATCGGTTTGGTATTGTGGCGCGGCTGGAATTTTATACACCAGGCGAGTTACAGCGCATTGTGACGCGGTCGGCGGCATTGTTGGCATTGCCAATTTCGGCGGATGGGGCGCTGGAAATTGCCAAGCGCTCGCGCGGGACGCCGCGCATTGCCAACCGTTTGCTGCGCCGTGTGAGAGATTTTGCCGATGTGCGCGCTGAAGGCAAGGCGACGCGGGAAGTGGCGGATGCGGCGCTAATCATGTTGGATGTGGATGCATTAGGTCTGGATTTGATGGATCGAAAATTGCTGCTGGCGGTCATTGAAAAATTCGCTGGCGGGCCAGTGGGCGTGGATAACCTTGCCGCCGCCATTGGGGAAGAGCGCGATACCATCGAGGATGTGCTTGAGCCTTATTTGATTCAGCAAGGTTATTTGCATCGCACACCGCGCGGCAGAGTTGCTACCGCGAATGCCTATCAGCATTTTGGGTTGGCGCAGCCGAGTAACGGGCTGAATAAGGAATTATGGAGCGATGCGGAGGGCTGAAAAAACTGTGAGGAATCTGACAGATAGCAGGTAAAATAACAAAAAAGGAAGGGTATCGCTGTTTATGATGAGAACAGGGCGAGTTGAATATCAGTTTCTAAACTGATTCGCCGCTCAGCCCAGCGATTGAAGTGGGGTGTTTTTATCACAGGCAACCGCAAACGCACAGGTCGCAACCGCAACCCATCCGCTGAACAAGGGGTTATCCCCAAAGCAAGCGCGGAGCTTTAGGTGAACCGTTTTAATCAGTACCCTTTGTGGTATCAACTCGCGCGACAAGGGAGCAAAAGGGTTGCAGGTACTTCCTCTTTAAGGGGTGCTAGGTGGAGGATGGGGGCAGGGAAATACATTGCCAGCATTGCTACTTAACGCCATTCCAGCTCTTCCTCGAAGAAGAGTGCAGTTCAGCTCCGTAGCAGAAGCGTTAAGCAAGCGCTGATTAAAGCGACAACGCGATCTGAGAACCATGGCTAGGTTTATAACAGTCTTGACGAATTGTATTGATAAGTAATTGATTTATTTAACATTTTCAGATTATGGTGAGTATTACAGAATCGAGAATTCAATTAAATTTTTGAACTACCCGTTAGTTTTTTGAATGAGGAAATAGTGGCAGAACATCAACTTGGGATTCAGCGCTTACCTACCGTGGCCGGTCGATTAACGATCGGCCGCGTTTATGTTGTGCTGCACGAGATCGAGCTGGGTCGCCAGTTGGTGGCGGAAAGTTTGTTGGCAGTTGATTCCGCAAGTGGGGCAATTTGGCTGGCTGATGCCAGTTCATCTGAGGGGCAATGGGCGCAACCTTTGGCAGAGAAGTTGGCGCTAGGCGTGCTCAAAATATTCACTTTGACGCAGTTTGATCAGGCCGATTTTGCCGAACGTTTAATGCAAGAACTTGATTTTATAGCGCCCAGTGCCGGTACATTGGTGCTGGTGGATGGGGTTGATCGCTTACTGGCTCAGTCCGGCGAACGCTGGGGTGAGGTTGTGCAAGCTTGGCAGAAATGGGCTGCGCTAAAAGCGTGCGCGGTGCTTTGGCTGTGTCCGATGCGGCCTGGCAAGACGCCCCCGATTACCGATATGACGCGTTTGGCGCATTGTTTTTCGGGCTTGGCGCGGCTGAGAAAGTTTGAAAACGAAATTCGCTATGATGTGTTTTATTGGTTCAGTGAGGCTGGTTTGCTGACGAATAAATCTTTCCGTCTTGAGCCGGATAGCGTCGGCAAATTGGGCGTGTTAGAAGCCGAGGCGCAACGTAGTGCAGCGAGTGAAAAAGCGGCAGATGAAGATGATGTTTTTGCGCTAGGCGCTGTTTTACCGAAAGGTCGCACCGCCCCAGTTGGTTGGCGTTTATTTGAAACGGTCGAACAAATGTTGGCGGCTCTGAACTCGGCACACGCCTGCACGGTTATTTTTCAGTATCAGGTAGGAACGCAAATTGAAGCACTGGCGCGGCTAATTTTTGAGTTGCGACGCTCAATCGGTGCGCACATTAAAATTGTGGTGAAAGAAGTCGGCGGGAAAATCCGCAAAAACAATGAATTATTGTTGCTAAGTGTGGGCGTTAACTTGTTGATTTCAAATGAGATTGGCTTTACGCGAATGTTAGATCAACTCAGATTGTTGCAGGGACGAATTTATAAGGGAGCGTTGGCGGCAAACTTTGAAACGGCGATCGCAAGCTTAAATGCCGGAGAAGAATTGGGCTATTTGCCAGCTGAACATTTTGTGCAAGTGGTGTCGGCTGGGTTAAAAAAAGCGCGGAATGTCGAAGTGCCTAACGTCTTGATTATATTGCCAATTACTGAAGGAGTGGCGATTCTTGAAGCCCTAAAAAGCTGCACTATGCGCAGGGCTGGCGATTTATTTACAGCAGATAATCACACGGTTTACGTGTTTTTGTCAGCGTGTGAAGAACAAGATGTGACGGTGACGTTGGATCGGATTTTTCGGTTACCAGTAGCGGTTATTTTTGCGTCAGAAACGCGCATGGTGACGCGCGATGATATTCGTAAGGTGTTGGCTGATTTGGCGGAGAACGTAGCCCGGCAACACTATCCCGATTGGAGTGCGGAATTGCAGCAATTTGCACACGAAGCAGCGACAGCGTCGATTGTGAATGATGCGCCGGCACGCCACCGTGTTGCCACGCAACAGCCGCTGACGGCTACGCCCTACGTAATTAAATTGCGCACCAGTCAAGCTGAGCCAACCTGGGAATTGTTATGAATCAGCTGCTGATTGCATTGGCGGCCGGATTGTTGCTAGGCGCGTTTCTAGCGTATCGGCTGCCTTTAGGTTGGCAACGTTGGCAAGCGAAACGCCGGCTGAAACGCTTTAGATTGAAGGTGTTGCAGCCTTATCAACCCAAATTGACCGCGCCAATTGCCGGCGTGGTGCTAGCGCCAGAAGAGGACGAAGTGGTTCACCAGTTGCCACCGGTCATGCCTGCGCCCAAGAAAAAAGACCTGCCGCTCACCTTGGAATTAGAAGCCTTGCCGGCACGCAAGGCTAAAGAAGAAAGCGTATTTTCCTTAGATGAGGACAACGCACATACGCTGAGTTTGCTCGATTATGAGTCGGTTCCAAAGCAGCATCATTTTCAAATTAAAAAACAGGGCGATTCGTTTTGATCACTGAACCAAGCAAAGAGCCGATTCCGGTTGGCGGGTCGCAAGCGCCGCTAGTGCTGACATTGGGGAACTGGAATTTCTACTTCTTAGTGAAATTTGCCCTGCTCTGGCAAGGCTTGATTGGCTTTCATTCGTTTGAAAATTTGCTGCTGGCGGTGTTTATTTTGCTACCAGTACGACAGTCCGCGCTTCGTTATGGCAAACAAGTTTTGACTGTGTTGGCGGCGAGTCTGCTGTTTTACTACGATTCATGGCTGCCCTCGATTGATCGCTTGCTGAGCCAAATGGCGTTAATCACCAAATTTGATACGGTGTATTTGAGTGAGTTGGCAGAGCGAATGTCGATGATGACGATTGTGTCTTCTTTGCTGATTGGCTGGTTGTTGTATGCCATTGTAAGTATTCGGGTGCGCATTGGCTTGCTGGTGATGTTGAGCTTAATGTCACTGGTGGGATGGGAGCAGTATAACGGTACGTTGAATTTGGGTGCGCCCATCATGCCAGTGGCGGCGGTTAATACCAGCAATCCGCCGCCTGAAAAATCCAATAAAACAAATTTAAACACCGTATTACAAGCATTCTTTGAGACAGAATCGACGCGGAGAGTGTCGTTCCCGACGCTAGGTTCGAAAGATATTCCGTTTGATTTAATCTTCATTCACGTTTGCTCGCTGTCGTGGGACGATGTGAAGGCGGTGGAACTAGATTCGCACCCACTATGGAAGCGTTTTGATTTTTTATTTACCCGTTTTAATACCGGCACGTCATATAGCGGACCTGCGGCCATACGGATTCACCGCGCAAACTGCGGGCAAACCAACAATGCGGGGCTGTATAAACCGGTATCCGAACAATGCTATTTGATGCGCAATTTGGAATTGAGCGGCTTTGAAACCCAATTGGCGATGAACCACGATGGGCATTTTGATGATTTTTTAAAGCTGATTCAGGAGCAACATTTTAATGTTAAACCCCAGTCGCTGCTTGGCGAAACCGTGGTGCAACAAGCCTTCGATAACGCGCCGATTTACGATGACTTATCAGTGCTGACGCATTGGCTGGATAAACGCGATAAAGCGCTGAGCCCGCGTGTGGCGCTGTATTACAACACCGTTAGTTTGCATGACGGTAATCGTTTAACCGGCCGAAAAATGAATTTGGATAGCATTCAGTCTTACAAGATTCGGCTGACTAGTTTGTTAGACAATATCGAAAGTTTTCTGGAAAAATATGAGCGTACCGGTCGTCGCGCTGTGGTTGCGGTGGTACCAGAACACGGCGCAGCGATTCAAAGTGAGCAAATGCAAATGGCAGGAATGCGCGAAATTCCCAGTTCGCGCGTGACGCTGGTTCCGGTGGGCATTAAGGTCATTGGCGGAGGCGTGCAACGGCAAGGCAGTCAATTTATTATTGAAGCGGATACCAGTTATTTGGCGTTAAGCCAAATTGTGGCGAATATGCTAGCGAACTCGCCGTATATTGGTAGCGACTTTATCCCTGCCGACTATGTGCGTGACCTGCCAATCACGCCATTTGTAGCGCAAAGTGAAAGTTCGACCGTCATGAAATACAACGATCGATACTTTTGGCGGCAAGGTTCAGAAGAGTGGGGCGAATACCGCTGAGGATAGGATGTGCGGATTAACCTAGGGAAGCGCGTACCCACAAGGGTTACGCGTGAGTTGATCGAAGGATGCCGGGCGAACGGTTGATTTAATCAGTGTTTTCTCAACTTTTTTGCAGTTATTATCAATGAGGCGGTGGTTGTTTTGCGCATTTTTGATAGCTCACTTTTAAACTACCATCAACATTAAATCGATAGCGATTTTCCATCCAACCAGTGCCAAATAAGCTCAGCACATAATTGTAATATCCGACATCATCCCCTAGGGTAATTTCTGTTCTAACTATATGATTATAAAGCGTTTTTTGGTATGGCGCTAAGGCAGCGATAAAACCAATGGGCGCGCTGCCAGTGACCTGACCATCGGCGATATTAACCCGTTCGGGTAAAGCGGCGTTGACGGCGAATTGTTTGGCGCCGGTGATATACGGCTTTAATTTTTCAAAGTAAGGTTCTTTGGGATTGAGCATGGCCCACCACAAATACACCCGAATGGCATCATAGCCGCTGACTTTGCCCTGTTCGGGATCAAGCGTAAAACCTTGATTGGCACGGTATAAAACCCAGTCTGGCGAAAGACCTGTGCGTGAAGTGACCGCTAACATACGGAAGGCGTTTTCAAGCACCTCATTCCAGTCGCCTTCTAGATCGACCTTAGAGAAAAAACGCAAAACCTGTATCGGGGAATAGCTCGGGTTGAGCCGCCATACTTTATCTTTTAAGGCGAAACCGACCGGCGCAGGCAGCAGCGTTTTGCCGATAGAAGGCAGTTTGACCACTTCGTGGTGGCGAATTGCGCGTAATAACGCATTCGCAGTCACCCGATAATGCAGGTTATTCCACAGTTTGGCGGCGTGCAGCAAGCTGTATGCAATCCATAAATCGGCATCGCTGGCAGAATTAGAATCGAGCACGCCCCACGTGTTATCTTTACGCTGCCCCCATTGCCATGCCGGTAAATGCAACGCCAAATCGCCTTGCGCTAAATTGGCCTGTGTCCATTTTAGAATTCGATCAAATTGCAGTTTGTCGCCTGCCACCAAGGCAAAAAACAAGGCATAAGCTTGTCCTTCGGATGTAGTGGTTTTGTTGGCAAAAAAGTCCACTACACGACCATCGGGCTGAATATGCACCAAAACAAATTTTTCCCATAAAGGCCAAGGTGCGCCGCAGGTATTGGCCGCAGTGGCAGTGCCGGAAATAAGCAAACAGAAAGCAACAAACAGGTGGCGAATGAGTGAGGTCATATTCAATGCGGTCGATTTTAACGCGGGACGGAAAAGTCAATTTTACCTTAAGTCCACTATCGCAAACCGCCTTGGATACGGCGCAGGTTTATCGCTCAGCACCCGTTTTCTGCGGCATAATTCTGCAACTTCCCGTCGCTTCTAGTCGAACCGGGCTTTTTATACATGAAGGAAATTGGATGAATCCCTTATTAAGTTTTACCGGTTTGCCGCGTTTTTCAGAGATTAAAGTTGAACATATCACGCCTGCAGTGGATGAATTGTTAAGCCGCAATCGAGCATTGATGAAGCAATTGTTAGCCGAGATTTCCGCACCGACCTGGGACAATTTTGTGCAACCGCTGGAAGATGCCAATGAACAATTGGCACGGGCATGGGGGCAAGTCGGGCATTTAAATATGGTGATGAATTCGCCGGAATTGCGCGATGTGTATAACGCCAACTTGCCAAAAGTGACGCAGTATTACGCTGAGTTGTCACAAAATTTAGCCTTGTTTGAAGCCTACAAAACGCTACGCGAAAGCGCGGCTTATGCCACTTTAAATGCGGCACAACAAAAAATTCTCGCCAACGAATTACGCGATTTTCGGCTCGGCGGTGCGGAATTACCGCAGGCGCAAAAAGCCCGTTTTATGGCGATTCAGGAACAATTGTCGGCACTGTGTTCGAAATTTTCGGACAATTTACTGGATGCGACCAATGCCTTTAGCTGCGTGATTACCAATGAAAATGAGCTGTCTGGCATTCCCGAAGATGAGCGCCAAGTGGCGGCAGAAGCCTTTCTTGAACAAGGCGAAACGAGCGCGGCCTCAGGTAAAGCCGGTTGGCTATTCACCCTGAAAGCGCCGTCCTACGGCCCATTGATGCAGTACGCCGATAACCGCGCGCTGCGTGAAAAAATGTATCGCGCCTATGCTACCCGCGCCAGCGAGTTAGCAGCCGATACGGCCTTGGACAACACGCAGCTAATCTTGCAAATTTTGCAATTACGCGAAGAGCAAGCGCAAATGTTGGGCTTCGCCAACTACGCGGAATTGTCGTTGGCCAGCAAAATGGCGGAGACGCCGCAGCAAGTCGCCACTTTTTTGCGAACATTGGCGCAACGCGCAAAACCCTTTGCAATCAAAGACTTAGAAGAGTTGCGCGATTTTGCAGCCCATCAACTTGGCTTAACGGAATTGCAATCTTGGGATGTAGGGTATGCCAGCGAAAAATTGCGCGAGCAGCGATATGCGTTTTCTGATCAAGAGGTTAAGCACTATTTTCCTGAAGATGCAGTGTTGGCGGGCTTGTTTGGCTTGGTAGAAAAACTATTTGGCTTGCGCATTCGAGCTTCCAGCGCGCCGCTGTGGCACGAAACAGTGCGTTTTTTTGATATTGTCGATGCGCAAAATCAGTTGATCGGGCAATTTTATCTTGACTTGTACGCCAGAGCGAGCAAGCGCGGCGGGGCCTGGATGGACGATGCCATTACGCGCCGCCGCACACAAAACGGCATTCAACTGCCGGTGGCGTATCTGAATTGCAATTTTGCTGCGCCGGTCGGCGGTCGCCCCGCGCTGTTCACGCATGACGAAGTGAACACCTTGTTCCACGAATTCGGTCATGGTTTGCATCATTTATTGACGCTGGTGGAAGAGCTTGGCGTGTCCGGCATTAACGGCGTGGAATGGGATGCGGTGGAATTGCCCAGTCAATTTATGGAAAATTTTTGTTGGGAATGGGATGTGTTGCAAGGCATGACGCGCCATAGCGAAAGCGGGCAACCTTTGCCGCGTGATTTATACGACAAAATGATTGCGGCGAAAAATTTTCAAAGTGGGCTGCAAACCTTACGCCAGATTGAGTTTTCGTTATTCGACTTGTGCCTGCACAGTGAGTTTAGTGCGCAAAAACAAACGGTACAGCAATTATTAGACGAGGTGCGGCGCGAAGTTGCGGTGCTGATTCCACCGTCGTTTAACCGCTTTCAAAATGGGTTTTCGCATATTTTTGCCGGTGGATATGCCGCGGGGTACTACAGCTATAAATGGGCGGAAGTGTTGTCGGCTGATGCCTATAGTTTATTTGAAGAAAACGGCGTGTTGGATGTCGCTACCGGCAGCCATTTCCGCGCAGAAATTTTGGCGGTGGGCGGCAGTCGTAATGCAATGGATTCTTTCAAAGCATTTCGCGGCCGCGAGCCAAAAATTGACGCATTGTTGCGGCATAACGGCTTGAGCGAGGCGCTTTAATTCGAATAATGTGGCTTAACTTGCTGACTGACTGCCCAAAAATCCGATTTGTCGCCAAGCTTCATACACCGTGATTGCCACGGTATTGGATAAATTCAAACTTCGATTATTCGGCAACATGGGCAGTCTTAACACCTGTTGCGCGGGCAAGGCACTTAAAATTGCGGCAGGTAAACCTCGGCTTTCAGGGCCAAACAAAAAAGCATCTCCCGATTGAAAAACGGCTTGATGGAAAGCATGCGTTGCTTTTGTGCTAAGCGCAAATAGGCGTGAGTTTGGTAATGATTTCAGACATTCTTCAATGTTATCATGGACTTGCATATTTGCGTATTCGTGGTAATCCAGTCCAGCGCGACGCAGTCGCTTGTCGTCTAAGTTAAAACCCAAGGGGCGAATTAAGTGTAGTTGCGCGCCGGTGTTGGCGCAAAGACGAATCACATTGCCGGTATTGGGTGGGATTTCAGGTTCAAATAAGATTAGGTTAAACATGGTTTTCTTTGGCTAAGTCTTGTCAGGGATTGGAAAAAAGGCTAACTTCCGCGCCCATTTAGCGCGGTAAGCGCATTACTCAGGTAAACAGTTATGGCACGTCCCGAAAAAGTCCGTTTAGGCGATATGTTGGTTAAGCAAAAATTGATCACCATGGAGCAGCTTTTGTTGGCGCTTGATGAACAAAAACGCACGGGACGTAAACTTGGGCGGGTGTTAGTTGATAACGCTTATGTTACGGAAGATCAAATTTCCGAAGGACTGGCCAAGCAGCTGAACATTCCGTTTATCAACCTCAAATATTATAACGTTAATTTGGAGATGATTCGCCGCTTGCCAGAAAATCAAGCGCGACGTTTTCGGGCTATTTCCTTGGAAGAGCGGAATGGGGCGGTGCTGATCGGCATGACCGATCCGACCGACTTATTTGCGTTTGATGAAATTTCGCGCATTCTAAAACGCGATATTGATTTGGCGGTGGTGACCGAAGGGCAGTTGCTGGAAACGATTGACCGCGTGTATCGACGCACTGAGGAAATTAGCGGGTTGGCGCGCGAATTGTCTGAAGATTTGGGCGATAGTTATGTTGACTTTGGGGCAATGAGCGATAACGCGGGCTTGGAAGAAGCGCCGGTCGTTAAGCTGTTGCAGTCAATGTTTGATGATGCCACGCAAGTTCGCGCCTCGGATATTCACATTGAACCGCAGGAAAATCGCTTGCAGATTCGCTTCCGCATTGATGGTGGGCTACATTTACAAACCGAAGCCGATACCAAGATTGCGCCGGCCCTGGTGTTGCGTTTGAAGCTGATGGCGGGACTGGATATTTCCGAAAAACGCTTGCCACAAGATGGGCGCTTCAGCGTTCGCGTGCACGATCAGGCGGTGGATGTGCGGATTTCTACCTTGCCGACACAATATGGCGAATCGGTGGTCATGCGTTTGTTGAATCAGAACAGCGGCATTTTGGGTTTGGATAAATTGGGGATGCCGCCGGAAATGTTAAAGCGTTTCCGTGAAATTATTTCACGCAGCAGTGGCATGGTGTTGGTCACCGGCCCAACGGGCAGCGGTAAAACCACCACGCTGTATTCTGGCTTGGCTGAAATTAACAAAATAGACTTAAAGATCATCACGGTAGAAGATCCGGTTGAATATCGCTTGCCGGGCATTGTGCAGGTGCAAGTGAATGACAAAATTGGCTTTACCTTTGCTTCAGTGTTGCGCGCTGCCATGCGGCAAGACCCGGATGTGATTCTGGTGGGCGAAATGCGCGATGCAGAAACCGCGCAAATTGGCTTGCGGGCGGCGATGACTGGGCACTTAGTGTTTTCAACTTTGCATACGCGCGACACTGCCGGTACGCTGTTCCGCTTGGTGGATATGGGCGTACCGCGCTTTATGGTGGCTTCATCGGTGCAGGCGGTGTTGGCGCAACGGCTGATTCGCTGTGTGTGTGAAAGTTGCAGCGAACCGTATCAACCCAATGTGCAAGAAACCGAATGGCTGGCGAATGAAGGTCTGAATGCCAGTAATTGGGGCAACATTAAGCAGGGGCGCGGCTGTTCGCATTGCAATGGCAGTGGCTATTTTGGACGGATGGCGATTTATGAAATGTTGGAAATGACACAGGCGATTGCCGATGCTGCTTCGCATGAAAAAACGTCACATTTTATGGACGTGGCACGCGAATACTTAAAAGGTCGAACCTTGCTCGACGACGCAATAAGACAATTAAAACAAGGAATTACCTCGGTTTCAGAAGTGATGCACATTACCAATCAGGTTGAAGAATAATGCCAGTTTTTACCTATCGAGGACGCAGTCAAGCTGGTGATTTAGTGCAAGGAACGCTCGAAGGGGCCAATTCGAGCGCGGTGGCAGACCAGTTGGTGAGCAGCGGCATTATTCCGATTGACATTAAGCCTTCTAAAAAAATTCGCGCCTCAGAATCGGCTGAGGTGCTGAATAGCCAGCTTACTTGGTGGGAAAAACTCAATCAAAAACCGGTTACGCAGCTGGACTTGATGATGTTTAGTCGGCAAATGCACACGCTGATGAAAGCGGGTGTACCGATTATGCGGGCTTTGGCGGGTTTGCAGGAGTCTGCGCAAAATCCAAGTTTCAGCGCAGTGTTAAAAGATTTGCGCGAAAGTTTGGATAGCGGACGCGAATTGAGTGCAGCCTTGCGTCGCCACCCTAAATTATTTGAACCGTTCTATGTCAGCATGGTGCAAGTGGGTGAAATGACCGGCATGTTAGACGAAACATTTATGCGTTTGTACGACCATTTAGCGTTTGAAAAACAAATGCGCGATAACATCAAAAGTGCTGTGCGTTACCCCAGCTTTGTCGTGATTGCAATGGCGATTGCGATTCTCATCGTCAATATTTTTGTGATTCCGGCGTTCGTGAAAGTGTTTGATAATTTCCATACCACGTTGCCGCTGATGACCCGACTGCTAATTGGCTCTTCTAATTTTTTTGTGCATTATTGGTGGATGGTTTTAGCGATTATTGCCGGCGTAAGTTACGCTTTCAATGCCTACATTAACACGGTTAAAGGACGCTTTAAGTGGGATGAATACAAATTTAAATTGCCGATTGCCGGCAAAATCGTTCTGAAATCAACCTTGGCGCGTTTTGCCAGAAGTTTAGCGTTGGGCATGAAAAGCGGAATTCCGATTGTGCAAGGTTTAAATGCCGTTGCGCTGGTAGTCGATAACGAATTTATGCGCGATAAAGTCGAACGGATGCGTGATGGCGTGGAGCGCGGCGAAAGTATTTTACGAACCTCATCAGCGTCAGGCGTGTTCAATCCTGTGGTGCTGCAGATGATTGCGGTGGGTGAGGAAACCGGTGATTTGGACGGCTTAATGTTTGAAATAGCCGGTATGTATGAGCAAGAAGTGGAATACGAAGTCAAAACGATTAGCGCGCAAATTGAACCGATTATGATTATCAGCTTGGGGATAATGGTGTTGATTTTAGCGTTAGGGATCTTCTTGCCAATGTGGGATTTGGGTAATGCAGCAATGCATAAAAATTAACCAATATAATCAACATGTTAGCATCTGAAGTCTTGTTTGAAGTGATCTTTAATTTGCTATTGGCGGGCAGCTTCGCGGGCTTGCTGATGGGTACGGTGCTAATAGTTCGGCCGCATTGGCTAAAGTCACTGAGCCAGGCACTAAACCGTGAAATTGCCAATTTGTCACTCAACCGCAAACTGAAATTGGATCCTTGGTTTTACCGCTACCGCTATCTTTCGGGGACATTTATTTTCTTGGGTGCGCTTTATGTGCTCATCTTTTTCACCGCGCTCCTTGAGCGTTCGCGCGCAGTGGAAGCCTTGGCGCAGCGCTGGCAAGCTTCTCCGGCAATCATGGAAGCTTTATTTGATCCGCTCGTGCTTATTTTAATACTTGGCGCGTGCTTAGCTTTGTTCATCAGCTTGTTTATTTTGTTCCGTCCCAGCTTGTTGCGCGAATTTGAGCAGAGTGCAAACCAAATGATTTTATTGCGCAACCCCCTGCCAGAATCTGCAAAGGTGGATGAATTTACCTTTCGCTACGCCCAGCAAGTCGGCGTTTTTTTACTGATGGGCAGTTTGTATATTTGGATTTTGCTGATTTATTGGGCGAAGTAATTTAATCCCAGATAATCCATTAGGAAGATTGGAGCTAAAAAGCCGTGCGTGGGGAGCCCTTCGTCTGGATCAGGGCGAACGGCTTGAGGCTAAAGGATTATTTGGGTGAATGAAAATCCTCAATAAATCAGCATGTTCCTTGCGCCTTGCTTGGGTTTTTCGCGTGAAAATACTTGCACCCATGTTTTATTTACACTACATTGCGCCTGCGTTTAAGTCAGCGAAGTGCTGCGGCATCGAGCTTTCAAGCGTTGGACTTAACTTAACGAGGCTGCGGCTTCAATCTTAGGAGATAAAAATGAAACAACAACAGGGTTTTACTTTGATCGAATTGATCGTGGTGATTGTGATTTTGGGTATTTTGGCCGCCACTGCGTTGCCAAAATTTATGGATATGAGCGGTGATGCAAAAATCGCTGCGGTTAAAGGTGTGGCAGCCGCATTGAGTTCTGCCGGTACGATTAACTACGGTGCGCGTTCTTTAGGGACAACCAGTACTGCTTATGCATCCACAGTGGCAACCAGCGCAGTGGGAGCCGGGGTGGCGTGTTCCACTTTAGGTGCAATGATGCAAGGAGGCGCTTTTCCCACCGGATATGCCGTTAGTGGTATCGTTCCTGATTGTACTGTCGCCGACGCAACTTTAAGTACAGCCTCTGCTGTGGCTTATGTGCCTGCCATCAATTAATTGTTTTTATCTGCATTGAGCAAAACAAGGGAGGCTTGACCTCCCTTGTTTTTAGGGTAAAAAATATCTTTTCAATCGAACTTACACTATGAAACAACAAGGTTTTACCTTGATTGAGTTAATCGTTGTCATCGTCATTCTTGGAATTTTGGCGGCAATTGCGATGCCAAAGTTCGTCAATCTACAAACGGATGCGCAGTATGCCGCAGTCAAAGCGGTTGCGGGCGCAGTGGCTTCTGCCGGTGAAATGAACTATGCCCGCATGAAAACAAATTCAACCTTAGGAACCGCAATCAGTGATACCACCGATGCGTGTGCCGGAACGGGCAGCAGCGTTTTGGCGGGACAAGCCATTATGTTTAATGGTTCGATGACGTTGGTATCGGCCACCGCAGTCGCGAATAATGAATATCAAATTACGGGCGGAACCCATAAAATCTGCTCTATTGGCGGCGTGCTGCAGTGCATTATCATCAGTTCCAGCGGCGCGTCTGCCGTGGCGTACGTTCCCTGTACAAATTGAGCTATCATTATGATTTATTTGAATAAAATGAATAAGTTCACGCAAGGATTTACGCTGATTGAGTTAATCACCGTGATGATTATCGTTGGGGTGTTGGCCGTGGCAGCCATGCCAAAATTGCTCAACACGTCTATGTTTCAGGCGCAAGGCGCTGCCGATCAGATTAAGGCTGCTTTACGTTACGGGCAAAAAAGCGCTATCGCGCAACGCCATCAAATTCAAGTGGCGATCAGCAGCAATTCCGCGAATAGTTCGGACTGCACCTTGCGCGTGGTGAATTACAGTCTGACTTGTGCCAATCCTAGCAGCGTGACCTTAACCGCCAAAACGATTTATTTTGATGCGCTCGGCCGCCCAGTTAATTCACTGGGTGTGGCCAATGCAGCGCAAGATTCTTTAACTGTGGGCGACGCGACTGCGGGAATTACGACGATTTTGATTGAACATGAAACGGGTTATGTTCATTAACCCATTGTTTAAATTGAATATTGTCAATCAGCGTGGTATTAGCCTGATTGAGTTAATCATGTTTATCGTGATTGTCAGCACCGCGCTAATCGGCATTTTGTCGGTAATGAATACGGTGGCTAAAAGTAGCGCCGACCCGATGATGCACAAACAAACCTTGGCGATTGCGGAGTCGTTGCTGGAGGAAATTGAGGCGCAAGACGTCAATCCTGAATCGGGTGTGCCCAGTACCAATCTGGTCAGCGCCAGTAATCGCAACATCGAATACCATGTGATTACTGACTACAACGGCTTTACCATGAGTAGCGCGAGCGGTATTTCAACCTTCAATGGTGCAATCTTGAGCAATTATTCGGTCAGCGTGTTGGCAGCGTCTCCAGTGACGATTGGTTCGCCTGCTGCCAGCGCGGTGCGCATTACCGTTACTGTCACGCCGCCCAATGGCGATGCGATCAGTGTGATGGGCTATCGGACGGCATATTGATGAGCCTGCACCGCACCGCGCAAACTGGCTTTACCTTAATCGAAATGATTATTGTCATGGTGCTGACCGGCATTATTGGCGGGATTGTGGCGATTTTCTTGCAAGCACCGATGAAGCAATATATTGATGTGGCGCGGCGGGCAGAGTTGACTGATATTGCCGATGGTGCGTTTCAGCGACTTTCTCGTGATATTCGCACGGCGGTACCCAATAGCATCCGTTTGCCCACCCCATTGGGCGCAACTTATGTGGAATTTATCCCCACTAAAAATGGCGGGCGTTATCGTGGCATCTTGGATACTAGGGGCACGGCGACTGCAAAATGTGGTGGCACGGTAGCTGAAGATGTATTGGACTTTGCTACGATTGATACGTGTTTTGAAATTATTGGCGCGCCGATTTCGGTGGCGGTTGGTGATTCAATCGTGATCGGCAGTACGCAGTCGGATGGCAGCTTGCCGTATTTGGATGTGGCGGCGGCGTCGGCGGTGCGACGCGTCATTGCGACCTCGAGCGCCAATGCTGCCACTGTCCATTTTGCTTCTACAGTTGCGTTGCCGCCATCGGCGATGCTGGACAGTCAGCGCTTTCAGACTGTGGAGGGCACGCAAAATGCCGTCACGTATGCGTGTGTCGGCACGTTGAATACCCTAAGTGCCAGCGGCGACGGTCAGGCGCAACTGATTCGGTATTGGAATTATGGGTTTAATTCGGCGCAAGTTTTGCCAACATTGGGTTCTAGCGCCATTTTGGCGAATAACGTCAGCGCGTGTGCTTTTGATTATGACGTGGCGAATGGGCGAAATGCCCTGTTGGCGGTAAAGCTGAGCGTGACTAAAAGTCAGGAGACCGTGAGTTTGTATGAAGAAATTCATGTGAATAATGCCCCATGAAAAATTTACAAAGACAAGGTGGATTTAGTTTAGTCACCGCTATTTTCTTATTGGTGGTGATTGCCGCGATGGGCGCTTTTGCGCTGACGATTTCTGCGGCACAGCATCAAACGGACGCCATGGATGTGATCGGAAAACGTGCCTATCAAGCCGCGCGGGCGGGGATTGAATGGGGCGCGTTCCAGATTATTCAAAGCAGTGTTCCTCGGACATTTGCCAGTGCTTGCCAAGCGGGCTCAACCAATCAAACCATTGCGCTGCCGGATGCGCCACTGAATGCATTTACTGTCAATGTCAGTTGTAGTACCGGTGCCGTTTTTTATAATGAAGATGGAATAACCCGTTGGTCGTATGAATTAAGCGCCTCTGCGGCGGTCGGTTCGGCTGGCAGTGAAGGCTATGCCGAACGGGTGATTGCCGTGACAATTATTCAATAAGTTCAATATAATCAAACACTTACATTTTCGAGCAAGAAACCTTCAAAAGCCACTGCAGCCAGCGATGGGCGCTTATCTTTACGATGCACAATGTACCAGTGACGCACGATGGGAAAATGCGCCACGTCAAGCACCACCAAACGTTGCGTTTCTAATTCTAATTCAATGCCATGCCGCGAAATAATGCCGATGCCGATGCCGGCTTGTACCGATTGTTTGATTGCTTCGTTGGTGTCCATTTCCATATTGCGCGGCAAAGGTAAGTGGTGACTGGCAAAAAACCGTTCCACCACGCCGCGTGTGCCGGAACCGCGTTCGCGTAATAAGAAAGTTTCATTGACGAGTTGCGTTGGCTGAATTTTATTGGCCGTCACCAGCGGATGCGACGGCGCCGCGATCACCACCAGTGGGTTTTCCATAAACGATTCGGCGCGCATTTCGGTGCCGCTGGGCGGTTGTCCCATAATCGCGAAGTCGGCGGTATTTTCGATTACTTGCTTCAACACGCTGTCGCGGTTGGCGACCGATAAATTCACCTGAATTTTGGGATGCGCTTGAATAAATTGCGCCAGTCGTTGCGGCATAAAATAATTAGCGCTGCTAACAACGGCTATGTTTAATTCGCCCTGCTCTAAACCTTTCATTGCGTTAAATACTTGATTCATTTCAGTAATTTGCTGCGTGATGCTTAGGCTGTAATGCAGCATTTCGCGCCCGGCCTCGGTTAGATGTAATTGCTTGCCCGTTTGCTCAAACAAAGGCAGCCCAATATTTTGCTCGAGCTGCTTAATTTGCATGGAAACTGCGGGCTGGCTCAGATACAATTCGCGCGCCGCACGGGAGTGACTTAAGTGCCGTGCGACAGTGGCAAAAACTTGAAGTTGGCGCAATGTTAGATTTAGCATGGTCTTGGTATTGTAATCAAAGACTATAAGATTTTCTTATGGTTCCAATAAAAAAGTTTGACTGTTATTTATAGTCAGCCGCATTTATAGTTTGCACCGTTGTATCTCAATTGTTTACTAATCAGGAGGAAGCATGGATCAGTCAGCTCGTTATTCAAATCTAGACCTTAAAGAAGCCGAACTCATTAAAAACGGCGGTCACATTTTAGTTGCCTACACCATGACGCCAATGGCGGGTGTGGGCTATCTTGAGGCAGCATCACATATCGCCGCTGAATCATCTACCGGTACCAATGTTGAAGTGTCAACCACCGATGATTTCACCAAAGGCGTTGATGCGCTGGTGTACGAAATCGACGAAGCCAAAGGCATTATGAAAGTGGCTTATCCGAATGACTTGTTTGACCGTAACGTCATCGACGGCCGTGCCATGATCGTTTCTTTCCTAACCTTGACTATTGGTAACAATCAAGGCATGGGCGACATCGAAAATCTGCAAATGCAAGATTTCTATATTCCGCCCCGTATGCTGCAATTGTTTGACGGTCCTGCAAAAGACATTTCTGACTTGTGGCGCATTTTGGGTCGCCCAGTTGTTAACGGCGGCTACATTTCGGGCACCATTATTAAACCTAAATTGGGTCTGCGTCCTGAACCTTTCGCGAATGCGGCGTATCAATTTTGGTTGGGCGGCGATTTCATCAAGAACGACGAGCCTCAAGGTAACCAAGTATTTTGCCCGATCAAGAAAGTATTGCCGCTCGTCCATGACGCACTGAAACGCGCTCAAGACGAAACGGGTCAAGCTAAATTGTTCTCGATGAACATTACTGCCGATGACCACTATGAAATGTGCGCTCGTGCTGACTTCGCTTTGGAAACATTCGGTTCAGATGCCGATAAAGTCGCGTTCTTGGTGGACGGTTATGTCGGTGGTCCTGGCATGATTACCACTGCACGTCGTCAATATCCAAGCCAATACTTGCACTTCCACCGTGCTGGTCACGGCGCGGTTACATCGCCTTCGTCCAAGCGCGGCTACACCGCTTTTGTGCTGGCTAAAATGTCTCGTCTGCAAGGTGCTTCCGGTATTCACGTCGGCACCATGGGCTTCGGTAAGATGGAAGGCGGTAAAGATGACAAAGTGATCGCCTACATGATTGAGCGTGATAGCTGCCAAGGTCCGTTCTATCACCAAGAATGGTATGGTATGAAACCTACCACCCCAATTATCTCTGGCGGTATGAATGCTTTGCGTCTGCCAGGTTTCTTCCAAAACCTCGGGCACGGCAACGTGATTAACACTGCAGGTGGCGGCGCTTACGGTCACATTGATTCTCCCGCAGCCGGCGCGATTTCTTTGCGTCAATCGTATGAATGCTGGAAAGCCGGTGCCGACCCAGTCGAATACGCAAAAGAGCATAAAGAATTTGCACGCGCTTTCGAGTCGTTCCCTAAAGATGCCGACAAGATTTTCCCTGGATGGCGTCAAAAACTCGGTGTTCACAAGTAAGACGAGCGCTGTTTAACCGAAACCCCTGCCGGACATTTCTTGCAGGGGTTTTTTTATCCCAAACAGTTGAGTTGTCACTAGATTTTTACCCGAAAACAGGGAGAGCAGCATGAGTACGATGTTCGATATTAAGCAATACCAAATTTCTAAAGAGCCGTTCTATCAAGCGCAAAGCAACGAAGTGGCGCTATACGAAGCGGCTTATAACGCGCGCCTGCCGGTGATGCTAAAAGGCCCAACCGGTTGTGGTAAATCACGTTTCGTGGAGCACATGGCATGGAAGTTAAATAAGCCTTTAATAACAGTAGCTTGCAATGAAGATATGACGGCGTCCGATTTGGTTGGTCGCTATTTGCTAGATGCCAATGGCACGCGCTGGCTAGATGGTCCACTGACTTTGGCTGCGCGTTATGGCGCGATTTGCTATCTGGATGAAATCGTTGAGGCGCGCCAAGACACCACGGTGGTCATTCACCCTTTGACCGACCATAGACGCACCTTGCCGTTGGATAAAAAAGGTGAGTTGGTGGCAGCACACCCAGATTTTCAATTGGTGATTTCTTATAATCCCGGCTATCAAAATCTGATGAAAGACTTGAAGCAATCCACCAAACAACGCTTTGCCGGGCTGGAATTTGACTACGCAAAAGTGGACGTTGAAATCGCCATTGTCAGCAAAGAAACCGGCATTAGCAGCGAGGTTTCAAGCAAGCTGGTCAAAATCGGCGAAGTGGCGCGCAAGTTAAAAGGGCACGGTCTAGACGAAGGGATTTCGACGCGTTTGCTGGTGTACGCCGCCACCTTAATTCAGCAAGGTATTGCGCCACGCGATGCCTGTCGCATGGCGCTGGTGCGTCCGATTACCGATGATGCCGATATTCGCGATACGCTGGATCACGCGATTGATGCGGTATTTGAGGCATAAAGCGAACGCTTGATCCGCAGATTAAAGCCTTAAAAACAAACGAAAGTTGTTTTGAATTTAGTTTTAATTTGAGCAAGCAGCACAATTTGCAGAAAGCTTTTAAGATTTTGGATATCGACAAAAATGATTGCAACTGCCGAAGAACGTGAAAAACTGAACTGTAATTTCAAACGCGTCCAAGCGGTGTTTGATGATTGCATGGTTGCTGCGCGCGAGCATTTGAGCGCGGAAGGTATTGATACCTATATTTTGGGCGCAAACGCGATTTACAAAATGGGGCGCGGCGAAGAAACGGTGTTGGAGTTTCTGGAAGCGATGCCACAAGTCGCTGCTTTGTTGGGTGAGGCCGTGATTGAAGAGGTGGTGAGTTTTACCCGCACCTTGGCAAAATCGCCGAATAGCAAAGCGATTCCATCCTTTTTGCAGAGTTTGGTGTCGGCCGCACGCGCCTTAGAAAGTCGCGAATTATTCACCGAATATTTAAATTTGGTGGTGCAAACTGGGCTGCGCAGCAGTCCGAAAGTGCATGGCATTGATGCCATGTATCCGAGTGAATGCTTGCCCGATTTTCTGAATAGCGTGCCGCATTTATTCAGTCAGTTGCCCTTAGGGGGGATTAAAAATTGGGTGGATTATGGCGTGTTGGCGTATCCGAACGACCCAGAACATCAACGCGACTATTTTCAAATTAAAACCGCAGACAGTCGGGCGGTGCTGCAACGCGAACGGCACGGCACGTTATTGAGTGATGTAGAGCGCAAGTTGGATTTGTATTTGCATGGCTTATGGTTGCATGACCTGCAATTTATGCCATATTCATTGGACTTTGACGAGTTGCGCAAACCGATGCCGTACCTGAGCGGACAAGGTTTGCACTTACCCGATGTGTATGATGATTTGCCGAATGGCGTGCGCGGTATTGATCGTTATCGCGCGCTGTTGGCGCATTTAAGCGCCCATCGACGCTGGACTACGCCAATCATCGCCGACAATCTGAGTCCGTTTCAGCGGATGGCGGTGGAGGTTTTTGAAGATGCGCGTGTGGAATATCTGACCTTGCAGGCGTTGCCGGGGCTGCGCAGTTTGTGGTGCAAGCTGCATCCGATTCCAAATGAAAATTTAGTGCACGATGCTGGCGTATCGTATATCCGCCATCGGTTAGCGATTTTGTCGCGTGCCTTGCTGGACAATCATCATGGCTATCAAACGCCATTGATTGTAAAATATGTCAATAAATTCAATGAGTTAATGAAAAAAGACAATTCACGCACGGCGGATATCCAGCTGTTGGGTGTGCAATTTATTGCAGAAAGCAAAGTGCCAAGCGATTCATTTGGAAAAGTGTATTTTAATAATACCGAAGTTAGTTATCGCGACGATAACCGCATGATGTGGGTGTTTATCGAAGAGGGTGACGAGGAAACTTTTGATGAAAAACCTCGGCCGCCAATGGAAGAGGAAGCAGAATTTAAAGTGCCGCCGCGTCTCTATCCAGAATGGGATTACAGCGCCGAACATTACCGCCCCGATTGGGTGAGTTTGTATGAACATTTGCAGCCGCAAGGCAAGGCGAGCGAGATTGACCGTTTGCTAGAAAAACATAGCGCCTTGGCAAAAAAACTCAAAAGAATCATAGACTTACTCAAACCGCAAAACAAGGTGCGCATTCGCTATCAAGAAGAAGGCGCGGAGTTGGATTTGGATGTGGCGGTGCGTTCGCTGATTGATTTTAAGAGCGGGGCGCAGCCGGATGTGCGCATCAATATGAGTCATCGCCATGACGGGCGCAGCGTTGCAATTTCTTTGCTGCTCGATTTGTCGGCGTCGTTGGCTGATATTCCGGAAGGTTCTACCCAAACCAAGTTGGAATTGAGCCAAGAAGCGGTGTCGATATTGGCGTGGGCAGTGGATCAAATGGGCGATCCGTTGGCGATTGGCGGCTTCCATTCGGATACCCGGCACAACGTGCGTTTCTGGCATTTTAAAGGCTATAAAGAGCCGTGGAATGACGAGGTGAAAGGGCGATTGGCGGGCATGGAAGCGAATTACTCCACCCGAATGGGCGCAGCGATTCGTCATGCTGGTCATTATTTGGCGCATCAAGAGGCCGATAAAAAACTGTTGCTGATTTTAACTGACGGTGAACCCGCCGACATTGATACGCACGATCCAAGACTGCTGATTGAAGATGCCCGCATGGCAGTGCGCGAAATGGGTCAGCAGGCGATTTATACGTATTGCATTAACCTTGATCCGAAAGCAGATGCCTATGTGGCGGATATATTTGGTAAACATTATGCGGTGATTGATAACATTGCCAGTTTACCGGAGCGTCTGCCGCAATTATTTATCGCATTAGTGAAGTAATACTAAGCAGCAACCCACTGAAAACGGGTAAAATCCAAGCGTCACATATTTCTAACAACTAGGGAGGAAGCAGCATGAGCAAGAGTCTGATTCAATTTATTATCGAAGAACAACGTCAAATTCCAAATGCAAGTGGCGATTTTACCGGTTTGTTAAGTGACGTCGTTTCGGCTTGCAAACAAATCGCACATGACGTGAACAAAGGCGCATTAATCGGCGTGTTGGGCAGCGCAGGCAGCGAAAACATCCAAGGCGAGACCCAAAAGAAACTCGACATTATTACCAACGAAGTATTCATTAAAGCCAACGAATGGTCGGGTCACTTGGCTGGGATGGCGTCCGAAGAAATGGATGACGTGTATCCGATTCCAGCGAAGTATCCTAAAGGCAAGTACTTGATTACCTTCGATCCTTTGGATGGCTCATCCAATATCGACGTGAACATTTCAGTCGGTACGATTTTTTCTATTTTGCGTTGCCCCGATGGCGTTGAGAATCCAGTTGCAGCCGATTTCTTGCAACCAGGAACCAAACAAGTGTGCGCCGGTTATGCGTTATACGGCCCGAATACCATGATGGTGTTGACTTCCGGTCATGGCGTAAATGGCTTTACGCTCGACCGTGACGTGGGCGATTTCTTCTTGACGCACCCGAATATGCAAATTCCAGCCGACACTAACGAATTCGCTATCAATATGTCGAATCAGCGCTATTGGGAAGCGCCTGTTCAAAAATACGTTGATGAATGTATGAAAGGTAAAGACGGCGGACGCGAAAAGAATTTCAATATGCGTTGGGTGGCTTCAATGGTCGCCGAAGTGCATCGCATCTTGACGCGTGGCGGGATTTTCATGTACCCGTTTGATAATAAAGAAAAAGGAAAGGCTGGCAAATTGCGTTTGCTTTACGAGGCTAACCCAATGTCCTTTATTGTTGAACAAGCCGGTGGCGTTAGTTCCACAGGTCGTCAGCGCATTTTGGACGTACAACCGGAAGGTCTGCATCAACGTGTGCCAGTCATTTTGGGTTCAAAAAATGAAGTTGAGCGCGTGGTGAGTTATCATCAAGGCCTGTAAATAGCCCGCAGCGCCCTCGGAAACGAGGGCGTTGTTACGTCTAAAATAAAATTTGCTACCGATAAATACGGATTCGCACAGGCTGATTCCCTATGCGTCTTTCTTGCGCAAATGAAAAGCCTAAAAATACTTTAAAATCAATGAGTTAGGTGATTTATACTGGCTTGGTAGGTGTAGGGTACGTTCCAATTCCAAGATGGCCTCAGGCGTAAGTGGCACCAAGTTGCGTCGGGTGACCGTGTTAATTTGAGCTTGTCTGTGGCAAAGTTATCAAGAGAAAACAGCATGAGCAAGCCTTTAGTTTCCATTGTCATGGGCAGTCGCAACGATTGGGAAATCATGCAGCAAGCGGCACGCGCTTTACAAGATTTCGGCGTGGCGTTCGATGCTCGCGTTATTTCTGCGCACCGATCCCCTGACTTACTCCTTGAGTACATTGAAGAAATGAGCGCGCAAGGTGTGCAGTTTTTTATCGCCGGTGCCGGAGGCGCAGCACATTTGGCGGGCGTGATTGCCGGAAAAACCATCTTGCCTGTCTTGGGCGTGCCCATGCCGTCCAAATATTTGCAAGGCATGGATTCTTTGCTGGCTATCGTGCAGATGCCCAAAGGCATTCCGGTCGCCACCTTTGCCATCGGCGAAGCGGGCGCAGCCAATGCAGGATTATTTGCGGTGTCAGTGCTGGCGTTAACGGATGCAAATTTAGCGCAAAAACTGAAAGCGTATCGGCAGCAACAAGCAACGCAAATTGCCGCCATCACTTTATCTTCTTTATAATCAAAGGCTTATATGTCTGCTCTGCATGAATCTAATCTCACCAGTCTGAAATTTTTGCATCGCGGCAAGGTTCGGGATTTGTATGAGGTGGATGCCGACCATTTGTTGATTGTGCAAACTGATCGTTTATCCGCGTTTGATGTTATTTTGCCGGACCCAATTGCCGGCAAAGGCAAGGTGCTGACGGCGGTTTCTAATTTTTGGTTTGCAAAACTCAGCCAAGTGATTCCCAATCATTTAACCGGCATTGACCCAGAAGCGGTGGTGAAAACCGATGCAGATCGCGCGCAAGTGCGTGGTCGTTCTTTCGTAACGAAAAAACTAAAACCCCTGCCGCTGGAGGCGATTGTGCGCGGATATTTGGTCGGATCAGGTTGGAAGGATTACCAAAAAACCGGCAGCGTATGTGGCATTGCCTTGCCAGAAGGGCTGCAAGAAGCACAGAAATTGCCGGAAGCGCTGTTCACGCCTTCAAGCAAAGCCGCTGTTGGTGAGCATGATGAAAATATTTCTTATGCCGAAGCGCAAAATTTGCTGGGAGCAGCACAAGCTGAGGCGGTAAAAAAAGCCAGCCTCGCGCTGTACACACAAGCCGCAGACTACGCAGCCAGCAAAGGCATTATTATTGCTGACACGAAATTTGAATTTGGCGTGGATGACGCCGGCACACTGTACTTAATTGATGAAGCGCTCACACCGGATTCCTCGCGTTTTTGGCCCGCCGACCAGTATCAAGTGGGCAGCAATCCACCTAGCTACGACAAGCAATTTGTGCGGGACTGGCTAACGCATTCGGGTTGGAATAAACAAGCACCGGCACCGCGCATTCCGGCCGACGTTCTGCAAAAAACAGCGGATAAATACCACGAAGCACAACGCTTATTGACGGGCGCATGAGTTCGTCACCGCAGCAATTAGTGCAAGGTTTTCAGCGCTTTCGTCAGCGTCACTTTGACCAACACGACAGCCTGTATTTGCAACTGGTGAAACAAGGGCAAACACCGAAAATTTTAGTGGTGGCGTGTTGTGATTCCCGCGTTGATCCCGCGTTGGTGCTGGATTGCGCACCGGGCGATTTATTCGTCATTCGCAATGTTGGTAATCTGGTTCCGCCGGTAGAAAGCCGCGCAGGACACCACGGAACCAGTGCAGCGATTGAATATGCCCTTCGCATTCTGGGTGTGGAACATATTATTGTGCTCGGGCACGCGCATTGCGCCGGTATCCATACCTTGTTGAGCGAGGGCGGTTTGAGCCAAGCGGATTCATATCTGGGCGATTGGATGAGTCTGGCCGAAAGCGCCCGCGCCAGCGTGATAGCAGAAATGCCTAGAGCGGCACTGGCAGAACAATTGCAAGCCTGTGAACAACGCGCAATTTTGGTTTCACTCGATAACTTAATGACTTTTCCATGGGTGCGAGAACGAGTTGCCAGCGGGAAATTAACCCTGCACGCTTGGTATTTCGACATCGAACACGGAGAACTATTGGGTTTTGATAAAAATATGAATAAATTCAATAGCTTATAATTAAACGCCTAAAATATCAGGACGTTTATCAGTAATATAAAGAAACACAGACGGTTTCTCTAAATCGCTACCAAGCAGGCTAAAACCAGTCACTTTTTATTATCAAGGGACTGAAGGGCGGTAATGTAGGTAACCACGGCTGGGCAGCGCTAAAATTGAATGGACTGCGTGAAGCTGCCGTTTAAAAACAACGATTTAAGCTGCGATTTAGAAAATAGCGGCCGTCGTTCAAAGAGATAGCACTGCCAAGACTCGTCCGGTGATATCGCTAGAATTTAGATGGGCTCGAACTGCTCTCAATTTTAACAACGCCAAATTAACGTCCTAATTGACTAACGTGCAAGTTCCTCAATACGCTAAAACATTGCTACTTTCTGCGCTCGGTGGTGCGCTCGAGTTCTACGACTTCATCATTTTTGTATTTTTCGCGGCGGTCATCGGGGAATTATTTTTCCCGCCCGATATGCCGGATTGGTTGCGGCAATTGCAAACCTTTGGCATTTTTGCGGCAGGCTATTTAGCCCGCCCCTTAGGCGGTGTGATTATGGCGCACTTTGGGGATCTGGTTGGGCGTAAGTATATGTTTATGTTGAGTATTTTTCTAATGGCGTTACCGACGCTGGCAATTGGTTTATTGCCAACGTATGTAGAGATTGGTCTAATGGCACCGGTTGCCTTGCTGTTATTAAGAGTGTTACAGGGGGCTGCTATCGGGGGCGAAGTGCCGGGGGCGTGGGTATTCGTGTCAGAACACGCACCGGAGAACAAAATTGGGCTGGCCTGCGGCGTGTTGACGGCGGGTTTGGTGGCGGGAATTTTGCTTGGCTCGTTGATGGCAATGGCGATTCACCAGCACTACACGGCAGCGCAAATTATGGCAGAAGCCTGGCGCATCCCTTTTTTAGTAGGCGGGGTGTTTGGGCTTGTTTCAGTGTGGTTGCGTCAGTGGCTGCATGAAACCCCAGTTTTTATGGAAATGAAAGCAAAACAACAACTTGCCAACGAAGTTCCGCTACGACAAGTGCTGCGCGAGCAGCGTTCAGCAATTATTCTGACGATGCTGTTAACTTGGCAATTGTCGGCGGCAATCGTGGTGATGATATTGATGACGCCAACGCTGATTCAAAAATTATTTGCTATCCCCGCGCCGCTTGCCTTGCAGGCAAACAGTGTTGCGGTGCTATTTTTGATTGCCGGTTGCGTGGTTTATGGGGCGGCGGCAGATCGGTTTGGTGCGGCTAAAGTATTGATTTTAGGCAGTTTTCTGCTGGCGCTCAGTTCAGAGTTTTTCTATCAGCAATTGGCACTTACCCCTGAAAATATCCAGTATCTATACGCACTGTGTGGCTTCTGCGTGGGCGTGGTCGGCGTGATTCCTAGCATAGCTGTGCGCGCTTTTCCCGCTCCAATTCGGTTTACTGGCTTGTCTTTTTCGTACAATGTTGCGTATGCGGTGTTTGGTGGTTTAACCCCGATTATCGTCAGCTTAGGGATAACCGTGGATAGCCTCGCACCGGCACATTATGTTGAAATGGTATGCCTCACCAGTGTGCTAACAGGCGGATGGTTAGTACGTAAAGCGGCGCTGGTTTCTCGCATTTAACCGATTTGTGCGACAATGCTCACTCACAAAAGAGCGAAGCCATCGCCATCTTGTTTTTCAAATTTAGGATAGACCGTGTCACTCAAAAATTTCAATCAATTATTAGCGGCCGATATGGCAGCGGTGGATCAGGTAATTCGCACGCGCTTGCATTCTGACGTGGCACTAGTCAGTCAAGTGGGTGAATACATTATTAGCAGCGGCGGAAAACGCTTACGTCCCGCCCTGGTGGTATTGTCATCGCAACTATTTGATTATAAAGGAGTTTTTCATTACGAGTTGGCGGCGGTAGTCGAATTCATTCACACGGCAACCTTGTTGCACGATGATGTGGTGGATGAATCTGCCTTGCGCCGAGGCCGCGAAACGGCGAACGCATTATTTGGAAATGCCGCCAGCGTATTGGTTGGCGATTTCTTATATTCACGCGCCTTTCAAATGATGGTGGAATCGAACGAGATGCGGGTGATGCAAACGTTGGCCGAAGCGACGAATGTGATTGCTGAGGGCGAGGTGCTGCAGCTGCTCAATTGCAACAATGCCGATGTCGATGCCGAAAACTATTTGCAGGTGATTCACCGAAAAACGGCAAAGTTGTTTGAAGCGGCCATGCGGCTAGGCGCAATTTTGGCGCAGCAGGATGCGACCACTGAAGCGGCGGCGGCAAAATATGGAATGCATCTCGGTACGGCCTTTCAGTTGGTAGATGATGTGCTGGATTATTCGGGTGATGCGCACGAGATTGGCAAAAATTTAGGGGATGATTTAGCGGAAGGCAAGCCCACTTTACCGTTGATTTATGCCATGCAGCAAGGCACGGCGGCACAAGCGACGGTGATTCGCGAGGCGATTGAGCAAGGTGATTTGCAGCGCTTTGATCAAGTGCTTGCCATCGTTCAGCAAACCGGTGCGTTAGCGCACACTCGCAATCAGGCTCAAATACAAGCTGATTTGGCGTGTAGGGCAATTGCTGATTTTCCAGCTTCACTCTACAAAACAGCGTTGCTGGAATTGGCGCAGGTGGCAGCAACGCGGCAGTATTAAGCCAACGCGGATTGAACGAAGCGCTGATACATTCCGGTCAGATTGCCCCACAATTCAAGGCCGTGGCAGCAAGGGAATCAAGCCCTGATCAGCGCACATCCTGTCGATAAACTCAGAGCAGTCTTGTTCAGTCACGATGAAAAAAATATTAAATAAATCAATCACTTAGAATCACCCGACCCGACAAAACTTCACTGAGACAAGCGAAGGATTCCGCCAAGCCGAATCAATTTATTTACCCGTGCCAACAAAAACAAAATACACCGCGCCTAATAAACATAGGGCTGCGTACAAATAATCCATTTTAAGCGGTTGATTCATATACAAAACGGCAAAGGGCACAAAGACAGTTAAGGTAATGACCTCTTGCAAAATTTTCAGCTGTCCTAAGTTCATCTCGCTAATGCCAATGCGGTTGGCGGGAACCTGTAATAAATACTCAAATAAGGCAATGCCCCAGCTCGCCAGCGCGGCGACGTACCACGGTGAGTGAGCGAAATTTTTGAGATGACCATACCAAGCGAACAGCATGAAAACATTCGATAAAATTAGCAACAGCGAGGTGAGCAACAGTGGTTTTGAGAGCATTTCCATGCGAGTGGTAATGGCTAAATTAGCGAGAGCGGGATGGTAATCGCTGCCCGCTTAATGCGCAATGCGCGCCAGCTATCGGCCCATTTGCGCCGAGGCGGATTGCTTGCATATCCCACTGAATCTTGCTACGGCTTGGGCTGCGACCCGAACAACCGTTTGGCGGTGCAACGCTTATTGAAGTTGAAGAAACGACCGCAACGCAAGGGCTTGATCGTGATTGCGGCGGACTATGCTTCATTAACAAAATATATACAACCAATTGATTATATTCAGCAATTAAGATTAAAAAATACGCCGTCAGACGCGGTGACGTATTTAATGCCGGCGAAACCCAGTTGTCCGCGCAGCCTACGTGGCAACCATGCAACCTTAGCGGTGCGGCTCAGCGCGCATCCTTTGGTGCGACAAGTGTGTCAAACCTGGCGCGCAGCATTGGTATCCAGCAGCGCCAATCGCAGCGGGCAGCGTCCCACAAAAACGGCGGCAGAATGTCAACGGATGTTTGGCAAACAAGTGTGGGTGATTCAAGGGCAAGTGGGAAAACGGAAGCAGCCGTCAACCATCCGAACCTGGCAGGATGATAGAATTGTGCGTCACTAACGGGAGAGAAAAAATGGACAGCAGCGCAGTCAAAACCTATTTATTACAACTACAAAATTTAATTGTCACTCGTTTGGAACAAGTGGATGGAAAACCGTTTATACGCGACACTTGGCAACGTGCAACCGGCAGCGGTGGCATTGGCAAAGGTGAAGGCATGAGCTGCATTCTTGAAGAAGGTAATGTGTTGGAGCGCGGCGGCGTGGCGTTTTCCCATGTGCAAGGTGACAAAATGCCCCCTTCTGCGACTGGACATCGCCCTGAATTAGCGGGCTGTCGTTGGGAAGCCATGGGCGTCTCTTTGGTAATGCACCCGCGCAATCCTTATGCACCGACCAGTCATGCCAATGTGCGCATGTTTATGGCGCATAAACCGGATGGCGAAGTGATTTTCTGGTTTGGCGGCGGCATGGATTTAACGCCATATTATGGTTTCATCGAAGACGCGCAGCACTTTCATCAAATTTGTAGGAACGCACTTGATCCTTTTGGTCGGGATTTGCACGCAAAATATAAAAAATGGTGCGATGAGTATTTTTTCCTGAAACATCGCAATGAGCCACGCGGCGTGGGAGGGATTTTCTTTGATGATCTTAGCGAACCAGATTTTGAAACGGCTTTCGCGATACAACAAAGTGTCGGCGATCATTATTTATCCGCCTACATTCCACTTCTAGAAGCACGCAAAGACACGCCTTACGGCGAAAGAGAGCGTGATTTTCAATTGTATCGGCGTGGTCGCTATGTGGAATTTAATCTGGTGGTCGATCGGGGCACCATTTTTGGCTTGCAGTCAAATGGACGCACTGAATCAATTTTGTTGTCCATGCCGCCACTGGTGAAATGGCGCTACGACTGGCAGCCGGAAGCCGGCTCGCCAGAGGCAATGTTATACGAGAAATTTTTAGTACCGCAAGATTGGGTTTAACGAATAAAGCTAGGCGGCTGTCGGACTTAAGGAAGGATAGATTTTACCGGTTTAGTTCGACAGACTAAGCGCACCACGAACGAACCAAAGCCGTATTTCCCTAAAACAAATCGACCTCCCCACCGACGTGCCCAGCGTTGAGTGCGTTCAGCACCTTTTCAAATTGTTGGCTGGAATTTTGCGAGGTTGCTTCGAGCAAGGTAATAAATTTATCGACGGAGGCCTGCATTGTGTTGCTGATACTTTCTTCCTGGCTGCGGGAAGTACCCAGCCAAGAATAGGTTTTTTCGACGTTATCAATCATTTCTTCTAGCAGCAATCGCGAATCAACTTGGGCGTTTCGCCCCGTTTTTTGCAGCCCTTTCATGGTGCCCACCGCCGTGGTTAAGGCAACTTGCAACTGTTCGGCCCGCGCCATCGATGATTGGCGCATATCGACGTTTTCACACAAGGTGTGCGTCATTTCTGCCAGAATCGCGATGTAATCACGGATTCGACCGGTTTTATCGCTGTCCTCAATCGGCATATTGGTGACAATAACGGAAACGCGGTCGTAGTTCACCACCAGTCGTTGCTTAAATTGGAAGATTCGCCCCATGCTGGCAGACTGTTCCAAAATCGTTTTTTCCAATTCGCTCGGTGCGCCGTGCGACGTCCAAATGGTGGCGGTAAGTTGATCTCGAATCAGGACGCTACACGCTAAATTAAAACGCTGAATCGCTTCAACCAGAAAATGCCCGAGATCTTTAGGCGAACTGCAGGTAAGGCTAGATTGCATAAACTGTTGCAAAACGCCATTTTCTCCGATGGCGGATAAAAAGCTCATCGCCATATTCTGGAGCGAGTTTTTCTCTTGCTGAAGTTGAATTTTTTCTTGATGGGCTTGAATGGCCAGTCCAATTTTCCTCAACAAAATTTCACGTACTGCCGGTTTGGTAATAATGTCATCGCCGCCCACATCAAACGCTTTCAGATGCTCGCTTATACTTTGTTTGGAGGTGGCAAAAATGATCGGCAAGTCGCTAAACAGACGAATTCTTCGACAGGTTTCGTAGCCATCCAGTTCGTCCATTTCCACGTCTAACAAAACTAGGTCGGGCAAATGTTTTTGGCAAATTGCTAAGGCTTCCTCACCGGAACTGGCAGTTTCAACGTCAAATTGTTTGGATAAAATAGAACGGTGAATGGCACGCGTCGCTCGGTCATCATCGACCACCAGCACTCGACCGGAAAATTGGCTGACTTCTTCTATTTTATCCTGGGATGGCTGCATAAAATACTCCATATAATCAATGGGTTATAAATTCTTGCAAAAAAAGAATGCGAAGAACTGATCTGGCATTGATTGTATGATAAAAAAAATAAAAAAAGTGATGGGATTCGCGTCTAACAGAATAAATCCATCTACCAGAAAAATCAGGCTTCCTGAGCCTGTCGAAAGGCTGACCATAAATGGAATTTATCAGTGGTTTTCCGCAGTTAAAAGGCCTCCAAGCCAAGTTCTTGAATTTTGCGCGTTAAGGTATTTCTGCCCATACCCAGTAAACTGGCTGCTTCTTGGCGGCGTCCGGCGGTTTGTTGCAGAGCTTGGGTAATTAAAGTGCGCTCAAATTGTTTGGTCAAGGTGTCGAGAATATCAGGTGAATTTTGTTGCAATAATAAAGCCACTTCTTGTGCTAAGGCGGCACACCATTCTTGATTGTGGCTAATGGTAACCGGCTTTTCGCGCCATTCTGGCGGTAAGTCCGTGATTTCAATTTGTTGCGTTGGCGTCATCACGGTCAACCAGTGGCACAGGTTTTCCAGTTGTCGCACATTGCCTGGAATGTCCTGTGCGGCAAGGTGTTTCAGCGCATCTGTACTGATGGTTTTTTGATCGGTTTTGAGTTCCTGGGCGCTTTTCTGTAAAAAGAATTGCGTGAGCAAGGGAATATCTTCACGCCGTTCTCGTAACGGCGGCAGCTGTAGGCGAATCACATTTAAACGATGAAATAAGTCTTCCCGAAAAAGACCTTGCTTAACTCGATCATTGAGATTTTGGTGGGTGGCAGCAATGATGCGCACGTTGGCTTTGATCGGTTGATGACCGCCCACGCGATAGTAATTGCCGTCAGACAAGACGCGCAATAGACGCGTTTGCAGTTCTGCGGGCATGTCGCCAATTTCATCTAAAAATAGCGTGCCGTTTTCGGCTTGTTCGAAGCGTCCTTGGCGCGTAGTGGTGGCGCCCGTGAACGCCCCGCGTTCGTGGCCAAATAGCTCAGATTCCAATAAGTCTTTGGGAATGGCTGCGGTGTTGATTGCAACAAAAGGCTTATTGGCACGAGCGCTGTGGCGGTGCAGCGCTTGCGCGACTAATTCTTTTCCTGTGCCTGACTCACCATTGATTAGCACGGTTGCGTTGGACTGCGCGAGGCGACCAATCGCCCGAAATACATCTTGCATGGCCGGCGCATGGCCCAAAATATCAGGTACGGCGTTTTGCACCACCATTTCGGGATTCTTACGGTTGACTTGTTCTAGCGCGCGCCGAATTAACTCGACTGCATGATTGACGTCGAAGGGTTTGGGTAGGTATTCAAACGCGCCGCCCTGAAAAGCCGAGACCGCACTTTCTAAATCCGAGTACGCCGTCATAATAATCACGGGTAAATTGGGTTGTTCAGTGCGCAGTACTTGCAGTAAATCCAGCCCACTGCTGCCCGGCATTCGAATATCACTAATCACCATTTTAGGCAGTTGATGGGGAAATTCTGCCAAGGCTTCATCGGCAGAGGTAAAGCTTCGATATTCAATTTGCGCTTTGGAAAGGGCTTTTTCTAATACCCAGCGAATGGAACGATCGTCGTCAATAATCCAAACGGCGTGTGTCATGATGATTTTCCTAAAGAAGGGATGGGGAAAATTACGGTAAAACAGGTTAGTCCGGGCTCGCTTTCAAATTCAATACTGCCATGATGTTGGCTGACGAAATCTTGCGCTAAAGTCAGTCCTAAACCATGGCCATCGGCTCTACCCGACACCAGTGGATAAAAAATTTTGTCGCGCAAATGTTCTGGAATGCCGGGGCCGTTATCAATAATTTTCAACATTACCGCTAAACGATGACGTTTTTTGACCAATGTGACTTGGCGGGTTATGCGCGTGTTCAGAATAATTTGCCCGCGCCCATTCATGGCTTGAGCCGCGTTACGCACGATATTGAGCACCACTTGAATGAGTTGTTCTTTGTCACCAATAATATCGGGCAGGCTCAAATCATAATCGCGTTGGATTTTTAAACCCTCGGGAATTTCCGCCAACACCACGCTGCGCACCCTTTCGAGCACTTCGTGGATGTTGAGCGCACTAAAATGGGGCGCGAGCTGTGGCGAAAGCAATTTTTCCATCAAAGAGCGTAAGCGATCTGCCTCTTGTATTACGACTTGGGTATATTCGCGTAAGTTGGGGTTGTCTAATTCTTGCTCGAGCAATTGCGCAGCCCCGCGAATCCCGCCCAAGGGATTTTTAATTTCATGCGCCAAGTTGCGTAATAACAGGCGATTCGCCTGAGTTTGGTCGAGCATTTGCTCTTCACGCGCTAACTTAAGCGGCCGGTCAATGGTATGAAATTCCAACAAAAGCGCTTCATTTTCCAAATTGACTGGGGTTGCGGTGCAATGTAAGTGGTGTTTTTGCGCGTAACCGTGGGTATCAATAATCAATAAATGCTCAATGTGCCGGGCACGGTTGGAGAGCGCAGAATGAATGATTTCAAGTAATTGATTTGCTTGAGGAAAGGTGTTTTTGAGCGAATGTCCAATGAGATTGGTTCGGCTTAATCCAAACAAATCTTCAGCGGCAGGATTCAAAAAAACCACATGGAGTTGGTTATCCAACAAAATCACGGCGGTTGCGAGATGCTCTAAAGTGGGAAAGGTAAAGTTTGGCATAGGTCAGAATAAGCAGAAAACATGCCAATCTCATCAAGTTGCTTAAAGAAATGAAATTAGCAGCTTCTGAAGGATTAACTCGGAAAGTTCATGCGGTGTTGATCGGTGTCGGCAAGATGACTTTAGTGCGGCGCTAAAAATAGAATTGACTTCGCGATGTGGCGTTGCTCACAAAAAATGACTCCTTACTTATGTATAACTTATGTTGTATAGAGTTGTTACGCGCACCTAGCTAGCTTCGAGCATTGAGTTTTTAGAGGCACCGAATGGGGATGCGCCTTTCAAGACCGCTAAATTTAAATTCATCTTCCAACGCGTGTATGAGAGTTACAGCTGCGCTTAAGTCTTCACCAGCAATCGAGGCGCGCCTGTTTTCAGCGAGCCAATGCGGGCGGCTTGCGCAAAGCCGGCTTGCTGAAACAGCCCCAACACGTGCTGGGCATTGTCAGGTGCGACACTGACCAACAAACCGCCGCTGGTTTGCGCATCGGCTAACAGGCGTTGTTGCCATGTTTCCAGCGACTCGGCAAAATCAATTTCTGCGCCGTAACTGGCTAGATTGCGCTCAATTGCGCCCGGACCAATGCCTTGCTGCGCCAAGGGCAAGGCTTCAGACAAAATCGGCAACTGCGCAAAGCTTAGTTCAGCGGTCAAGTTTGAGCCTCTGCAGATTTCTAATAAATGCCCTGCCAGCCCGAAACCAGTGACATCGGTGAGCGCGTGTATGCTTGGCAACGCCGCCAGCGCGCTGCCAATTACATTGAGTTGTGTGGTGGTGGCAATTAATTGCCCGTAACCATCCGCCGACAAAATTCCTTTTTTCAACGCGGCTGCCAACACACCAATGCCCAGCCCTTTTCCCAAAATCAGCACGTCGTTGTCCTGTCCTTGGTTGTTCTTCTTTAGTTGTGCAGGATGCACCAAGCCCAGTGCCACCAGTCCATAAATCGGTTCGGGCGAGTCAATCGAATGTCCGCCCGCCAACGGAATCCCCGCCGCTTGGCACACGGCTTCGCCGCCGTGCAAAATGGCGCGAATGGTTTCCACTGGCAAGGTGTTAATCGGCATCCCGACAATCGCGAGCGCCATAATCGGCGTGCCGCCCATCGCATAGACATCGGACAAGGCATTGGTGGCGGCAATGCGCCCAAAGTCAAAGGCATCATCGACAATCGGCATAAAAAAATCCGTGGTGGCAATCAGTGCTTGCTGTTCATTCAGCCAATACACGGCGGCATCATCACTGTTTTCCGTGCCGACCAGCAAATTAGGGAACGCCATTTTTTGCTGCGCCACTCCTAAAATTTCTTGCAACAAAGCGGGCGCAATTTTGCAGCCACAACCGCCACCGTGCGACAATTGGGTTAATTTAATTTTAGACATTGGCTCTTTCAATTATGTATTTAAGAAGCGCGAACCTATCACAGCTGGCGGAATTTGACGAGATTATCGACGTGCGCACGCCGGACGAATATGCCGATGACCATTTGCCGGGCGCAATCAACTGTCCGGTCTTGTCTAATGAAGAGCGCATCACCGTCGGTACACTTTACAAGCAAGTTTCACCGTTTGCTGCCCGTAAAGTGGGTGCGGCGCTGGTGGCAAGAAACATTGCCCAGCATTTAGAAACACGGTTCTGTGGGTACGAGAAAGCCTGGAAGCCGCTGATTTATTGCTGGCGCGGCGGACAACGGAGCGGCGCGATGACCCTGGTTTTTAACCAAGTCGGCTGGGCTGCGCACAAGTTGGATGGCGGCTACAAAAGTTATCGCCACGACGTACTGGCAAAGTTGGCGATATTGCCGGCGCAATTTAAATTTCAAGTGATTTGTGGGCCAACAGGTTCAGGGAAAAGCCGTTTGCTCGCCGTATTAAGTGCCGCCGGACAGCAAGTTTTGGATTTGGAAACACTGGCGCAACATCGCGGCTCGGTATTGGGTAGCTTGCCTGATTGCCCGCAACCTTCACCGAAACGATTTGATAGCCAACTGCTATTGGCACTGCAAAAATTTGACCCGGCGCGCCCGGTGTATGTCGAAGCGGAAAGCAACAAAATTGGCAAAATCACCTTGCCCACTGCGCTGGTTCAGGCATTGCATCAGGGCGAATGCGTGTTACTGGAAACAGATTTATCGCAACGCGTTGCGCATATTTTGCAGGAATACGCCCATTTTTTGCGCCAACCAGAATTGCTCAGCCACACTTTGCAAGCCTTGCACAGCTTTCACGGCAGCCAAAAGCTAGAGCACTGGAACTCATTGATTATTAATGGAAATTTTAATGAATTGGTGCGCGAGCTTATTCAGCAACATTACGACCCCAGCTACACTCGCGCCACCGAAAAGCACTATATGAACTTGCAGCAGGGACGCAAAATTGTACTGCCCGCTGTGACCGAAGCAAATTTGACGCAAGTTTTGCAAAGTTTGAATAATGATATAACTATATGATTATTATGCTTTTTTTATAAAGCATCAGCTAATTGGCTTGTGTGTTGTCGGTCTGGCTAGCCCGCCGGCAGCGGCAAGGATAGAATTTATTCACCGTTAACGAACGCGCAAATGCAGTGCTAAATTTATGCCTGAACTACCTGAAGTTGAAACCACCTTACGCGGCCTGACGCCTTATTTACTGGGACAGTCGATTGCCGAAGTGACGATTCGAAATGCCCATTTACGCTGGCCAATTCCGGCTGAGTTACCGGAATTGTTGTGCGGAAAAACCGTGCAACAAATGACGCGCCGCGCCAAATATTTATTGTTTAATTTCGAGCACGGCACGCTACTCATCCACCTTGGCATGTCGGGCAGCTTGCGGTTGTTAACAGAATATCAGCCCGCCGATAAGCACGATCATTTTGAATTGCTACTTCAAAATGGCAATCGAATGCGCTTGCGCGATCCGCGTCGTTTTGGTTCGGTTTTGTGGCAAGTAAAAGGTGACACGCATCCTTTATTGAGCCAACTTGGCGCCGAACCTTTGCAAGCCACCTTCACCGCTGAACAGTTGTATCAGGCGGCACAAAGGTGTCGTCGCGCAATCAAAATTCTGCTTATGGAGAATAAAGTGGTGGTCGGTGTCGGTAATATTTACGCCAATGAGGCCTTATTCCGCAGCGGTATTACGCCTTTTTGCCCCGCCAATCAACTCGGCGTGGCGCAATGCGAAAAACTGGTCATGGAAATTAAAAACACCTTAACGGAAGCAATCGCACAAGGCGGGAGTAGCCTGCGAGACTATGTGAATAGCGACGGTAAACAAGGTTATTTTCAGCAACATTATTCGGTTTATGGACGAGAAGGGCAGCCGTGCCGCCAGTGCGCGAGCCCGATTAAAATGCTCAGACAAGGGCAACGCGCCAGCTTTTATTGCCCGAATTGCCAGCAATAAATTTAAAATCAGTGAGTTCAAAATGCATCGGATTAGTTTTCCGGATGGTCTTGCACACCCGCCACCGCCAAGGCGCTCATGTTTACAATGCGCCGTACCGTTGCGGTAGAGGTTAGGATATGCGCGGATTTATTTGCACCCAACAAAATCGAGCCGATGGTTACCCCGTCTCCGGCGGTAATTTTGAGTAAGTTGTAGGCGATATTCGCAGCATCCAAGTTGGGCATGATGAGCAAATTGGCACTGCCCTTCAGGCGTGAATTGGGGAAAGTGTCGTTGCGCAAAGCCTCCGACAAAGCCGCATCGCC
>JAVHQT010000091.1:0-8081 GCA_036171275.1 Gallionellaceae bacterium | reverse complement strand
TGTCAGGAATTTCTACCAAGTCTTTGACGTTTTCTTCTGGGATTAACACCAATTTAATGCCGCCACGTTGCGCCGCCAACAATTTTTCTTTCAGTCCGCCAATCGGCAACACTTCGCCGCGCAAGGTAATTTCACCCGTCATCGCGACATCCGCGCGCACCGGAATACGGGTTAAGGCCGAGACCATCGCGGTGCAAATGCCTGCCCCAGCACTCGGACCATCTTTCGGTGTCGCTCCTTCTGGTAAGTGAATATGCAAATCAATTTTTTCGTAAAAATTCTCGGCAATACCCAAAGTACGTGCCCGACTGCGCACGACACTTAGCGCCGCCTGAATCGATTCTTGCATGACTTCGCCCAGTTTGCCGGTGGTGGTGGTTTTACCTTTACCTGGCAAAACCGCCGTTTCAATGGTCAACAATTCACCGCCCACTTCCGTCCATGCCAAACCGGTCACTTGCCCGACTTGATTGTGCTTTTCGGCGATGCCGTAGCTGTAACGACGCACGCCTAGATATTTATCTAAGTTGCGTCCGGTGATATTCACTTTGGTGTCGCGCCCTTTTAGCAACAAGGATTTCACTACTTTACGACAAATTTTTGACAGTTCGCGCTCCAAGCTGCGCACGCCCGCTTCGCGAGTGTAATAACGCAAAATATCGCGCACTGCACTTTCAGAAACACTGATTTCATCCACTTTCAAGCCATTGTTTTTAATGGCTTTTGGCAATAAATAGCGCACTGCAATATTCACTTTTTCGTCTTCGGTGTAGCTGGAAACGTGAATCACTTCCATGCGGTCTAACAGCGGCGCAGGAATGTCCATGCTATTTGAAGTAGCGACAAACATCACATCGGACAAGTCGTATTCCACTTCGACGTAATGGTCGACAAAAGTGTGATTTTGCTCAGGGTCTAATACTTCAAGCAACGCGGAAGACGGATCGCCGCGAAAATCCGTGCCCATTTTGTCCACTTCATCTAACAAAAATAGCGGATTTTTCACGCCGGCTTTGCTCATATTTTGCAAAATTTTGCCCGGCATCGAGCCGATGTAAGTACGCCGGTGGCCGCGAATTTCCGATTCGTCGCGCACACCGCCCAACGCCATGCGAATAAATTTGCGGTTGGTTGCGCGGGCGATGGATTCACCTAGCGAAGTTTTACCTACCCCTGGCGGGCCGACTAAACACAGAATCGGTGCTTTGATTTTTTCCACACGTTGCTGCACTGCCAGATATTCCACGATACGCTCTTTAACTTTTTCTAAACCGTAATGATCCGCTTCCAATACAGCTTCTGCGTGTTGTAAGTCTGTGTTTATTTTGGTCTTTTTCTTCCAAGGCAAATCAATTAGAATGTCAATATAGTTGCGCACCACGCTGGCTTCCGCCGACATTGGCGACATTAACCGCAGTTTTTTTAATTCAGATTCGACTTTTTCGCGCGCTTCTTTCGGCATATGCGCCGTTTTAATTTTTTTCTCAATTTCCTCAATATCCGCGCCGTCTTCGCCTTCACCGAGTTCTTTTTGAATCGCTTTCACTTGTTCGTTTAAATAGTATTCGCGCTGACTTTTTTCCATCTGCCGCTTCACGCGACCGCGAATGCGTTTTTCCACTTGCATAATATCCAGCTCGGCTTCCAGCAATCCAAGCAGATGCTCAAGACGTTTGCGTACATCAAAAATTTCCAGTACTTCCTGCTTTTGCTCCAACTTGAGTGGCAAATGCGCGGCAATGGTATCGGCTAAACGCCCCGCATCATCAATGCCGGCAAGCGAGGTTAAAATTTCCGGTGGAATTTTTTTATTTAATTTAACGTATTGATCGAATTGCGTCATTAAAGCGCGCCGCATTCCTTCTGCCTCCGCACCTAAAGCTTCATCTACAGGCACGGGTTCAACTTCCGCATCAAAATGCGATTGTGATTCTGAGACCTCTAGAACTTTGGCGCGTTGCTTACCCTCAACCAACACTTTCACTGTGCCATCGGGTAGTTTCAGCATTTGCAGAATGTTGGCGACGCTGCCTATTTTGTAGATATCTTCTAGCTCTGGATCGTCTTTTGTCGCTGATTTTTGTGCAACCAAAACAATACTTTTTCCTGACTCCATCGCGTATTCAAGCGCTTTAATCGATTTGGCGCGTCCCACGAACAAAGGAATCACCATATGTGGAAAAACCACAACATCACGCAACGGCAGCAAAGGCAATACAGTGACAGGCGGTATTAGCGGTGAATTTTTTGACATAATTTTATTTAGATTGAATCGCAATGAGTTCGGGAAATGGGGTGTTAAATACGGAATTCAAGCCCAAATTACCAGATTTAGCAGCGCACTGATTTAGGTTGTTAAGGCTTTTTTGATTGGGGTCGAAATTAAAAAATATCTTAATAATCATGTAGTTACGAACATTTATTCGATAGCTTAACTAAATCAGCGCTTTTGTCGCCTTAAAAAAAGCGCAATTTTAGGCGGCGATTGGTGTATCAATGTACAGAATCATCGGCTTAATTTCGCCTGAACTATTTTCTTCCATCACCACTTTGCTGACATTTTCCATTGAAGGCAAATCAAACATGGTATCCAGCAAGGCGTTTTCCAAAATTGAACGCAAGCCGCGCGCACCCGTTTTACGTGCCAAGGCTTTTTTAGCCACCACATTCAACACATTAGGACGAAACTCAAGCGCGACGCCTTCCATGTCAAATAATTTTTCATATTGCTTAATCAGGGAATTTTTAGGCTCAGTCAAAATTTGCACTAAGGCGGCTTCGTCAAGCCCTTCCAAGGTTGCCACCACCGGCAAGCGTCCGACAAACTCAGGAATCAAACCGAATTTGATCAAATCTTCGGGTTCAACTTCGCGCAATATCGTGCCAATATCTTTTTTATCATCGCGTTTAGCTAAATTGGCAGAAAAACCAATGCTGGCTTTTTCAGAACGATTGCGAATCACTTTATCCAAACCATCAAAGGCACCACCGCAAATAAACAAAATATTAGTGGTGTCCACTTGTAAATACTCGGTGTTTGGGTGCTTGCGCCCACCTTGCGGCGGAATCGAGGCTTTTGTGCCTTCAATCAATTTTAGCAAGGCTTGTTGTACGCCTTCGCCTGACACATCGCGGGTAATGGAAGGGTTATCTGATTTACGAGAAATTTTGTCAATTTCATCAATATAAACAATGCCGCGTTGCGCGCGCTCAACATCATAATCACAGGCTTGCAACAGCTTTTGAATGATGTTTTCGACATCCTCTCCCACATAGCCGGCTTCAGTTAAAGTTGTTGCATCCGCCATTACAAAAGGAACATTTAATAAGCGTGCCAGGGTTTGCGCCAACAATGTTTTGCCCGAACCGGTTGGCCCGGCCAGCAAAATATTGCTTTTAGCCAGCTCCACACCGTCTTTGGCGGTACTCTTTAAACGTTTGTAATGGTTATAAACTGCGACAGACAAAATTTTCTTGGCTTGCCGTTGCCCAATCACGTACTCATCTAGGCTTTTGCAAATATCATGCGGCACAGGAAGATCGTTAATATCGACTTTTCCCGTGTCCACCACACCGAGCGCTTCTTCGCGAATAATGTCATTGCATAATGCAACGCATTCATCGCAAACAAACACTGAAGGACCCGCAATGAGCTTACGCACCTCGTGTTGGCTTTTTCCGCAAAATGAGCAGTACAACAATTTATCACCTTTGTTTTTATCGATTGCCATTCAAAAACTCCACAAATTTAGTTATCGGCAACTTAAATCCGAACTTAAGCCCGCTTGGTTAAAACCTGATCAATCAAACCATAATCCAGTGCTTCTCTGGCGGTCAAAAAATTATCGCGTTCACTGTCGCGGGCAATTTCTTCTTCACTGCGACCGGTATGCAAAGACATTAGCGCATATAAACGTTGACGCAAACTCAAGATATATTTTGCATGAATTTCAATATCTGTCGCCTGCCCTTGGAAACCACCTAAAGGTTGGTGAATCATCACGGTTGAATTAGGCAAGGCGAAGCGTTTATCTTTAGCGCCCGCTTGCAACAGAAATGCCCCCATGGACGCAGCCATTCCGGTGCATAAAGTTGAAACATCGGGCTTGATAAATTGCATGGTATCGTAAATTGCCATACCGGAAGAAATCGAGCCGCCGGGCGAATTGATATAAAGGTGAATGTCTTTTTCTTGGTTTTCAGATTCCAAAAATAACAATTGAGCGACCACTAAATTGGCAACGTGATCATTGATTGGGCCGACCAAGAAAATAACCCTTTCTTTAAGCAAGCGAGAGTAAATATCATAAGCGCGCTCACCCCGGCCGCTGGTTTCTATCACCATCGGAATCATGCCGATGTCCTGAGGTTCGATCGATTGCGAGTGCAAATTATTCTGCATTTTCTTCATTCCCCATCAATTCTTTAAGTGCAATCGCTTGCTGATTAACCGTAGCCGATGCCATCACCCAAGCAACGACATTATCTTCCAAGGCCAAATTTTCAACTTCTCGCAAGCGTGATGGCTCTGCTGCGTACCAATGAATGACCTCTTCGGGACGTTCATAGCTATCCGCATATTCTTGAATCAACGCTTTAACTTGTTCTGGCGTTGGCTGTAGCTGATGTAATTTGACTATCTCTGCCAAAATCAGCCCCAGTTTGACGCGTTTTACAGCGCGCTCTTGGAATGCATCCAACGGCAGTTGCATTCCTTGAGGAATTTGAATGCCGCGTCCAGCCAAATCTTGAATCGTTTGCTGCATTAAACGTTGTGCTTCGTCCTCGACCAACGTTTTGGGTGCATCCAACTGCGCTACTTTTAGCAACACTTCCATTGCGCTGTCTTTATTTTTAACTTTGACACGACGTTGCGCTTCTCGATTTAAATTAGTGCGAATTTCGGCGCTTAACTTAGCTAAATCACCGTCTTCCACCCCCAAGATTTTTGCAAATTCAGCGTCTAATTCTGGCAGACGCGGTGCTTTAACTTCATGTACGGTAATCGTAAAAGTAACTTCTTTGCCCGCAACGTCTTTGCCGTGATAATCAGCGGGAAATGTCATTTCAAAAGCGCGTGCTTCACCAGCCGACAAGCCTAAAATGGCTTTTTCAAAATCGGGTAACATCCGCCCTGCCCCTAAGACCAATTCAAAATTTTCAGCTGTACCACCGTCAAAAGCGACACCAGCCAACGTGCCCTTAAAGTCCATGCGCACTTGATCACCGTTCTCAACAGCACGCGGCGCCACTTCAAAAACAGCCCGTTGTTTACGCAAAGTCAGCAGCGTATCAGCCACGTCGGCATCACTGATTTCAAAATTAACACAATCGATTTTCTCAGCGGAAACATCGCCTAACAGCACGGTCGGATAAACTTCAAAAGTTGCGTTATATTCAATTTCTGCGCCGGCAAAATTAGCCGATTTAATTTCGATTTGTGGCATACCCGCTACTTTTAAATCATGTTCACGCGCCGTTTGCATAAAGGAACGCTGCACCATTACTTCTAAAACTTCTTGCTCAACTTGTGCGCCGTAATGTTGCCGAAGAATGTTAAATGGGATTTTGCCTGGGCGAAAACCATGCAATTTTGCAGTACGCCCTACCTTATTCAATCGAGCATCAACCTCCGTTTTAAACTCAGGTTGTAAAATAGAGATGTGCAAACGGCGCTCTAAACCGCCTAATATTTCTAAACTCGACATAAAGTTTTCCTTAATATTGATTAGTTAACGTATTACAAAATCGATCAATCTATAATTAAAATATGCAATTAAAACAATGAGTTACAACAAAGAAAGCCAAGATTCAACCCTTAAAAAAACAGCCACATTTAAGAAAAATATGACTGCTGTTGTTAAACCAATCAATCGCAAATTTCTGGGCGGGCGATGATACCTCAAACCCCCTTGTCGTAAAGTCTAACAATGATTCATTTTGGAGGTGCAATTTCCATGTTCATTTCATCCTCCGCGCGCTGACCGCGTTGCCGCTCAGGAGAGTTTTGCGAATTCGTTTTATCCCTAGCTTGGCTAATCGTTTCCGCTAAAAATTGATCCGCTGGAATGGCTGCCTGTGGCGCCGCTTTTTGGCTAACAGCGGAAACCGCTGAATGAACCTGAATCGGTTTGCCACCTTCGGTTGCAGGGATCGCTGAAGCCGATTTTGAAGCAGTTTTAACCGAGGCGACAGTTGAGGCGCTTGCTACAGAACTTTGCGTAACTTCTTGATTTAAAATGATATTATTTTTGTCTGCTTCGGGTTCTTTAGTGCAGGCAGTGACGGTAAGCAGTACAAAACACGCCGCAACAGGAAATAACTGTTTCATATACTAAGAGACTTTCTATAAAAATTACACCAATTTAATTAGGTTAAACGCACATAAATTTGATGATATTGCGTGGCGCTTTCATGCCAACCAAAATTTTTGCGCATACCGTTTTTGCACAATGCGGACCAAGTGATTTTATCGTGATAACTTGTCATGGCTCGCATACAGCAGGCGAATAAGTTTTCGGCGCTTAGACCTTGAAAAACAAAACCCGATGCGGTTTCGGCGGCCAGATTAGCCGGATTGCAATCAACAACCGAGTCAATCAAGCCACCCGTTGCATGCACAATCGGCGGCGTGCCGTAGCGCTGGCTATACATTTGGTTTAATCCGCAGGGCTCAAAGCGCGACGGCATTAAAAATAAGTCCGAGCCGGCTTCGATTAAATGCGAAAGTTTTTCATCAAAACCTACAAAGGCGGCAATCTGACCCGGATAGTTTTTGGCTAAATCAAGCGCAAGCGTTTGCATACCTGCATCGCCACTGCCCAACAACACCAGTTGTGCACCGGCAGCAGCAAGCTGCGGGGCAATTTCTAACACAATATCCAAACCTTTTTGATGGGTGAAGCGCCCGACCAGACCAAATAAAGGACGGTCAGCCAACTGATTTAAACCCATTAGTTTTTGCAGCTCAAGTTTATTGGCTGCTTTTCCAGCCATGTCGGCAACGGAATAGCCTTGCACTAAGGCGGAATCCGCTTCTGGATTCCATTCCTGCTCATCAATACCATTCAAAATGCCAGTTAAATGTTGTCGACGATTTTTTAACAAGCCTTGCATTCCAAAGCCAAGTGCTTCGGTTTGAATTTCGGCGGCATAACTTGGGCTAACAGTGGTCAGATGATTGGCGTAATACAGCCCTGCTTTTAAAAAAGATAGATAGCCATAATATTCAAGACCATACGGATTAAAGCTCTGCGCGGGCAAACCCAGTTCCTCAACATTTTCCGGTGGAAAAACACCTTGGAAAGCGAGGTTGTGCACCGTCATAACCGTGGGAATGCGGCTAGCGGAAAAGTGCATATAAGCAGGCGTTAAACCGGTTTGCCAATCATTACAATGCACAATTTCTGGTCGCCAACTAAAAGGCGAATCTGGGCTTGCTAACAGCGCCGCGACTTTTGATAACAGGGCGAAGCGCAGTGCGTTGTCTTCCCAATCAAGTCCTTGTTTGTTTTGATAAATCCCCCCTTCGCGCTGAAAAAGTTCAGGGCAATCAATTACCCACACCGGCACACCATCGGCTAAGTGACTGGAAAATAATCGGAAATCAGGAAAGCCAATCACGTCAGTAAAAAAAGCGTCCACTTTAAAATGGTCTAGCGCTTTTAAAACTTGGGTATAGCCAGGAATTAGGATTTTGACATCATCGCCAATCCGCCTCAAAGCGGCTGGCAAGGCTGCGCTGACATCCGCAAGCCCTCCTGTTTTAACCAATGGAGCGACTTCTGAGGTCACAAATAAAACACGCATCTGACTCCCCTTCGTTATTCTGTTGATTAAACTGATTAGATTAAGATAACCGCACAAGTTAGCAAGTAACTTAAGCGTTTAAATTCAAACCTTAAGTTAATTACATAACTTGTTGATTATATTGACTATTTTAGAATAAAAATTAAACCGCTTTTGCAGCAATTTGTGGAAGATGCCAAATATCGCGATTGTAATCGGCGATGGTTCGGTCACTCGAAAATTTGCCACTGGCTGCGGTGTTAAAAATACTCATCCGTGTCCAATGTTCAGTA
>JAVHQT010000090.1:0-1679 GCA_036171275.1 Gallionellaceae bacterium | reverse complement strand
ACTTTTTGTGCGGTAAGTTGAAATTCAATTACCCACTGTATTTCACATAGAACCAATTAAGTTTACCGAGCTTAAAAAGTTTAGTGGCGATTCAGCTTGGTGTTATCCAGCTGAAAAGAAAGAAAAAACTCACCTGTGTGTAAAGTCCATTACTAAACAAGTTAGGGCGCGCCAGCGTGATGCCAATTCAGCTACCGTTAGCAAAATTGGCGCAGCACTTATTCTGACTGGTGGCGTATGGACGCCGCACGATCTGCGGCGGAGTGGGGCAACAATGATGGGAAACTTGGGGGTCAGACCTGACGTTATTGAAAAATGTCTGAATCACGTTGAGCAAAACAAACTGATTCGAACATATCAACGTCAAAAACTCGAAGTTGAGCAGCGCGCCGCTTGGGCGTTATTAGGCGACAACCTGCAAAAAATAATCAATGGGGAGGCCTCGATTGATTAGCGTCCGCATTCAATATTGTTCAAGCAATAGATTTTTAAACGGGTACTGGTTTTTCCAACGATAAGAGTGAAAATCTCTTTCATCCGTGCTAACGATGCGTCCTTCGCCAATACTTTCTGCCAGTAAAACCAATGAAGCGTCAGCCAAATCCATGGGTAAATCTGAATATTGGTGCATGAGTTCGGACAGTCGGGTTAATTGCGCTTCCCCCATTACCTGAATACTCACTTCTTGGGCGCGCAAGGTGTCAATCCAGAGTAGCGTTTTTTGAACACCAATTCGTTTAAACATCAAATGAACACATTCGACGATAACAGGATAGGTCGTTATCAATGGCTCTTTGTTTAATCTAAAAAACTCACGACTACGGGTGTGGTGAGCATCACCTCGGTCGACAAGAGCAAGCCATGCGCCCGTATCGACCAAAATCATGAATGAGTCCCGTGCTTAACTGAAAAATCCAGCTTACTTTTGTAAGTCGTAGAAAGTTGCTCATTCGTATTGATGCAGCCAACTAGACCTGCTGATTCTAATGCCGCGAAAAGCGAAGAAGTCTCGCCCGCGACCTGACTATTATCAACTTGATTGCCGACTTTTAAGCCATGACGCTGCTTTACGAATCTGACGAAATCAAACACTTCCGCTCTTAAATTCGGCGGCAAAGTAGCAATTTCAGTTTCGATGGTATTGAGATTACTCATTGTAAACAACCTTTTAATATGAATTGAGATAAGCGGCCTTATGTACCAGCTTATTTCGTAAAACTTGTGGATTAATACTACATCACTTTGAAGGAAAGTTCACTTTTGTTCTCGGCATCAACTTACCACACCACTGATTTACAAACAATTATTTGCGCTGATAACGCATCTAGCAAAATAGCTCTCATTAAATTGGGGGGATATAGTCCGTTGTTTCACCACATCGAACTTCCCATGATGAAACGTCAATTATGTTAGTGGGCGTTTCGTCATGAATCCAATTGAAGTAGTAACCAGCAACTCAGCACCAACACCAAAAATCAAAGTTTTTCCAGATGGCATCAGCCCTGAAGATTATACAAAATGTAAGATATGGCCCAATCGACGCTGGGCTTGGGAGTTTCTTTGTCGAAATCAAGCTTTCAGGAATGATTCAGATGCAGTTGTAAACGGCACCGACAAAGAAAAGTCGGCTCTATGTGAAATACAGTGGGTAATTGAATTTCAACTTACCGCACAAAAAG
>JAVHQT010000089.1:0-31119 GCA_036171275.1 Gallionellaceae bacterium | reverse complement strand
AGAGGTGCGCATTATATAGATAACTTTTTTTCCGTCAACCTTTATTTTGCGCTTTTATTAAATTCTTTCGTTGGGTTGCGGGGGCAGGATTTGAACCTACGACCTTCGGGTTATGAGCCCGACGAGCTGCCAGACTGCTCCACCCCGCGTCAGCGAAGGGGGCGCACTATATTGATGAACTGGTTAATCGTCAAGCTTTTATTAAAATTTAATTTCGTTTTGTTTCAATAAATAATTTGAACTTGATTCGCGCCAAAATGCGCACTCAATTCTTTTAGTAGCTGATCCGGCAAGGTCACCCGCCAATCCTCACCGAGCAGAATCTGTGCAGATGAATCAGCGTTGTTGTATGAAATCAATACGTTACATTTCCCGCCGCACCAGGGCTTAAATAAGCCAACCAATTCCTCGGCGGTCACCTGCCGCTCACCATTCACGCAAATTTCCAAGCGTTTCGCGAATGTCGCTCGTGCCGAGGCAAGATCAAAAATTTCGTCTGCGTTGATACGCATACTGCCCGAGTATTCATCAAAGGAGGCTCTACCTTTGATAATCAGCAGTGCGCCTTCTTTAATCCAAGCGCGACTTGGCTCATACAACTCGTTAAAAGCGGTCACTTCGAGCTGTGCCGAGCCGTCTTCAAGTTTTATGATCGCCATCCGGCCGCGCCGCGATTGTTGAATCCGGATGTCAGCCACCATTCCAGCCAGCAACACTTCTTTTCCAGCGCGGCGATTTTGACCACCTTGCGGTAGCATGGCTGGCGTAACGTCGTTCAATTTAATTTTGATGAACTGCGCTAATTCAGCCGAAAACTCCTGGAATGGATGGCCGCTCAAATAGAAGCCTAGGCTGTTTTTTTCATTTTCTAGGGCTTCTCTTAAGCCCCATGGTGGCATCTCCAGCATTTTGACCGGCAACTTTGCTTGTTCATCTTCTCCAAACAAATTGTTTTGCTTGGCAGAGCGTGTTTTTTGATCGGCACTCGCCAAGGCTAAATCTAAATTTGCGAGCAATTGCGCGCGATTCGTGCTGATTGAATCAAACGCGCCCGCGCGAATTAGCGCTTCCAGCGCGCGTCGATTGACAATCCGATTGTCCACTCTATGGCAAAAATCGAATAAATTCAAGAACTTACCATTCTTCCGCGCGGCAACCAAATTGATTATCGCCGCTTCGCCCGTGCCTTTAATTGCCCCCAATCCATAGGCGATTGTTTTTTCATCAACTGGCACAAAACGATAATCGGACAAATTGATGTCGGGAGGCAAAATCGCCACGCCTTGCTCTTGCGTATCAACAAAAAAATTACGGACTTTATCGGTGTTGTCCATATCCGAAGACAAGGTTGCAGCCATAAACGCGGCCGGATAATGTGCTTTAAGATAGGCGGTTTGATAGGAAACTAGCGCATAGGCTGCCGAGTGAGATTTATTAAAGCCGTAGCCGGCGAACATTTCCATCAAGTCAAACAGTCGCGTCGCCAAAGTTTCTTCGATACCTCGCCTCAACGCCCCCCTGACAAAAATATCACGCTGCGTTGCCATTTCATCGACATTTTTTTTACCCATGGCGCGGCGCAACATGTCTGCGCCACCTAAGGTATAACCGCCGATAATCTGGGCGATTTGCATCACCTGCTCTTGATAAACGATGACGCCGTAGGTAGGCTTTAAGGACGTTTCAAGTTCCGGATGGAAATAATCTGCTTTTGCTTTTCCGTGTTTACGGGCGATGAAATCTTCGACCATGCCCGATTCCAACGGGCCGGGTCGGTACAGCGCCACCAACGCCACAATGTCTTCAAAGTTATCCGGCTGCAATTTGTCGATTAGCTTCTTCATGCCGTGCGATTCCAGCTGGAACACGGCACTGGTATTGGCTTTTTTCAACAAATCGTAGGTTTGTTTATCGTCCAGCGGCAAAGTTTCGATGGCAAAAGGGGTAGTGATGCCGCCTTTGACCTGTTCCAAAATGCGCACATAGCGCACTGCCCAGTCGATAATGGTCAACGTGCGCAAGCCCAAGAAGTCGAATTTGACCAAGCCAACCGCTTCCACATCATCTTTGTCAAACTGGCTAATTGTCTTTTTGTCTTCGCCATCAGCGCCCCCTTCCGCGCAATACAAAGGGCAAAAATCCGTCAATTTTCCAGGCGCAATCAGCACGCCGCCGGCGTGCATTCCCACATTTCGCGTTAAATCTTCAAGCCGTTCGCCCAGCTCTAACAACTCATCCACGCCTTCTTCGTTGGCGACGATAGTGTTAAATTCCGGCTCGATTTCGCGCGCTTTTTTCAGAGAAACGGGTTTAACGCCTTCCAGCGGCACCAGTTTAGATAAGCGGTCGCACAAACCATAAGGAAACTCCAGCACGCGCCCAACATCGCGAATGACCGCTTTAGACGCCATCGTGCCAAAAGTCGCAATTTGTGACACATTCGCCGCACCGTATTTTTTGCGCACGTATTCGATGACTAACTCACGACCGTCTTGGCAAAAATCCACGTCAAAGTCGGGCATGGACACGCGTTCAGGATTCAAAAATCGCTCAAACAGTAATTCATACCGCAACGGATCAAGCTCGGTAATGAGCAACGAATACGCCACCAGCGAACCGGCACCTGAACCCCGTCCAGGTCCGACGGGCACACCATTGGGAAATTTTTCATCCCGATAATGTTTCGCCCAGCGAATAAAATCCGCCACAATCAGAAAATAACCGGGGAAATCCATTTGCGTAATGGTGTTGATTTCAAATTCTAGCCGCGCAGCATATTCCGGTGTTTTTGCGGCACGCACGGTTTCATCTGGATAGCGCTGCAGCAAGCGTTTTTCCAAACCCCGTTCAGCTTCAATCCGCAAATAATCGTTGAGTGTTTCGCCGTTCGGCGTAGGGAAATTGGGCAAATGCGGCTTGCCTAGCTTCAACGTTAGATTGCAGCGCTTGGCAATTTCCACGCTGTTTTGCAACGCTTCTGGCAAATCGGCAAAAAGCGCCCGCATTTCGGCTTGTGTTTTAAAATACTGCTGATCGGTAAAAGCGCGAACTCGGCGTTTATCATTTAAAACATAGCCTTGCGCGATACACACACGTGCCTCGTGCGCCTTAAAATCACTTTGCGTTAAAAATTGCACCGGATGCGTTGCCACCACAGGCAGCGATAATGCGTTTGCCAAACCCACCGTGTCGCGTAAATGCGCCTCTTCGCGCGACGCACCGGTGCGCTGCACTTCTAAATAGAAACGATTTGGAAATAAGTCAGCCCATTTTTGCGCTTCGACCTTCGCCTCGCTTGGATTATTGTCCAACAAAGCCATCCCTACCGCGCCCTGTTGTGCGCCGGACAACGCAATTAAGCCCTCGGTCCCGCCCTGCAACCAATCAATTCGAATTTCTGGTCGACCACGATATTGATTTTCTAAATATGCACGAGTCAGCCAGTCGCACAAGCGCAAATAGCCGGCGTTAGATTGACACAACAGCAATACCCGCGCCGGATGATCACGATCTTGAGGATTGGTGACAAAAACATCACAACCCATAATCGGTTTAATGCCTGCACTGCGCGCCGCCTTGTAAAACTTCACCAAACCAAACAAGTTGGATAAATCGGTCAGCGCGACTGCCGGCATTTGGTCAATTTTGGCCGCAGAAACCACCTCGCCAATGCGCACTGTGCCATCGGCAATCGAGTATTCACTATGAATTCGAAGATGAAGAAAAGAGGGGGAAGGAGGTAAATTAGTCACAAAAGAACAAAAAAATTACTGACGAGCAGCTAGAAAAATTGCTTTGCTAAAAATCGAATTGATTTGTAAAATATCTTTTATAATCAATGACTTACTGGATTATAATTTTTTCCATTAACACCGCTTCAATTCCTTCTTTGCTGTCTAACTGAAGCACTTTGTTGATGACTTGCCGAACCTCTTTAATCAACTGCTCTTTGCCCGCCACGGTTTGCAACTGTTCGCCGGTTTTACCGCTTAGCAGCAAAATCAAATGATGCCGAATGACCGGAATATATAACTTCACTTTTGCACCCGCTTCCGGTTTAGCAGGCTTGAGCGTAAAAGTTACCTGAATCATTTGCTTCATTCCGGCCAAATTAACAGTGAAGTCTTCTAATTTTTCATACGCGCCTGCGCCACCTTCGCCACCGCCTTCACCGCCACCAGAATTGGCGTATGCATTGACAGTCATCAGACAAAAACAGAGCGATAAAAACATCCGCACGCCAGTAAACCTTACCATTTTTTGCATTGTGTCCTCTTCCTATCTGGGTAAATCCCAATCAATAAACGAACTTTTAAAGTGTGTGGATAATATCAGGGAAAGTGTACTGAGCACACGTCTTGCGTGCTATGTAACGGAGTACGCCACCTAAAAAAGCCAAAATGCAGCATGCATTTCGCCCATCGAAAGAATTTTTGCGGCGGCGTGTCTGGCTTAGGAGAAACACTGATTGATTCCATTCTGTGTGACCGTTTCGATAATCTCAGAATAGCTTTATCGAAACATAGCTGGATAAACATCAAATAAATCAATAACTTAAATAAACCATTCGTCAGGATCAGTGCGAACGCTTGATTTAATCAGTGTCACTTAGGTAATCCGAAAATTACCAATCAATACCTTGACTTGTCGCGCCAGTTGCCCCAGCGAATCCGCTGCACTATTGGTGAGTGTCGCTTTCGTCGCTAGGACTTCAGTGTCTTGCGAAACGCTTTCTAATCTGGCGGCGATATGCCGCGTGGCTTCGGCTTGTTCGGACAGACCCAAAGCAATGCTATCCACGGAACTGGAAACCGAGCTTTGTACGTCTCGAATTTCGGTCATCGCATTCGCCGCACCGGCCGATAACGCCACGCCGGTATTGACTTGCCCGACCGTCGTATTCATCGCCACAACCGCAGTGCTGGCTGCCGTTTGAATATTGACAATCATTTTATGAATTTCACCGCTAGAGAAGCTGGTCTTCTCAGCTAGTTTTCGCACCTCGTCCGCCACCACCGCAAAACCCCGTCCTTGCTCACCAGCACGCGCAGCCTCAATCGCCGCATTTAAGGCCAGCAAATTAGTTTGATCGGCGACTTCGCGGATCACTTGCACAATGACTGAAATTTCATTACAAAAACCTTCCAAGTTACCCATGTCCACCGCAGCGATTTTGACGGTATTCGCAATATTTTTTATTTCTTGTTCAACCTGATCAATAGCGCAAGCCGAATGCAGCACCTGCTCAGTTGACTTTAGCGTTAGGGCATTAACATCACTGGCATGCAGCTCAACCTGATCAATTGAAACCGAAAGCTCTTCAACGGCAGCCGCCATACTGGAACTCGATTCTGATTGGTTATTTGCGATGACCGCCGTCTCTTTTGCCACCGTATGTAACTCGGCTGATTGCGCCGCAAGACGCTGGATATTGACGTGCAAATCGCCAATCAACTCTTGTAAATTGTTGCGCATGATGGTCATTTTTGCCACCAACTGTCCGATTTCATCCTGACCTTGTGGCGCAATGCCATAGGTAAGATTGCCCTCGGCGATGGCGCTAGCGGCGGCATTTGCAGCGGCAAAACCATGTCGCAAACGACGAAGCGTACTGTTGCCAACGATCAAGGTAATCAATGCGGCGAGTGTGCCCAGCCAAAGCAATCGGTGTTGCGCAACCACTACCCGCTGCGCTGTCGCCTGAATTATTGCAGTTACCTGTTCCTGATTGCCACTCGAAACCGACAGCGCGCTTAATTGCCTCAGCACTTGTAATTGCGATTGACTTTCCTGCAGACCACTCCAAGCTACCAAGATAGCCAGCGCAAAAAGAAATCCACTACTAAAAAGCCAGAACAGCAAGCGCTGCGTCAGCGTGATGGTCTTCAGCGTAGTCAGTACTGACGTTAGCCGTCCTTTTTGGTAGGGGCGACCTTCTTCCAACAGCATCGAAGTATCCGTTTCCATACGCGAGTATAAGGCGCACGCCTGCTCGATTTCCCGCTGCGAAGGCGCAATGCGCACCGAACGATAGCCACCATCAGCGGCGGGATTGACATTAGCCCGCACCCAGTAATAGTCACCATTCTTTCGTCTATTTTTGACTAAGCCACTCCATGGTCGGCCACTTTTTAAGGTGTGCCACATATCACGGAAAGCCTCTTGCGGCATAGTTGGATGGCGCACGATGTTGTGCGGCTGACCGTACAACTCTTCTTTTGTGAAACCTGACACCGCCACAAAATCTTCATTGGCATAGGTCAAAACGCCTTTGGCGTCAGTGCGAGAAACGAGCACAGTGCCGACGGCTAATTTATATTCTCGTTCAGAGACGGGTTGATTGTTACGCATCTTTCAATCCTTGATGGGAAATTAACTAAACTAAATATGCGCTCCCCAAAGCCTGATTAAATCTCAGTAAAGATGTTTCGCGAATGCTTTCCAAACCGGACCAGCGTGCACGTCACGCTCATCTTTGGCGGCACTTTCCATCGTTTTAACCATAATAGAAACCAAGCCAAACAGCTCAGCTCGGGTGACTTGGCGCGCATCATGCGCGGCGTAAGCAGCATGAGCATTTTGCGGACCAAAAGTTTTGCATTCGTTAGCCAGCGCTTGCATCTGCATCTCATTTTGCCAATCCACGCCTAGGGCAAGAAGATGCCGCAACAATTGTGTTTCGATTTGCCGCACTTCAGCCCAATGGTTTTCAACTTCACTCATTATTTCGTCTTCTTTTTTCGCTTGGTTAATTGGGTAAATGCGGCTTGATTTAAGGACATCGACTGCGAATCTGCCTGTGATCTGCCAATTTAAACACGCGCTCGTTTCCTCGCGCCTGCCACGTCTTCAAAATAAAGGTCAATAAAAGCAGTCACAATTCTTTAAATTCAATCGCCTTCTAGGTTCGGTTTCAATTATTTTGACACAGGTTAAACACTAAAAAACCATCATAATTATCAGGTTATACGATGCGCAACCCATCAAGCATTGCGCAACGTCAATTGATTACGGCGCACTTGCCGCTGCACTTGCCGCTGCAGTTGACACTTGGCTGCCAACCGCATCCAGTTTGCCAGTGGATTCTAGCGCCGCTGATAAAACCGTCACCGTCACTCGACGATTGCGCGTGCGCCCTTCTGTCGTGTTGTTACTCAACACAGGGTGATTATCGGCTGCGCCCACTGCGGTCAGTCGTTTTGCTGCCACGCCTTGATTGATAAGCAGCCGAACTACACTACTGGCGCGCGCAGAGGAAAGTTCCCAGTTCGAGGGAAATTGTACGGTGTTAATCGGCGTATTGTCGGTATGACCTTCCACCTCGATTAACTGTTCACCCTCGACCAATACCTTGGCAACATCGGCCAAGGTTTGCTGTGCGTCACTCGCCAAGATTGCGTCGCCGGAAGAAAATAAAGCACTGGCATTGATCTCCAGCACCACGCCACGGCTGGTTTGCGAGACATTCATTTGGCCATTTTTGACGAACGTCGCCATCACTTGATTGAGCTTCACAACCAAATTTTGCATGCGCTCATTTTGCTTACGTTGCTGTTCTGCAAAAAAGGCATTGCGCCTATCAACAATGGATTTAAAGTATATTTCTTGCTCGGTCAAACGAATGCCGCCGCCTTCGCCAGGGTTGCCAATCGGGGTACCAAAAGCAAGACCCAAAGACGAACCGAGTACTTTATATTTGCCTTCATTGACTGACGAGATTGCGTACATCACCACAAAAAAAGCAAATAATAGCGTGATGAAATCCGCGTAGGAAATTAACCAACGTTCATGGTTGTCACGATCAACTCTTTTTCGACGGAAGGCCACAGGAATAGGATAAGCAGGTTAATGTAATAAATTGTAAGTTATTGATTATTAAGCAATATATCCCTTGAGCTTGTTTTCAATAAAACGTGGGTTTTCTGCATTGGCAATCATTTCTAAGGCATCAATCATCATTTCACGTCGTACCAACTCTTGCATAATCAACATCTTAATCTTTCCAGAAATCGGCAGAAACACCAAGTTAGCCAAACCGACTCCATAAATTGTGGCAATAAAAGCGACCGCAATGCCAGCACCTAATTTAGCCGGCTCACCCAAGTTTTGCATCACTTGAATCAAGCCTAACACCGCGCCTAAAATGCCCACGGTGGGCGCGTATCCCGCCGCCGATTCCCACACGCGCGCCCCTTGCCAACGAATTTCTTCCCAGGTGTGGATATCCACTTCCAGTACTTCCCGAATCTTACTGGCGCTATTGCCATCGACCAATAACTGCAAGCCCTTGGCTAAGAAAGGATCGTTGAGCCCTTTGACTTGCGCTTCTAAAGTCAACACGCCTTCTTTTCTGGACAATGTACTCCAAGCGGTTAATTGATACGCCAAGGATTGCAGCTCCATTTTGGGCGGCATAAAAGCCCAACGCCCCATTTTGAGACCTTGAATAAAAACCGCTTGCGGATTTTGCAACATCACTGCGCCCAGCGTTCCACCAAAAACGATCAGGAATGCCGCGCCTTGTAACAACACGGTCAGCGTGCCGCCTTCTAACAATTGCCCGCCGACAATGCCGGTCATCGCCACCAGCAAACCGAATAAACTCAACTTATCCATTTAATGCGCTTTCATCGCGGTGCGTAATCTCGCCACCGCTTGGCTATGTAATTGGCAAACGCGAGATTCGGTCACGCCCATCACTTCACCGATTTCTCGCAGGTTTAAATCTTGTTCATAATGCAACGCCATCATCAACTTTTCACGTTCGGGCAAACCCTCAATTGCCTGCACCAACGCGGCTTTGAATCGATCATCCTTGAGCATTTCCATCGGATTGCTCGCGCCATCAAATTCGTGACGATCAAAAAAATCTTCTTCGCCTTCTTCTTGAAAATCTTCGTAATACACCAGTTGTGCACCGCGCGATTCTAGCAATAATTGTTGAAATTCATGCAGTGACACCTTCATTTCTTGAGCAATTTCCGATTCAGCAGGCGGACGACCTAAGGTTTGCTGTAAGCGATGAATCGCTGTTTCAATGCGGCGCATATCGCGGCGCACAGTACGCGGCATCCAATCTGCACCGCGTAATTCGTCTAACATCGAGCCGCGAATGCGTTGTCCCGCATAGGTTTCAAACGCCGCGCCGCGTAATTCATCATATCGTCCCAGCGCATCCAGCAAGCCCATCATTCCAACTTGAATCAAATCATCCACCTCAACACTGCTCGGCAGCTTAACCATCATTTGATGAGCAATCCGCTTCACCAAAGGCGCGTAATCTTTCAAGCAATGCTCTTTGTCGCTAAAACCGCTGGCGGTGTACATATCGTTAATATAACTTCTCATGGGTTTAAAAAGCCGGCACACCTACTAAAGGACGTGCTTGGCGAATCAGTCTTTGCATCACCCCGCTTAAGGCACTCGGTGCGTCTTCTAACAGCGGTTTATGTTGCCTTATTTGCTCCGCAATTTCGCGCAGCGCCAACGCCGAGACTGAATGTGGAAAGGCATCAATCAGCGGTCTAGCTAATTGTCCCGCACGTTTGAGCTTTTCATCAACTGGAATATAGCCGATATAGTTCAGCCGCACTTGCAAATTACGCTGTGCCAATTGCGTCATATTATCGGCAATCGCGCGCGCCTCACGTTCATCGTTGATTTTATTCACAATAATATCAAATACTTGCCGCCCATTTTGCAAAGCCATTTGTTTTAATAAAGCGTAACTTTCGGTGATTCCCTGCGCCGTGCCGTTTAAAACCAGCAACAGCGGTTCATCACCCGACAAACTGGCACTCACCGATTGTCCTTCCCGTGCTGCGGCATCCACTATCACGGTGTCCATGCCGCGCGCGGCTTCAGTCAAACAATTGAGCAAGCGTTGACGTTCGGTTTCGGTGAGCTTGGGTAAGGCTTGCATAGCACGCGCGACCGGCAAAATTTTCAAGCCATAACTGCCAGACAACATCACTTCGCGCACGGTTTTGTCGCCGCGAATGACATTCAGCAAATCATAACGCGGCTTCAGCGCAAAACTATTGGCCACGTTGCTGGCAGATAAATGCTCATCCAAAATCAGCACAGCTTTGCCGCCACGCGCCCAATTCGCCGCCAAGTTAATCACCACACTGGTTGCGCCCAGCCCGCTACGCGCCCCCACCACGGTCAGCACTTGAGCAGCCGAGCGCGCTAATAAACGGCGCAATCCTTCGGCTTGATCGGTATCAGAATTAGAGCGCATAGCCAGCTCGATTTGACGGTGCGGCATTCGCCATAAAGGCCGGAAAATCTAGTTCTTGTACGGAAAATGCACTGGCTTGTTCGGCCGCTTTAAAAGCACGATGCAACAAATATTCCCGATTTACTTCATGCAAATCTTCTGGCACACGTTGACCACTGGCAATAAAGTGCAGGGTTAATTGATTGCGAATAATCACATCCAGCACCGTGCCGAGTGTCACCGCCTCATCTAACTTAGTGGCGATGCATCCCAACACGCCAGAACTACGGTACATTTTCACCACATCATCCAAGGTGCCGCCGGCGCTGGTCGCGTTCAGCAACAAAATGCGCTGCACGCCGGCAGCCTCAAACATCGCCGCTTGTTCGGGCACGCGATTGTCGCGTTGCCCCACGCCCATGGTATCAATCAGCACCAGTTTTTTGTGCTTCAAACCCGACAAAGTCAACTTCAAATCCTCCGTATCGCGCACGGTATGCACGGTTACGCCTAAAATTTTAGCGTAAATTTTAAGTTGTTCATGCGCACCAATCCGGTAACTATCGGTTGTTATCAGCGCCACTTTATCCGCACCATAGCGCACCACCGCACGCGCAGCCAGTTTTGCAGTCGTCGTGGTTTTGCCAACACCTGTAGGCCCAACCAAAGCATACACACCACCGCGAGTCACAATGTCATCGCCCACCTGCATCACCCGTAAATTGTGTTCCAAAATTCGCCGCACCCAGGCTTGATCACCGTTTTCAGGCATCTTCTCCAACAATTTGCGCGACAAAGCTGGGCTAAAACCCACGTTAATCATTTCCCGCAACACGCTACTGCGTTGCGGATTTTTGTGCTGCATATCACCCCAGGCCATGCACGACATTTGCTCTTGTAGCATATTGCGCATGTGCTTGATTTCATTGAGTATTATATCTTTCTCGCCAGAAGACTCATTCACAACAGCGATCGGCTCTGGCTCTTTTTGTGCAGCCGCTGCAAGGCGCTGAGTATTGGCGCGCAACACTTTTGCACCCAATATCGCAGCTTGATTTAAGGCTTGCGGTGTAATCGGCGGCACGGCTTTAACTGGCACGGGTGACTTTGCCTCTTGCTGGCGCATTTCACTTAATCTAGATAAATCCGCGCTGCCCATGGCAACAATTTCCACCCCGTCCGGCACTTTGCGATTCGACAAAATAACGGCTTCATCGCCCAATTCCAGACGCACCATTTTCAAAGCCTCGCGCGACGTTGCCGCGATAAATTTTCTAGCGTTCATGCTCTACCCCCAACCAATGATGTGACTCTCACCGTTTTAAATCCCGGCACTTCCTCATGCGAAATGACTTTTAATTGTGGCAAGGCGCGCTTTAAGAAACGTGCCATTAAATCGCGGATTTGCCCAGGCACTAACAACACCGTCGGCAAACCTAACTGTTCTTGTGACTGCGTCGCCGATTGCGCTTCACGCAGCACCGTATTGGCCAAACCCGGCTCAATCGCCGCGCCGCCACCCGCTTGAATCGCTTGCGACAACACGTATTCCAACTCTTTATCCATGCCGATGACTTGCAACTCTTGCGCTGAAGGATAGAACTGCTGCACGATGGCCGGCCCGAGGGCAATGCGCACTAAACTGGTCAACACCACTGCATCCTGAGTCCGCGCCGCATGTTCCACCAAGGTTTCCAGAATGGTGCGCATATCGCGGATGTGCATTCCTTCGTCCAACAGGTTTTGCATCACTTTTTGCACAATCGACAATGGCAATACTTTAGGCACTAAATCTTCAATCAGTTTTGGCGAACCTTTGGCAATATGATCAAGCAACTGTTGCAACTCTTGACGGCCTAACAATTCGGCAGCGTGCGTGTGAATTAAATGACTCATGTGCGTAGCAACCACCGTGCCCGCATCCACCACCGTGTACCCCATCGCTTGCGCGTTTTCACGCACTTCACCTTCAATCCAAATCGCCGGCAAACCAAAAGCAGGATCAGTGGTTTCGATACCGGGCAAATCACCGGCTGCGCCACCGGGATTGATCGCCAAGAATTGATTCGGGAACGCTTCACCGGTGCCGATTTCTGCGCCTTTTAAGGTGATGCGATAAGCGTTAGGACGCAAATCCAGATTGTCACGGATATGCACTGACGGTGGCAAAAAGCCCATTTCCTGCGTGAATTTTTTGCGAATGCCTTTGATCCGACGTAGCAAATCGCCGTCTTGCGTTTTATCGACCAAAGAAATCAAGCGATAGCCGACTTCCAAGCCCAACACATCCACTTGCGAAACGTCTTCCCAGCTCGCTTCTGGGGCTTCGGTAGGCGTTGCAGGAACGACATCTACCACCGGTTGCTCCGCCATTTTCTTGGCTTTCTTCAACATCAAGTAAGCGCCACCGCCCATAATCCCTGCCAACAAAATAAACGCAACATGCGGCATTCCCGGAATCATGCCCATCAAGCCAATAATAATGGCGGTCAAAATCAACACTGGCGGGCTGGTGAACACCTGTTTAATCAACTGCTGACCAATGTTTTCATTGCTGGTAACGCGACTAACCACCAAACCGGCCGCCGTCGAAATCACCAACGCTGGAATCTGCGCTACCAAGCCATCGCCAATCGCTAGCAAAGTATAGGTTTTAGCCGCAGCGGCAATATCCAAATTATGTTGCAACACCCCAACCACAAAACCGCCGACTAAGTTAATCGCCAAAATAATGATGCCGGCGACTGCATCGCCCCGAACAAATTTACTCGCACCGTCCATCGCGCCATAAAAATCAGCTTCCTGTGCCACTTCGGCACGGCGCCGACGCGCTTCATCTTCGCCAATCAATCCGGCATTCAAATCGGCATCAATCGCCATTTGTTTACCCGGCATCGCATCCAAGGTGAAGCGTGCGCCAACTTCCGCGATACGCCCCGCACCTTTAGTGATAACCATAAAGTTAATCACCACCAAAATCGCAAACACCACAATCCCGACCGCGTAATTGCCGCCGACCAAGAAATGTCCGAACGACTCAATTACCTTGCCCGCCGCATCCGGCCCAGTGTGACCTTCGAGCAACACCACCCGAGTAGAAGCGACGTTAAGCGACAAGCGCAGCAAAGTGGAAATCAGCAACACCGTGGGGAAAGAGGCAAAATCCAGCGGCTTCAAGGTGTTCATACTGACCAGCAACACCATAATCGCCATCGCAATATTGAAGGTGAACAGCACATCCAGCAAAAATGGCGGCAACGGCAACACCATCATCGCCAAAATCATCACGATCAGCACCGGCCCGGCCATACTGCGCATCCCCAAACGGGCAACGCTGTTTTTAATTAGATTTAAGAAATTCATTTTTAATCCTTCCGCTTCCAAATTGCCCGGACAAATCGGGCTTTTACTGAGCGCTATTATGCGAACTCCAGCAAAATGTCAGCGGCGGAATAGAGGGGGATTTATCAGGCTATTAGGCGAATAAGCAGCGTAAGTAAAATTCATCGCCAACGTGTAGCAAACCCAATAAGTAAAAAAATGGGCATCCACTACAGATGCTCTAACGGAGGAGAGAATATGAAAGTAGTTTGCTTTCAGATGTTCATCTTAAGCGCCCTTCTTCCAACGTTAAAGCAATGAAATCAGTATTCAATAGCTGATTTTTTGATAAGCCGTGCTTATACAAAAAATCGCTAAACAATCAATAAATAATTGTTTTTCAGAATAACGTGGCCTTCATAAGAAGGCGCACCTCGATACCTCGGTAGCGCATTAACACACGAAGGTAATATCGCCACCAAACCAATTTACTCAATATAATCAATCACTTAACAAAAAACAGAGCTTTACCATGAAAACCTCAAAATTCACTCAAACTTTATTAGCGGGCGCGCTGGCTTTAACGTTTGCCAGCAGCAGTTTCGCGGCCGACATTCGCTTGCTCAATGTTTCATACGATCCAACCCGTGAGCTGTATCAAGAATATAACGCCGCATTTGCCAAATTTTGGACAGCCAAAACGGGCGACGATGTTTTAGTCAGTGCTTCGCACGGTGGCTCAGGCAAACAAGCGCGTGCCATTATCGACGGACTGGAAGCGGACGTTGCAACGCTAGCATTGGCGGCAGATATTGACGCGCTGGCAACCAAATCGAATTTGATTCCTACGAACTGGCAAACCCGCTTGAAACACAATAGTTCGCCTTACACCTCAACCATTGTATTGCTGGTGCGCAAAGGCAATCCGAAACGCATTAAAGATTGGGATGATTTGATTCGCCCAGGCGTTGCGGTGATTACGCCAAATCCTAAAACCTCAGGTGGTGCGCGTTGGAACTATTTGGCAGCGTGGGCGTATGCCTTGAAACATAACCAAAATGATGCGGCAAAAGCGCAAGCGTTCCAATGCGGGTGTTGCTCAGATCGTCACTTCCGGTCATCCCGCATTCGACGTGCTTTCCGTGCGCCGTGACTTTCCCATCTCGCAAGAATTGGTGAACGGCAGACCGCTGGCCTGGTTGGACAATGCCGCGACCACCCAAAAACCGCAGTCCGTGATCGACAGAAAGGACGCGCAACCGGAACACGTGAATTAGTCATTTCAAAATACCCGTACATCCTCATTTACAAGCTCACCGCCACTAAAATAAAAATCGCAGCGGTAGTGCACCAGTCAAAAAAAATATCAGCTTTAATCGTTTAGTTATATCAATTTAAACAACAGGTTATCTTTAGCGACTACGAAAATCGGCGTGCCAGGAAATTCGTAGGTTGATTGACCTTCTTCAAAACCAGATCATGAAAACTACCGAGTGATCGCTAACGACTGCGCTCCCACTGCTTAATTTTCAATCCAATTGCCCGTATAATCCGCCGCTTTTTAGGTCGCCTGTTATGTGGTTCAAAAACCTGTTCGTTTATCGCCTTCCTGCTGATTTTTCCTTAACAGCTGATTTGCTGTTAGAAAAGTTAGCCCTCAAACCGTTAATGCCTTGCAGTGGTTTAGATAAGCAAAGTCGCGGCTGGGTTTCTTGCCGTGGCGATGAGCGCTTAATTCATGTTGCGGGGAAACACCTTTTATTTGCGCTGGGAGTTGAGCAAAAACTGTTACCCGCCACCATCATTAACCGTTTTACCAAAGAGCGTGCCGCAGAGATTGAAGCGCAGCAAGGTTTTAAAGTCGGGCGTAAACAATTGAAAGACCTGAAGCAAGCGGTGACGGACGAACTGTTGCCCAGAGCGTTTGCGCTGCAACGCAGCACCTATGCTTGGCTGGATTTAGCGAATCATCGTTTATTGATTGAAGCGGCTTCCACCGCCAAAGCCGATGAATTGTTGGAGTATCTAGGCAAAACGATAGACAATTTCCCCGTGCATCTTTTGCAAACTGAGCTATCGCCCATGTCCGCGATGACGGACTGGCTGGCAACGGAAACCGCCCCGTCCGGTTTTACGATTGACCGCGAATTGGAGTTGCGCTCAAGCGACACCAGCAAAGCCACCGTTCGTTATGCCAATCACGCCTTAGAAGGGCAAGAAATTCTGGCGCACATTGCCAATGGCAAACGCGTTACTCGGTTAGGCATCACTTGGAATGACCGCATTTCTTTTGTGCTGAATGAACATTTGCAACTCAAACGAATTGAGTTTTTAGACATCCTCAAAGATCAATCTGCCGACCAAGCCGATAACGCAGATGAGCTTTTTGAGCTCGACTTTTTGTTAATGACTGGAGAGTTAGCAAAATTGCTGACCGATTTAACGGAAGTGCTGGGTGGCGAAGTGATCAAAAAATAACGGCGATGAATCCCGCACTTTTGCAATTGTTAGTCACGCGCGAAATGCCTTTTGGAAAATATAAAGGCCGTTTAATCGCCGATTTACCGGGGCATTATTTACACTGGTTTGCCCGTAAAGGTTTTCCGCCGGGTGAAATTGGTGTGCTACTGGCACTGATGCGGGAGCTTGATCATAATGGGCTTACCGCATTACTTGAACCGCTACGAAATAAATCGCCTTGAATGCTCAACGCCTGCGATGAAAAGTAAAATCGTGACTTCAAAAGTGATGTCATAAATTTTGCGATATGGCCGTCTTTTTATTGCGCAATAACCACTCCAGAAAATGAAGCACGTCCCTAACATCAGGAGATTAAAATGAAAATTGCTCCCTTACCTACCAATGAGCAAGATCGTCTTGCCGCACTCCACAAATACGACATTCTCGATTCCTAGCCTGAAGCGGCGTTTGACAACATGGTTCAGTTAGCGACTTACATTTGCCAGACACCCATTGCCGCGATTAGTTTGATTGATGAAAATCGTCAATGGTTTAAAGCGATTGCTGGGCTGGATGCCAAAGAAACTTCGCGCGATGTGGCGTTTTGTGCCCACACCATTCTGCAAGATAAAACGATGATTGTTGCCGATGCGCAAAAAGATGAACGTTTTTGCGGCAATCCTTTGGTGACTTCGGCACCAGACATCCGTTTTTATGCTGGGGTTCCGCTAATTACTTCAGAGGGATTTCACTTGGGAACACTGTGCGTGATTGACCGTGTTCCACGCCAACTGGATGCTGCGCAACTGGATGCAATCAAAGTATTGGCCAACAATATAATGGCACACCTTGATTTGCGTTTGTCACACAAGCATATTCGCCAATACGTTGACGCTTTGCAATTAGCCGCGACGATTTTTGAATCCAGTAGCGAGTCGATGCTCGTCACCGATGCGGATAATCGCATCATCACCGTCAACCCAGCGTTTACTGCCATTACCGGCTATACCATTGATGAAGTCGTTGGGCGCAATCCCCGTTTCCTGAGCTCCGGCAAACAGCCCAAAGAATTTTATGAAAAGATGTGGCACGCCTTAAACACCGTCGGCCACTGGAGTGGTGCGGTATGGAATTGGCGCAAAAATGGCTAACTTTATGCCGAATGGTTATCAATCGCGGAATTGAATGTATCGGCCAGCATCGGTGTCGCGTTCTATCCTGAGGATGGCGACAACTCGGAACAGCTACTTAAAAATGCGGACATTGCCCTGTATGCCGCCAAAAACAGTGGGCGAGGACGATTCAATACTTTTGAAGCCTCTATTGATCCGGCTGAGTGAAGTTCAAAGCCGTTCGCCTTGAGCCCGTTGACAGGGCTCTTCTGAGCGAGGCGAATTAAAACGTGCTTGGCAAATCACGGTTTCCGTACACCACACGCTCAATTCGCACCACCTTGCCAATGGCACGAAAAAGAACTACATAATTTCCAAGGGATGCCATACGTGCGTGCTCTCCAATATCAGGGCGAAGCTGGAAGGCGAACGGATTGCTCTCTATCTCGCTAAACTTCAAGCGAATTTCCTTGATAAATGTCAGTGCGCGGCGTGGATTATCTTGAGCGATGAAATCCGCAATATCATCTAAGTCACCTTCAATGAAACGGGAAAATTTCAGCTGCATCACTTCGAGCCAAGTGCAACATCAGCAATCGCTTGATATTTCCGCTCAAGGCGATCAAGAACTTCACTAGGAGAAATATCAGACGTTTGGTCACTCAATGCCGCCTGCCAAACCCGACGCAATTCAGCCACACCTTGCTCACGCAAGATGCGCTTATATTTCCAGTCGCGTAAAGCATCTCGGATCACTTCGCTGCTAGAAGCATATTCACCCGTGGCAACCGCGCCACGGACAATCTGAACCATTTCAGGCGGCAAGGCGATACTGATTTTTTCGGCGGTAGTCATTGGGATACCTTTAAGACGTTGGTAGGAATAATTCTTACCATCATAGCAAATCTGATCATTGTGACAACAAAAAATGACCCCACCGGCTCAATTACAACTACTCCGGCGGCACAAAATGTTCACTGGCGGGGTCGGCATTCCGTTGATTCACCCAATGCACCGATTCCAAATGATGTTTGATTTGCGGATACAACTTAGCGGCATCGTGCGCTAAGTTTTTCGCCTGCCGCTTCATCATGTCCAACGCAAAGTAATCTTCGTTGCCATGCCGGATGGCGATTTCTTTGGCGTGGTCTAAAGCATTGCGTTGGCGCACGAATTCTTGCCAACTTTGCAAATCACGCCGCACACCCGCTTCAAATTCCACCTCACCGTTGTCCGTCATGGACAAGTCTTTTTTCACCTGCCGCAATTGATTGCGTAAATTGGCATAAGCATCCATAAACGACTGCGGATCAAATTGATAAGCGTTGACTGCGTAATCACTCGGCCTATCTCCCGCACCGAGAATATCGGCCTGAGCGGGAGAGGTCAGTAACATGATGATTATAAACAGGATTTTGGTTTGCATAAAATTGAGTGATTATGGCAAAAGTTTAGCAATTGAATTAAACACGCGGCGGAACACGGCTTTGGTACGCGGTTTGTCGCTAATCGACTGTGCCAATTTCGGACCGTGCGTGTAATACCACGCAATAAACGCCTTGCCTAAACGGTAACGCGTCAAATGATTGTCGCGGAATTGACGGAACTGCAACACCGTGGGCGCGTCGAAATCTTCATAACAGGCGGTTAAAACGAAGCAAGGACCGGATTTTTCCCAGACGAGGCGTGGTTTAAGTGGGAAATAAACTCCATCGACCTTAGGAGTAAAAGCTGAGGTCCGAACCGTACCACCCACCTCGATTCCAACGAGAAACACTTTTCTCAACGTTGAAAACGTTGTGAGTGATTGGCAATCTTCAGATTGCCCTACCTCAATTGAACTATATGAATCAAACTTCCCGTTATAAACATCACCAACGATTTTTTGCCGCATTTCTCTATCTTCATAGTTAGCTGTCCAAAGCTTAATTGGGGTAGCAATCGGTCCGCCGTTTTTAATTGTAAAAGTTAAGTACTTCGTAGTGTAAGAGCTTGCGGATGATGTGCCTTGAACTATAGTTGAATAGCTTTCCGTATCCTTGGTTATAGACGTGCCTGTTATCTCGAAATTGCAAGCGACTAATCCATATTGTGCTTTCTCACTGCCTGCATCTGTCGCTTGCTGGAATTGCTGTCTGGCTAAATCAATATTGCCTTTTTTAAACGTTTCATATGCCAGATCATAAAGAGCGCGAATTTCGCCTAATGCCACCGCTTTTTCCAGCCAACTCTCTGCTTGTGCGGCATCTTTTTTCTCTTCGTAATAGAGGTGCAAATTGTAGTGTGAGCGCGGTTCGTTTTGCGCCGCCGCTTTTAAATACCAAGCGAGTGCTTGCTGTTTGTCTTTGTCAACTCCATCGCCATTGCTATAGCAACGCCCAATGTTATATTGCGCTTTAGCATCGCCCGCCTCTGCCAGCGGCATCCATTGGACAACGGCTTCATACCAGTCGGACGGTAATTTCTCCCCGACAAAATACACACGCTTTTCACGGATGAGTACATCTATTTCATTGGTTGACATTGGGTTTCCTTATTGAAGTGAATAGTAAAAGTCATTTAGGGCTTAAAAGTACTAATGGGGTCTTCACTAGAAAACTCATCCACCTGATCAAGCAATTGCCTTTTTTTCAGATTTTTACGCGTGACAAGACTTACCCCAATTTTGATTTCAATAAGTGTTTTGCCTTCTAGGTTAAGAGCTGTTCCTACGGACTTTTCTTCACCGCAAAGTGCGCTCAAGTATTTTTCTATTTCTTGTTTTTCCTGCTCCGTCATAACTTACCTTTCTTCAAAAACAGCACTTCCATGCCGAAACAGGCGGCTTATCCGCTCTCTAAAACTCAAAAGCCGCGCACTTTAACTTGACGGGGGGGGGGTATGTCAAGCTCAATATCCGCCTGACTTTGGCGTGTTTTAGGCGGAATTTCGAGAGTGTTCTTCGGCGTTTCTAAGGGCGTTGATTACACGCTTTTTTGCGTATTTTTTTCACTAATTTCCACCCAAAAGACCGGCCTCAGACCACCCCGTTCGCGCCGCCGGATTTAAAGATGACGTGTTGCGCTGAAAACCGTAAAATGCGCGCCTTCGTTCATTCACGCGTTTTTGTCCATGCTCACTTTTCAACAGGTTATTCTCACGCTACAAAATTTCTGGGATAAACAAGGTTGCGCGCTGCTGCAATCGTATGACATCGAGGTTGGTGCAGGCACGTTTCACACCGCCACTTTTTTGCGTGCTATCGGCCCCGAACCTTGGCGTGCCGCGTATGTGCAACCTTCGCGCCGCCCAAAAGACGGGCGCTATGGCGAAAATCCCAATCGCCTTCAGCATTATTACCAATTCCAAGTGGCACTCAAACCTTCGCCGGACAACATTCAAGAGCTGTATCTGGATAGTTTGCGTGCGCTGGGAATTGACCCGTTGCAACACGATATTCGCTTTGTGGAAGACGATTGGGAATCGCCCACGTTAGGCGCGTGGGGCTTAGGTTGGGAGGTGTGGTTGGACGGGATGGAAGTGACGCAATTTACCTATTTTCAAGAAGTTGGCTCGCTAACGTGTAAGCCGGTGTTGGGCGAAATCACCTACGGACTGGAGCGTTTGGCGATGTATTTGCAAGGCGTGGAAAATGTCTATGATTTGGTCTGGGCAAAGAATGGCGAACACGTGGTCACTTATGGCGATGTCTATCATCAAAACGAAGTGGAACAATCCACCTACAATTTTGAGCATTCAAACATCGAGTTGCAATTCCGTCATTTCAACGAATTTGAAAGCGAAGCAAAGCGGCTAATCGAAGCGGACTTGGTGTTGCCGGGCTATGAAATGGTGATGAAATGTTCGCATTGTTTTAATTTGCTCGACGCACGCGGTGCGATTTCGGTGACGGAACGAGCGGGCTACATCGGTCGGGTGCGCACATTGTCGCGCGCGGTGGCACAAGCTTTTTTTAATTCCAGAGAAAAACTCGGTTTCCCGATGTTGAAAAACGGGGAGAGCAAATAATGAACGCGACTTTATTGATTGAATTACGCACCGAAGAATTGCCACCCAAAGCCTTAGAAAAACTGTCCAACACGTTTGCGGAAACGATTTTTGCCGCGTTGGGCGAGCAAGCGTTATTAAGTGCAAATAGCGTTTGCACCCCGTTTGCCACCCCGCGCCGACTCGCACTCAGCATCAGTCAGGTCGCAGATTGGCAAGCCGACCGCATCCTTGAACGCAAAGGGCCAGCGGTGAATGCCGCGCTGGACGCGGACGGCAAGCCGAGCAAAGCACTGCAAGGATTTATGCGTTCGGCGCAAGTAACGTTTGAGCAATTGCAGCGGGTGAGTGATGGAAAAGCGGAATATTTTGTCGCGCATCTGGCGCAAAAAGGTCAATCTCTGGCGGAAGTATTGCAGCCCATCTTATTGAATTCATTGAAGAAATTGCCAATTCCGCGTTTGATGCGCTGGGGCGATTCTGAACACCAATTTGTGCGTCCGGTGCATGGTTTGCTTGCCTTGCACGGAGAACAAGTTGTACCGCTGGAAGCGTTCGGTTTACACAGCAGCAATGTGACGTTCGGGCATCGTTTTTTAGCGCCTGTTGCGCTGACCATTTTGCAGGCGGATGAGTATGCGGCGTGTTTGCAAAATGCAGGAAAAGTGCAGGTGAGTTTTGCGCAACGGCGCGCGCTGATTGCCCAACAATTAGAGAAAAACGCGGCGGCACTCAATGCGGTTTGGATTGGGCACGCGAATTTTGACCAGCAAAAATTGCTCAGCTTGAGTGCCGCCGAACGCAGTGAGTCCAGCAGTTTGTTGGATGAAGTGACCGCCTTGGTGGAAGCACCCGCAGCGTATATCGGCGAATTTGAGGCGGAGTATTTGGATGTGCCCGCCGCGTGTTTAATTTTGACCATGCAACAAAATCAGAAGTATTTTCCGTTGTTGGATAAAAATGGTAACTTGTTGAATAAATTCATTATTATTTCAAACATGCCGATTGATAATCCGCAGCAGATTATTCAGGGCAACCAGCGCGTGGTGCGTCCACGGTTGGCGGATGCGCGCTTTTTCTACCAGCAAGACCGCAAACTGCCGTTGGCGGCGCGGGTGGAAAAACTGGCACAAGTGGTTTATCACAACAAACTCGGTTCGCAGTTGCAGCGCGTGGAACGCATCGCCAGTTTGGCGGGCGCACTGGCCGCAAAAGTGGGTGCGAATGTGGCGGATGCACAGCGCGCAGCACGGTTGTGCAAAGCGGATTTAATCACCGATATGGTAGGCGAATTTCCTGAGTTGCAAGGCGTGATGGGGCGCGATTATGCTTTGCATGACGGCGAAAAAGCTGACGTTGCGCAGGCGATTGAGGCGCATTACCGTCCGCGTTTTGCGGGTGACGCATTGCCCGCCACGCCGCTGGCTTGCGCGGTGGCCTTGGCAGATAAACTGGAAACCCTGCTGGGAATTTATGGCATCGGCCAAGTGCCGACCGGCGATAAAGATCCGTTCGGCTTGCGTCGTCATGCGCTGGGCGTGTTGCGGATTTTGATTGAAACGCCGCTGGAATTATCGCTGTCGGCGTTGCTAAAATTAGCAGCGGATAACTTCCCTGCAGGTTTGCTCAGTACCAGCGTGGCGGAAGATGTGGCAGGCTTTATGCTGGAGCGGCTGCGCGGTTATCTGCGCGAACGTGAGTTTGAAGCCTCGCATATCGAAGCGGTGTTGGCGGCGTTGGACGGACAATTGCACCAAGCCGTGCCGCGTTTGCTGGCGGTGCGCGCGTTTGCTGCCTTGCCAGCCGCAAAGGAATTGGCTGCCGCCAACAAGCGTGTGCAAAACATGATGCGCAAAAATCAGCAAGAATTAGGCGCGGCGCTGAACGATGCGCAGTTTGACCCGCAACGGATGACCGATGCGGCTGAGCGCGAATTATTTCAGGCCTTAGCGCAAATCAGCCCCGTGGCACAACAACAATTCGCGGCGGGCAACTACGCAGAAAACCTCGCCAGCTTGGTGACGCTAAAACCGTTTATTGACGACTTTTTCGATCAAGTCATGGTGATGGCAGAAGACCCCGCCGTGCGCACCAACCGCGCCTTGCTGTTGCAGCAGCTAGGCAATTTGATGAACCAAGTGGCAGACATTGCCAAGTTGGCAGTTTAAGGGGGATGATTAATCAACCGTTCGCCCTGAGCTCGTCGAAGGGTGATTTAAAATGATTGCTTCCGTTATGGTTCGACAAGCTCGCCACGAACGGAATCAATCAGTGTTTCCCTAATAATGCTATCGGTCGTCGCTCATTATGAGTTAAAACCTCCGCGCCACAACAAACAACTTACAACTAGGTACCAACGATTGCACTTATGAAACTCATCATTCTCGACCGCGATGGCGTAATCAATTTCGATTCCGACCAATTCATTAAAAACCCTGAAGAATGGAAGGCGATTCCGGGCAGTTTGGAAGCAATTGCGCGTTTGTGTCAGGCGGGTTATCGAGTGGTGGTGGCGACCAATCAATCCGGTATCGGGCGCGGGCTGTTTGATATGCCGATGCTGAATGCCATTCACGACAAAATGCACAAAGCGTGCGCCTTAATGGGCGGGCGGATTGACGCGGTATTCTTTTGCCCGCACACCGCCGAGGCAAATTGCCAGTGCCGCAAGCCCAAAAGTGGGATGTTGGAAGAAATCGCCGAACGGTATCATCAAACCTTGAACGGCGTGCCGGCGGTGGGCGATTCCTTACGCGATTTGCAAGCCAGCGCCAAGCTGGGCGCGCAACCGTTTTTGGTATTGACCGGCAAAGGTGAAAAAACACAGGCAAAAGGCGGCTTGCCGGATGGAACATTAGTGTTCGCGGATTTAGCGGCGGTCGCGAATCATATTTTGATGTAACTCCATGATTATATTACGTTCTTTGACTTTTCTTATATTACAGATGCTGTGGACGCCGCTGTATGCCACGCTTTCGCTATTCACTTTCCCGTTCGGCGCGTTGACGCGTTATCGTTTCATTTCCGGTTTGGCTTACAGTTTAATGTGGCTGTTGCGCGTGATCTGCCAGATTAAAATGGAGGTACGCGGTGCGGAAAATATTCCGTCTGAACCCTGCGTGGTGTTAGCCAAACACCAATCCGCTTGGGAAACCTTTGCGCTGCAAACCGTGTTCCCCCCGCAAGTTTGGGTGTTAAAACGCGAATTGTTATTGATACCCTTTTTCGGTTGGGGCTTAGCGCTGACCAGCCCGATTGCCATCAATCGCAGCAAAGGCAAAGAAGCGATGAGGCAGCTTTTAACGCAAGGAAAACAAAGGCTTGCGTCTGGCTTTTGCGTGGTCGTTTTCCCCGAAGGAACGCGAATGCCGTTCGGTCAGCGTGGCAAATACAAAGTTGGCGGTGCCATGTTGAGTGCTTCTTCCGGCGCCTTGGCCGTGCCCGTGGCGCATAACGCGGGCAAGTTTTGGGGACGCAATGCTTTTTTAAAATATCCCGGCACCATTGTGATGAGCATCGGCAAACCGATTAACCCCAGCGGGCTGAAAACCGAAGAAATCAATCGCCAAGTGGAAGAATGGATTGAGGGTGAAATGGAACGGCTAGGGGAGAAATCAACCGTGCGCACTGAGCCCTTCGACTGGCTCAGGCGTGCCTTGTCGAAGGGTAATTTCAAGTGATTGATTTTTCAATGATTTATTTCGTTATGGTTCGACAAGCTCACCACGAACGGAATAAATCAGTGTCCGTTTAGGGTGAAATTGATGTTGAGTCGGCTACGTTCTGTTGCCCCACCCAGCGTTGAGCCGCGTCAGATTCAACTGGCCGGTAACGCGGTTTCTTTTACCCTGAAACGCAGTCGCCTCCGCCGCAGTATCGGTTTGCGTATTGACCATCAAGGCTTGACGGTGAGTGTGCCGCACCGCGCCAGCGAGAAGTCGCTACAGCTTTTGTTGCAGGAAAAGTCACCTTGGATATTGAGCAAACTCAGCCAATGGCAAGCCAAAAAAAGCGTTGCGCCACGCTGGGAAGACGGTGAAAAAATTGCGTTTCGCGGCGAGTCGCTCACCTTGCGTATTTTACACGCGCTTAAAAATTTACCGCCACAGTTAAATGGTGATGAACTTGTCTTGCATCGGGTGAAGATTGCCGACGTGAGCGGCATTGAAAAAGCCGTTTTGCACTGGTATCGGCAACAAGCGGAGCAGGTTTTTCAGGAGTGCGTCGCACATTTCGCGCCTTTAATGCAGGTCAATCCCAGCGAATTGCGTCTGACTTCCGCGCGCACGCGTTGGGGAAGTTGCACGTCGCGTGGCGTGGTGCGGCTAAACTGGCGCTTGGTGAAAATGCCGTTGCCGCTGATTGATTATGTGGTGGTACACGAGTTAGCGCACTTACGGCAGATGAATCATTCTGCCGCTTTTTGGCAGGTGGTCGCTGAGGTGTGCCCCGACTATACAGAGCGTCGCAAAGCATTAAAAAGCCATGCCGTCACTTAAAGATGCCGTGAATTATCCTGCCATGCAAAATAAAAAACTAATTATAATCAATAAGTTATGTAAGCAATAGAATGAATAGGTGACTAAAATGATTTTAAATTCTAGCGTTAAATTTGGCACCAGCGGTGTTCGAGGACTAGTCAGCGAAATGACGGATGCGGTTTGTTATGCATACACAGCTGCATTTTTGCAAACCGTGGCGGGCACGGCACACGCCGTGGTGATGGGGCATGATTTGCGCCCAAGCAGCCCAAAAATTTTGGCGGCGTGTGCGGCGGCAGTCGAAGATTCTGGGCGTGAAGTGATTTACGTGGGAGCCTTACCAACCCCAGCGATTGCGTTTTATGCAGCGGCCTTAAATCTACCTTCCTTAATTATCACCGGCAGCCACATTCCATTTGATCGCAATGGCATTAAGTTTTATCGAGCAACGGGCGAAATTTCCAAAGCAGATGAAGTCGCCATGCTGAATGCTGCTGTTACCTTGCCAGCAGTCATTGCCGCCAAACCGCTTCCTTCACCGGACTTAAAAGCGAGTGAGGCCTATATTCAACGGTATTTAAATTTCTTCGGTGTGGGCGCACTCACGGGTTTGCGGCTTGCGATTTATGAACATTCCAGCGTTGCCCGAGATTTACTGCATCAGCTTTTGAAAGCACTTGGCGCAGAGGTGATTTCGCTAGGACGAGCCGATGTATTTGTGCCGATTGATACGGAAGCAGTCCGAAATGAAGATATTGCCCAAGCAAAAAAATGGGCGGACGAACAGTCTTTCGATGCAATTTTTTCAACTGATGGCGACGCGGATCGTCCGCTGATTGGCGATGAGCAAGGACACTGGCTGCGCGGCGATATGGTCGGTATTTTGTGCGCTCAATATTTAGAAGCCGATGTCGTCGTTACGCCCGTCAGCAGCAATACGGCGGTCGAACAATGCGGCACGTTCCAGCGCGTGATCAGAACCCAAATTGGTTCGCCTTACGTCATTGCCGGCATGGAAAGTGCGCTCGCCGAGCAAGCAAATATCGTGGTGGGCTATGAAGCCAATGGCGGCTTTTTGCTGGGTAGCGAGGTCAATCGTCAAGGGCGGCATTTGGCCGCTTTGCCAACGCGTGATGCGGTCTTACCGATGTTGGCCTTGTTATGTTTGGCTAGAGAAAAACAATGCAAACTCTCAGAACTATCCAATAGCTTGCCAAAGCGCTTTACTCACAGTGACCGAATTCAAGATTTTCCCAATAAAAACAGTCAGTTACTAATAATTTCTTTAATGACTGACACAAGCGCAGCTCAATCGCTAATGGCATTGGATGCCGGCACGGTGACTGCCATTAACACCACCGATGGCTTAAGAGTCACCTTTAACAACGGTGATATTGTGCATCTCCGCCCCTCCGGCAATGCGCCAGAATTGCGGTGTTATGCGGAATCAAACAGCCAAGAACGGGCGCAAAAACTTTGCTTAGACTGTTTGCAGCGAATCTCTCACAGCGTTGTAAGCTAAACGAAATAAGCCTTCTCAGCAAACAAAGAATCAGATGAAACTCATTTTAGGAATCGAATCTTCTTGTGACGAAACTGGCGTTGCGCTTTATCACACCGAACGCGGCCTGCTCGCGCATACACTTCATTCCCAAATTGCACTTCACAATGAATATGGCGGCGTGGTACCTGAGCTTGCCTCACGCGACCACGTCCGCTACATCATTCCGCTTATCCGACAAGTGCTTGTCAAGGCAAATTGCGCCTTAGCCGAAATTGATGCAATCGCGTTTACCCAAGGGCCAGGCTTGTCCGGTGCGTTGCTCGTTGGCGCGAGCGTTGCCTGTGCTTTAGCGTATGCGCTGGACATTCCCACCATTCCAGTGCATCACTTAGAAGGTCACTTGCTTTCACCTCTACTGTCTGACCCCGCGCCTACTTTTCCGTTTATTGCCTTATTGGTTTCCGGCGGGCACACCCAATTGATGCAAGTCGAAAGCGTTGGCAATTACACTTTGCTAGGTGAAACTTTGGATGATGCGGCCGGTGAAGCCTTTGATAAAAGTGCAAAATTACTCGGCTTAGCGTATCCCGGCGGCGCACTACTTTCAACGCTTGCCCAACGTGGAATCGCCGGCAAATTTAAATTGCCGCGCCCCATGTTGCACAGCGGCGATTTAGACTTTAGCTTTAGCGGACTCAAAACAGCGGTATTGCTGGCAACGCAACGCAATACGCAAGATGAACAAACGCGAGCGGATATTGCACATGCCGCAGAAGAAGCGATTATTGAGGTGTTAGTCAGCAAATCTTTAGCCGCACTCAAGCAAAGCGGACTCAAACAACTGGTTATCGCAGGTGGCGTGGGTGCAAATCGACGCTTGCGCGCCCAGCTTGACAACCTTTCGCAACACTATGATTTTAAAGTGTTTTATCCAGAACTCGAATTTTGCACCGACAACGGCGCAATGATCGCTTTTGCAGGCGCGATGCGATTGCAGCTCAATCCGCCTGAATACGATTATCGTTTTAACGTCAAACCACGCTGGAGTTTGCTAAGCGACGCTTAAGGCAGCGCTGATTTATGCGCGCCGCCAAAAATTCAATTTTCTAAGCTCGGCAAAGTGTGAGCAAAAAATGAGGACGCAGCCTATAGGAATAAATAAGGCGTCCTTTTATGTCAACAACGCACATTGTGCAGTCCACTTAAGTTTTAGAGGGCGCTTTTTCTGTTCGCGGTGTGCACTGCGACAATGATCTGCTGAGTTTATCGAAGGACTGAGGGTGCACGGTTGATCTATTTAATGCTTCGTGAACCTTAGCCACGATGCGACAACACCCCCAATCAAGCCGATTTCGGCGCTAAACGAAACCGATAAACCGCCATGCTGCCGAGCAGATTCGGCAAAAGTTGCACTTCGTCACGTCCGCTCATGACCCGTCGATCCAAAATCTGCACCCGCAATTGCGCGCACAGCTGTTCAAAATCATGGAAAGTACACAGGTGGACATTGGGGGTGTCGTACCATTGATACGGCAATTCTTTGGAAATCGGCATGTTGCCGAGCAGCACGTCCAGCCGATTTTTCCAATAGCCAAAGTTAGGAAAGCTGACGATACCTTCGCGTCCGACGCGCAAAATTTCTTGAATCAGCGGTTCGGTGTGTCGCGTTGCTTGCAGCGTTTGCGACAAAATGACGAAATCAAATGAGTGCGATTCAAAATCTTTTAAGCCGGAATCTAAGTCATTTTGAATGACGTTTACGCCATTTTGCACGCAGGCAACGATGCCCGCGTCGCTGATTTCCACACCGTAACCGCAGACATCGCGTTCACTCTTTAAATAGCCGAGCAAGCTGCCATCGCCGCAACCTAAGTCGAGCACGGATGCGCCGTGCGGAATCCACGCAGCAATGGCCGCAAAATCAGGGCGGGCGGCGGCTAATTGTTCATGCGTTGTCATGCTGCGCACTCCCGATAAACGTTGTTTAAATAAGCCTGCACCACAGAAAAATAATGCGGGTCTGGCATTAAAAATGAATCGTGCCCGTGTGCAGAGGTGATTTCGGCGTAACTGACGTTGCGGCGGTTATGCAGCAGCGGTCGCACAATTTCTCGCGAGCGTTCCGGCGAAAAGCGCCAGTCGGTGGTGAAGGAAATGACTAAGTAATCGGCCTTGGCGGCGGCAAACGCTTGGTTCATGTTGCCCGCAAACGCTTGCGCAGGATCAAAATAATCCAGTGCTTTGGTCATCAGCAAATACGTATTCGCATCAAAATAGGCGGCAAATTTATCGCCTTGGTAGCGCAAATAGGATTCAACTTCAAACTCAACGTCAAAACTGTAGTTGAACTCGGCTGCGCGCAATTCACGGCCAAACTTATGCGCCATCGCATCGTCCGACAAATACGTGATATGCCCCAACATGCGCGCCAAACGTAAGCCGCGTGTGGGCACGACACCGTGCGTGTAATAATCGCCCGCATGAAAATCGGGGTCAGTCAAAATTGCGTTCCGTGCCACATCGTTAAACGCAATGTTTTGCGCGGTGAGCCGAGGCGCGCTGGCAATCGCCAACACATGGCGCACCCGTTCTGGATACGCCAGCGACCATTGCAAGGCCTGCATCCCACCCAAACTGCCACCGATAATCGCAGCAAATTGTTGAATGCCGAGCAAATCGGCAAGACGAGCTTGCGCATTCACCCAATCTTCCACGGTGATGACGGGGAAGTGCGAGCCGTAAGGTTTGCCTGTTTCAGGGTTGATACTGGAAGGGCCAGTCGAACCGTGGCAACCACCAAGATTATTTAGCCCGATGACGAAAAATTTGTTGGTATCAATCGGCTTGCCCGCGCCCACCATGTTGTCCCACCAGCCGATATTTTTGGCATCGTCGGCGTAATGTCCGGCGACGTGATGATGTCCAGATAAGGCGTGACAAATTAAAATTGCGTTCGATTGATCGGCGTTCAATGTGCCGTAAGTTTCATACACCAATTCGTATCTAGGCAACACCGCGCCACTTTTAAAGTGTAGCGGCGTTTCAAATTGTGCGCGTTGCGCGCTGACGATTCCAACCACTTTTTCACCCCCAAACAAAAACCCGTTCAGCTTAGGGCTAGAGCGGGTTTACTCGCTTTAGCTGGTATGTTTAACGTGCCCCGCAAGCTGAATCAAATCGGCACGGCTTGAAGTTTCCGTGTTTTAATTCCCGCTGTCAACAATTTGCAGGCGATTTTCCTTAAGCCTGGCAGTCTCCTAGACCCGCTCCACCCCCATCCTAGCCTTAGCCCTGAAGGAAAAGGTATGCGCTTTGTTCCCTATCTTGTTGCCATCCCTTCAAACTGTGGGAACACGCTTTTCAGCTCCCTCTCCAAGGGTTAGGTTTGGGGATGGGGTTGGTCTAACTGACGTATTGATAAGCTGCCCATAGACGACATGCTACGGCGGTGCTGATTTATTCCATTCGTGACGCGCGCTTCGATAAACCCAGGAGAGACTTGCCGAACCATAACAGAAAAAATATCAATTAAATCAATAACTTAAAATAACTCTTCACCAAGGAACGTTTGAGCAAATCGAAGGGTTCAAGACGAAAGATTGATTTATTCCGCGCTTCCTAAGGCGCACGATTGTGTAATTTTCGCCGTCATGCAACGTTTTGATTTTAGAAGCCGGCAATGCGCGAGCCAATAATTAGCACGCAGCCTATGCAAGCTAGGCAAGGCGTCATTTTTTGGTGAGCAGCGCAGCAATCGCGAAGTTAATTCGATTTTTAGCGCCGCCCTTTATCCATTTTTAAACTCCTGCAATAGGCTTAGACGTCTCGTCTATAATCGCCGCACAACCCGCAATTTAACTTTAGGTGACTTAACCATGGATAAGCAACTTCACGATGCTGCATTGCAATATCACCGCCAAGCCCCCGCTGGCAAGATCGCAGTACACGCCACCAAGCCGATGATTACCCAGCATGATCTGGCGTTGGCGTATTCGCCTGGCGTGGCGGCGGCGTGTGAATTGATTGTGGAGA
>JAVHQT010000088.1:0-8873 GCA_036171275.1 Gallionellaceae bacterium | reverse complement strand
GAGCTATTCATCTACCGATTATCTCATTACCCACTACAAATCACATAGAGCCAAAAAATTTTATTCGCCCAGACGATGCGCGGCCCGGGTTCGTCTAGCGGCTCGGCTTGGGTAATGACAATTGCGTCATTAAGCTGATCTACGCAGATTTCTAATAAATGACCCAGTGGAATAGTGCCAAGAGGATTGGATTGGTCAAAGCTCATCAGTAAAACCCTGCGTGATTGTTCGATTGCTGCAATTTATAATATAACCGGTCAAAGCCGCGCAATGTCCTGATTGGCGCAGTCGCTTCAGTTTTAAAGAGGCGCTGATTTATTCTGTTTATGGTGTAGCCGCAAAAGGGAGCGCACCGTTCTTCGATAAACCTAAGAGAGCATTGTTGAGCTGTAACAGAAAAAAATCTAATAAATCATGTACTTAAAATCATTCTTTGATAAGGCTTGGCCGAGACAGCTGAAGAAGTTCACCTGCGATTGTTGATGATCTGAGGGCGAACGGTTAATTTAATTAGCGTGGGCTGATTTTCAAGCCGGTCAGTTTGTAAAAACTGGACAAGTCAGCTAAATCGGCTAACACGGCGGTGGCACCGCTAAAATCTTGCGTTTGCGTGTACGGATTGACGGTGACATAGGTTTTGATGCCGGCAGCCAAGGCCGAACGCAGTCCATTATTGGAATCTTCCAACGCGATGCACTCACCTGCCTGCAAGCCTAATTCCTTCAATACCCAAAGATAAATATCCGGTGCGGGTTTTTTATTCGGGACAATATCGCCACAACCATTGGCGGAAAAATAGCGTGCCCAATCCGCGCCCAAGCCCACTTCTAGCAAAGCAGCGACATTGGCGGGCGTGGTGGTGGTGGCAATCGCCAGCGTCATGCCGGCCTGATGCGCGTCAGTAATTAGCTGGCGGATACCGGGGCGCAACGGAATCGCCCCTTCACGCAACATGGCAGTGTAGTGCGTTGTTTTGACCGCATGAAGATGTTGAACGAAACCTTCAAAATCGTCTGGTTTGACAAAATCGGTGGCAAACTGGGCCAGGTAATATTTAATCCGCTCCTTGCCGCCGGTTACTTTCAGTAGCTTATCGTACAAGGCAACATCCCAATGCCAAGCCAGTCCATTGTCGGTAAACGCTTGATTAAAAGCGTGTCGATGCCCGTCTTCTGTATCGGCGAGTGTGCCATCAACATCAAAAATAATTGCCTTGATATTCATAAAAGTCCTTAATAATCATATAGTTAGCTTGTTAATTTCTGGCCTCACTGGCTTAAAGAAATGCGGTTTTAATTTCTGTATAACACGCTCTTCGATGGCCTGAGGGCGAACGGAATCACTCAGTGCCTTTCTTAATCGCCTTTAATCAGTGCAATTAGTTCTTCGGTGGAAGGAAGGTTGACGGCATCACCTTCACCTAAAATACATTCCGCCAAAGCCCGTTTGTCGTTGTGCAAGCCGACAATGTGTTCTTCAACCGTGCCTTGCATGACCAGTCGATATACCGTGACTGGACGCAATTGCCCCATGCGATGCGCGCGTCCCATGGCTTGATCTTCCGCCGCCGGATTCCACCACGGATCGGTAATCACCACGTAATCCGCCGCCGTTAAATTTAACCCGAAACCACCGGCTTTTAGGCTGATCAAAAATAAATCACACTGACCGGCTTGAAACGCCGCCACGCGCTTGGTGCGTTCTGCCGCCGGTGTCGCCCCGTCAAGATATTGGCTGGCAATGCCGGCTTGATCTAGGGCTTGCCGCATTAAAGTTAGAAAGTCCACAAACTGGCTAAAAACTAAGGCTTTATGGCCGTTCGCGACCAGTTCCAAAGCCAGATTAACGAAGGTTTGCACTTTGCTGCCCACTGCCGGAAAAGCCGGCGTGACAATCCTTGGATCGCAAGCGGCACGGCGTAAGCGCGTCAGTTGCGCCAAAATATTCAGTCGCGCTTGACCGCCTTTGCCAGTTGCCAAGGCGAGGTCAGCTTCGGCAATTGCTTGCCGGCGCAGGGCTTCGTAATGCGAGGCTTCTTCGGCGCTGGGGTTGATTTTAATCAGCAACTCGGTGCGTGAGGGTAGTTCTTGCAAGACTTGGGTTTTGGTGCGGCGCAGTAAAAACGGCGCGATCAGTCGGCGTAACGTGTGTTGTGCATCGCGGTCTTTATCGCGCTCAATCGGAATGGCAAAGCGTTCATTAAAACGCGGCAAACTGCCGAGCAAACCGGGATTGACGAAACGCATAATCGACCATAATTCCGCCAAGCGATTTTCCACTGGCGTGCCCGACAACGCGAGGCGGAAATCGGCGTTCAGTTCAAACACCGCTTGCGTGCGTTTGGTGGTGGAATTTTTAATAAACTGCGCTTCATCGGCAATCAAAGTGTGCCAAGTTTTGGCGGCAAATTGTTCGCTGGCTTGTTGCACCAGCGCGTAAGAAACCACCACCGCATCGAAGGCGACGGCATCGTTAATCACCGCTGCGCGGTCAGCTTCGCTGAATAAATGCACACGCAAACTCGGGGCAAAACGCGCCGCTTCCGCCACCCAATTTCCGCAGACCGATGTGGGCGCAATAATCAGTGCCGCGCCGCCTTCCGCCCGCGCTAGCAATAACGCCAAGGATTGCAGCGTTTTACCCAAACCCATATCGTCCGCCAAACACGCGCCAAACCCGGCTGCGGCCAAGCGCGATGCCCATAAATAACCGTCTTCTTGATACGGTCGCAAGTCCGCTTGCAAAGATTTGGGTAACGGAAAGGCTTGCGTTTGTGTGTCGCGCAGTTTTTCAATCGCGCTTAAAAAAGCCTGATCGGCTGCCACTTCCACGCCATCCAACGCCTCATCCATCCACGCTGCTGCCAATTGTGGGATCCGTGCTCCGTGCTTATCGGTTTCTATCACCGACGCCAAATCAGACAGCTGTTCTTTGAGACGTTTGGTTAACGCGGCATACACGCCGTTGCCCATGGCGATAAAGCGGCTGTTGTTTTGTGAGGCTTCCAGCAGCGCCGAAAAAGTGAACACCATGCCTTCTTCCACTTTTGCTTCGCCTTCAATTTTGAACCAGTCGCGCTCACTTTTAACGCTGACCGACAATTGCCCCACATCCACCGAAACCACGCGCACCGGTTTGCCTTTTGGCCAATCCAAAGCGGCCACTTCTGGTAACTTCGGCAACGCTTCCACCAGGGCAAGCGCCTGTTCCGGATCGGTGACTTCCCATTCTGCGTGTTCGGGATCGCCGCTGCAATTTTCCAAAAAGTTCAATGTATTCAGGATGTTATCTAAATTTTGTTTTTCCAGCGCCAAATCACGGGTGGTGCCATGGCTCTCACCCGCCAGCAAGGCGATTAAGCGCGAACGTCCTTTGCCGGGCACAATTCTAGGGCCGGTTGCGCCTAGCGGCGTTGCCACCAAGCGCAACATTAAACCGTTATTTAACGGCGATAATTCGGCACGTAATAAGGCTTCGCAAGCCACTTCTTTGGCGGCTTCAAAATGGTCTGCTTGCAATTGGAAGTGCTTGGTTAATGCCGTCATCGCAGCCTGAACTTCTTGTTGCGCGCTGGCGGGAATGGTTACTTTATCAGCCAATAATTGCGCTGCGCGGCGTTGCGACGGGCTAAAACGAATCAGCCGCAGCCGTTGCGAAGATTCTTGCACTAAAGTAATCAGCCGCAAGGCTTCCGCTTCGCGTCGATCGTCGACATTGGCATAATATTGTTCAGCGGTGCTGGCTTCGCGCAGCGGTGGCGTGACTTGCAAGGTGATTTGGTCACCCTGATGGATCACCTCAATTTCCGGCGTTCCTTCGCTCAGTTCAACGAATTGTTCGGGGCGGTTCAGCAGCGCAACGGCGGGATGTCCGACCAAGGCTTGAATCGCTTTAGATAATTCTAATTCAGAAATTCGGCGGTTGAATTTATCTACCCGAATGCAATTTAACAACTTGGCATCGGCGGGGGATAAATTGGCATTGGCGGTGATTTTTGCCAGCGAAATTGGCTTTGCTTTATTCCAACCGCGCACTCCTTTTCTTTGTTCTTGCGGTTCGATGCCTTTGAGCGAACCGTCTTTGCCAATCTCCAGCAGCCACACGATGCGCCCTGATTCTGTTTCTGCCGTCGGCACGGCGTTGTTCTCCCCGCCCAATACTTGCAAGGCAGCCAGCAATTCGCGCCAATGCTCTGTTCTGCCCGCAACGAAATAGCCCGGTGGCGGCATTTCGCCTTTTAAGACTTGCACTGCGCCTTTGACTAAGCCGGCAAGCCAATGAAACTCACATTCTTCTAGGCGTTCAAGCTGGTAGTCTGCCATTTCGTAAAGGTCTGATTTATATGACTTAAAGCGCTCGCCTGCATCAATTCCCAGCCAGGCCGCTAGTAAAATTCGCCATAAATGATCAATGCTGACGTGTTCTTTGTAATAAGAAACGGCACGGAATAAATCCACATCGGGCTCGGCATCGCCGCGTCGAATATCAATCGCGTGAACCCATTGTCCCCAGCCGGACGTGGTATTGGGCTCGCGCTTGCCGGATTCGATGACGCAAAATTTACGGGCGATTTCCCAGTTTTTCGGCTTGGCCTGCGCCAGCAAAATCAGCGGATAAATCCAGGCTAGGCTCAGTGGGAAGACGCGTTTTTTTTCGCCCAACTCTTTTTGTCGGGTTTTAAGTCCTGCTTCAAATAGCGTTTGCGCCTCGGCCCATTTGCCTTGTTGCGCCAAAATATACGCGTTAAAAAGATCGACAAGGCTGCCTTGCAGACCGTCAATCAGCGGTGCAACTTTCTCGATTTCGCCCCGATGGCAATCGATTTCGGCAAAATAGAAACGCAAGGCAACCGGTGCGTCTGTCACCTGGCTTTCCAATTGCTGCCTGGCCCAATTGACCACGGGCAACAAATCCGTGTCCCAATTGAGAAGAAAATCAGCGAGTGCGTGATAAGTTAAACGCCAGCGCATAGCCGGGGCAAGGCGTTCAAAAGTGGCGGGACTAAAATCAATCAACAACGCGGCTTTAATGATCGAATCCCAATCCATGATGCGCGCAATCATGGTTTCGAGACGCTGCAATTCAGCGTCATTGACGCCGGTATAAATCAAAATACGAATCAGGGCAGTGGTCTGGTCCCGGTCGTATAAAGGCCAAGAAAAAAGAGCGTGATTGGGGTTGAAGTTCACAATACCGAACAACGCTTGGCGCAAAAAATCAGGCTCAAAGTGTTCCAGCAAAGCGTGATAGGTCTGGTCGCGGTGCGGTGCATTAAGTAAATAATAACCGGGAAGATGGGTGATTTCAGTCACCCACTTTTTTGCTTGCAACAACTGCAAGGCATACTTCACCTCTTCTTGCGTCAGCAGTCGCCCACTGCTGTGTTTTAAATTTAAGCGCCGTAACGTGCTCGCGATCAGGTTACGTGTCGACGGCGACCATAGTAAGGCCATGGCTGTCATCACCTGTTGCTGAATCTCATCCTTTGGGGAGGGTGCTGCAACCGGTTTACTCTCGTTTTCTTTCATTCAAATCCCTTTTTGCGATAACCGTCCGGTCTCAAGCGTTCGCCAGCTAAATTTATCGGCATGAATGTTGCGGATGCCGTGTTTAAACTTTAAAAGTTTAAAATTAAAAAATATCAATTAAAACAATTGGTTACAGATAAGTAAGCGGCATAAGTCGCGGTAACAATTTTCTGTCCCAAATAAAAGGCGCGATTGTGCGGTGCGAAGGGCGGGCAGGTCAACCAAAAACAAAGGCGGCGCAGGAGAAATTAATCCCAGTACGCGTTGGCAGATTCCGCCCGCTAAAAAACTGGATTGCCCTGTATAATCGCGACCTTTTATCACTTGCCAATTATAATCATGGAAGCGGAACAGCTTAATATATTATCCAATAAAATCAATGACTTACGTAATAGAAATGCCGAATTACGGAGGTATCTTTGACTACGATAACAAGCAAGAACGTTTAACCGAGGTCGTCGTTTTGGCGGAAGACCCCGCCATCTGGCAAGACAGTAAACGCTCGCAAGAACTGGGGCGCGAACGCAAAATGTTGGAAGCGGTGGTGCTGAATTTGCAGACGGTGGCGCAGTCACTGAATGATGCTGCCGAGTTGATGGAAATGGCGTTGGCAGAAAACGATGATGACAGTTTGTTCGCCATTGCTGAAGATATTCAGCAGACAGAAAAATTGGTTGCCGATATGGAGTTTCGCCGAATGTTTTCGGGCCCCATGGATGCGAATAATTGCTTTATCGAAATTCAAGCGGGTAGTGGCGGTACGGAGGCGCAAGATTGGGGCTCGATGTTGCTGCGGATGTATTTGCGGTATTGCGAACGCAAGGGTTTTCAAACCGAAATTTTGGAACAGTCTGACGGTGAGGTGGCGGGCATTAAAGGCGCTTCAATTAAGGTCAGCGGCGAGTATGCGTTTGGGCATTTGCGCACTGAAACTGGCGTGCATCGCTTGGTGCGCAAGTCGCCGTTTGATTCCGGCAATCGTCGCCACACGTCGTTTTCCAGTGTGTTCGTTTATCCCGAAGTCGATGATTCAATTGAGATTGATATCAACCCGGCTGATTTGCGTACCGATACCTATCGCGCTTCTGGCGCGGGCGGGCAGCACATCAATAAAACCGATTCGGCGGTGCGGATTACGCATATTCCCACTGGCATTGTGGTGCAGTGCCAAAGCGACCGCTCGCAACACCGCAATCGTGCCGAAGCGATGGCGATGCTGAAATCGCGGATGTATGAGGCGGAACTGCGCAAACGTAATGCCGAGAAGCAAGCAATGGAAGACGGTAAAACCGACATTGGCTGGGGACACCAGATCCGCAGTTATGTGCTAGACCAGTCGCGCATTAAAGATTTGCGCACTAACTTTGAAGTGGGCAATACACAAGGCGTGTTGGACGGCGATTTAGATGATTTTATTGCCGCGAGTTTGAAGCAAGGCGGACTGTAAAAAAGACGCGACTCCGTCTTAACTTGTTGGATTTGATTTGACTATAGTGGACCCCGATTTTAAGACAACGGTTTAGGCTGTACGCTGTAATAAGGGGAAAAGCAAAATGAGCGAATCGCGATGCAATTGCAGGTTGTTTAGGGTGTCTTCATAGCTTTCAATTTTTAGGACTTTGAAGGCATGAGAAATTCCGGTTTGTGGCGCAGTGGCTTTGCTGCCTTTCCAGTCGGCGGAGTACACCATTTTCTGGATGCGAGGCTTGGTTAGACGAGAAACCTTGGCTCTCCAGCATCGAAGTTCGCTATGCCGAAGGGTTGGCTGTTGTGTGTATGTGCTGACACCTTGGCACACCACAAAACATAACGGTCGGCGTTATCGTTACTACATCCCCATGCGCGATACCAAGGTGCCAGCAGGCGAATCAGGCATTCCCAGATTGCCAGCCGATCAGCTTGAAGGTGCTGTGCTCGACCAGTTGCGCACCATCATGCGCCAGCCAACGATGATTAACGACATCGTGCCGAAGGTCGTCTTGCTCAACGGTAAACTCGATGAGGCCATGATCACGGTGGCGATGACGCGACTTGATCTTATTTGGGAGCAATGATGTCCGGCAGAGCAGACACGGATCGTCAGGTTGCTGGTAGAAAAAGTGGTTGTATCGCCGACCAACATCGAATTGAATTTGCGACCCTGCGGCATTGAACAGGTGGTGATGGAGTTGCAACCAGCCAAGATCACTGAACTAGAGGAGGCGCTGGCATGACCGCGATCAAAATCAACGGTGCTGCAGATATTGTCACGTGCAGCGATGGCCGGCTCATGCTGAGTATTCCGATTAACATTCGACGGAAAAGTGGCGTCAGGGAAATCACGCTACCGAACGGTGAAAGGGGTCAGGCTGGTAAAACCCATGAGCCAACGCCAATTCAGCAGGCACTTGCGCGTGGTCACCGGTGGCTGTACATGTTGGAATCAGGCGAGGTAAGCACCTTGAGGGAACTGGCAATCCGAGAAGGTGTGGACAACAGCTACATCACTCGGATGGTCAACCTGACCACGCTTGCGCCGGAAATTGTTGCGGCTATTTTGGATGATGCGCTACCCAATAACATCACGCTGCTTGAATTGGCTGTGAACCTCCCCCTGTTATGGGATGAGCAGCTTAAACGTGTCTTTGGCGAACAGGAGAAAGACGCTACGACTGCAGCATAAGGCTTGGGATTTGATTTCTCAGGCAACGATTGTGCTAAAATACAGGCATTGTTGTGAGCAAACTTCGGTTTGCGAAAACTCCGGCTCAATAAGGGCTTGTTGGACGGCGGTTCGATTCCACCCATCTCCACCAATTAAAATGTCCAACGCTTCTCTGTTGGACATTTTTGTTTGCACCAACCCCACGCGTTCCCGTTTAATTTCAATAGGTTGTGGACTTCGCCTTTTTGGGCTGCCGCGCATATCAGCGCCTATTTTCTCTCTCTGAGACATTTTTCTCTCCACCCCCACCGTGTTCAGATTTTCGAAGTCCAACACTTCGATTTTTTTATCAGCATATTTTCAATAGGTTAGAGTTGGACTCGGAAGAGTGGTTTGATATGGGAATTGGTAAGCAGAGATTGTAAAAAATTTAACCAGAACGATGGATAAGTCTGATCAAGGAAAATTGTTTGATCTCCCTCACGAAATAAGCGATGCTGCCGTTTGAACTGCGTTCCTAAATAATAGGGGAATTCGGTATGGGTGGCGGGTGTTTGATGAACTATCGTTCCCTTCCGAGTAGTATCCCTGCAAGTTGGTGGGCACATTTTCCATCAAATCCTTTGTGTGGGTCTGTGAGTAATACTGGCTCTATGTGAAATACAGTGGGTAATTGAATTTCAACTTACCGCACAAAAAGT
>JAVHQT010000087.1:0-1779 GCA_036171275.1 Gallionellaceae bacterium | reverse complement strand
TTTGTGCGGTAAGTTGAAATTCAATTACCCACTGTATTTCACATAGAGCCATTTAATTCAACAAATTGACTACGCCGCCTTGCGTAAATCGTAATTTGCTATCAGTACATCCGCTGGCAATTTCAGCCCCTCAGACAGGCGGCGAATCATAACAAGGGTAAGCGGGCGGGCACGGTTTAACACTTCCGCCACGCGCCCCCGACTGCCAATATACGGCTCTAAATCTTTACGGCTCAGTCCGCGTGTTTCCATTGCGTAGTGTAAAAAATCAATGGGGTCAGGTTCGGTAATCGGGTGGTGTTGCGCTTCGTACTTTTCCACCAACATGACTAAAATTTCTAATCTATCGGCTTCGGGCGTTTTGTCTGCCACGTCAAAAAGCGCCTCAATTTCACGCAAGGCGACTTTATATTCGGCTTGGTTTTTAATCGGTTTCAGTTCCATTGCTAAACCTTTCCCGCGTCTATCGCGTCATATTCGGCATGAGTTCCAATAAAGCGAACGTACATCATGCGCCGGTTGTAATGCACTGCCACAATCAAGCGGTAATCGTTACCTTTGATATTGAACACCACGCGATTGTTTTCGATAAAACTAGCGTTTCGGTGCGCCGCTTTAATGTCGGCTGGCGTTTGCCAATTCGCCCGACTAGCATCAGCGAACCACGAACGCAACGACGCTTCCGCTTGTGGATGCTTTACCCAAAAATCACGCAATGAACTAATCGCTATAACTCGCATATTGCCACTCTATCACGCTCCCGTTTTGGGTTCAATGTTTTAGAATCACGCCACTTTTTTGAGTGGGATAATTTCCGCGCCCTGCTCTACGCGGTGCAAATAATCAGCGTACTCTTGCATCAATGCCTTGCGCTCTTCAAAGTAAGTAGTTCGCACGTAAGCCGCCGCTGTTTGATTACCGATTGCGTGAGATAGCATTGCTTCTAAAACCTCCCACCTATGCCCCTTCTCACCTAATGAAGAGCGCGCCAAACTTCGGAAGCCGTGCCCTGTCATTTTTCCTTTATAGCCGATTATTTCAATTATCTTTAAAACGGTGTTTTCGCTAATTACTTTTCCGTGTTTGTTTCGGTTAGGAAAGGCATAAACGCCGCTGCCCGTAATCGGGTAAAGGTTGCTCATCAGTTGAACGGCTTGAGTGCTTAACGGTACAGAATACGCCCGCCTGTTTCCCTGCTTACCTTTGCGCCCCTGCTGCTCTTCGGGAACTATCCAACAAGCGTTATCTAAATCGAAGTCCTGCCACTTTGAAAAGCGCACTTCACTGGTGCGAACGGCGGTCAGCATCAGCAAGCGGGCGGCTGTAATTGCAATCGGTGAAACACGGGCTAGCTGTTCGTATTCAGTCAGGGCACGTAGGAAGGCTGGCAAATCTTCAGGACTGACGCATTTAAAGTGATTTTCTTTTGAACGGGTAGCGAGGGCGATTTTAATATCTGCCGGATTCCCGTCGGCGCGCCCTGTTGCCATTGCGTACTTAAACACCGCTGCAATTGTTTGCAAAAGTCTATCCCGTGTTTCAAACGTGCCCGCTCTTCCATCGCCCGCATGATTGCCATAATCTCCATGGGCTTGATTGCAGTTATCGGCTTTTCACCAATGGAAGGGAAAGCGTACCTTTCAAGATTAAGAAGCCACTGCTTGGCGTGTCCTTCCGTCCAGCTAGGCTTTTTCATGGTGTGAAATTCAATCGCCAATAATTTGAAGCTATTCGCCACAATCGCCGCCTGTTCAATCACTGCCACTTTTGCAGCTTGCT
>JAVHQT010000086.1:0-31422 GCA_036171275.1 Gallionellaceae bacterium | reverse complement strand
GCAGAACTGGTGCCGAAACGCGGATACCCTGTGGCTTGGGTGAATTTCAGCGGTGTGCGCGGCAAAGGCTTACTACGCTGGCTGACTTTGCCATTTACCCTGCTACGTGCATTGGGGCAAAGCGCAGCTGCGATATTTCGGCATCGGCCCGATGTGGTGGTGGGCATGGGTGGCTACATCACTGTGCCGGGTGGCTTGATGGCGGCATTGTTGCGCCGTCCCTTGCTGATTCATGAACAAAATTCGATTGCGGGTATGAGTAACAAAGTGTTGGCTCGCTTGGCAACGCGGGTGTTGAGCGGCTTTCCGGGTGTACTCAAAAATACCATTTGGTGCGGTAATCCGGTACGGGCAGAAATTACCACTTTACCGCCGCCGGAACGGCGCTACGTCCAGCGCAGCGCGCGCTTAAATATAGTACTGATGGGCGGCAGTTTGGGCGCACAAGCCTTGAATGAAGTGATGCCTCAAGCTTTGGCGCTGTTAGCACAAGCGCAGCAGCCGCACCTGATTCATCAAACCGGCAAAAAACATTTTGAAAGCGTGCAACAACGCTACGCGCAACTCGGTGTCAGCGCGGATATTCGCCCGTATTTGGAGGATATGCCGCAGCAGTATTCAGAAGCGGATTTGGTCATTTGTCGCGCCGGTGCGTTGACGATTGCCGAATTGGCGGCAGCTGGGGTTGCCAGTATTTTAGTGCCGTTTCCGTTTGCCGTGGATGACCACCAAACGCACAACGCCCGCTTTTTGAGTGAACAAGGCGCAGCAATTTTGCTGCCGCAAGGCGAATTAACGGCGGAAAAATTAGCCAGCATAGTGCGCGAATTGAGCCGCGAACGCTGTTTAGAAATGGCGCTTAAGGCGCGAACCTTGGCCAAGGTGGAAGCTACAGCAACGGTAGTGCTGGTGTGTAACGAATTAGCAGGAAACTGAAAATGAAGAATAAAATCAAACACTTACATTTTATTGGTATCGGCGGTTCGGGTATGAATGGCATTGCCGAAGTGTTGCTAAATTTGGGCTTTCAAATTAGCGGCTCGGATTTGGCGCAAAGCGCCGTGACGCAACGGTTGCAAACCTTGGGGGCGACGATTTATGTGGGGCATGACGCAGCGAATCTAGCGCATGCGGACGCGGTGGTAACGTCAACCGCCGTCAAAGCAGATAATTCAGAAGTACTGGCAGCACGAGAAAAACATATCCCAGTCGTGCCACGGGCGGTGATGTTGGCAGAACTGATGCGCTTACGACAAGGCATTGCGGTGGCGGGAACGCATGGTAAAACGACGACGACTTCACTGGTGACGAGTGTGTTGGCAAAGGGCGGCTTAGATCCAACTTTTGTGATTGGCGGCAAATTAAATAGCAGCGGCGCAAATGCGCGTTTGGGCTCGGGCGAATTTATTGTGGCGGAAGCAGACGAATCGGATGCGTCTTTTTTGTATCTGACACCAATTTTGGCGGTGGTCACCAATATCGACGCAGACCATATGGAAACCTATGGTCATGATTTTTCGAAACTTAAACAAGCCTTCATCGACTTTGTTGAGCGTTTACCGTTTTATGGTCGCGCGGTGTTATGTGTGGACGATGTGAATGTGCAAGCAATTTTGCCGCGCATCAGTAAGCCAATTACTACTTACGGATTGTCTGAGACAGCGCAAGTGCGCGCCGTCAATGTGCGGCACGAGAACGGCAAAATGTGTTTTAGCGCGGTCTATTCGCAAGCGCAGCAAACGTTACAGATGGAAGTCACGCTCAATTTGGCTGGCCTGCACAACGTGTTGAATGCTTTGGCAGCCATTGCAGTTGGACTGGAAGTGGGTGTGGCAGCAGCGGATATTTGTGCGGCGTTGGCAGAGTTTGAAGGTGTGGGACGACGAATGCAGCGTTACGGCGAAATTGCTTTACCGGCTGGTGGCGTTTTCACCTTGATCGACGATTACGGTCACCACCCCGTGGAAATGAAAGCAACATTGGCGGCGGTGCGCGGGGCTTTTCCGGGGCGGCGCTTAGTGCTGGCTTTTCAGCCACACCGCTATAGCCGCACCCGCGATTTATTTGAAGATTTTGTTGATGTATTGCGCGGGGTGGATGCCTTGGCGCTAGCAGAAGTGTATGCCGCCGGCGAAGCGCCAATTGTGGCGGCAGATGGGCGCGCCTTGATGCACGCCTTGCGCTTGGCGGGGCAAAGTGAAGCGGTTTTTGTCGCGAATCTAGCCGAGATGCCGCAGCAAATCTTGCAAATGGTGCGGGATGGTGACGTGGTATTAACCATGGGCGCGGGTTCGATTGGCAGCGTACCGAGTTTGGTTAAGCAATTGGTACAGCAATGAATATGAGCGAAACGCGGCATTTCCAGCACTCAGGATTACGCGGGGAACTACGCGTTGCCGAACCGATGCACCGGCATACCAGTTGGCGCGTTGGTGGAGTGGCGGAGCGGACATATAAGCCAGCCGACTTGGCGGATTTGCAGTTATTTTTGCAACAACTGCCGCCGGATGAGGTGCTAACCGTGCTCGGCTTGGGCAGTAATTTGCTGGTGCGCGATGGTGGTTTGCGCGGCACGGTGCTGCTTTTACACGGGGCTTTGAGCGAATTGCGTTTAGAAGGTACGCGATCCATTGTGGCGCAAGCGGGCGTGGCGGGAGCAAAAATTGCTCGCTTCGCAGCGTTAAATCAGTTACGCGGCGCAGAGTTTTGTGCCGGCATTCCTGGCACCTTAGGCGGTATGTTGGCGATGAACGCCGGTTGTTACGGCAGTGAAATATGGCAAAAAGTGGCGCGAGTGCGGGTGTTAACGCGGCAAGGCGACGTGATAGAACGTTTGCCACAGACGTATGAAATTGGCTATCGACACGCGGTTAGGCGTGAAGCAAACGTAGTGAAGATGCAGGAATTTTTCATTGCTGCAACCTTGGAATTTACACCGGGCGACGGTGAGGAATCGCGGCTGGAAATTAAAAACATGCTGCAAAAACGCATCGCCAGCCAACCCTTGCAATGGCCGAATGCGGGCTCGGTGTTTCGCAATCCCCCTGGAGATTTTGCCGCGCGTTTGATCGAAGCGTGTGGGCTGAAAGGCTTGTATTTAGGCGGTGCGCAAGTGTCGGAAAAACACGCGAATTTTATAATTAACACCGGCAACGCCACGGCCGCAGAAATTGAAAATTTGATCAATGAAGTGCGCGCAACGGTATTGCGGCAGACTGGGATTGATTTGCATCCTGAAGTGAAAATAATGGGAGAGTATGTAGCATGAATCACGAACCTTGCTCCGAATTTGGAAAAGTGGCCGTGTTGTGTGGTGGACAGTCGGCCGAGCGCGCGGTGTCGCTGAAAAGTGGTGCGGCGGTATTGGCGGCGTTACGAAGCAGCGGCGTGGAAGCGTACGCATTTGATCCCGCAGAACGCCCTTTGCATGAATTGCGCAGTGAAAAATTTGACCGTGTTTTTATTGCCTTGCACGGGCGCTTTGGCGAAGACGGCACAGTGCAGGGGGCGCTGGAAATGCTGGGCATTCCGTACACCGGCAGCGGCGTATTGGCGTCGGCGCTGGCGATGGACAAATGGCGGACTAAATTAGTGTGGCGTGCGGCGCAGTTGCCAATTCCAGATTTTGAATTGCTTGCAGAAAACAGCGATTGGGCGGCAGTAGTGGCGCAGTTAGGCTTGCCGTTATTTGTAAAACCTGCCAACGAAGGTTCAAGTGTTGGAATAAATAAAGTCAATATAATCAATGACTTAGATAAGTATTATAAAATTGCCCGTGAATACGATGCGCTGGTGATTGCCGAGCAATATATGGGCGGAGGTGAATACACTGCTGCGGTGTTGAACGGACGTGCGTTACCGGTGATCAAAATTGAGCCTGCCATGGAATTTTATGATTATGAGGCGAAGTATATCCGCGATGACACGCGTTATTTATGCCCATGCGGTTTGAGTGAGGAACAGGAAACGGCAATGCAGCGCTTGGCGCTGCAAGCGTTTGCGCTGATTGGCGGGCAAGGTTGGGGACGGGTGGATTTTCTACGCGATGCTGAGGGCAGGGCGTATTTGTTGGAAGTGAATACTTCACCTGGAATGACTGACCACAGCCTAGTGCCGATGGCAGCGCGCCAAGCGGGGATTGCGTTTGAACAATTGGTGTTGCAAATTTTAGCGGGAGCGAAGCTGCAAAATCGTACTTCAAAACAGCCCGCTGACACAGTGATTGGGAAAGGTTGAGGATTGTGCAATGTGGGATGACCCGCTTTGGTTGCAACGGATTGCCCATTATTTATTCGGAATGTGCGTGCTAGCGGTGGCGCTAACCACTGGGCATTATCTAATTCAGCGTCCTGAATTTGCTTTGCAAAAGTTCGAATTGGCTAAGCCGTTACGTCATGTTTCCAAAGAGCAGTTAACCCGATTGATTCATGAGCAGATTGAAGGCAATTTTTTTACAGTCAATTTAGTTAAAACACGCAGAGCTTTGGAGCAAGTGCCATGGGTGCGTAAAGTGAGTGTGCGGCGCAAGTTTCCGTGGACGCTGGCCGTTGAAATTGAAGAGCATGAAGTATTAGCGCGCTGGAATGAAAGTGAGTTGGTGAATATCGATGGCGAGGTGTTTGCCGGGCAGTATGACGGCGCATTGCCGCAATTTATTGGGCAAGCAGGCACGTCAGCGGAGGTGACTAAGCTGTATCGAGAGTTGAACAGCTTGGTTTTGCCTCTGAAGCAAACAGTGTTGCAACTCAGTGTGTCACCGCGCTTTTCATGGGAAGTTAGGCTGGGAAGCGGCATGGTGTTGGCATTGGGGCACGAGCAGATGCAGCAACGTTTTGAGCGGTTTGTGGCGGTTTATCCATACAGCTTGGCGCGGCTCCCTAAGCAGGCGAAACACATTGATTTACGCTATTCGAATGGATTCGCGGCCTATTTGGGAACGGAAAAAGAAATTCAGGAAACAGTAGATTCTGATAACGGCGTTTAAAAGGGTAAGGCGATGAGTAAAAACAGAGAGTTAAAAAATTTAATCGTTGGGCTAGATATCGGTACTTCCAAAATTGTTACGATTGTGGCGGAAATCAAGCCAGAAGGCAGTTTGGAGGTGATCGGCGTCGGAATGCACGAGTCATCTGGGATGAAGAAAGGGATGGTCGTCAACATTGATGCCACCGTAACGGCGATTAAGCGTTCGCTGGAGGAAGCGGAATTGATGGCGGATTGCACCATTCGCGAGGTGTACACCGGCATCGCAGGCGCACACATTAAAAGCTCCAATGCGGCGGGCATGGTTCGCGTCAAAGATAAAGAAGTGACGCAGGCGGATATTGATCGCGTCGTGGAAACTGCCAGCTCAATTAGCCTGCCTGGCGATCAGCAAATGCTGCATATTTTGGCGCAGGAATTTAGCATTGATGGTCAAGAAGGTATTAAGAAACCGCTGGGGATGAGCGGCGTGCGCCTTGAGGTGGAAGTGCATATGGTGACCGGTGCGGTGGCGGCGGTGCAAAACATTTTGAAGTGTATTCATCGGGTTGGATTGGAGGTGAATGAAATGATTTTGCAACCTTTGGCGTCGAGCCGTGCGGTGTTGGCAGAAGATGAAAAAGAGCTGGGCATTTGCCTGATTGACATCGGCGGCGGCACCACTGATATGGCGATTTTTACTGGTGGTGCGATTCGACATACTGCGGTGATTCCGATTGCTGGTGATCAAATTACCAATGACATTGCGATGGCAATGCGTACGCCTACCAAAGACGCGGAAGATATCAAAATAAAATATGGATGCGCCTTAAAACAACTCGCGGATGATTCGCCAATTGAAGTGCCGGGTGTGGGCGATCGGGATGTGCGAACGCTGTCACGGCAGACCTTGGCGGATGTGATTGAGCCTCGGGTTGAGGAACTGTATTCCCTCGTGCAAGCAGAATTGCGCCGCAGTGGGTTTGAAGAATTACTGTCCTCTGGCATCGTGTTAACCGGCGGCACCAGCGCGATGCGCGGCATGGTGGAGCTGGCTGAAGAAGTGTTCCATTTACCGGTTCGACTAGGCATGCCACGCTATGTAGGTGGCTTGGCGGATGTGGTGAAAACACCGCGCTTCGCCACGGGGGTAGGCCTGCTGTTATACGGTTTAGATCAGCAACAAAAACATGAGGTTACGCGGCAACAGTCGGGCTCGCTTAAAGAGGTAGGCAGAAGAATGAAGGAATGGTTTCAAAGCAGTTTTTAGGGTGGCGGGTTTAAAAATAGCTGGGTAGTTTTGTTAAATTGGAAATTTGAAAAGGAGAAATAAGATGGTAAGGTTTGAGTTGATGGATGCACAACCGCAAGGAGCTGTGATTAAGGTAATTGGCGTTGGCGGTTGCGGCGGCAATGCGGTCGATCACATGATTGAACAAGGTGTGCAAGGGGTTGAATTTATTGCAATCAATACCGACGCTCAAGCACTTAAACGCAGCAAAGCGATGACGCAACTGCAAATTGGTTCATTGTTGACACGGGGTTTGGGCGCGGGCGCGAAGCCTGAAGTTGGACAAGCAGCTGCTGAAGAAGATCGTGCGAAAATTGCCGAAATTATACAAGGTGCGCACATGGTGTTTATCACTGCGGGTATGGGGGGCGGCACAGGAACGGGCGCAGCACCCGTCGTCGCGCAGGTGGCAAAAGAAATGAAAATTTTGACAGTTGCTGTGGTGACAAAACCGTTTGTATTTGAAGGTAAACGCATGAGCTTGGCGCAAGCAGGAATTGAAGAATTGGCGTTGAATGTAGATTCACTGATTATCGTGCCAAATGCAAAATTGATGGAAGTTCTGGGTGGCAAAACGACTCTGCCTGCTGCTTTCAAAGCGGCAAACGGCGTGTTGCAAGGCGCGGTTGCGGGTATCGCTGAAGTGATTAACGTACCGGGAATGGTCAATGTCGATTTTGCAGACGTCTGCACTTTGATGTCAGAAAATGGCATGGCGATGATGGGTGCAGCCACAGCAACCGGGGAAAATCGGGCAAAAAAAGCGGCAGAGCAGGCGATTGCTAGCCCCTTATTAGAAGACGTGGATTTGTCCGGAGCGCGCGGGGTGTTGGTGAACATTACATCGAGCAGTAGTCTTACCTTGGAAGAGTTACATGAAGTGATGAATTGCTTCCAGTTTGCTGCCTCTGAAGCGACCGTAATTGTTGGTTCAGTGTTCGATGAATCGATGGGCGATGAATTGCGGGTGACCATCGTTGCAACCGGATTAGGCACACCTAAAGTCGCCAAAAAACCAACTTTAGTTACAGTACAAGGTGCGCGCACTGGCACGGACAATATGCCGATGATTGATTACCATGAATTGGAGATTCCATCAGTCATGCGTTCAGGACGTTCCGCAACGGTTGCCGCGATGCGAGAATCTGGCGTGGACACACTGGATATTCCTTCATTTTTGCGTCGGCAAGCTGATTAGAAATGGGTTCAGAACGCGCTGGATAAAGCCAAAAAAAACGGCCATCGGAATGGCAAAAGCACAAATTTTTAATCCTTATTTTTTGAGGGGTGGTTGGTGTAGTCTGACGGGGTGGCTGTTCTTTGGGTTGCACACTCTAAATTTACCTGCGTTTCGACACAAAAACGAGTGGATGCGTGCAGAAATAAGCGTCTTCTAAAATCCGAAGAAATTTAACGAAATAATTCAATATAATCAGGTAGTTATGATTTATATTTGCTGCATTCCTTGAAAGCATAAAGGCTAAAAATGGTTAAGCAACGCACGCTAAAAACGATTGTGCAGGCGACGGGAGTTGGTCTGCATACGGGCGAAAAAGTGTATCTGACTTTGCGCCCCGCGTTGGCAAACAGCGGCATCGTGTTTAGACGGGTTGATTTGCCCCACCCGGTGGACATTCGGGTGAGCGCCGAGATGGTGCAAGACACACGGCTATCGACCTGTTTGGAATGGCAAGGGGCGCGCATCGCCACGGTGGAACATTTAATGTCCGCACTGGCGGGCTTGGGCATCGACAATGTCATTGTTGAATTAACCAGTTCTGAATTGCCGATTATGGATGGCAGTGCGGGTACCTTTGTTTTTTTGCTGCAATCAGCGGGGATTATCGAGCAGTCTTTGCCAAAAAAATTCATTAGAATCAAAAAGATAATCGAGGTTAAAGACGGCGATAAATGGGTGCGTTTTGAACCATTTAACGGTTATAAACTGAACTTCACGATCAATTTTTCACATCCAGTTTTTGCCAATACCAAGCAACAAGTCACCGTGGACTTGGGCGAACATTCTTATATTAAAGAAGTCAGTCGCGCCCGCACTTTTGGTTTTATGCAAGAAGTGGAATACATGCGTTCGCAAGGCTTGGCACTGGGGGGTAATCTGGACAACGCGATTGTGATGGACGAATACCGCGTCATCAATCCAGACGGTTTGCGTTTTGAAGACGAGTTTGTTAAACACAAAATACTAGATGCAATTGGCGATTTGTATATTTTAGGGCATCCGTTAATTGGTGCATTTTTCGGCTATAAATCCGGACATGCGTTAAATAATGCTTTAATCCGCGCATTAATGGCTGACGAAGCGGCGTGGGAATGGGTTACTTTTGATAATCCAGAAGAAGCGCCTGACTATTTACGTCTGCAACAGCAGGCAGTGTAACCATGCTTATTATACGGTTCGCGATGATTTTTTCCGCCTTGCTGATGGTGCTTTCGGTTGGTTTGTATATTTTTAGCCGTCGTGGCACCTATCTGCGCTTTGCCTGGCAAGTGCTACGTTTTGACTTGGTCTTGCTGGCGGTTTTTGGTGTGATGTATTTACTGGAGCGCTACGTGCTGACCGCTTGGCGCGTGCTGCTCTAGGGCGTTTAGGAAAACGCTGATTTATTCCGCTCGTGATGCGTTCTTCGATAGGCTTAGGCGCGCGATCATTTCTGCTAACGGAATAATTCTGAAATAAGTACGCAAGGGTAGCGCTAAAAATTCAATTTTCAATACTAGGCAAGCCGCGAGCAAAAAGTTAGAACCCAATCCAGCACCGGATAGATAAGGCAGTTTTTTGAGTGCTACGGCGTCTTGCCAAGTCCATTTGATTTTTAGAACTGGCATAAAACATCCGCTTTGCCAGGGTTAAAATAAGGTCATCGAAGGACTCAGGAAGAGCGGGTGATTTAAGCAGTACTTTCCTAGGTTTGTTTTATGCGAGTCATTTTGGCGCGAATATCCATATAACTTATTGATTATAAATAGTATTTTATAAATTCAAAATCGATTTAAGCGCAATGCGCCATTTTTAATTTCGCTAAGCTGAAATATCGAAAGCAGGGTCAACTTTCAACGGCTTAGGTTAAAATGCGACTCCGCAATTTTGATTGATTCTTATGTCTGTAATTCCTTCCGTGATGAGTCCGCAGGAGCGTCGTGCCAGTATTGGTTTAGCCAGTATTTACGGGCTGCGCATGTTGGGCTTGTTTATCATTCTGCCAATTTTTGCGCTGTATGCCGAAAAATTACCGGGTGGAGAAAATCATTTTTTAATCGGTATGGCACTGGGGGCGTATGGCTTAACGCAAGCTATTTTACAGATTCCAGCGGGCTGGCTGTCTGACCGTTATGGCCGTAAACCGGTGATTGTTATTGGTTTGATGCTGTTCGCGCTGGGCAGTTTTATCGCAGCAATGGCAAACGATATTGAATGGATTATTGTTGGACGGGTGATTCAAGGCGCGGGCGCAATCAATGCGGCGGTGATGGCGCTGACCGCCGATTTGACCCGTGAAGAAAATCGCACCAAAGCGATGGCGATGATTGGCATGACCATTGGCATCACTTTTTCGCTGTCCATGGTGTTGTCTCCGGTGTTATTTCATTATATTGGCATGTCTGGGTTATTTAATTTAACCGGCGTGCTGGCGATTGCCTCGATCATGCTGGTGCTGTGGTTTATTCCCAATCCTGAACTCACCCGTTTTCATTCTGATACTGAAGCAAATGTGAGTAAATTCAAAGAAGTGTTAAAAAACAAAGAGTTACTGCGGATGGATTTTGGCGTATTTACCTTGCACGCCATTTTAATGTCGGTATTTATGCAAGTTCCGTTTATTTTGCGCGCCGACGGATTGGATGCGCAGCATCAGTGGCAAGTTTATTTGCCGGTGATGTTGATTGCGTTTATTTTGATGGTGCCACCGATTATTCTTGCTGAGAAAAAAGGCCTGATGAAACAAGTATTGATGGCGGCAATTAGCTTGGCAGCGGTGGCGCAAATTGCACTGATGATGTTTCAATCCAGTTTGTTGGGCGTGGCAGGTTCGTTGCTCATTTTCTTCACTGCCTTTAATGTATTAGAAGCGACACAACCGTCCATCGTCAGCAAAATTGCCCCTCTGTCCGCCAAAGGCACTGCCATGGGTATTTTTAGCAGCGTACAATTTTTTGGGGCTTTTTTTGGTTCGCTAACAGGCGGTTTTCTGATGCAACTGTATGGCGACAACGCTGTGTTTGTATTTGCTGCGCTGATGTTGTTGCTGTGGTTGCTGGTTGCGTCCACCATGCGTCCACCGATGCCGCTGGTCAGTAAAATTTTTCACCTGAATGCGCTCTCTGAAATGGAGGCACTGCAATTAAATCAAGCACTGTCCGCTCTGCAAGGGGTGCATGAGGTGTTAATTGTTGCGGCTGAACAAATTGCCTGCCTTAAAGTGGAAATTTCCGGTTTCGATGAAGCAGCGGTGGCGAAATTAATCTCCCGTTAAAGCACCAATGCCGCATTTAGTCGTCGATATTTCTGGGCACGGTTTTGGGCATGTCAGCCAAACTGCCCCGGTGCTGAATGCACTGCTGCAACGTTGGCCAACGCTGCAAGTGACGGTGCGCAGTGCTGCGCCAATCGATTTGTTGCGTGAACGAATACACGGCAAATTTAATTATTTTCCCCTAGCCTTTGATTTTGGAATGGTGATGGCAAATGCGGTGGATGTATTGGTGGCGGAAAGCCGCTTTCGCTATCAGCAATTTCACGCCAACTGGGCGGAAAAAGTCCAGGCTGAGGCGGCCGCGCTGCAGGCACTTTCGGCCGATTTGCTGTTTGCGAATGTGCCGTATCTATCGCTTGCCGCAGCTAAGCACGCGCAGATTCCAGCGCTGGCAATGTGCAGTTTAAATTGGGCGGATATTTATCAGCATTATTGCCTGCCTGAGGGTGTTGAGGATTCGGTATTGCAACAAATGCATGCGGCTTATAACGATGCTGAGTGCTTTTATCAGCCACAGCCAAGTATGCCGATGCCGCACTTCAAACAAGTGCGTGCCCTTGCTCCTTTGGTGACGGTTGGATGCAAACAGCGTAGTCAATTGCTGCAAGCGCTTAAGCAAGAAAAAGCCACGCGCTTGGTTTTAGTGGCGATGGGGGGTATGGCGTTTCCTTTACCTGTGACGAACTGGCCGATCAGTTCAGGTATCCATTGGATTATTCCGCAGAGTTGGCGTTTTTGCCGTGAAGATTGCAGCACGATTGAGGCGTGTGGCTTATCCTTTAGCGATTTATTAGCATCGTGCGATGCAGTGCTCACCAAGCCCGGCTATGGCACATTTACCGAAGCGGCCTGCGCTGGCGTACCGATGTTATATGTATCACGAGCAGATTGGCCGGAACAATCAGGCTTGGTCAGCTGGTTTTCGCAGTACGGACGTTGCCAAGAAGTGTCGCGCGAACAGCTCGTGTCAGGGGATTTGCAGCAGACTTTACAAACGCTTTGGGCTAGTCCGCAGCCCGATTTGCCACAGGCGAACGGAGCAAATGAAATGGCTGAAATTTTACAGAGTAGGTTAAAGTCATTGTAAAAACCAATATAATCATGTAGTTAAGTCATATATTTAAATTTCATGCCGACTCGTTTAGAAAATTCAAAATTTGCGTTGCACAATCAAAAAGAAATTGCCTCTATCTTAGAAAAGATGGTGACACAGCGCACGCCGCTGACCATGGAAACGGCAAACGGTTTAAGCATGAACACACTGGTTTTGGAAGTGCTGGCGGCGGAAAAGCAAGTTTATCTTGATGTCAGTGGCGATGTGCGCCTGAATGAAAAGCTGGCTGAAGCTGAAAATCTGATCTTTTGCACGCCACTTGGAGTCAAAATTCGCTGGCATTCACCAAAATTAGAATGGCTAGAGTTGTCTGAAGGGAATCAGGTTTTTGCCATTGCCCTGCCGAAGGTGATGGAGCGTATTCAACGCCGCGATTATTTTCGATTAAATACCCCGAATGGCGCGCGTGCCTTGTACTGCAAAATTCCTCATCCGATGGGGCTGTTGGAAGCCGCTTTAGTGGACATCAGCATCGGCGGAATTCAGATGGTGATCCGCGGAGAACTTCCCTCAATTATGACGCAAGGCGCGATTGTCCCTGATTGCAGTATTCAGTTTCCGCACATTGGTGCGGTACCACTAACCTTAAAATTCTGCGGTATTTGGTCTTCGGTGGATGATAAAAGCGGGGAAGGAATTCACCGAATTGGTATGGAATTTTTGAACTTAAGCCGAGGCGCTAGCAATCTGATTCAGCGTTATTTAATTGAGCTAGAACAGGAACACTTGGCGCGAACACTGTAAAAAACCCCTTAAAAATGTTAATATAATCAAGGGGTTACAATTGTTTTTTTGTTTAAAATCAGCAAGAAAAAATCGTTTTAAGCTAAAGATTTAACGCTGTATTCCACGGTTAATTGATGCGTTTCACCGGCGGCCACCGTCACCAAGTTTTCAAAGGCATTGGCACTTTCAACGCACACCATGCTGCGATAGCCATGATCGCCAAAATCGCCCATTTTGTTAGCTTTTTCAGTCCAAGGATTCCAAACTACGGTTGAATGGCTACCGGTTTTTGCGATGTGAATGGTGCGATTTAAGCCTTTGTCTTCAATCATGCAACTGGCTGCAGTGTTGACATAAACGCGATCCACTTCGCTTTCAATCACAATACCGCCTTGTTGTGTACGCCGTGCCGGATCACCAACTTTATCTAAATACGCCGTGCCTTCCAGTCCTCGAATCGTGGTTTGGGCGACATCGCTTATCTGGAAATAGGTATGCAACGCTTCACCTAAAACGAATTCATTCTTCCCTGTGTTTTGAGTCACTAAAGCTAATCGGAGCGTTTGACCTACTGTTACTTCAAGTTGCACTGTGGATGAATTCGGCCATTGCGCTTGTGTTGCAACCGTTTCAATCAGCTCGAAGCGTAAAAAAGTTGAGCCGTCTGCCAATGCGCGTGTTTCTAATACGCGCCACGGTACAGTACGCGCATAACCATGGCCGGATAATTTGCTATCCGTTGCGTGTGGGCCAAACCACGGCCAGCAGATGGGTGCGCCACCGCGAATCGATTTGCTTGGAATATATTTTGCGAGTGGCGATAACCAAATGACCGGTTCTTGCCCGTGCGGTTGCCAAGTGGTGACATGTGCGCCTTGCAGGGCAATGGTGCAGCGAGAAAATTGATTTGCCACTTCCGCGACGGTCATGCCATCGGCGATTTCACTAAATTTTACATGATTGGCAATCGCAAAATGTTGATTGAGTTCAGACAAAGACATGAAGACTCCTTAAATTGAATAGTGTAATCAGTACGCGCTTTTCGGATTGATTTAGGTAAGGGCGATTTATTGTGTTCGTGAGACCTTTGCTGCAGTCAGGATTGTTCCTGCGAATGGCTCAGGTTGAACGGTTGATTTAATCCTTGTTTCCTAAGAAAAAGCCCCCAGCTTTTAAGGGCTGAGGGCTTTTGCAGCGCGGTTACTTAGTTACTTTTAAACAGCTCTTTTAGCATGAATAGTGAAAAAGCAACCGCCATTAAAAAGGTAGTAACGGCACAAAATGTAGCGATGATTCCCATAATATCTCCTCCAAGAAATAGTTAAATTGTCTTACGAACTTCAGGCTTAATCGTAGCATAATTCTTTAGGAGGGCAATAGTATTTTGTGTCAAAACCGCGACTCATTTCCGCGCTCTGTTTGCGATTAGCGACTGCCGTTCGCGCTTTCAAGTTCTAGCAAGTAGGCTTGCCATTTTTGACTTTGCTGGCGGCCAAGCTGGTGCAGATATTCCCAGCTGTATAGTCCGCTATCGTGACCATCGTCAAAAGTCAGTTTTAGAGCGTAATTGCCGGCAGGTTCAAGGTTGATTAAATTGACATTTTTCTTGCCAGTTTGCAGCGTGCCTTGTCCGCTACCGTGACCGCGTACTTCAGCAGAAGGAGAAAAAACGCGTAAAAACTCAAACGGAAATTGGTAGTGGCTACCCTCTCCAAAGTAGATTTCCAATATTTTGGATTGCTGGTGCAAAATAATTTGAGTAGGTGGGTTCATAAAGTTCGGATTTTCTTTAACAGTGCCGTGGTTGAACGTTCGTGCTGGAAGGGAATGCTATGCACCGTGCCGCCCCATTCTTTAACTTGCTGGCTGCCGACGATGGCGCTGGGTTGCCAGTCTCCGCCTTTGACTAATATATCGGGTTTGCAGGTGAGAATGAGATTGAGCGGGGTGTCTTCCGTAAACAATACCACCAAACTGACCGAGGCTAAGGCCGCCAGCACCGCCATGCGGTCTTGTTCTGAATTGATTGGCCTGTCGTTACCTTTGCCGAGTCGTTTGACTGACGCATCGCTATTGACTCCAAGCACTAGTGAAGCGCCGAGCGCGCGTGCTTGCGCTAAGTAGGTTACGTGACCTCGATGCAAAACATCAAAGCAGCCATTGGTAAAAACCAAGGGGCGCTGCAGGTGTGCAACTTGGCTGGTCAGTGTGGCAGCGAGGCAAATTTTTTGTTCAAAAATAGGCGGTGGATACACGGTTTAAGCTCACTTTAGTCGATATAGTCAAAGGCACGAACCACTCGAATAACTCCTTCAGCTTTACTGGCAATTTCGGCTGCGGCCGTGGCTTCGGCGCGTGGCACCAGTCCGAGTAGATAAACAACGCCTTTATCAGTGACGACGCGAATCACGCCGACTTTGATGATTTTGCTGGAGTTGATGGCAGACTTAATTGCGACGGTAATCCGTGCGTCCGTGCGTCTTGAAACCGCACTTGCCAAAGGGCCGATCGTTAATTTGTTGGTGATTTTTTTGACATTCGGCACTGAATAAATAATGCGTTCAACTTTAGTCTGAATGTCGGCATTCAGCACTTCTCCGGTCAGGAGTACGGCACGATTATGACTGGTGACGGTAATCTGAGCGATGTCTTCAAAACCGTCTTTAATTCGCGCCATGGTTTTTTTCTCTATGATGCCGTCATCGAGTTGCGCACCGTCTGAGTACAGTTCTGCTGAGTTAGCACCTACTCGCGTTCCAGCATTCATGCCGCAGGCTTGTAGAGTAACAATAACGAACAGCAGGCTGAGTTTGATTTTCCAGGACATTATTCACCTCCGAGTAGTAAATGGTCGATTAGGTCGCATAAACAATGCAATACCAGCAAATGCACTTCTTGAATTCGCGCTGTGCGCTGAGCCGGTACGCAAAGATGAAAATCGTTTGCGGAGAGCATTGATCTCATAATGCCACCGTCACGTCCAGTAATTGCAATCACTTGCATATGTCGATCTTGCGCAGCTTCGATGGCGAGAGTGACATTATTAGAGTTGCCGCTGGTTGAGATGGCAATTAAAAAGTCACCTTCCATGCCCAAGGCGCGCACTTGTTTGGAAAAAATTTGCGCGTAATCGTAATCATTGGCGATGGAGGTTAGCACTGAGCTGTCGGTAGTGAGGGCAATGCAAGGCAAGCCAGGGCGCTCGACTTCAAAACGATTGACCAGTTCGGCGGCAAAATGTTGAGCATCGGCCGCTGATCCGCCGTTGCCACAAATTAAAATTTTACGATCATTCAGTAGGCAGCTGACTAAGGCTTGTGCGGCGGCAACAATTGGTTGCGCAAGCACATCTTTACTGCGCTGCTTCACGTCGATGCTTTCGTCGAAATGTTGCTTGATTCTGCTGTGTAAGCTCATTGGGTATCTCGCTCGGGAAGAGGTTGTAAAAAACGAATCTTACCCGAATCAGGCTTCAAAGGCATTTTTCACCCATTCGATCTGAGTGTTGCCATCGAGTAGCAGTGCATCAAAGCGGCACGGTGGGATTCGGGTAAGGTTTGCTAAATAGAGGTGGGCGGTCGCAATCAGCTTCGCCTGTTTACGCTGATCAATGCTGGCTGCCGCACCACCAAAGTGTGACTGACTTCGCATTCTAACCTCAATAAAAACCAACGTTTCGCCGTCTTGCATAATGAGGTCGATTTCACCAAAGCGACTATGATAATTCTTCGCCAATAACGTTAAGCCTTCCTGTTGCAAATACATGGCGCCAGCACGTTCTGCTGCTGCGCCGCGAATTTGGGTTTTATTGGCTGGCTGCTTAAGTAAATTATTCAATATAATCAGATACTTATTGATTTTCAGGGCTGGGTGTCGCGCTGGCTGAAACACTGGAGTTTGCTGCGGCTGATTTTGCAGCATTGAGCGCGGCTAAGGTTTTTTCTGTCAAACCGAGTCCTTGCTTAAAAAAGGCGGGGCTAGGTTGGCGGATAAATTGATGATTTGATAAGTGAATTTTCCCAGTGACGCCATCTAAAGAAAATTGATTGCGAGTTGATGGATTGAGCAACGTTTCAATTAAGCGATAAGCGTCGATGCCCAAAGCATACAGCCGATCTAATTCACTCGTTAGTACCGTAGCAGAATGCGGATACATCATTACGGCGGAGTGGTCGGGCTCGAGCAGCCACGGCATATCAACAAAATTGATCTCGTTTAAATCAAAATTAGGGAGCGTGTTTCCATTGCCCTTAAAAACCGAAGAGGTGGCATAAATCGGTAAGGCAGGATTTAAATAGGGACGAATTAGACGTGCTTTGGCGTGGTCTGTGGCCAAAAATACGAAGTTGCCGGGGGCAATCGGGGGCGGTAAAACTCGACTAGAGGAGTGCGATGACGGATTACTTGGCCATGCTGGTTGGCTGCCTTTGGTCCAAGGGGCAACCGGCAGCATGGCGAGCGTGTCGAGTTTTTGACTGTTAAAGATGATATCAGCTGTGATGGTTCCGCCATGTCGCAGCCATTCTTCACTAAAAGCACTGGCAAGTCTTTTCGATAAAGTGCTGCCGGTGGAAATAATGGTGGCGTGCTTTAAGCCCGCTATAGTGGCTAATTGCGCAATCTGCTTTGCTTCTTGTTCGGAAGGCAAGCCAAATAAGTACAGATAAGTCGGCAGTGTGGCGGAATCGGTCACATTAAGAGCAAGGGTTGGAATGGTTGAATTAGGATAGTTAGCAAGTGCTGCTACGCCGTTGCGCGTTAAGGGGCCAGCGACAGCTCGTGCGCCATTCACCAGCGCCTGTCGATATTGGGTAATCACTTCCGAGGCTTCATCTGCGCAAGGATAGGTTCGGATCGGAAGGTGGTTATCGGTCAGGTTTGCGGCGGCTTGAAACCCTTGTTGCACGACGTCGGCCGCGCGGGAAAGATCGGCAGAATGGGCATTGAGGGGCAAAATAAGCGCGATATGCGGTGCGGGATGGTCAGCTGTTACCGGCGTCCAAGTGGCTGCTACAGTTGAAATAGACAGAATGGAATCGTGAGTAATTTGCGTGGCATCGCCTGAAGGCAGCAAAGGCGGATTGGCAAGCGCGTTGCTGCTCACGTATAGTAGTGTCATCCAAAAAACCAAAAAGGAAGCCCGTTGCATAATCGTCAGAAAATAAAAATAGAGTGCGCATTATATGTAGTTGCGACGCCAATTGGGAATTTACGTGACATAACTTTACGCGCGCTGGATGTTTTAACCTCGGTCGACCTTATTGCGGCTGAAGACACCAGAAATACCGCGCATTTATTGACCCATTATGGAATTAACGCGCAGCACATGATGGCAATTCATCAACATAATGAACGCAGTGCGGCAGAAAAAGTCATTCAAATACTTAAATTAAATCAATCAGTTGCATTTGTATCAGATGCTGGAACGCCCGCAGTCAGCGACCCGGGTGCGCTATTGGTTGCCGCCGTGTTGGCAGCGGGGTTGCGGGTGATTCCCATTCCTGGGGCGAACGCCGCCGTCGCTGCCTTATCGGCATCCGGGTTAACTGTGCCGCAATTTTTGTTCTACGGTTTTTTACCAAGTAAGTCTGCGGCACGACGCAGCATATTAGAAAGCCTGTTGCCTAGGCCAGAAAATTTGCTGTTTTATGAAGCACCGCACCGAATTTTAGAATGTGTGGCAGATTTGCAAACGGTATTTGACGAGCAGCGCGAAATAGTTTTGGCAAGAGAGGTGACCAAGTTATTTGAAAGCATTCATCGCTGTCTTTTAGGCGATGCACTCGCTTGGTTGAAGCAAGATAGTCATCATCAGCGCGGCGAATTTGTGGTGATGATTGTCGGCGTCGACAATCCGGTCAGCACTTCTGCGATTGAAATTGATAAAACATTGAAAGTGCTGTTGGAAGAAGTATCCTTAAAACAAGCGGTGCAGCTAGCTACAAAATTGACTAATTGTAGTAAGAATGATCTTTATCAGCGTGCCCTAAAATTGCAAGAGCAAAAACAATCAAACTGAAATGAATAGCAGAAAATATTACAAATATAAATTTGCCAAAAAATCTACCCGAAAATTCAAAAAAGAGAATTTTAATAACTACATGATTTAATAGAATTAAAATTTAAAACTTCACGATCTAATCTTGAGTTAAAGGCTTGGGTATAGGTATTTTGAACTAAAGTTGCCCTTTACTTGTCCCGCTTTACCGTGCGATTATTGCGGCTGCTTTTAAGTGGTAAATCGAAAGTAGGATGCGTCAAGTTTTCATTCGCCAGTTCGGCAGAAAATTTACGTATTTTTTTGTTAACTATGCTCTAGGAGGAGATACTGTGGAAGCAACTCAAGCGACACCAGTAAAATATGATATGGATGTAGTTCGGTGGTTTACCATCGCAGCTATTGTCTATGCTGTAGTTGGTACGCTAATCGGTGTGTATGTCGCATCAGAATTAGCATGGCCGTTTTTAAACTTTGATATTCCCGAACTGACCTTCGGGCGACTTCGTCCACTGCATACTAATGCAGTGATTTTTGCTTTTGGTGGTTGTGTATTGATGGCAACCGGCTACTACATTGTGCAGCGTACAGGCGCAACCAAGCTTTGGAGTAATCAACTGGCATGGTTCACTTTTATTGGTTGGAACTTAATCATCGTTTCCGCTGTGATTACTTTGCCTTTGGGTTTGTCTCAAGGTAAGGAATACGCTGAATTGCCATGGTGGTGCGACATTATGATTGCCGTTGTCTGGTTGGCTTATGGCTTAAACTACATCATGACGGTGGCAATACGTAAGACATCTCATATCTATGTTTCAGCATGGTTTACGATGGGTATGATCGTCATGATTACTTACCTGCACGTGGTCAACAGCCTTGCTATTCCAGTCGATTGGGCAACGTCATACTCGGTTTTCTCTGGTGTGCAAGATGCGATGGTGCAATGGTGGTGGGGACATAATGCGGTTGGTTTCTACCTGACCGGCGGGTTCCTTGGCATCATGTACTACTTCATTCCTAAACAATCAGGTCGTCCAATTTTCTCGTATCGACTGTCTGTTTTGCACTTTTGGACATTAACTTTCGGCTACGTTTGGTTGGGTGCTCACCATCTGCAATACACCGCTTTGCCTGACTGGACTGGTTCACTTGGTGCGGCAGTATCTTTGGCGATGATCATCCCGTCATGGGGTGGCGCGATGAACGGCATGATGACTTTGTCTGGTGCATGGGACAAGTTGCGTACTGACTATATCTTGCGCTTTTTGGTGACTGCGATGGCGTTCTACGCAATGTCAACTTTCGACGGACCAGTGATGGCGATTAAGACAGTGAATGCCTTGTCTCACTACACTGACTGGACTGTAGGTCACGTTCACGCCGGAGCTTTGGGTTGGATGTCGATGATATCCTTTGGTGCGCTTTATCACATGGTCAAAAAGCTATGGAATACTGAAATGTATTCTGAACGCTTGGTGAATGTCCACTTCTGGGTAGCCTTGATCGGTGCGGTAACATACGTCGTTGCAATGTGGGTTTCTGGCATTATGCAGGGACTGATGTGGCGTGATTATGACGAATACGGCACACTGACATACACCTTTGTTGAATCGGTATCCGCAATGCATCCGTACTATGTCATGCGTGCTGTTGGCGGTCTGATTTTTAACATTGGTACATGGATAATGCTGTTCAACGTGGTAATGACAATTCGTCAAGCCAGTGCTGTGCGCGGTGTGAATGCCGTTCCAGCTCAAGCATAAGGGAGAAAAAAAATGTCAGATCACGACAAAATTTATTCAACAAAATTTCAGGATAAGATTGAACGCAACACACTTCTGATGTTTGTGTTAACAGCGATTGCAGTTGCCTTCGGCGGTATCGTTGAAATTGTTCCTTTGTTCTATTTGCCTAATACGGCGATGGCGGGCGGAGACGGCACTTACAACAATACGCAGCATAAAGACAAACAAGGTAACGTCATTCCAATGAGCAAGATTGTGTGGAATCCGGAAACATCAACCCACAAAACCTTGGCTGATTGGCAGCCTGGAGATGGCGTGCGTCCTTATACTGCGCTGGAAACTGCCGGTCGCTATGTCTTTATTCGCGAAGGGTGTTATGCCTGTCACTCGCAGATGATTCGGCCTTTCCGCGATGAGAAAGATCGTTATGGTCACTACTCTATCGCCGAAGAGTCAATGTATGACCACACCTATCAGTGGGGCTCCAAGCGTACCGGTCCAGATTTGGCTCGTTTAGGCGGCAAGTACTCTGATGAGTGGCATCGTAAGCATTTGAAATATCCACGTGACGTCGTGCCTGAGTCGGTTATGCCAAACTTCTTCTTCTTGGATAACGCAATGGTTGATGGCGACAAAGTTGTTAAGACACTCACTGTCATGACAAAAATGCCGTTTAACCCAGTTCCAAAATCAATTTACACCGCCGAATATATCGCTGGTGCTAAAGCTGAAGTCGCAAACAAGACAGAACTGGACGCATTGATCGCTTATTTGCAGGGTTTAGGGAATCACGTTAAATTTGAAGAAGGCGTGAACTACCGTGACTAAGCTGTTGGATTACTTTCACACAGATTGGGCTGCTATGACTAGCAACGACTGGCAGGGGGTGATTTTTACCGTGCTGGCCGTTCTGGCAATGGTGGCGGTTTATGTGATGGTATTTAATCCAAAAAACAAGGAAGCTTTCAACTCGCAGGCTGATATGGCACTGCGAGATGAGGCGGACTACAATAATTCAGGAGATAAAAAATGAGTGATAATCACAACTCCGCTGGTGGTGTTCCTACCACGGGGCATGTATGGGATGATGATTTGGGCGACTTTGTCAATCAACCGCCAAAATGGTGGATGCTTGGGTTGACAGCAAGTATTCTGTGGGTGGTGGTTTATTGGGTGTTGTATCCAAGTATTCCATTCTCGACTAGCGGTGACTTTACAAAAGGGATCGGTCTGCCAGGGACTGGGCAATGGACTGCGATCAAAGAACTTGAAGCCGACACCGCCGATCTGGATGCTGTACGCGGTCAATATGAAGATCAGCTGAAAAACCTGTCACCGGAAGCTATTTTGGCTGATGCCAAGTTGACCGGCTACATTGAGCGTTCTGGTAAAGTGCTGTTTGCTGACAATTGTGCGGGATGTCACGGGCAGAACGGCAAAGGAACCATGCAAGTTGGTGTCAAGTTTAAACAGCAAGAGCAAGGTTACATGGCGCCAATCCTGTTAGATGACGACTGGTTGTATGGGGGTGAAATCGCTAATATTCACGAAACGATTGTAGGCGGACGTCAGGGAATGATGATTGCACACAAAGACATTTTGTCTGCAGCTGAAATTCAAACCTTGGCAGAAGCAGTCGTTAAAGGTCAGCCGACCTCAACCCCGCTTTTTGCAGAAAAGGGCTGTACCGGATGCCACGGAGCTGACGGCAAGGGAATGGCTGCAATGGGTTCTGCTAATCTGACTGATAAGGTATGGCGTTTTGATGGATCGCTGGCCGGTGTTATTCAAACAATCACCTATGGCGTTAATTCAGGCGATCCTAAGGCTCGCATTGCAGTGATGCCTAACTTTACGGCTGCTGGTAAGCTTTCGGAAACAGAGATCAAAAAGCTAGCCGTATATGTTTACAAGTTTGGTGGTGGCAAACCAGCCGTGGCTGCAGTGCCAGAAGTTGCTGCTACATCTGGTGTTGCTGCTGGCTCTGAAGTTGCTGCGGCTCCGGTTGCAGCTGCCCATTAGTTTGCAAATTTGTTCAAAAATCTGCACGGTGAAAAATCGTGCAGTCTTAAATAAAATAAAGTAAAGGAGACTGATATGCACCACGACGCTGTTTGGTATGGAATTGTCATCGCAACTACTTGTGCATTTCTTACCATTATTGCTGCTTTGGTTTGGTTGTTTTTCAATGCAAAGACTAAAAAGCCAGGCGAAAAATAATTCGTTGCAAGAATCAAAAAGGGGGAGGCTTGCCTCCTCCTTTTTCATTCCATCGACTTAGGTATTCCGCGCATAAAATGTCTATGAAATTAGAGCTTAGGCGCAGAATTCTTAAATAATTTATACAATAAAATTAAGTAATTAACGGGGATTGAAATGAGTGAAACAACACACAAACAAGCCGCTGAAATCGGCGGTGTAACCAGTCTGTATAACGAGCACGAAGAGTGGAACGTCAATATGGGTGATAAAACCATCCATGCGAAAAGAATGCCGGGACGCTTTAGAACGCTTAAAAATTATACGCAATCTTTTTGGCTGCTTTTTTTTCTCATGCCGTATTTAAGGTGGAATGGCAAACAAGCCATTTTGCTCGATATTGAACACCGGCAATTCCACTGTTTTAACATCACGATATTGCCACAAGATATTTGGATGCTGTCATTGCTGCTGCTGTTATTGGCGATGACTTTATTTGCGGTTACTTCGGTTGCTTCCCGCGTGTTTTGCGGATATTTTTGTTTTCAATCTTCATGGGTTGATTGGTTTACTTGGCTAGAAGAAAAGATTGAAGGTAATCATACCGCGCGGCTAAAGCTTGAAAAGGCACCTTGGGACGCTCGAAAAATTCGGCTGAAAGTGATTAAACATTTAATATGGCTCGCCATTGCAGTCCTAACCGGTATTAGCTTTACCATCTGGTTTGTGGATGCTTATCAATACTGGCACGATTTGACACATCTCCATCTAGGTATCATTTCGACCGTGACTTTGGTGATGTTTATTATTGGAACCTATGTACTCGCAGGGTTTATGCGCGAGCAAACTTGTATGTGGTTGTGTCCGTATGCACGGATTCAAGCGGTGATGAGTGATGCTCAAACCATTTTGCCTACCTATGACGTTTCTCGTGGCGAACCTAGGGGTAAAATTCGCCGTGGCGCTCCCGTTGATGCCGCAAAAACAGGAGACTGCATTGACTGTTTCCAATGCGTACAAGTCTGTCCAACCGGTATCGATATTCGTCAAGGTCAGCAGCTTGGCTGCATTACCTGCGGCTTGTGTATTGATGCCTGTGATTCAATTATGGATAAAGTGGGGCGGCCACACGGCTTAATTCGCTATGCTTCTTTAGATGAGATTGAAGGCCGGCAAGTGAAAAAGCTTTACCAACATCCTCGTACCTGGGTTTACATCGGGATTCTGTTCTTGGCTTTAAGCGGTATTATTTACGGAATGACGCATTTAGGAGCGCTAACATTACGCGTTGCACCGGAACGTCAGCCTCTATTTGTCAGAATGAGTGACGGATCGATTCAAAATAAATACACGTTTAAGGTGCTGAACAAAACAGATAAAGATGTGTTTATTCACGTGAGTGTCGAAGGCGGTATTAAGAACCAGCAAATTATTTTGGGCGATAGTCAACAGTTGGCACTGCATGGCAAATCTTCTTCCTTTACGGTATTTGTCAAGGCGCGAGAAGAAAACGTCAAAGCAGAAGTGACTAAATTGCAATTCCGTGTGGAAAATCAGGACGATCCAACCATGGCAGCAGAATACAATACGGTTTTCAATGGCCCAAAACCATAATAATCAATAGGATAACCATAAGATGATTTCTCAAAAGCAAAAAGGCTGGCGCAATCCTTGGGTCATTGGTTTGGTGCTGATTGTTGTTGCCGGCGTCACAATCAACGGCAGAATGTTGTGGAATGTGTTGCATCACCCAACGCGTTTATTGGATGAGAAATATACCGTCAGGGATCATAACCAGCAGGATGCAAAATGGGTGCAACAACAGTCCGAACGTTCTACTTTAGGGTGGCAAGCAAAGTTGTATTCTCCACAGCGCTTGGCGAATGATCCACTGGCATCCGAAGAGGCGTCTCGATTTATTTTACTCGGTACGCCGGCGCAGTTGCAGCTTGGTTTAGTTGATAAAGAGGGCAAGCCGGTACAAGGAGCGATTGTTCAGATCGAAGCGCAGTGGCCAGGTGACCCTAAGTTTGATTTAAAACTAAACCTAGCGGAGATATCACCCGGAAAATATGCAGGTGCGTTTTTATTTTCACGAACTGGTAACTGGGATTTGGTGATTAAAGTCGATCAAAACGGGCGAATATTTGAAATGGAACAAAAAGTGTTCGTTGCCTTTGCTAAATAACGGTGCAAACAACTCAAATGCAGCAGAAAATTTCAGCACACCTCGCTTCTGCGGGGTGTTTTCATTGTGGACAACCGATTCCTACTGACGTAACTCAACACAGTAGTTTAGATGGCGCGCAGCGAGACTTTTGCTGCTTTGCCTGTCAAACCGTATGCGAAGCCATTTACGAAGCGGGCTTGCAAGGCTATTACCAACGCACGCCTGAAGGGACGTTGCTTTCCCCACCGCCTACCCCGCCAAAAGATGTGGAAATGTACGATTTGGACGAGGTGCAAGCAGAGTTTGTTAATCGCTTGGGCGATTTGCGCGAAGCGCATTTGCTGGTGGAAGGTATCCACTGCGCTGCCTGTGTTTGGCTAATCGAACGCGGCATGATGCGCATTCCCGGCGTAAAAAGCGCAAACGTTAACCTGGCGGGTAAACGATTACATATTCGCTGGCAAGATAATCAAGTCAAATTATCTAATATAATCAATAAGTTATCATCAATTGGATATGCAGGTGTTCCCTATGATCCTGAAACAGCGGAAGGGGCAATGAAGCGTGCCAATCGCGCCATGTTGTTTCGCCTGTTCTTCGCAGGTTTTGGCATGATGAATTTAGCGCTGATTTCCATTGCATTGTATAGCGGAGCGGCAGACGGGCAATTTCGCAACTTTTTTCATTGGATGGGCTTGGCAGTTGCAACACCCACGCTGCTGTATTCAGGCTATCCATTTTTCAAGGGTGCATTAGTCGGGCTGCGCAATTTGCGACTGACCATGGATTTGCCCATTTCTATCGGGCTAACGGTGACTTATTTGTATTCGATGTATGTCACGCTTAACCCAGCAACGCGTGGCGAGGTTTATTTTGACACGGTCACTAACCTGACTTTTGTCATTTTAATTGGTCGATACTTGGAAGGAATGTTTCGGCATCAAGCAATTTCTGCGACCAATCGGCTGATGGAATTGCAACCTCGTGTGGCAACGGTTCTGCAAGACGGCGTGGAGAAAATGCTGTCAATTCGCGCCGTCAAAGTGGGCGATTTTGTGCAGGTAAAACCAGGTAGCAAAATCCCAATGGATGGCATGGTGTGCGAAGGACATTCATCGGTGGATGAGTCGATGCTAAGCGGAGAATCGATGCCGGTCAGCAAGCATGTGGGCAGTCGCGTTGCCGCCGGCACGTTAAATGGCAACGGAGTATTAACGGTGCAAGTTCAAGCTGCAATGCAAGATTCTGCGCTCGCTAAAATTATTCGCTTGGTTGAGGTCGCGCAATCATCCAAAGCACCCATTCAGCGCGTATCCGATCAGATTGTACCTTGGTTTGTTTTGGCAACCTTAATTTGTGCCAGCATGACCTATTATTTGTGGGCGGGGCAATTTGAATTTGCGTTGATGGCAGCCACATCCGTGTTAATCATTACCTGTCCGTGCGCCCTTGGAATGGCGACACCCATGTCAATTGCCGTGGCTTCTGGCTTGGGCGCAAAACATGGCATCTTGGTTAAAAACGGAGAAGTGCTGGAAACCTTGTCAAAAGTGACGCATTTTGTATTTGATAAAACCGGCACGCTCACTGAAGGAAAAATGCGCTTGCAGCGGGTAATGGTTGCCCAGGCACAAGATGAAGCGCGCATGCTTTCGATGGCGGCAGCGGTCGAGCGCTATTCCGAGCACAGTGTGGCACGCGCCATTGTGCAAGCTGCCGAGCAACGCGAACTCAGCTTTCGGCAACTGAGCTCACAACATTTTTTAGCAATAGCAGGCGCGGGTGTACAAGCTGAAGTGGCGGGGGAGCGGTTCTTGCTGGGTACGCTTGATTGGTTGCAGCGCGAAGGTGTGGTGGCAGATGAGGGGCTGCAATCTCAGCTCAATGCATTGGAAGCTCAAGCACAAACGTGTGTTCATCTGGCATTGGCGGGGCAACATCTGGCCATGTTCGTGTTGGCAGACACATTACGAGCCGATGCACGAGGACTCGTGAACACCTTGCGCGAAGCTGGAATTCGTATGACCTTACTCAGCGGCGATCGCAAGCCGGTGGCAGAAGCGATTGCAGAGCAATTAGGCGGGATGGAAGTGATTGCAGAGGTCATGCCGCAGGATAAAGATCGCGTAATACAAGCCTTGCAACAACAAGGTGAATGCGTGGCGATGGTCGGTGATGGCGTGAACGATGCGCCCGCGCTGATACGCGCTGATGTTGGCATTGCGCTTGGCTCTGGAACGGACGTGTCGGTGGAAAGTGCGGACATCGTGCTGATGCAAAACGAGCTGGATAAAGTACGTTTGGCGACGCTGCTTTCGCGACGAACGCTGCGCACTATAAAACAAAACATTGGTATGTCTTTTGTTTACAACATCATCATGGTGCCACTGGCGATGCTGGGTCATGTCACGCCCTTGATGGCTGCAATTAGCATGCCGATTAGTTCATTGCTGGTCATTGCCAATGCGGCGCGCATTCGGAATTTATTTAAAGGTCAATAATTATGGACGTGATTTATAGCCTCATCCCCGGCATGACTTTCTTTGGTTTAATCTTTGTCGCAATTTTAATTTGGGCAGTCAAGGGTGGGCAATACGAAGATATGGAAGGGAATGCTAGTCGTATTTTGTTGGATGACGACGAAGATGCCATGCTACGCGATGACACCCCAAAAACGGTTAAACCGAAAGAACCGCAATAAATTCAAAGACCTGTAAATCGTTACCGTGAAACAGGGATTAAATTGATAAGGACATTTCTATGCGCTTGATTATATTAGCTTTTTTACTTGGAGTTTCAACAGTTTTATTGGCTGAAACCGACGATGCACCGCCTGCGCTTGGTCCAAATGCCAGCAACGAACCACCCGTGACAATTACTAAACAGACCGAACAAACGGTGGAAGAGTTTCGTGCTAAAGGCCGGTTATATATGATTAAGATCACGCCCAAACACGGCAAGCCATATTATCTAATTGATGATCGAGGCGACGGCAAGTTTTCCCGGCAAGAGAGTCTTGATTCTGGCTTGCGAGTGCCAATCTGGATTATTTATTCATTTTAAAATAGGTTTTGAGCATGGCTGTATTTACCCGCGTTACCGAGTCCGAACTTATTCCATGGCTGAAGCAGTATTCACTCGGCAGTTTGCATGAGCTGCAGGGCATTCCCGCCGGCATTGAAAATACTAATTATTTTGTGACCACCAGCAACGGACGTTTTGTGCTGACGCTGTTTGAAATTTTGAGCGCAGATGAATTACCGTTTTATCTCAATCTAATGGCGCATCTGGCACGACATGGCATTCCGTGTCCCAGTCCGGTGGCGGATACAAATAACAGTTTTTTGGGTGAATGTCAGGGCAAGCCAGCGTGTATTGTCAGTCGATTGTCCGGTAAGTCGGTGCTACAACCGAATGCAGCGCAGTGTGCGGCTGTCGGCGCGATCTTGGCGCAAATGCATAACGCGGGACGCAGTTTTACTGAACGCATCGACAATCCACGCGGCGCGTCTTGGCGAAGCAATGCAGCGCAGCAAGTACAGTCTTTTCTAACGGCGGAAGAACAACGTTTGCTACAAGACGAGATCAGTTTTCAACAACACAATACGCTGACACACTTGCCGTCTGGCGTGGTTCATGCCGACTTATTTCGCGACAATGTATTGATGGAAGGCGATCGCGTCGGAGGGCTAATTGATTTTTATTTTGCCTGTCATGACGTATTACTGTACGACGTTGCGATTACGGTTAATGATTGGTGTATGGGTGAAAATTCTGTATTAAATCAAGAACTTGTGCGATATTTTTTAACTGCCTATCACGCCATCCGTCCATTGACAAACGAAGAGGCGCACAGCTGGCCAGTGGCGTTGCGCTTAGCGGCACTGCGCTTTTGGTTATCTCGGTTATATGATTTGCATTTGCCGCGTGTAGGTGAAATAGTGAAACCACATAATCCGGCAGTGTTTAAACATATTTTACAACAGCATATTGCCACCGCAGCAGACGCGGTTTGGCTCAGTGAGAAAAGCTAAAATGAAGGCACAAAAACTAAGCGCAAGTTACGGTTGGTTATGGGTCAAACAAGGCATTTATTTATTTAAAAAAAGCCCAGTTTTGTGGGTGGTAATCACCTTTATTGCCATGGTAAGTCTAATGGGAATTGCCGCGATTCCCGTGCTTGGCGAAGCACTGAGCAGCTTGCTTTTTCCTGTACTTTACGCCGGACTGCTGGTGGGTTGTCAGGCCTTGGAGCAAGATCAAGAATTGGAATTGGCGCATTTATTTGCCGGATTTCAGCACAACACTTCGCGCTTAGTCACGTTGGGTGGGTTGATGTTGATGGCGCAATTGCTGATTTTTGGAGTAATGATGCTGACGGGCGGCGGCGCGTTGGTGAGCATTTTAATGGGCAGTGTCCCGTCCGACGATCCGAGTGTGATTGTGCAAGCGGTGGCAAATGCAGGGCTGTCGATCATAATCGGCATGGCTCTGTTTACCGTGCTGATGATGGCCAATCAATTTTCGCCAATGCTAGTGATTTTTAAAGGCGTTGCGCCCTTGCAGGCGATGAAAGCCAGTATTCAAGTGTTTCTGCAAAATTTGGCGCCGTTGTCGGTTTACGGAATCATCATGTTATTGTTTGCCATCACCGCTTCTTTGCCGATGATGCTAGGTTGGCTACTGCTGTTGCCGATTATGGTAACTTCGCTATATGCCGCTTTTCGAGGCCTATTTCCCAATGAAAATGAACTCGTTTCTAATCCACAGCCTGACACGGCACAGCTAACTCACACTGAAAACCACACTGAAAAAGAGTGAGCGTTAAGCAAGCGCGGGATAATGAGATGCATCGTTTATGCATCGAATTTCATAAAACTAATTTCATAAAACTAATTTCATAAAACTAATTTCTTAAAACAATAGAATAATCAATAGCTTAGCATTGTATTGGCTATGCGCTTTCCCGGTATTTAGCAACGATTATTCGGCTAGCGAAGTATTGCGCGTTTCGGGTAAAAACAAAAAGCCCACCAGCAAAGCGATGCCTAATAATCCGACTGGATAAAGAATCCCAGCTAGGGAATCGCCAGCTTTAATGCCAACCAGTGTCACCATAAATGGCGATAAGCCACCAATCCAACCGGCACTTAAATTGTGCGGTAATGCCACGGCGGTGTAGCGCGTGCGTGCCGGAAAAAGCTCGGCCAGCGTTGCGGTTTGCGGCCCGGTAATCAGCGCAAGTGCGGTCACCGGAATACTGAGGAGCAAGAAAATTATCCAGAAATTGACTTGTGCGAGATCAGCGTGCTCGGGCCAACCCGAAATAATTAACACGTCTTTGAGATGATTTGGCGCAAAGTCAGTTAGTGCGGGGTAGTCGCCAAAGCGCAGCTGAGTCGGTGATCCGTCCCGTAAGGTGTAAACAATCCCGAGTTTCGACAGAAATTCTTGGTTTTTTTCGCAATCATTGGCGACGGGAGAAAACGGGCTGTAATGGCATTGTGTTCCAGTTAGGGTGACGGAAACGGCTTGATTGAAGCGCGCCAAGGCAGGATTGCCATACAGCAACAGCCCTTGATAAACAGGATAAATCGACAGAAATCCAAGCAATAAACCGGCTAATAAAACCGGACGACGGCCGACTTTATCGGAAAGCCAACCAAATAAAATCGTTAAAGGAAACAGCAAGAGGGTGCTGGACATGACCAAGGTGCTGGCGAGTTGCGGTTCGAGTTTCACTACGTTTTTTAGGAAAACCGTGGTGTAGACCTGAGAGGAAAAAAACAACAATGAGCCGCCGGCGGAAATGCAAAAAAACAAGAGCGCCATTCGCCCCAAGGTGCGGCGCTCACGAAAGCATTCACGCAACGGAGTGTTGGAAAGCGTATTGCTGCTTTGCATCTGCAAAAAAACCGGCGATTCAATCATCGCCAAGCGGCTTTTGAGCGAAATGATCAACAGAACGATCGATAAAATAAAAGGCACGCGCCAGCCCCAGCTGTGGAAGTCAGCATCGCTGAGCCAGCTTTGCAACAGCACAACTTGCAGCGTGGAAGCCAGCATACCTAAAGGCCCCATTAACTGCAAAACGCTGGTATAAAATCCGCGCTGTTTTGCCGGTGAATGCTCGGTAAGATAAACCGCAGCGCCGCCAATTTCGCCACCGACAGCAAAGCCTTGGATTAGCCGCAACAGTAACAGCAAGGCGGGCGCACCTAAGCCGATTTGCGCATAGGTTGGTAACAGTCCAACGGCAAAGGTCGAAAGTCCCATCAGCAAAATCGTGCTGATAAAAATCGGCCGTCGTCCGTATTTATCACCCAAAGAACCTAATATCGCTGCACCGACAGGACGCATCAACATCCCCACGCCGAAGGTCGCCAAGCTCGCCAAAAGAGCCGCAACAGGATTGTCTGGAGGAAAAAATAGCAGGCTGAAATAGGTAGCAAGCGAGGCAAAAGTAAGAAAATCATACCATTCCAGAAAAGTGCCAAAACAGGCGGCAACGATGACGTTTCGCTGGGTGGAGGTGAAGGGTGCGTGATTCATAAGGGTGAAATGTCCGGTCAGTAGGGCTGGGGGTTGCGCAGCGAAAGTATGCATTAGGCGACGGTGATTGTAACAAATGAAGCAAATAAATAATGGCATCATTTATTTTGCAATGATAAGGCGGATTCAACTCTGAAGTGCAACTTTTGTAAGTGAATTTAGGTGGCGAGCT
>JAVHQT010000085.1:0-1794 GCA_036171275.1 Gallionellaceae bacterium | reverse complement strand
GGTACGCCGTGGTTGTAGGGGGCTAAAGCCCCGACAACACACGCAGCGTCGGTATGACGAAAAGCAAAAACGCGCAGCCCCAAGTGGGGCGGTGAATCATTTTCAGGAGGAGCACGTGCCGCGCCGGATTTAACTAGGAAACTTAATTGCAACAAGCAGTGTCGGCGCAATTTGCTTGCTTGCTTGCGAGACGGGAGAAAGGGGAAAATTCATGGGGCGGAATTCTAGCAGAGCGGCCAAAAATGCAAGCGATTAAATCATTGCTGCAAATAAAAAGGCCGGTTTAATGAATAAACCGACCTTTTTGACCTGTATTTAAATTCAATGTAACTTATTGATTATATTGAATAATTTAATGTTTAACCGTTGCGGATGCTACCACCTCACTGCTGACTTGCGGGGCGACAATCATGCTAACTTCTGGCTCTGGCAGCGGTTGCGGTTTTCTTTCTAACGCCATTTCTAATACCTGTTCAATCCATTTCACCGGATGAATTTCCAGTTTGTTTTTCACGGTGTCAGGAATTTCTACCAAGTCTTTGACGTTTTCTTCTGGGATTAACACCAATTTTTTGCCCGACAGCGACTTAAAGTGATTCAAATAAGCGCGATTTTGGGGTGGGTTGAATTCGACTTTAGGGGTTCAATTTCCTATTCTTAATCAGCTGATTAAGATCTTCAATAAAGTTGCCACATTTATAAACCTGTATTCCGTTTCCAATACGCGATCTTGCGATACAGCGTCTGCCTGCTGATGCCCAATCGTCGCGCCGCCGCTGAGACATTGCCGTGACTGTCTTGCAGGGTCTGTTGAATTACCGCGATTGAAGCTGCCTTAAGGTTTTGTGGCGGGGTGTCAACAGCGTCAGTCACGAGACGTTTCGCCTCTACCGACAGTTCATCGAGCACATCGTCAGGAAGGTGTTGCCAATCGATACACGCTTCATGCGCATCTAACATGACACTGGCTGTGCGTAGCAAATTGGAATATTGGCGAATATTCCCCGGCCAAGGATGGCGACTTAGCTTGGCGAGTAATGCTGGCTTGAGATGGACGGCACGCTCCGGGTTGTGCTCGGCCAAGAGGCGCTCGGTGAGTTTTTGAAAGTCGGTGCGCTCCCGCAAGGTAGGTAGGTTTACCGTCAGTCCATTGATGCGGTAGTACAGGTCGCTACGGAAAATACCTTTGTCCGCGTCCTCGCGCAGTTTGTGATGCGTGGCGCAGATGAGGTTAAAGTCCACTTCGATTGCTTTGCCGCCGCCGAGTGGCGTCACTTGCCGCTCCTGTAACACGCGTAACAATCGAGTCTGCATCGCGAGTGGCATATCGCCGATCTCATCCAAGAACAGTGTGCCGCCGTGCGCCTCACGCAGGCGACCGATGCAACCGTCTCGGTGCGCTCCTGTAAAAGCACCGGGGACGTAGCCAAACAGTTCCGCTTCAATGAGATGTTCCGGCAAGGCTGCGCAATTGATGGCAACAAAGGGTTTGTCGCAACGCGCCCCGCTTTCATGCACGGCACGTGCGAACAATTCTTTGCCCACGCCAGACTCTCCCTGTAACAAAATTGGGATTGGCTTGCCGGCGACGCGACGGGCTTTGTCGGTAGCGCTATGCCACAGCGGATCGCCGAGATCGAGCTTGCTCAAAGCATCCTTAGCTATGGTTGGTACCACTGTGTGTGCTGAGTTGAACATGCCTTCGACGCTATGCACCTGCATGAACATGGACGTACCGTCATGCAAATGGATATGCCTAGGTAAAGCAATACGATGTGAGCTGTGAGACAGCAT
>JAVHQT010000084.1:0-9217 GCA_036171275.1 Gallionellaceae bacterium | reverse complement strand
GTTTCATCTGAACACTGGATTTACATTACGAAGAAACACCACAACGGTGAAATTGGCGAAAGAAGTATTGGGATCCCAGAGTCGGACTTACCAGAGTTAATTGAATTACTAAATCAACTCCAGCCTACTATCCCGTTACACGATGACAATGGGAGTACGAGCTGAATTATGAAAAAGGAACTCAAGATGCAACCTAACGAAACTTCATCCAAACGTATGCCGTCGAGTGCAACCCTGCGAATTCGACGTTATCGAAATAATCATCGGCGTATTGACTATTTTCCTGCGCCAGATGTGCTGACCATCATCGCACATCACCAAACTTATGGTGATCCGTGTATTGCAGGAGTCATTGATGACCTCATCAGGGCGGGGCATAAAGCCGTATCCGGAAACGGGGTGAAGAAATAATGGCGCGAACTCGCTCATTCTTGCCACCGTCGAATTGCGGCAAGTGTAATCAACCTCCTCCATTAGGCAACACGCTTTGGCATAGCGGAATAGTCTGGTTATGCGCTACATGCTTGGCTGAAGCAACGCCTGGCAGTGATTTGGTTACGAAGTCTGTAAGCAAAATTATTGAACATGGCGAAACCCGAGTTAGATCGCGCCGAAAGAAAATTGAAGGAGAACTCGTAGAAGCGCAAAAGCTGGAGAATGAATCTGACTGGCATGGACATGCGGTTGAATCACTGCAGATCCAAGGGAATCAGAGAGCTAAGAATGCGGCATATGGATTCGGCGAGGCGACTACCTCAAAGGGCTATATGAGAGATACGCTGATTGATTCCGACTTGGTTGGCATTGAATCAAGTGAACGGCGCAGCAGAATGTTGCGGGATAACGATATTGTGGCGATTGGCTTGGACGTGGCAGATACGATTGGCGCATCGAATAGCATGGAGAAATTGCTTGCCCATGAAATTGCACTTGCGCACAAAATTGCTAATGAGCAAGCCACAAAATCACTCTATGATCGCGATCCAGTTATCGAATTAAAACGGTTACAGATTGCTGCCAAAATGATGAATACTTTCCAGCAAGGTGTTCTCACGCTGCATAAATTGCGTACAGGCGGGACGCAGAATGTGATCGTGCAACATGTGCATGTGGCTGATGGTGGGCAGGCAGTAATCGGCTCCGTGCAGACAGGAGGTAAGCAAGAATAGTCGATTATCGTTTCGCGGATTGCACGCCAGCAACGTGATCCAGAATCACGGGCGGACGATTAGGGAATCGCGCCACCAACTCAAGTTGACCTCCCATTGCTTCGACATAGCGACGTAGCGTAGAGAGCAGTAAATCGCTCCGGCGCTCAATGCGTGAAATGGTGTCTTGACCAACCCCTAGGCTGGTGGCAAGGTCTTGTTGGGTGTGGGCGACAGCGATGCGTAAATCTTTAAGCGTCGCTAATTCCCCTGCACGTTGTTCCACTTTTTCGCGACGCATTGGCGGAAGTGCCGCCATAACCTCATTTAGATTTTTTGCCATGATTTTTCTCCTTTACTTGCTTGGAAACTTCAGCCTCTTTAAGCGAAGCCAAATGCTCGTCAAAACGCATATCCGCACTGGAAATTAGCTTTTTATAAAACCGTCGCTGATCTGCGCCACCTTTATCACCACCCACTAGTAAAATTGCCGCACGTTCGGTATCAAACGCAAAGGCCACTCGCCAAACACCGCCCTCACAATCGAAACGCAACTCTTTCATATTTGCGTGCTTAGAACCTTTGAGTGTATCCACTGTCGGTCTGCCCAAATGCGGGCCATACTCCTGAAGCAATCGGGCGTGAGCAAGTAACTCATCTTGGAGTGTGCTGTCCATCGCCTGAAACTCGGCGTGAAAATCATCGTGAAAGAGTATGTTCCAAGGCATGGATTGATTATGGACTTAAAGCCATATTATTTCAAGTACGGAAAATAGGCAGAATTTCATTCATTTCGCTGCAACCGGCTCAGCACCTTTGCAATATCCACTAACGCTAGTTGATTGTCCGGCGTGAGCGTGCGAAAAACCTGACGAAGTTGAATAGCGGCCTCGGATAAATCAGCTTCGCCGGAGGTTGTTTTTCCTACAATTGGGCTTTCACCTTCGGCAGTGGAAACAATCAGTGAGACCGTTACGCCCATTGCATCAGCGATTTTTTTTAGCATCGCTAACGAGGGGTTTCGATTCCCAGTTTCAATGCGTGACAAATGACCGGAATCCGTACCGGCATCGAGTGCCACGTCCTCCAGCTTCAACCCTTTTTCTTTACGCAACGCGTAGATAGCTCGACTGATGTCCTTGCATCATTGTCGTCGCCAGTCTGGCTGGATGACAAAGTCTGATAGCCAGATTGCCACACAAAATCTGTCTATATGGCAAAATGCAGGTCGAATTATGCCAATCCGGCATTTATTATTTTGCTTCTCGACTATTAGCCCAATGACCCAAGCCACGCCTCAACAAACCAAACTCCAAGCCCTCCTCCGCGAACTGTTCCAATTGGATCAACCCGATCTTGATTTTGGGCTATATCGCATCATGCACGCCAAATCGCGTGAGATTGCGCAGTTTATTGAACACGATTTACTCAGCAAAATTCAGCAACTGGATAACACCAGCCAAGCAGAAAAAATTGCGCAGGCGAAAGCGAACTACGAGCGCGAACGCCAAACAGCCATTGATTACGGCGGCAATCCTGACGCACCCAAAGTGCAGCAAGCCCTTGCTGAATATCAGGCGGCGCAAGCCGGCCAAGCCGATGATGCTGAATTATTTGACCACCTGTATAAATTTTTTGAGCGCTATTACGATGGCGGAGACTTTTTAGCACGGCGTTATTACGCGCGCGAAACCAGCGAAAAAGCTGCACCGTATGCCGTGCCTTATGACGGTAGCGAAGTGTATTTACATTGGGCGAATAAAGACCAGTATTACATCAAAACGGCGGAGAATTTTCGCCAATTCTCTGTTGATTTAAGTAAATATAATCAACAAGATATTATAATTCAGGCAGATGCAGCGTCACTCAAGCTGCATTTTGAAATTGTCGATGCGGAAGAGGGCGCGCACAACAACGTCAAGGCTGCTGGCAATCAAGAGCGTTACTTCATTTTAGATGCCGTCACCCCCTTGGAATGGCGCGGCATTGAGCTGGTGGCGCGCTTTCACTATCGCGCTGACCCCGACAAAACTGGTACAGCGGGTAAATGGCGCGAGACGCTGAACGCCAAAAATGAGCAGGCCATTTTGGCGGCTTTAGCACAATTGGCACAGGGCAAGTCCGAGCAGGCAGAAGCTGCGCAACACTTTCATCAAACCCTTGCCACCCCGATTTCCAAAGGCAAAGACGGCACGCAAACGGTGTTGGCAAAATACCTCAATCAATACACCGCCAAAAATAGCATGGATTATTTCATCCATAAAAACTTGGGCGGTTTTCTGAAACGAGAATTAGATTTTTACATCAAGAATGAATTATTTCGCTTGGACGACCTCGGCAACGTGGACGCGCCCAATCCGCAACAATTAGAAAAACTGCTCAAAAAAGCCCTCACCCTGCGCGACGTAGCGCACAAGCTGATTGAGTTTTTGGCGCAGACCGAAGAGTTTCAGAAAAAGCTCTGGCTCAAGAAAAAATTTGTGGTGGACACGCAATGGTTGGTGACGCTGGATAAAGTGCCTGCCGCACTGTATGCGCAGATTGAAGGCAATGACGCGCAATGGTCGGAATGGGAAAAGCTGGGTTTTGTGGTGTCGAATGCCAAGCGCAAAGCATTACTCAAACCGGATAGCAAGCTGGTGCTGGATACCCAATTCTTTGCTGCGGATTTCACCGCGCAAGTGCTTGCCAGCATTGAAAACTTGGACGATGCCACCGACGGCGTGCTGGTACATAGCGAAAATTTTCAGGCGCTAAATTTGATGCAGGCTCGGTATCGGGAGCAGGTGAAGTGTATTTATATTGATCCGCCGTATAACACAGGAAGCGATGACAATTTTTCGTATAAGGATGCGTATAAAAGCTCGTCATGGCTTGCGATGTTTAATGACCGTTTACTTTTGGCTCGTCGATTGTTGAATGAAAAAGCCCTTGTTGCTTGTCACATGGATGAACATGAGCACCAGTCACTTGAATGGCTAATCAAGCAACATTTTGGCGATGATGGCGACTTGGGAAAATTGGTCTGGGACAAACGAAATCCGAAAGGAGATGCAAAAGGGGTCGCAGCTCAACATGAATATGTTCACTTTGCAGCCCAAAATCTTTCGCACCTAAAAAATGATGAAAACGCTTTTGTACGTAATAAAAAAAATGCAGAAGAAATTTTGCTAAAAGCAGAGCAACTCATCAAGCAAGGAAATGGGGTTACAGAGCAGGTACGAGCTCAATTTAAAACTTGGATTAACTCGCAAGATTTTAGCGGTGGTGAGAAAGCATACTGTTTGATTGACGATGAATGCGAAGTATATCGTCCGGTTTCTATGGCATGGCCAAACAAGAAAAGAGCCCCAGATGAATATTTCATACCTCTGATTCATCCAACTACTAAACAAGCCTGCCCAGTACCTATGAGAGGTTGGCGAAATCCTCCTGAAACGATGACATCTCTTGAGCGACAAGGTCTCATATTGTTTGGTGACGATGAAACAACACAGCCAAATCGAAAGTATTTGCTCAAGAATAATCTCACTGAAAGTGTTCCATCTCTCTATTACATGGGTGGAAGTGATGATGCGCTATTTGGCAATATGGGATTGGCTGCATTTGAAAATCCGAAGCCAGTTAAGGCGGCAAGTTATTTTCTCTCAATCATTGCGAGACCGTCGGATTCGATTTGCATAGATTATTTCTCCGGTTCGGGTACAACTGGGCACGCAGTTATCAACATCAACCGCGAAGACAACGGTAAACGTAAATACCTGCTCGTTGAAATGGGCAACTATTTTGATACCGTGCTGAAACCCCGCATCGCTAAAGTCATCTATGCCGCTGACTGGAAAGAGGGCAAACCCGTCCCCTCACCCCAACCCTCTCCCCAAAGGGGCGAGGGAGTAAATTTTGCTGGTGTTTCCCAACTGGTCAAAGTCATCCGCCTCGAATCCTACGAGGATACCTTAAATAATTTGCAATTATCTGATTGTATTGAGCAATATAAAGATGGCTGTGAATATGCCGCGTTGCGCGAAGCGTTTTATTTGCAATATTTGTTAAGCATGGAAACGCAAGGTTCGCCTTCGTTGCTGAATATCAAGTTATTTGCCGACCCCACGGCGTATTCGCTCAACCTTAAGCAACCCGGCTCGGAGGCGCAGAAAGCGCGCGCGGTGGATTTGGTGGAAACGTTTAATTGGTTGCTGGGCTTGCGCGTACGCAAGTTGCACGCGCCGCAAACTTTCACGGCGACTTTCGCGCAGGAAGTGGATGCGGAATTGCCAGCAGAGGCGCAAGGGCGGTGGGTGGTAAAACGAATTTCCCCCTCACCCCTTCCACTTGCGGGCGAGGGGAATGCGATTTGGTGGTTTAGAGCAGTGGAGGGCATTGCGCCTGCAACTGGCGGTCGTGAACAGCGGGTGTTGATTGTGTGGCGCAAGCTGACAGTGAATCTGGAGCAGGATAATTTGGTGCTGGAAACCTATTTGCGCGAGGTGTTGAAATTAGATGTGTACCAGCCTGCCGAAACCGACCCGCAAGTGGTGTATGTGAATGGCAGTCATGCGTTACCGTCCATGCCGCACTGCGAGGTGCGGCAATTGGAAGAGGCGTTTCATCAGTTGATGTGGGAGGCGCAGGATGTCTAAAGCGCCTAAAGTCAACAAAACAATCAAGGCGGAATTAGATGATTCGCTGGTACTGAATGCGTGGATGTTTGCGCAGTTTGGTTTTAAGGCAATGCCAACGGATGACAGCAAGCCGTTACGCGCTTTTGCGCATAGCATAGAACGCACGCCGGAAGGGCTGGGTGAAGACGGTTTGCATCGGTTTTATCATCAATTCAAGGACGCATTGCCAGCAAATTCTTCAGTTAAGTCAGATAGTTTGTTGCGCTATGAAGAAAATATCGTAGCGCACACCGCGCGCCTGAATGCGGGGCGCAGTCGCAAAATTGCGTGGAAGTATTTTCAGTGGCTGACGCTGTTGTGCGTAGAGCGTTATCTTGACCGCTTTTTTCAAGATCGTCAGGGTTTGCTGGATGAATTGAACGCGTTTGTGCCGAAATTTAACGATTGGCGCTCAAGCAAAAATTACGTAGGTACGCTGCAAGCGTTCTCACTGCAAGAATTAAACAAAGTGTGCTTGCAAAATGCCACCGGCAGCGGGAAAACCCTCTTGATGCACGCCAATTTGTTGCAGTTTCGCCATCACGCGAAGGCTGCCAACCAACTGGCAGATTATTCGCGCGCATTGTTGCTGACGCCGGGTGAAGATTTAACAACACAGCATTTACGCGAATTAGACGAGAGCGGCATTCGCGCACAGCGCTTTATAGCTGATTTATTGTCAACATCGAGTGCGGATTTAGCCACGGTGGATGCGTTAGAAATTCATAAACTGGCGGAGAAGGACGGCGAAAAAACCATTGCACTGCGCAATTTTGGTGATGCTAATTTGTTGCTGGTCGACGAGGGTCATGTTGGACTGGGTAGTGATGATGAAACTGGCTTTATGGCGCGGCGCGATGCCTTGTCCAACAAAGGTTTTGTGTTTGAATATTCCGCCACGTTTGCGCAGGCTGTAAAAGCGGCAAAAAATGAAGCAGTGACGCAAGCGTATGCCAAAAGCGTGCTGTTTGATTATTCCTACCGCTATTTTTACGAGGATGGTTACGGCAAAGATTATCAAGTTTTTAATCTGGCGGACGATGGTTTGGCAGGCGTGCAAATCAGTCGCATTTATTTAACCGCCAGTCTGCTTTCGTTCTATCAGCAGTTGCGCGTGTTTGATGAACAGCAGGTGGCGTTGGCTGCATTTAATTTGGAGAAGCCGTTGTGGGTGTTCGTCGGCGCGAGTGTGGTCAAGGCAACTGGCGGCAAAAAAGAGGACGCGGAAACCGCCACCGATGTGGTGAATATTGTGCAGTTTATTGCCAATTTTTTGCATGACTGGCAGCAAAGTGAGGCGGATATTCAGCAGGTTTTTGCAGGCGCGGTGAAAGATTCACAACATATTGATTTATTTGAACATTCATTTTCTTATTTAAAAGAAAAATTACACGCTGGAGAAACACTGCAAACGTTGCATCAAGATGTGCTAACGCGCTTATTTGGCGGCGGCAGTTTGTTGCGCCTGACGCGGGTGAGCGGTGAAACAGCAGAAATTCGTTTGCATACGGGCGATGCCAGCAAACCGTTTGGCTTGATTAACGTGGGCGATGCACCGGGATTAATGAAGGAATTAGAAAAGTGTGTCCAGGTGCAGGTTGAAGAAAGCCAGTTTTCCAGCGGTGCGCTATTTGGTGAAATCAGTCAGTCGGCATCAACAGTCAATGTGCTGATTGGCTCACGCAAGTTTATTGCAGGATGGGATTGTTGGCGGGTTTCAACGCTGGGTCTGATGAATATCGGCAAAAGCGAAGGTTCGCAGATTATTCAATTATTCGGACGCGGTGTGCGCTTGAAAGGTAAAGATTGGAGCCTGAAGCGCAGTAATAAACTGGCGCATTGTTCGCCGCCAAAACATATTCGGGTGGTGGAAACGCTGGGCGTGTTTGGCGTAAAAGCCAATTATATGCAGCAGTTTCAGCAGATGTTGAGTGAAGCAGGTTTGCCGGGGAATCAACGGCGTGCGGAAAAAATTATTCCGATGAATGTGGTGCATGATTTCGGCAAGAAGCTGATGGTACTTGCGCCGAAAACCAAACGCAGCGATGGCAAGCCGTATGACTTTATGCGGGATGCGGGTGTGCCTATATTGAATGCTGCTGTTCCTACGAAGTTATTGCAAACTCCAGTAGCGGTCGATTGCGCACCTCGATTTCAATCCATGGTGGTGGGCGCAGCGCAGACTTTAGCGGTAGCCTTGCAGCCGGTTTATTTGAATGCCGCGCAATTGGCGTTTGTAGATTGGAGTGCTGTGTGGTTAGAGTTGGAGCGGTACAAGCGAGTGCGCGGCTTTACTCATTTGATCATTGATCAAGCCTGCTTACCAAAGTTATTTGAAGGCGAGCATCACGGTTGGTATGTTTTGCTAATGCCAGCAGCACAATTAACCATGAGCTGGGAAAACGTCGCTATTTGGAAGCGAGTGGTGATGGAGTTGCTGAAAAAATATGTCGAGGCTTTTTACAATCATCACGAAAAGGCATTTTTTGAACCACGTTTGGAGTTGGTTTCGTTGTCTGGCGAGCATCCTAATTTGCGCGAAGATCAATATCATCTTTCTTGGGAAGCGAAAACGGATCAAGATCAAGTACTACATGATGTTGAGCAATTAGAAAATGAGATTGCTCAGGCGCGTGCCGGTATTGTACCTGCTAATCAATCGGCGAATTTACGCGCAGCGGTGACGAGTATGCAGTTGCTCAAGCCATTGCTGTATGTAAATGACAACCGAATCACAGTAACGCCAGTGCCGCTGAATGATAGTGAATTTAATTTTGTGCGCGACTTGAATGCTTATCTTGAAAGCAAACCCGATTTATTGAAAGGCGCAGAAGTGTATTTGCTGCGCAATAAAGCACTCGGCGGCGGAATCGGTTTTTTTGAAGCGGGTGCGTTTTATCCAGACTTCATTCTTTGGGTATTACGAGACAGTAAGCAATTCGTGGCGTTTGTGGAGCCGCACGGTTTGCGCAACGAATCGCCCCATAAACCCAAAATGCAATTCTACGCAACCATCAAAGAAATCGAGCAGCGAGTGAATCAAGATCGCACTCAAAAAATAATATTGAATAGCTTTATTGTGTCGCCAACTTTGATGAATAATTTGGCATGGGGCGATGGCTGGAAAACGCTTGATGACTTTGCTCAACAACATGTGCTGATGATGAAAAATGAGCCGGATAGTTATATTCCTCGACTTTTTAACTTACTTTTGAATTGAGTTAGGTGGACGCTTTGGACTACGAAGACCAACAAATTAAAGTTTATCGAGATATTCTTCACGAGCAAGCTAAGATTATTTTCAATAAAATCAAAAGGATGGTGATTAAAGACTGCCAAAGTATTGAGGCGGACATATTAGGTGACTCTGGCCTGAAAAGTCTCTGGGAAGAAATCGTCGTTATTGTT
>JAVHQT010000083.1:960-32251 GCA_036171275.1 Gallionellaceae bacterium | reverse complement strand
TTTTGTGCGGTAAGTTGAAATTCAATTACCCACTGTATTTCACATAGAGCCATTTTATTTAGATTATCAATCCCTATATCCCAACTCACCCCAAGCATTTCCCAAAACACACGATCTATCTCCAACTTTTCCATTGTCCTTTTATCTTCAAGATCCTTTTCATACTTGATTTGTCGAGCATGGAAACGCGGACTTCCATTTCCATTTTTTATTGTGACCACGAAGTCAGTGGTCATAACATAGGGAGTTTGCGTACCGATAAATAATGGATAAGGAATGGACAGTGATTCTGCAATACCTATTGCTCTGTCGATTGGGAATAACGGAAATTGCTCGCGAATATCTATAACTTGCGAGTTATATTCTAAATAGAGGAAATGATGATATTCGAGATCAGAAAGAAGATGGTGGCTGCGACCTGTTTTTATGCCTTTGGTACGGTGAGAACGTCCTTTGCTCGGAACATCTCGAACCTCAACCCAAGGTTTATAGTCTTTGCCTGTGCCTAGACCTTTACCCTGCTTTCGCCAGCGAGCAATATCTTGCAAAGTAACATTTATACGCTTCATAGCCCCCTCCTTTGTTAAGGATAGGGGCCACAAACTAAATTGTCAAAATATTTTACTATTGTTAAAATGTATTACAATTGTTAAAATATATTTAGCAAAGACAAGATGGTTTGAGTTAAGCAAAATTTGTCGCCACAAAGTCCCAGTTCACTAAGTTGTTCAAAAACACTTCAACAAACTTAGCGCGCAAATTACGGTAGTCGATGTAATAAGCGTGTTCCCAAACGTCCACACATAACAAGGCGCGATCACCGGTCGTCAGTGGGGTGCCAGCCGCGCCCATGTTGACAATTTCCAGCGAGCCGTCAGCTTTTTTAACTAGCCAAGTCCAACCCGAGCCAAAATTCCCTACCGCTGAGGTTTGGAACGCTTTTTTAAATTCGTCCAGAGAGCCCCATTTTGCATTCAGTGCAGCGGCTAGCGCGCCAGTGGGTGCACCGCCACCATTGGGTTTCATGCAGTTCCAAAAGAAACTGTGGTTCCATACTTGTGCTGCGTTGTTATAGATGCCGCCAGTCGCGCTTTTGATAATTTCTTCTAAAGAAGCATTTTCTAAAGCATGACCTTTAATGAGATTATTGAGATTGGTGACATAAGCTTGATGATGTTTACCATAATGGTATTCAAAGGTTTCTTTGGACAAATGAGGTTGTAAAGCATCAGACGCATAAGGCAAAGCAGGCAAGGTATGTTCCATGTTATTTCCTTTTTAAAATAAATAAATAAATAAATAAATGATCAAAATGGCGCAGCCATGGTGATGACTATACCACACCATGTCACTCAAGTATTCAGGTTGTCGGTAAAAATTTAAGGAGGCGCTTCTTGACGGAATTCGCGCATGGCTGGGCTTAAAAAAATAAATTTTTGCGGCACGCTAAACCGATTTTATGTGTTCCAACACGCTTTTCGGAGTCAGTTGCATCATGCAGTTGAAATGCCCGAGTGGGCAGACGCGTTTGAAGCACGGACTGCAGGGTAAATCGACTTTTAAGACTTGAGCATTTGGCGATAACGGGGGCGTAAATTGCGGTGAGCTCGAGCCGAACAGGGCAATCATTGGTTTGTTCAGCGCGGCGGCAAGGTGCATTAAACCCGAATCGTTGCTGACCACCACGTTCGCCAGCGCTAACAAGGCTAAGGCCTCACCGAGGTCAGTTTGTCCGCATAAATTTTTGACGTTTGCATTGCTCAACTCGATAATTTTTGCGCATACGGCGTGATCTTTGGGGGAGCCCATTAGCCAGACTGCATAGCCGCGTTCCTGTAAGCCTTGAGCTAATTCGGCAAAATAGGCTTCCGGCCAACGCTTTGCTTCGCCATATTCTGCACCAGGACAAAATATAGCAAGCGGCTGAGCAGTGGTTAATGCCAATTTATTTAATACGATAGCAGAACTGTGTGCGCTAACGGGTATGCGCGGTGCCGGCACGGGTTTGGCTAATTCTGCCCCGACTTCTTCCGCTAAATAGGCAAAACGCTCTACCATCAGCGGTAAGCGTTGCGTGTCTAAGCGCCGTGCATCGGTGAGTAAACCGTACCTAAATTCACCGACAAAACCAATCCGCCGTGGAATATGTGCCAAAAAAGGGATCAGCGCTGACTTAAGCGAATTAGGTAAAATGATCGCTGTATCATATTGATTTAATTGAAGTTTTTTAGCTAGCGTGCGGCGTTCAGAAAAGCGAAGCGCACCATGAGGAAAGGGATTGACGATGACTTCATCGACTTCGGAAAACTGCTTGAGCAGCGCCACCGTCCAAGGCGGCGCAAATAAATCAATTCGACAGCTGGGAAAGCGCTGCTTAAGCCGCGCTAACATGGGTTGCGCCAACATACAGTCGCCGACCCAACTCGGCGCAACCACTAAAATGTGCCGCATCGTTAGTGTCCGTGCGGCAGTTCGCCTTTGAATTTATAGGTTGCGCCGCAGTAAGGACAGACCGCAGTGCCTAGTTTTTCCACCGGAATCGCTACTCTGGGATGGGCATTCCACAACGATTGATGGGGAGGTGGACAAAATAACGGCAAGGCGTCGGCGGTCACTTCAATATAACGAGTATGTTCAGCGCTCATGTTGTTTTCCTTAATTAAATCGTGTCCAACCAGTGGGCGTAACGTGGATTTTTGCCGCTGACTATATCAAAAAATAATGCCTGCAATTGGCTAGTAATCGGGCCACGTGCACCGAGACCAATTTGCCGTGTATCTAATTCGCGAATCGGCGTGACTTCCGCCGCAGTGCCGGTGAAGAAGGCTTCGTCTGCGCAATAGATTTCATCACGGGTGATGCGTTTTTCGATGATTTCTAGCCCAAGGTCACGGGCTAAAACCAGAATCGAATCGCGTGTAATGCCTTCTAAACAGGAGGTTAAATCCGGCGTGAATAACTTACCTTTTTTAACAATAAAGATATTTTCGCCCGCTCCCTCGGCGACATAACCATCGACATCTAACAATAAAGCTTCATCGTAACCGTCTTGCGACACTTCTTGATGCGCCAAAATCGAATTGGTATAGGTGCCCACTGATTTTGAGCGACACATATTAATGTTGACATGGTGCCGGGTAAAACTGGAAGTCTTGATGCGAATGCCTTTCGCCATTCCTTCTTCGCCCAAATAAGCGCCCCAAGGCCAAGCGGCGACGGCAACGTGCGTGCTGATTTTGGTGGCGGCAATACCCATCGCTTCCGAGCCATAAAACACAATTGGACGGATGTAACACGATTCCAACTTGTTCAGCCTGACCACTTCTCGGTGCGCTTCCATCAGCGTTGTTTTGTCCCAAGGCATGTTCATTTTGAAAATATGCGCCGAATTAAACAGGCGATCGATATGTTCTTCTAAGCGAAAAATGGCCGTGCCTTGCGGGGTTTTGTAAGCACGAAGTCCCTCAAAAACGCCCATACCATAGTGCAAAGTGTGCGTTAAAACATGCGTGGTGGCATCGCGCCAAGGCACAATTTTGCCGTCGTGCCAGATAAAGCCGTCGCGGTCGGACATGGACATGAGAGATTTCCTTAAAAAGTTGAGGGTGTTTTCAAACGGGCATGATTCTAGCCTGTCCGCGCGTTTTTATGAAGGCGGTGCAACGCGTTTGCGCTAAATTATTTTGGCGATGCGCATAAAACGCAGCAAGCCAGACAAGAGCAGGACGCGCGACCGCGAGAAAAACAGATGCGGGCTGGTCGTTTTGGTGTAAGTCATACTAAAAAAAACTTAATAATCATGATGTTATAATTATTCAGCGGGCAGCGTGCTAAAAATCTGCTGCGCGTCTTGGGTATTTTTAAGCAAACACGGATTTAAATAGTTCGGCTTTCCTGCTAGTCAATCGTTCAGGGTAAACGGTTAATTTATTCAGTGCTTCCGTAAAAGATTGCAGTCTAGGAAAAAGGCAGCGCAATTTTTTCGTCAATAATTTTTTGACGTGCGGTCTTGAAATCGAAACATCCTGCCCTTATTATTAGCAATCGCTGGCGTCGAGTGCTAAACAAAAACGCCGCTTTTTAGTTAACTGTTTGATTTTAGGAGATAAAGTATGAAGATTCGTCCCTTAAGCGACCGCGTCATTGTGAAGCGTTTAGAAGAAGAACGTAAAACCGCCTCTGGAATTGTGATTCCTGATGCCGCAACTGAAAAGCCAGATCAAGGTGAAATCATTGCAGTGGGCAACGGTAAAGTCGGCGACGACGGCAAGTTGCGTGCAATGAGCGTTAAAGTGGGTGATAAAGTTTTGTTCGGTAAATATGCCGGTCAAACCTTCAAAATGGATGGTCAAGAATACATGACGATGCGTGAAGACGACATTATCGGCGTGGTTGAGGCTTAATTTAACTTATTGATTTTATTGGAGAAAATAACATGGCAGCAAAAGACGTAAAGTTTCATGATGCAGCTCGCGCCAAGATGGTAGTGGGCGTTAATATTTTGGCGGATGCCGTTAAAGTCACACTCGGCCCTAAAGGTCGTAACGTGGTTTTGGATCGCTCTTATGGCGCACCGACCATTACTAAAGATGGCGTTTCTGTGGCAAAAGAAATCGAACTGAAAGACAAGTTCGAAAACATGGGCGCACAAATGGTGAAGGAAGTGGCTTCCAAAACTTCTGACGTTGCTGGCGACGGTACAACAACAGCGACTGTTTTGGCTCAGTCAATCGTGCAAGAAGGTATGAAGTTTGTTGCCGCTGGCATGAATCCAATGGATTTGAAACGCGGCATTGATAAAGCAGTGCTGACGGCAGTTGCCGAATTGAAAAAGCTGTCCAAGCCTTGCACTACCAGCAAAGAAATCGCTCAAGTCGGTTCGATTTCAGCCAACTCTGACAGCGTAATTGGCGAAAAAATCGCTGAGGCGATGGACAAAGTGGGCAAAGAAGGTGTGATTACCATTGAAGATGGCTCTGGTTTGGAAGACGAACTGGACGTCGTGGAAGGGATGCAGTTTGATCGTGGCTATTTGTCGCCTTACTTCATCAACAACCAAGACCGTCAAATTGCCGCAATGGAAAATCCGTTCATTCTGTTGCACGACAAGAAAATCTCCAACATTCGTGACCTGCTTCCCGTATTGGAACAAGTTGCTAAAGCCGGGCGTCCATTGCTGATTATTGCGGAAGACGTAGATGGCGAAGCGCTGGCAACTTTGGTGGTTAATAACATTCGCGGCATCCTCAAAACCGTGGCTGTTAAAGCACCGGGCTTCGGCGATCGTCGTAAAGCGATGCTGGAAGATATTGCCATTTTGACCGGCGGTACCGTGATTGCAGAAGAAGTGGGCTTGTCTTTAGAGAAGACAACCTTGGCTGAATTGGGTCAGGCTAAGCGCATCGAAGTGGGCAAAGACAATACCACTATTATCGACGGCGCCGGTTCAGAAGACGCAATCAAAGGTCGTATCGTGCAAATCAACAAACAAGTTGAAGAATCGAGCAGCGATTACGACAAAGAAAAACTGCAAGAACGCAAAGCGAAATTGGCTGGCGGCGTTGCCGTAATCAAAGTTGGTGCTGCCACCGAAGTTGAAATGAAAGAGAAAAAAGCGCGTGTCGAAGATGCGTTACACGCCACGCGTGCTGCAGTGGAAGAAGGCATTGTTCCTGGCGGAGGCGTTGCCCTGTTGCGCGCCAAAGTGGCGGTTGCTGGCTTGAAAGGCGACAATCATGACCAAGACGCCGGCATTACCATTGTGTTGCGTGCCATGGAATCTCCGCTGCGCGCCATTGTGCATAACGCAGGTGAAGAACCTTCCGTGGTGGTCAACAAAGTGTTGGAAGGCACCGGCAGTTACGGTTACAACGCAGCCAGCGGTGAATACGGTGATATGTTGGCAATGGGCGTCGTTGATCCAACCAAAGTAACCCGTTCGGCCTTGCAAAATGCGGCTTCAATCGCTGGCTTAATGCTGACGACTGCTTGCATGGTAGCTGAATTGCCAGAAGACAAACCGGCTGCAGGTATGGGCGGTGGCGATATGGGCGGCATGGGTGGTATGGGCGGCATGATGTAATCAGCCGCAAGGAACGCACTGAAAAATCAGCCGTTCGTATTGAGCCAAGACAAGGTTTGATTATCACGGAATTAAATCAGTGTTTTCCTAACCTTAACAGGTACGCAATAAGTCTCACTCAAGCCCCGCATTAGCGGGGCTTTTTATTGTACGGCTGGCTGGCTTGTTGGATTTGACGGAAGCTGCGTCAGTCCTTGTTGCGGAGCAAACGCTGATGAAATCAGCGGTTAGCCTTCGTTCCCTCAGCCCGATTAGCGTGCACAGCCCCTCCACTGGACCAGACATGTCTTGTCGAGCCATAACGGAATAATGCTAGCTAACTTAATCACTTGAAATAACGCCTGCGACAGGCTTGGTGCGAACGGCTGATTTGAATCAGTATTTCCGCAAATCAGCTTATACCGCTAAATGAAGCGGAATTTTAGTGCAGGCGCTTGTGTTATTTCAGTTAAACTCACGCTGGATGCGAATTGAGCTGCCGCGTAATAATAACTAACTTATTGATTAAATTCAGATTTTTAGCTGAATGTTTTAGATGAATGAAATTAAAAAGAGAGTAAACCGCTATGACTGAGCTTGCTTGGCGAGAACTGGTCACGCTTGCAGGGTGTTGGCTGGGTTACTTTGGGTTGCATTCAGTGCTGGCGTCGTTGCTGGTCAAGCGCAGAGTGGCCGAAATGGCGCCAAACTTCATGCCCTATTATCGCTTGATATTCAATGGCTTAGCATTGGTTTTTCTGCTGCCAATCGCTTGGCTTAGCTATCACGCCTCGGCAAGCATGGTTTGGCGTTGGCAGGGCGCTGCCGCTTGGTTAGCCAATGGCTTGGCACTAGCGGCGCTACTGGGATTTTGGCTCAGTTTAAAAGGTTACGATATGCAAGAATTTTTGGGACTGCGCCAGTTGCAGCTAAACGTTTGCAAGATTGAAGACCAAGAGCATTTTCAACTTTCCGTGTTTCACCGTTTTGTACGCCACCCGTGGTATTGCTTTGGTTTGGTGTTGATTTGGACGCGTGATATGAGCGTCAGCACGCTGTTGTCGAGTGTATTGCTGACGGTGTATTTGATGGTTGGTTCAAGGTTGGAAGAGCAAAAGTTGCTGGCTTATCACGGCGATACTTACCGGCGCTATCGGCAGCGCGTTCCGAGTTTGTTACCTCTGCCTTGTAAATATCTCACCGCGAAAGAAGCGACGACGCTACTGAAAAAAACTAATAAAATCAAATAGTTATAAATTTTTTTCGACTGAAGGTCAAAATTTAATTGTTGCGAAGAATTGGCTTTGATTTTTTTCGAATAAGGTTGCTTTATCGCTAACTCGTACTGCACTTGGGTTGCACCTGCCTCATTCCGAGCATTTGAACGCAACACTTATCCAGCGCATTGCTAGCTTTTTTTCAGCGTTTCGATTATGGTGCGCGCCTTTAAAACGATTGCTCGGTTTATCTAAAACTATCCACAGATTAAATAGATCAATTTAATCAATAACTTAGGAGTTTCTTCGCATGATGGCGCGAAACACAGAATCAACCGGACTGACAGCTTCGGAATTAACCACGTCGACAGTTTCGACCTCGGTCAGCAAACAAACCGAGACCATTGCAAAAATCGAATCGCCAACCGCTGAATTCTCAGGCTACGTGGCTGCCATTGGTGCATCCGCCGGCGGCTTGGATGCGTTGGAGCGTTTCTTTGATGAATTAGCGGTTGATTCTGGCGCGGCGTTTGTCGTGATTCAACATCTTTCCCCAGATCACAAAAGCATGATGGACAATTTGCTGGCACGGCATACCAGCATGCCGGTTTTGATGGCGGAAAACGGTTTAGAAATGAAAGCGAATCATGTTTATCTGATTCCCCCCGGCAAAACCATGACGGTTGCGGGCTCGCAACTGATTTTGATGCCGAAAAATCCCCACGTTTTAAGCCTGCCGATTGACTTATTTTTTACTTCGCTGGCCAATGAATTTGGAAACCGCTGCATTGGCGCAGTGTTGTCGGGCACGGGCAGCGATGGGACACGGGGTGCGGTGGCGATTAACGATGCGGGTGGTTTCTTACTCGCCCAAGACCCTGAAACTGCCAAGTTTGATGGTATGCCGCGTAGCGTGATTGCTACAGGTTTGGTGGACGAGGTTTTGCCGCCTGAACTGTTGGCGACGCGAATAATCAGTCACGTTAAAAATGTGTTGGAGGTGTCGGCAAAAGTCGTCGAGCATGATTTGGCGGAAGATGAAGCCAATCCCATGGAAGGCATTTTGCATTTGTTGTATCAGGTGGGTGGAATCAATTTTAAAGAGTACAAACCGGCCACGGTGCAGCGCCGGATTGAACGGCGGATGCAAATTCGCCATGTCCGTGATTTATCCAATTATCTCCACTTGTTGCAAAGTGATCGCGGCGAGGTGCTGACGCTCAAACGCGACACCTTGATTCCGGTGACCAGTTTTTTTAGAGACCCAGAAACTTTTGATTTTCTTGAAGAAAATATTATTCCCAGCATTATCAACGAGCATCAGGAACAGCAACCGATTCGCGTTTGGGTGGCTGGTTGCTCCACCGGTGAAGAGGCCTATTCGCTGTCTATTTTGTTCGCCGAAGCATTTGATCATTTAAAACGCTGGCCGCAAATTAAAATTTTTGCCACAGATGTGGAGCAAACGCACATTGATATTGCCAGTGCCGGCGTGTATTCGGAAGCGATTGTCAATGAATTGTCGCCTACGCGCATTGAGCGTTTTTTCAAAAAAAGCGGCAATCAATATGTCGTTAAAAATGAGATTCGGCAAAACATTGTGTTTGCGCGGCACAACATTTTAGAAGACCCGCCGTTTACGCGCATGAACTTAGTTAGCTGTCGTAACGTTTTGATTTATTTCGATAATAACGCGCAAGAAAAAGCCTTATTGCGTTTTCAGTATGCGCTGCTGCACAACGGACATTTGCTTTTGGGGTCGAGTGAATCGTTGGGTAGTTTGCACCGCGATTTCAGTGTCACCAATAGCAAAGGCAAGCTGTATCGCGTGTTGCGTCCGGTTTCTTTACCGCTGGATTTAAAAAGTACGCCGGGCAGAATTGCCACGCGTAAATCCTCACCACCATCGCATCGCGAGCAGCATTGGAACACCGAATCCAGTGTGATTGATTCTGGGCAAATGCTGTTGCTGAAAAACTATGCGCCACCGGCGTTGCTGGTTAATGACGAGCGGCAATTGGTGCACGTGTACGGGGATGCGCAACGCTATATGCAAATCCCAGAGGGCAGTGCCAGCCTTGAAATTTCAAAACTTTTAGTGGGCAAGCTTGCGCCTGTCGGTGTGGCTTTAATTCACAAAGCCAATAAAGAAAATGTCGAATTGCGTTCTGAAGTCATTATTTCTGATTTGGGCAAAGGTTTATCCGAAAATGTGCGCATGATGGTGCGGCCGATTCAAACCGCACCCGGAGCCGAACGCTTTTTCTTGTTATCGTTCGACAGCGAACCGGTGCCAGACGCGCTGCATACCGGCTCAGAAGTGATTGATGTCAGCGTGGTGACCGGCGAGCGGATCCAAAATTTAGAGCGTGAATTGTCGGTTATGCGCGACAGTTTGCAAGCGACGATTGAAGAATTGGAAACGTCCAACGAAGAATTGCAAGCGACCAACGAAGAGTTGATGGCTTCCAACGAAGAGTTGCAAAGTACCAATGAAGAATTGCAATCGGTGAACGAAGAGCTTTATACGGTAAACGCGGAAAATCAGGAAAAAATCGAAATTCTGAATCGCCTCAATTCGGATTTAGACAACATGACGCGCGCGGCTCTGATTCCAACGGTATTTGTGAATGCCAACCAAAAACTGACGCGTTTTACCCCCGAAGCCGCCACGATTTTCCGTTTCCGCGAAACTGACATTGGGCGCTCGATTGATGACTTTACCCATGGCATGGACTATCCAGAATTCATGGTCGATTTACGCCATACCTTGGATACAGCGCAAGTGATTGAACGCGAAGTGTGCTTGCTCAATAGCGATCATTGGTATTTGGTGCGAATCTTGCCGTACATCGACAAACCCCGCAATATGAGCGGTGCCGTCATGACGTTCTTTGACATTACCATGTTGAAAGACGTGCAGCGTTTGCAAGGTATCTTGGATTCGCTCACTGAACATATCGCGGTGCTGAATACCGAGGGTGTGATTACTTTAATCAACAAGGCGTGGCGCGATTTTGCCGAAGATAATGGTGATCGCGGCTTGGTTCATACCGGTGTTGGCAGTAATTATTTATCGGTCTGCGAGGTACAAGGCGAGGGCGGTCAGTCGATTGCCAGCGAAGTCAGTGCCGGCATTCGCTCGGTTATCAATCGCGAACAAGCTGATTTCTCAATTAAATATCCGTGCCATTCCCCCACTGAACAACGTTGGTTTTTAATGCACGTCACGCCGGTTCGTCATCTGGGCGGCGGGGTTGTTGTCAGTCATATCAACATTACTCACTGGCTTGAAGGTGAATGTAAAGTGGACATTAAATGAGTATTGAGCAAAAACAAAACCCAGATGAAACCGCGCAATTGTTGGCGGAAAATGAGTCGATTCGTCGCGCCGCGCAATTGGCTTTACGCAAGGGCGATTTCGATTTCGCCTTGCGAGCTGTGGAGAGCGGCGAAGGCACGATTGAGCGGTTGGTAGAAAATTTAAGAATTTATCAAGCCGAACTGGAAGTGCAAAACGAACAACTTCGTCAGGCACAAAATGTCAGCAATACGGCGGTGCAGCGCTTTTATAAATTATTTGCATCGTTACCGTTGCCGGCTTTGGTGATTGATGAATTTGGCGTGATTAGTGATTGCAATGAATCGGCTGAAGAGCAATTTAATTTAAATCGCAAAGCCTTGCACAGTCACTTTTTCCCGCATTTATTGCATAGCCAAGAACACGCGCGTTTGCGAAATGGCATTGAGCAAGCCAAATATGGCGGCGAAAGTGTGCTCACTGAGGTGCTGATGCGCCCTGTCAATGAGGCGGTTTTTACCGCCGATCTGCATTTTTCTTTACTGCCCAATTTGGTGGAAGCGACGCCGCATTTTGCCGTCATCATCGTTGACCAAACTCAAGTCTTAGCGCAACGCGCCGCTTTAGAAGCCAATGTTAGACGCAATTCCGCGTTGTTGGCTTTAACCACGCACGCCCCAAAATTGAGTGACGAACTGCTGTTTCAATTTGCCCTAGAGCAAGCAGAAATGCTCACCAACAGTCAAATTGCCTACCTGCATTTTGTCGATAGTGAACAACAAAACGTGAGTTATGGCGCATGGTCAGCCAAAACGTCCGACCTCTGTACGGTTCAACCCAAGGGCAAATATCTTCTTTCCAGCATGGGCGTTTGGGTGGATTCTTTTAGGCAGCGTCATGCGGTGATTCATAACGACTATCCGCCGATTGCCGAAAAGCAAGACTTGCCGAATGGCGATGTAAAGCTGACGCGGCATTTAAGTGTGCCGGTTTTTGAAGCCAACAAAGTGGTGATGATTTTTGGCATTGGCAACAAGGACGAAAAGTACGATGCGTCCGATGTCGCCTTAGTCGAAATGGTGGCGAATAATATGTGGGTGTTGCTGCAACGCAACCGTGCCCAACGCAAATTAGAATTAGATGCGAACGTGTTTCATGTTAGCCGCGAAGGATTGTTAATTACCGATGCGCAATTGAAAATGGTGTCGGTCAACCATGCTTTTACCCAAATTACTGGCTACAGTGAACAAGAAGCACTCGGTCGAAATCCGTCGCTATTAAAATCAGGCAAACAGACTCCGGAATTTTATCAAACCATGTGGGCGCAGATTAAAGGACTGGGTTATTGGCACGGTCAAATCTGGAACAAACGTAAAAATGGCGAGCTCTATCCGCAATGGTTAAGCATTACCGAGATTAAAGCGGCTAATGGGCAAGTATCTGAATATATTGGTATATTTTTGGATGTCAGCGAAAATTGGCTGGCGTCGGAACGTATTCAGCAGCTGGTTTATTATGATTCGCTCACCGCGCTTGCTAGCCGCGCCTTGCTGGTCGATCGGGCGCAACAAGCCATCGCTTTGGCGCATCATCACGCCACGCAAGTTGGTTTGCTGATGCTGGATTTAGATCGTTTCAAAGATATCAATGATCGCCTAGGGCATCCGGTCGGCGACGAATTGCTGATTCAAGTTGCACAGCGTTTATTGGTGTGCGTGCGTGAAAGCGATACCGTTTGCCGCTTGGGCGGTGATGAGTTTGTGGTTTTACTCAGCGAAATCAGCAGTGGCGCTAATATGGTTGAAGTGACGCAAAAAATAATTAGCAGATTGACCGAACCTTTTCAAATCAAAGAGCACGTTATCAGCATTTCCGCCAGTGTCGGCGCGTGTATTTATCCGCAGGATGGCGATAATTTAGTGACTTTAATGCAACGTGCCGAGACCGCCATGTATCAAGCCAAGGCGGACGGGCGCAATAACTATCAATTTATAACCGATGAAATGAATCAGCGCGTGCAGCAGCGTTTAAAGCTGCAAGCTGATTTGCACCGCGCGCTGAGCGAGCACGAATTTTTCGTCGAATATCAACCGCAGTTTGAGCTGGAAACGGGACGCATTATTGGCGCAGAAGCCTTGGTGCGTTGGCGACATCCAGAGTTGGGCGTGATTCCGCCGGCGCAGTTTATTGAATTGACTGAAGAAACCGGGCTGATTATCGAACTCGGTCAATTCGTGTTGCAGCAAGCGGCTGCCCAAGCTAAGTCTTGGCTAGATCAGGGTTATCCTTTGCTGATGGCGGTGAATGTATCGGCGGTGCAGTTTGCGCGTCCGGGTTTGATTAACCTGATTAGCCAAACTTTGGCGCAGACACAATTACCCGCCAGTCTGTTAGATTTGGAATTGACCGAATCGATTTTGGTTGTCGATCCTGAAAAAATGTTGTTAATAATCAATAACTTAAAAGAAACTGGCGTATTTTTGTCGATTGATGATTTTGGCACAGGCTATTCCAGCTTGAGTTACCTCAAGCGATTCGCAGTTCATAAACTCAAAATTGATCAGTCTTTCGTACGCGATATTTTGTTAGACAAAGATGATGCCGCCATTGTGCTTGCGATTATCAGTTTGGCAAAAAGTCTGGGCATGGAATGTATTGCCGAAGGTGTGGAAACTGAAGCGCAAGCGCAGTTTTTGCAACAAATGGGTTGTCAGCAAATTCAAGGTTATTGGCGTGGACGTCCTGTGTCGGTGGAAAAGTTTGATTTGCTCTTGGCTCAAAATCAGTCAGAAAGCGCGCAAAATAACAAGGATTAAAATAACCGTTTGCATTGACCAGTTGAAGGCGTTTTACGCATTATCCTTGCCCAGTGTTGGCATGTTTTTTTTGGGGGGGGGCTGGTCGGTGATGCGGAGTGCTTAAGGTAGAAAATGAGCTTACTTGCTCAAGGTGTTAAAATGAGTGAAATAAATCCCAATATAATCAAGATATTAGCAGTTGAAGACGACGCCGGTGATTTTGGCTTAATCCAGATTTATTTAGGGCTGGCTGGTTTCGGAAAAGCGGAAAACTCCGGTACATTGAGCTGGGCAAGTTCACTCGCCGAGGCACGCAAAATTGCGCTACGCAACAAGCCCGATATCGTGTTGTTAGATTTAAATTTGCCCGATTCTGCTGGGCTAGAAACCATTGTTAAAATGCGCTCCGTGTTGCCAGGCGTGCCAATTGTCGTGATGTCAGGCAATGACGACAAAGTGTTAGCGGTGTCGGCGCTGAACGAAGGCGTGCAAGATTATCTGGTGAAGGGTCAATATGAGCATGATGCGCTGGGCAAAGCGGTACGCCATGCCTTAGTGCGTTCGCGCTTAGAAACGCGTCTGCGCTTATTTGAAGTTGCCTTAAATACTTCTGCCAGTGCGATTGTGATTACCGACCCCGATGCCATTATTCAATGGGCAAACCCCGCTTTCACCACGCTGACCGGATACCACGTTGACGAAGCACTAGGCCATAAGCCTGGCGAATTAGTTCGCTCTGGACTCCAAAGCACCGCGTTTTATAAAGCGATGTGGGACACGATTGGCGCTGGTGGTTCTTGGCAAGGCGAACTGATCAATCGACGCAAAGATGGCGAGCTTTATCACGAACTATTGGCGATTTCACCCGTGGTCGATCATCAATGGAAAGTCACCAATTATGTCGCCATTAAAACCGATATCACCGAACGGATTCACGCCAAGCACGCCCTAGAAGAAAGCCAACAACGGATGGAATTGGCGTTAGCGGGCGGCGATTTAGGCTTGTGGGATTGGTCTGTGCCCAACGGCAAGCTGGTGTTTAACCCGCGTGCCTGTGCGATTTTAGGCTATCAATTGAATGAAGTAGAAAACGGTCTCGGGATTTGGAAAAAGCTGACCCATCCCGATGATTGGCACAACGTCGAAGCGGCACGGCAAGCGCATTTGCAAGGTGACACAACGCAGTATGAAGCCGAATATCGAATGCGCCATAAAGAAGGACGCTGGATTTGGGTTTTAGACCGTGGCAAAGTGATGGAACGCAGCCAAGAAGGCTTGCCGTTACGCGTCGTTGGCACATATTCAGATATTACCGAGCGGCATCGTATGGAAGAGCAAGTCCGGCAACTGGCATTTTATGACCCGCTCACCAAACTCGCCAATCGGCGCTTATTTAATGATCGCCTAAAGTTTTTGATGGCAAGCAGCCGGCGTTCCGCTATTTTTGGCGCTGTTTTATTTTTGGATTTGGATAACTTTAAACCGCTGAACGATACGCACGGCCACGATGTCGGCGATTTACTTTTGATCGAGGTGGCACAAAGAATCGTGAATTGTGTGCGCGAAACCGACACCGTCGCGCGGTTTGGTGGCGATGAATTCGTGGTGCTCTTAAGTGAACTCAGTCTTGATCGGCAACTATCTAGCACTCAAGCTGCGCAGATTACTCACAAAATTTTGCGAGCTATCGCTGCTCCCTACGAATTATCACGGGCGAATGAATCAAGCGATGTTGCGCCAATCGTGCATCACTGCACTGCCAGTATTGGTGTCACGCTGTTTTTAGATCATCTTCATCTGGCGGACGAAGTGCTGAAAGCCGCCGATGCCGCGATGTACCAAGCCAAATCAGAAGGTCGAAATCGAATCGTTTTTGCAACTGAAAGCACTGAATCTTGATATAAAAGTTCAATATAATCAAATAGTTGTGAAATTATCTCTACTTTTGCGCAGGCTGTAAATTTCCCTGCATCTGCAGCGCTAGCAGGCGCAGTCTGATGAGGTCATCGCTGTTTGTACCGTGAAGCAGCGCTGTTACGTGGTGCCACAGGCGCCGGGATGAGTGAAGCGAGTGTTCGTTGCGCCGAACTGCGATTTTGAGAATTATTTGCGCGCGAATTTGCTTGCCAATTGCACTGAAACACGTTCTAAGCCACGTTTTATCAAGGAATACAGTGATATACGTATTGCCAGCCAGCAAAATTTACCTGACAATGCGCGCCCGCGTTTTATTAACCCTTTTATTACTCACTACGGAGATAAATTTCCATGAACAGAAAAGAACTTGTTGATGCCTTGGCTGCACATACCGATTCTAGCAAAGCGGAAGCTGAACGTAACATCGCTGGCTTAATTCAAATTATTACCGACACTTTAAGCAAAGGTGAAGCAATTTCACTGGTTGGATTTGGTTCCTTTGAAGTTCGCACCCGTGCTGCCCGCACTGGACGCAACCCAAAAACAGGCGCTGAATTGAAAATTGCAGCCGCAAAATCTGCTGCATTTAAACCCGGTGCCGCTTTAAAAGCAGCGGTCAACGGCGGAAAATAAGTGTTTGTCAGAGCGCGCTGATTGATTCTTTTTAGTCATACTGACGCCAGTCAGAATTCATAAAAGTATTTTTAATCAAGTAGTTGGATAGCGGAATGCGTCAGTATGACGAATTTTTCAGCCTGTTCTTTGTTTCTGCTTGCGTATTTAATTGCGCCAACCTTTTTGGCGCTTTTTTTTAATGAGGAGTTTATTCATGATGTTACGTCATTTGTTATTGCTTGCTTTATCGGTCTTGAGTTGTGCAGCCTCAGCTGATTCTTTAATGGTCAATTTAAATAATAATGCAGCGCAAATTAAATTTGGCGCAGAAGCCAGCGATATCGTCGACGGCAACTCTGAACTGACTTCCGGATTGATCTTTAATGACGCGAGCAACGTGTTTGGTGAAGCGGGCTTAATCGTTCGTGGCGACGAAGGAGATGGCCCTGGTATGAGCGTTGGTATGGGTGTTAAAGCAGTGTTGGGTCAAATGAATAACAGCTGTAACTGCACAGTTGCTTCGCTGGCGGTGGGTGGCGAATTGACTTATGCCTTGCCGGCCACCACTCGCGTCGCTTTGGTTGGAGAATACTTCGCCGGCCCTAAAATTGTCACTTTTGCTGATGCAGACCGTTTTAATCAACTTGGTTTTCGAATTGAAGTCGCCGTTTCACCGCAAGCTAATGCGTATTTCGGCTATCGTGAAATCGGTTTTGGCGTAAAGAATAAAGGGCCTTACAATTTAGACAGCGGCCTGAACCTTGGCGTGCGGTTGGCATTTTAAGTCGATCCGGCGGATTAGCAGATTGCTCACCTCTATGCAAAAAATCAGTTTTTCCTTGCTGGCGCTCCTTTTTTTGCTGCCCAACGCACACGCTAAAGATGTCGTTGCTCAGCAAGCAGGGGTGGAATACGCGCGGCAAGAAGTCGAACGCGTTGAAGCCGAAATTCAATCTGAGCAACAGGCTTTGACCGAGGCGGAAAAAGTATTAGCGCAACGCGTCAAAGCGGTTGAGCTACAAAAAAAGCAAGTCGCCGAAATTAAAAAGAAACTGGAACACGCTCAGAAAAATTTGCTTGCAGCAAGGGCAAAACATGAAAATGCGCAAACCGTACTAGACCGCGCTTGGCGGCAATAGCGCTCGGCGATGCCGGGATTTCAACGGATTTATCGGTAGAAAACGCTGATTTAAGCAGTTCACCATCCTTCGGTTGGCTCAAGCGAGACTGTCCCCAATTCACTCGTTTTCTCGTGCGTGGCAATGGATATAAATCCGTGCTGCCCATCCCAAAAATCACTACCCCGTCAGCTTGAACCTACCCCTTTTTCCAAATAAAGCGGAATTAAGTTCGGTTTCCGCATTTGAACTAAGTCCAGCATTTCATAAAAACTTCAAAAAAAAGAGACTGCGCAGTGGCAGCCTCTTTGGGTGTGTGACAAAAAGTTCCATTAGAGTACAGCAGCGATAAATTATTCCGTTTGTTCTGTGTTTTTCAACTGGATTTAGAGCGTTTTTTATTTTTGACGAAATAAAGATCAAACAAATCAGATACTTAAAATCACTTTTCGATCATCTCAGAATAAGCAGTTGTGGTCATTAGCGCTCGCTGCGATGATGAAAAAATAACGTTAAACTTTGCTTCTTTGCCCGGCCTTGCGACGCGAAAAATCAGTTAAGCGCAGAATTTTAGAAGAAGAAAACAGACCGCGTAGATGGTGTTCTTTGCCTTCTTTAGAATCGAGCACAGGCAAGTGCGTGCGTCCGGTACGTTGAAATGTGTCAAGGACTGCTTCAACCGAGACACGATCAACGTTGTGCATTTCAACGCTTATCCAGTCTTCGACTTTTTCCATCACGTCTTCAACTTTAATATCTTTGTGGGTCACGCCACGATCAGCAAAACCAACGCTTTGCAAATAGCGCATCGGTTTTTCGCCCATAATGTCGTAGGAAGTAATCATGCCTTGGATTTTTTCAGAGTCGTCATTAAACACAAAGCCAATCCGCAAACCCGCCACCTTCATTTTGTGCAAGGCTTCGTCAATGGTATCGGTTCCGTTGACACGAAAAATAGCCCGCACACGAAAATCAGTCATCACGGTTACAGCGGGATCATTCAGTTCGACCTGCCAAGGCTCATTGCCAGCGGTCAAAATGTTGGATACGCCTGAAAAAGTGTGCAAAATATTTGTTTTTTGATGTCCCATTTGAAGTCTCCGTCCGGTTGGTAATTCACTGTTGGTGCGCTGAAAAAAGGCGGCTAATTATAACGCCTCCGGTTGAATTCGTCAGGTCGAAATAACAAATGCTGCGCAGACACAATTTTTATCTTTACAATAGTCGCCCCTATGCTTGCCTATCTTATTCGCCGCCTGCTGTATGCCATTCCGATTTTAATCGGCGTCAATCTGCTCACCTTCGCCTTATTTTTTGTAGTGAATACGCCCGAGGATATGGCGCGGATGCAACTCGGTATTAAGCGCGTCACTCCCGAGGCAATTGAAAAATGGAAGCAGCAGCACGGTTATGATAAGCCTATGTTTATTAACACGAATTTATCTGGCTGGTTGCGTGTCAGCGACACTATTTTTTTCGAAAAATCGGCGCGTATGTTGGTCTTTGATTTTGGTTTTTCAGATGACGGACGCAATATTTCGCGTGAAATTCAAACTCGAATGTTGCCCAGTTTAGCCATTGCCCTGCCCACTTTTTTCCTGGGCTTAATGCTGTACATCAGCTTTGCTTTGCTGATGACTTTGTTTCGCGCTAGCGCCTTAGATAGTATCGGCGTGACTTTATGTGTGATTTTAATGTCGATTTCAGGATTGTTTTACATTATTGGTGGGCAATTTTTGGTCAGTAAACTATGGCACTGGGTGCCGATTTCCGGTTATGCCGACGGCGTGGCCGGACTGCGGTTTTTGGTGTTGCCGGTGTTAATTGGCATTGTCGGTGGGATTGGCGCCAGCAGTCGCTGGTACCGCACTATTTTTTTAGAAGAAATGGGCAAGGATTATGTGCGCACGGCGCGCGCTAAAGGTCTGACAGAGTTGCAGGTGCTGTTTCGCCACATTTTAAAAAATGCCATGATTCCGATTTTAACCGGCGTGGTGGTAGTGGTTCCGCTGTTGTTTATGGGCAGTTTACTCACTGAATCTTTCTTCGGTATTCCGGGTTTGGGTAGTTACACCATCGACGCGATCAATGCGCAAGATTTCGGCGTGGTGCGGGCGATGGTGTTTTTGGGCTCGTTGCTTTACATCGTAGGGCTGATTTTGACCGACCTTTCCTATACGCTGGTTGATCCGCGTGTGCGCCTGACATGAGCTGCTTGCCTGTCCTTTTGTGGACCGATGCGATGGTATTTCTGCTGTTCGCTGTCGCACTGTTTGCCGCCTATTTCATTCGCCAGCGCCCGCATTTACGCCTGCCTTGGCAGCGCGTTGGCAATAGCCGCCTTGGCATGGTGTCACTGTTGGTGTTGTCGATATTTTTAAGTATTGGCGTGTTGGATTCGCTGCATTATCGGGCGGCGTTGCCGGACAAAAATAACGGTCAAATCGTGTATTCGCCGGAAGTTTTGAGTGTCTTAGATTGGCTATTGACGGATTTACGTACCCAGACTGAAAAAACCTATTCTGCGCCGCTTGCTACCCATTTATATGCCAAAGAAAGCCTCGAAAATAGCGACGGACAGATCGTGCGCGACTATCCGCGTTTGCGCTATGGCGGTGCGCATTTAACCGCAGCGGATCAATTCTATCCTGATGTTTTTAAACGAATTTTTGTCGGTGCGACGCTAGGTGTTTTAAGCGGCGGGCTGTTGCTTGCGCTGCTTGGCTGGACTGCTTTTTTTAAGTCTGACGATGCTACGCCAATCGGGTCGAGCCACGTTAAACTCGCACTCAAAATCACCTTTTTAGTGCTTGCCGCGCTCATCGGTATAGTCGGTTATTTAGCCAGCGCTTATCACGTTCTCGGTACGGATAAAGTAGGGCAAGACGTACTGTATTTATCGTTGAAAAGCATCCGCACCGGCTTGGTTATTGGCACAGTCACCACTTTGGTGATGTTGCCGTTTGCCTTGTTGCTCGGCATAGCTGCCGGCTATTTACGAGGCTGGGTGGACGACGTCATTCAATATCTTTACACCGTGCTCAGTTCGATTCCCAGCGTGTTGCTGATTGCGGCTGCGGTGTTGATGATGCAAATGCTAATCGAAAAACACGCCGACTGGTTTACCACCTCGGCGGCCCGTGCCGACGTGCGCCTGCTGTGTTTGTGTTTGATTCTTGGCGTGACCAGTTGGACAGGCTTGTGTCGTTTGCTGCGCGGCGAAACCTTGAAACTGCGCGAACTGGACTACATTCAAGCGGCACAAGCCTTTGGCGTGTCGTCCTTGCGTATTATCACGCGGCACATTGTGCCAAATGTCATGCACATCGTCTTGATTTCGGTGGTGATGGAATTTTCTGCCCTCGTGTTGGCAGAAGCGGTGCTGTCTTACGTCGGAGTCGGTGTTGATCCTTCCACGATCAGCTTCGGCACGTTGATTAACGCAGCACGGCTGGAAATGGGACGCGAACCGATGGTCTGGTGGACGCTAGCTTCCGCTTTTGGTTTTATGTTGGTGCTCGTGCTGGCGGCGAATTTATTTGCCGACGTAGTGCGCGATGCATTTGATCCGCGACTGAATTTAAATTGATATGTATTTATAAGTACATGATTTTATTCATTATTTTTTAAAAATAGCAGGATGGATTTCCCCGTCAATTTTTTTTAAATTGATTGACTCTTGAAAGTATCAAGAGCACCCCCATTTAGTCGCCCGTGTTAATTTAACCTTGGAGAAAAGTATGACTGAAACCACACATAACCGCGAAAAAATGGGCTTTCAAGCCGAAGTCAAACAATTGCTGCAATTGATGATTCATTCGCTGTATTCCAACCGCGAGATTTTTTTGCGTGAGTTAATTTCCAACGCCGCCGATGCCAGCGACAAATTACGTTTTGAAGCGCTGCACAATGCCGCTTTATTTGAAAACGATTCCGAACTGAATATTCATATTGGCTTTGATAAAACCGCGCGCACCTTGACCATCCGCGACAACGGTATTGGCATGAGTCGCGATGAGGTGATTAACAATCTGGGCACGATCGCCAAATCCGGCACGCGCGAATTTTTCTCACATTTATCGGGCGACCAGCAAAAAGATGCCAACTTAATCGGGCAATTCGGCGTGGGCTTTTATTCCGCTTTTATCGTGGCAGAAAAAGTAACGGTGACTACACGGCGTGCTGGCGAAAATGCGGATCAAGGTGTGCGCTGGGAATCGGACGGCGGCGGTGAATTTGAAATTGAAATGGTAGAAAAAGCCAGCCGTGGCACGGAAATCGTGCTGCATTTGCGCGCTGAACAAGACGACTTGTTGAGTGGGACAAAATTGCGTTCCATTATCCGTAAATATTCTGACCACGTGGTGCAACCCATTTTGATGCAAAAAGAAGAGTGGAAAGACGGTGCGCAAGTGACGCTGGAGGAAGAGGAAACGGTTAATCAAGCGGTGGCGCTCTGGTCACGCAGCAAAAACGACATCACTGAAGAAGAATATAAGGAATTTTATAAACACGTCGGACATGATTACGAAGACCCGTTGGCGTGGACACATGCTCGAGTGGAAGGTCGGCAGGAATATACGCAATTGCTCTACATTCCGGCGCGCGCGCCGTTTGATATGTGGGAACGTGATGCCATTCATGGCGTAAAACTGTATGTGCGCCGCGTCTTTATCATGGACGATGCCGAACAATTGATGCCGCGTTATATGCGTTTTGTGCGGGGCATTGTGGACTCGAACGATTTGCCGCTCAACGTCTCGCGCGAAATTTTGCAAGAGTCGAAAGACATCGAAGCGATTCGTTCCGGTTGCACCAAAAAAGTGTTGGGGTTGCTCGAAGAGTTGGCGAAAAATGACGCAGAAAAATATAGCAAATTTTGGGGCGAATTCGGGCGCGTGTTGAAAGAAGGCATCGGTGAAGATCAGGCGAATAAAGACAAAATCGCCGGATTGCTGCGTTTGGCTTCAACGCACACCGACACCAGTGCCGAAACCGTTTCGCTAGCGGATTACGTCAGTCGAATGAAAGAAGGGCAGGACAAAATTTATTACATCACGGCGGATAGTTTCAATGCAGCGAAAAATAGCCCACATTTGGAAGTGTTCCGCAAAAAAGGCATTGAAGTGCTGCTGCTGACTGACCGTGTGGACGAATGGGTGGTGAGCAATTTGTTTGAATTCGAGGGTAAATCGCTGGTGTCAGTCGCCAAAGGTGGGCTAGATTTAGGCGCATTGGAAGACGAAGCGGAGAAAAAAGAGCAAGAAAATGTCGCGAATGAAATGAAAGAACTGACCGACAAAATCACTGCTAGCTTAGGTGAACGGGTGAAAGAAGTGCGCGTCACCCATCGACTAACCGATTCTCCAGCCTGCTTGGTGGCAGACGACCACGACATGAGTGCCAACTTGGCGCGCTTGCTAAAATCGGCAGGACAACAAGCACCCACATCGAAACCGATTTTGGAAATCAACCCGAAACATCCAGTGGTGTTGCGCCTGAAAGCTGAAGAGAAAAAGTTTGACGACTGGGCGGCGGTGCTGTTCGACCAAGCCTTGCTCGCCGAAGGCGGGCAATTGGATGATCCCGCCAGTTTTGTAAAACGCATCAATCAGTTAATGTTGGAAATCAGCGTTGCTAACTAATTGATTATATTTATTTTTTTGATTAAAAAGCCCGGTTTATATCGGGCTTTTTAATGCCCGTTTAATATCAAAGCGTGGCAGGCACAGCCTCAGGATCGAGTGATTTTTTGAATGACGCGGCAGTGATTGGCTTGACCACCCCGTCAAGACGCTATTCGTCCTGCGCTATTTTCTGTGTAGAATCGCGCTTTATTTTTGGATGGCTCTCGCAATGCGTTATTGGCTTATGAAATCCGAACCGTCCGATGTCAGCATTGATGACTTAGCCACTTTTTCTAAGCAAACAGTTGCTTGGTATGGCGTGCGAAATTACCAAGCACGTAATTTTATGCGTAATCAAATGGCCGTCGGCGATGGCGTGTTTTTTTATCATTCCAATTGCAAGCAACCCGGCATTGCCGGCATCGCTCAGGTCTGCGCGCTCGCGTATCCGGACACCACCCAATTTGATGTCACCAGCCATTATTTTGACCCGAAAGCGACGTTACAACAGCCACGCTGGTTTAACGTTGACGTGCAATTAGTCAAAAAAATTCAGCTGATTACGCTGGCGTCACTGCGTCAATATCCTGAGTTGGCGAATTTGCGCACCCTACAACGCGGTAATCGACTTTCCATTACCCCCGTTGATCCGGCGGAATGGGCGTTTATTATCGAACGCCTGGTCGCGCCCTAAGATGAGCTGGCTACTTGCCTATTTTGTGCTGGGTGCAACGGCCGGCTTTCTCGGTGGGCTATTCGGCATTGGCGGCGGCACACTGTTAGTGCCGTTGCTGCTGATGCTGTTTGAGGCGCAACGCTTTCCCGTGCAACACAGCATGCACTTGGCTTTAGGTAGCAGCATGGCGATTATCATTTTTACTTCGCTCGCCAGTATGCGAAAACATCATCAACATGGCGCAGTCAACTGGTCAGTGGTCAAGGAAATTACGCCGGGAATTTTGCTGGGAACGGCACTTGGCGCACTGGTGGCCGCGCACGTTTCTCCGCATTTCTTAGCATTATTTTTTGCTTTTTTTCTCTATTTGGCTGCCTTGCAAATTTTGTTTGATATTCGCCCGCACGCCAGTCGGCAGTTGCCAGGACCGATTGGCATGACGCTGACCGGTCTGTTAACCGGTTGGTTTAGTACCTTAGTATCGGTCGGTGGCGGCACCTTCATCGTGCCATTTTTAATTTGGTGCAATCTCTCAATTCGCAACGCCATTGGCACGTCTTCGGCGATCGGTTTTCCAATCGCACTGGGCGGCAGTCTTGGCTATTTAGTCACTGGGTGGCAACTGGCTGCTTTACCCAGTTATTGTTTGGGCTATATTTATTTACCCGCCTTAGGCGTTTGCGCGATCGCCAGCGTGATGACTGCACCGCACGGCGCAAAACTCGCGCATCGCCTCAATCTCAGCTTGCTCCGCAAATTATTTGCATTGATTTTGCTCGGTTTGGCAACCAAATTGTTATTAAAAGCCTTGGGCTAAAAACTAAAATCCCGTTAATTTGGAGTCGCCAACAACGCGCACCTCGTTTTCCCTCTAAAAAGGGATGGAACAAGTGAAGATTGGAAAATTGATCATATAAATTAATCAGTTAGCGATTTTTAGGAGTGGATTGGCTTCGGTGAAGTCCTTAAGCCCTTTGGGCGTTCGCCCCTGACCGATCGGTCAAGCGATTCAAGTGATCGCAAGCGTTTAACTGCGTTTCTAGGCTTAACTCAACCGGGAGGAATTTTGATGAAAATGTGGATAAAGCTATGCCTGTGCCTGATTGCAATCAGCTTATTAAGCAGTTGCGGTACCCGCAATCGGAATAAAAACAAAAATGTAGCGCCAGTGGAAACCAGGCGCACACTCAATCAACCGGTGCAATTGATGCGCGTGTTTCCGGAGACCAAAAATGAACGCTTGGTGCTGACTGCCTCGACTTTTCCGAGCGGAATTTATCTGTGCGCCATCGAAAATTTATCTAAACCCTGCTTACCCAAGCTCAGTGCTTTGGTGGCCGCTGCGTTAAACGAACGCGGCATTGTTACCGTGAGCGATCAAGCAGCGGCCGAAGTCACCGTTTATTTTGAAACCTGGTTTGACAGCTACGCCAGCAGCGCAGAAATTGATCGGGAGTTGCAGAAAAATCCTGCTCAGTTTGGGCAAAGTTTTGCTGCAAAAATTGAAGAAAGTTTAAGCACAGGCTTCTTGCCTAACGTGCATAAACACCTTCGAAATGCCGGAAATCCGGACGCTTTTATCAGTGTCAATGTTAACGACGAGCAAAAATTCATTTATGTCGCCTTGACCGCCGTTAATATGGCGATGGCGATTGAATTTCCCGGTGATGAAGCCAGAAATTTAGCGCCGAGCAAGAATCCTTGGGCGAATATGAGTCACGCAAAATCCTCTTGGATGAAAGTTAAAACGAGTCCACCCAAGCGGTCGCTCATTGGCAATTATGAAGGCGAAGTGCCCACCGAAAAAGCGGTCATGCCCCTATTGCAAGATGCACTGGGTTTGTTATTAGAACGCGTTAGCCACCCCCCTAAAAAGAAATAATTCGCAATTTTTTGTCCAGTTTAAAGCCTGAAAATCCAATTTAATCAAGTCGTTATAGTGCATTCTACTTTTGGGTTTGCTGACCATGAGCTCGTCATTGTGACAATGCGCTGACGCAAGTTCTGCTTGTGTTGGATTTTTTATGTTAAGGTGCGCGCCGCTTTTAGGTGCTGAATGAATTTTCATTCAGTTAAACGGGAAACAGGTGCGGATTGATCTTAACCCTGTGCTGCCCCCGCAACGGTAAGCAAGAATGAACACCTCAATTAAGTCATTGTGCGTCTGCATGAGAAGACGAGGTGAACGGCTAAAAGTCCCTGCATTTTGGGACGAGCGGATTGATTCTCTTGCGTTTTTCTGATTGTAGCTATCCAAAAAAAGTCCTTTATAATCAAGGACTTGGGTAAATATTTAAATCAGATTGCGCTTCTAGTCAGCCTGTTTAGCACTTGCGAGCCCGGATACCGGCCTGTGAGCTTTGAGCAGAAGAAGTCGCGGGTGGCGGCGTCATAACAACATTTTGCAACGTACTTTTAACGGAAGATGGTTGAATCATCCTGCCGTAAATGCGTTCGCGTCATGCGCACTTCTTCTGATTTTTAACGTACTCGCGGGGTCGTGGGTATCTATCAGGAGTATCGCAATGCACTATCACAAAATCACCTCCGCGCTGTTATGTGCGGCAACGCTCCCCAGTTTCGCCGCCGAAATCTTACCTGAAGTGGTGGTTACCGCCACCCGTGTTGAGCAAAGCGCTGAGCAAAGTTTAGCCTCCACCAGCGTCATAACCCGTGCTGACATCGAACGCTTGCAAGCGCAGTCGTTAACCGAGGTGTTACGTGGTTTGCCGGGCTTGACCTTGAGCAACAACGGCGGAGCAGGTAAGGCTACTTCGCTGTTTTTGCGTGGCACGAATGCCGATCATGTTTTGGTGTTGGTCGATGGCATCAAAATTGGTTCGGTGACCTTAGGTACGGCTTCGCTGCAAGACATTCCAGTCGCACAAATCGAGCGGATCGAAATCGTGCGCGGTCCGCGCGCCAGCTTGTATGGCTCGGAAGCCATCGGCGGCGTCATTCAAATTTTTACCCGTAAAAATACCGGCATATCGGCCAGTTTTAGCGCGGGCAGTTATGACACTTTCCTCAGTAGCTTAGGGGTGGGAGTGGGGGATGCCAATGGCTGGGTTAATCTACAAGCGCAGCAACAAAACGTGCGCGGCTTTAATGCTTGCCGAGGCAATACAACGGCTGGGTGTTATGTCATCGAGCCGGACAACGATGGTTATCACGCTCGCTCGTTAGCGCTTAAAGCCGGCTACGTGGCTGATAACGGCCTCCGCGCTCAGGTCAATGCGCTCCAAGCGCTCAGCCAAAATCAATATGACGGCAGCGCTTACGCGGGCAATCAAGCTGACGGCCTGCAACAAGTTTTGGGTGGCAGCCTAAAGTACGCACCCCGCACCGATTGGCACGTCACCGTGCGCTTGGGCTCAAGTCAAGACCATTCCACTGCCTTTAATAACGGGATATTTTTTAGCCGTTTTAATACGCAACGTGACAGTTTGACACTGCAAAATGATTTTGCCTTACGCGACAATCAGTTGCTGACGGTGGGGTTTGACCAACAAAAAGACAGTGTGGATAGCGATACCGTTTTTGCGCAAACCAGCCGCAATAACGACGCTTTTTTTAGTCAATATCAAGGCAATAGCGGTGCGCATCATGTGCAACTTTCCACGCGGCGCGATAACAACCAGCAATATGGCGGACACAGTACCAGCAGCATGGGCTACGGCTACGTACTGAATGAACGGACGCGCTTCGCTGCGTCTTATGGCACGGCGTTTAAAGCACCGACTTTTAATCAGTTGTATTACCCAGGCTATGGCTCGGCGACGCTGCACCCTGAACTATCCAGCAGTGCGGAGTTGGACTTGACTCAAACCACGGCTTGGGGACTTTGGTCATTAAGCGCTTATCAAACCGACCTGACCGACCTAATCGCCTATGACAGTCATTCCACGCCGGTGAATATCGCTACCGCGCGTGTGACCGGACTGGAAGCCGAGTTGAAAGCACAACTGGCGGAATGGGAAATCAATAGCACCGTAACCTTGCAAAACCCACGGCAAACTTCGGGCGCTGATAGCGGTAAATTGCTAAACCGCCGCGCTACCGCAACGGCACGCATCGAACTGGTGCATCAGTTCGGTGACCTGCGCGTGGCGAGTTCGCTGTATGCAGAGGGGCGTCGCTATGACGATTTGGCGAATACAGCGGGCAGTCAGTTAGCTGGATATGGCTTGGTAGATTTGCGTGCTGACTATCGACTTTCCGCCACGTGGCGCGTGCAAGGGCGCATCGATAATCTGACCGATAAAGTGTATGAAACGGCACAGTATTATAATCAAGCAGGGCGCGGGTTTTACTTAACGCTGTCGTATCAAGCCCAGTAATCAGCGCGTTGCCAGCGGCTATTTTTGAAGCCGCTGTTTTTGACCGCCTTAGTTTTGCAGACACCACCAATTGGAGTAAAAAAATGTCAGATCATCAACAGCAGCACCAAAAGCGCATGGCGCGCAAAAAAGCCATCATCGACGCAGCTATCGCCAAAGCCAATCAGGATAAGGGTTTGCTGCTCATCATCACCGGCAACGGCAAAGGAAAATCCAGCTCCGCCTTTGGCATGGTGGCGCGGAGTTTGGGTTATGGTTTTAAAATTGGCGTGGCGCAATTTTTAAAGAGCCGTCGAGATACCGGCGAAGAAAAATTTTTAGGTCAACAAGCGGGTTTAAATTGGCAAGTGCTGGGCGATGGTTTTACTTGGGACACGCAAAATCGGGAGGCTGACATTGCTTCTGCGCAGCGCGGCTGGCAGGTGGCGCAAGGCTTTTTGCGCGATGAAAATTTGCATTTGGTGGTGCTAGACGAGCTGACTTATTTGCTGAATTACAACTATCTAGATAGCGCGCAAGTGTGCGCCGATTTGGCAGCACGTCCCGCCATGCAACACGTGGTCATTACCGGGCGCGCCGCACCCGATTGCTTGCTGAAAATCGCTGATACCGTCAGTGAAATTGGCGATGTTAAACACGCGTATCGGGCGGGCATTCAAGCCCAGCCGGGTATTGATTTGTAAAGCCATGTTCGACCTGTCTCTGACGGTGTGCGCCGCCGTGTTGCTTGATTATTTGCTCGGCGAACCGCGCCGTTTTCATCCGCTGGTGGGCATAGGCGCGGTTGCGCAACGCGTCGAAAATTGCTGTTATCCTACTCATCGAACCTCCTCGATACGCCTTTATTTACAAGGTATTGCAGCGCTGTGTCTGCTGATTGTTCCGTTCTTTTTGCTGGCGGTATGGCTGCAAACTGTGCCTGTTCTAGGCGTCATTTTTTCGATCGTTGTTTTGTATTTTTGTATCGCGCCGCGCAGTTTGCGCGAACACGCCGAACGGGTGGCGCGCGCGCTGCAAGACCATGATTTAGCCGCCGCACGCGGGGCGGTGAGTAGGATGGTGAGCCGCGACACCGCGCAATTAAATGAGCAAGCTGTGGCAAAAGCGGCGGTCGAATCGGTATTGGAAAATGGCAACGATGCGATTTTTGCTGCGCTGTTTTGGTTCGTGATCGCGGGTCTGCCGGGCGTGCTTTTGTATCGTTTGAGCAACACGCTAGATGCGATGTGGGGCTATCGAAACGCACGCTACCAGTATTTTGGCTGGGCAGCAGCGCGCTTGGATGATGGGCTGAATTTTATTCCAGCCCGCCTTACCGCCTTGAGTTATGCGGCGCTGGGCAACACGCGTTGTGCGTTGCACTGTTGGCGCAGCCAAGCTCGATTGTGGGATAGCCCGAATGCGGGGCCGGTAATGGCGGCAGGAGCGGGCGCGTTGCAAGTGCAACTTGGCGGTGCGGCAAGCTATCAAGGTGTCAGCGAGATCCGACCGCTATTGGGTGTGGGCGCAGCAGTGTGCGGCGCAGATATTTGGCGCGCCACTGGGTTAGTGCAGCGTGTGTTGTGGCTGTGGGTTGTGCTGATGAGTGGCCTGTCCATTGGCTGGGAGTTGACCTATGCTTGAACACGGCGGGCGGCTTACTCAAGCGGCGCAGCACTACGGCATCGCCGAACAACACTGGCTGGATTTATCCACCGGCATCAATCCAAATGGCTGGTTAGTGCCGCTTGTGTCGCCCAAGCTTTGGCAGGCGTTGCCACAAGAGGAGGACGATTTAGCCGCTGCCGCTGCACGGTATTATGCTTGTGCAAACGGTCTGGCGGTGGCGGGTTCGCAAGCAGCCATTCAAGCCTTGCCTGGCTTATTGTCGGCCGAAGCAACGCAGCTTAACACGTGTTCTGGGCGCAGATTTGTATATAACTACATGATTAATAAGGGTTTTTTGTATTCACAGCAAGTTGGGCGCAAACATAAAATGCGCCAGGGTAATGCTCGCCGTGTCGCCATTCTCTCGCCGAGTTATGCCGAACACGCTCACGCTTGGCAGCGCGCAGGCTATGAGGTTTTTGCGTTTTCGGCAGCGCAAATTTTGCAAGTGAATGCGACGATAAGCATTGTCGTGATCGTCAATCCCAACAACCCGACAGGGCAGCTATTTAGCCGCGCCGAACTCTTGGCATTACATACAAAACTGGCGGCGCGTGGCGGCACACTCATCGTCGATGAAGCGTTTATGGATGCCACGCCTGAACACAGTTTGCTGGGCGATAGTCCACGCGTAGGCTTAATCGTATTGCGTTCGATAGGCAAATTTTTTGGCTTGGCGGGCGCACGGATCGGCTTCGTGTTTGCCCCGCAAACCTGCTTAAACGCCTTACGCGAATGGTTGGGTCCGTGGCCAATTGCTGCGCCGTCGCGCTACGTGGTGAGCCGTGCCTTGCGCGATGAAAAATGGCAAACCGTCACGCGAAAAAATTTGCAGCAAGCCAGCGCGCGCTTGTCTGGTTTACTTGAGCAGCATGGCTTAACGGTCAGTGGTCGTACCGCTTTGTTCGCTTGGGTGCGGTGCTGCGATGCTGAAAAAATTCACACCCAACTCGCGCAGCAAGGCGTGCTGACGCGCTTGTTTTTAGCGCCACCCAGTATTCGTTTCGGTCTGCCGCGAGATGAGGCGCAATGGGGAAAATTAGCGGCGGCACTCGGTTTGTTAGGTGAGCATCGCGCCCACCATTGCGCGCCCACCATTGCACCCATGCCTTGCCAAAAAATAGCGGCAACTGTCATGGTGCAAGGCACAAGTTCGGACGCGGGCAAAAGCACGCTGGTGGCTGCGCTGTGCCGTTGGTTGGTGAGGCAAGGCGTTGCCGTCGTGCCGTTCAAGCCACAGAACATGGCGTTGAATAGCGCGGTCACCAGCGATGGTGGCGAAATTGGGCGGGCGCAAGCGGTACAGGCGATGGCGGCAAACCTTGCACCGCACACCGACATGAATCCCGTGCTGCTTAAGCCCAATAGCGACAGCGGCGCGCAGGTCATTATTCACGGTAAAGCCATTGGCAATATGCAAGCACGCGACTATCACGCCTATAAAAGCACCGCGCACGCGGCGGTCATGCAATCGCATGGTCGCCTCATTAAACAGTATCAGGCGGTCGTGGTAGAAGGTGCGGGCAGCCCCGCCGAAATCAATTTGCGCGCGGGCGACATCGCCAATATGGGTTTCGCCGAAGCGGTGGATTGTCCGGTGATTTTGATTGCCGATATCGATCGCGGCGGCGTGTTTGCGCACTTGGTTGGCACACTGGATTTGTTGTCTGAATCAGAACAAGCGCGCGTGGTCGGCTTCGTCATCAACCGTTTTCGCGGCGACTTGACGCTGCTGCAAGACGGACTAGATTGGCTGGAAGCGCGTACCGGTAGGCCTGTGCTGGGCGTGTTGCCGTATCTGCATGGGCTGCATCTGGAGGCGGAAGATGCGCTGCCTAGTAGCCTTTCCGCACAAAATCCCCCACCCCAGCCATCCCCCGCAAGCGGGAGAGGGCGTAAAAACATTTTGCGCATCGTCGTCGCCGCTTTTCCGCACATCAGCAATCACACCGACTTTGATGCGCTACGCCTGCA
>JAVHQT010000083.1:0-950 GCA_036171275.1 Gallionellaceae bacterium | reverse complement strand
CTCATCGGCATCTGCGGCGGGATGCAAATGTTGGGCGAAAAAATTCACGACCCAATGGCAATTGAAGGCGAAGTTGGCACGAGCAAGGGCTTGGGTTTGCTGCGCTTTGAAACCACTCTCGCGGCAGAAAAACAATTACGTAATGTCAGCGGAAATTTATGCTTAGCAGGCAAGGCTGCGGTAGCGGGTTATGAAATTCATGCTGGGATTAGTACAGGCTCGGCACTCGCAAAACCCTTGCTGCAATTGGGTGGCAAGGATGATGGCGCCATCTCGGACGATGGCAAAATTTTGGCGACTTATCTGCATGGCTTGTTTGATGCCAGTGCCGCAACCGAGGTCATTTTGCGTTGGGCAGGCTTAAACGAGGTGCAAGATTTTGATTACGCCGCGCGCCGCGAAGCCGACTTAGAACGCTTGGCGGATGCTGTTGAACAGCATCTGGATACGCAAAAACTAGCCAAACTGTTTGGGGTTGAACATGCGTGAATTGATTTTAGGTGGGGTGCGTTCGGGCAAAAGCAGTTTGGCGGAGGCACACGCGCAGGCAACGGGTTTGCAGATTGTGTATGTCGCCACTGCGCAAGTGCGTGATGCTGAAATGCAAGCGCGCATCGACCATCATCGCGCTCGTCGTCCCGTGTCGTGGCAGGTCATCGAAGCAGGGCAAAATCTGGCGCAAATTTTGCAACGTGAAGCGCGTCCCGACCGCTGTATTTTGGTGGATTGTTTAACGCTGTGGCTGACGCAATTGCTCTGCGATGCGGATGAACACGTTTTACGGGATGAGCTGCAAGCCTTGCAGAACACGCTGCCGACCTTGCCGGGTGTCATTATTTTGGTCAGCAACGAAACTAATATGGGCATTGTGCCGCTGGGCGAATTGTCGCGCCGCTATTGCGACGAGATGGGACGCTTGCATCAACAATTGGGCGCGCTGTGCGAGCGCG
>JAVHQT010000082.1:0-32506 GCA_036171275.1 Gallionellaceae bacterium | reverse complement strand
CGTATGCGCCCTTAGCAGGGGCGTGCCTTCGACCTCTCGGCCACCTCTCCGAAGCCGGGAAATTATACTGAGCTAATCAACTTTGGTCAATTTATTACGTCACCAAAACGGTTTTGCAAAATACTCAAAAATGTGCTTTCAGTCAGACCTATTTTTATAAAAGTGAAACCGGAATTTATTCTGTTCCTGGTGCAACCGCTGGCTATAACCGACCAAAGCCACAGCAGTTTGCCCACAGTCCTTCGTCAAGCTTAGAGCGAACGGTGGTTTTATTCAGCGCTGCCATAAAACCGCAGACAAAGTGCGCGTCATCGCTGTATTGCATCAATCTCAAACCATGAAATAACCCTCTAAACCATCCTCCGCACCACGCCCACCACCTCACGCAGCTTTTCCACCTCCAGTTCAGACGCGATTTGCAGCAAATAACTGCGCAGCGATTCGGCCGACTCTTTATCGCTGAATAAAAACAAATCGCGCATTTCCACTTTTAACACCGTGGCAATTTTTTCTAACGTGTCCAGCGACGGGTAATGCACACCGCATTCAATGCGGCTGACCGAATTCGGGTCGATACCGACCAGCTCGGCAAACCGTTCCTGTGAATATTCATTTTGCTTGCGCAACTGCCGCACTTTTTGACCAAGCAGTTTTTTATTGTCCGCCATTTACTCCTCCGCATTGGCGGGGGATAGTCGAGTAAAGGCTTATTTGCAACCAATACATATTATGAATACAAATAAGAATTTAAATCTATTTGTGTATTGATTTATTGCTTGCTTATGGTTAGTGTGCGCTCCAGTTAATGACCGTTGTTAAATCTCAATCACCTCCCGAAAGGATGGATACGAAAATGTTTGGAATTAAAATGAATGATTCAGATAAACGTAGTTTTCAAAAAGCACTTGATTACTGTAATGAATTTAGCGCAAATCATCAGGCAGAAATTGGCGTAGCAGAAATTGCGCTGGGGGCAGGGTTAATTGCATGGGGACTTCAGTCTGGGCACATTCAAATGGGGATTGATGTGGTAGCGAGCAAGTTACAGGAAGGCGGACTATCCACAAGTACCATTGGTAGTATAACTGGGGCAGGGTTCGGTGGAATTGGCGGTTCAATTCTTGGTTCAATTGGTATCGTTGGATTAGGTTCTGCAATTGGTATTCCTGCATTGGCCGTCATAGGCGGTAGCGCGGCGATTTTTGGAATGTTTGGACACAAAATCGGTGAAGCTTTTTCTAACCCACCCGGTGGTTTCGGCGATTTCTTCTTCGGCGCATCCATTGCACTTGTCGGTGCCGCTTTGATGATTGACGGCGCACGACGCGTTGTAAACGATGTGCGAATTTTAAAGTTAGCATCCAAAGTTAAAGATGGCGTTATTTATCTGCAAGAGCAAGTAATTGAAGTGGTTGCAAGTACATGGGCTGAATTAGTAAGCTTGGTTGAAAAATTAGCATCTCACCCTGATGCCGAAAGTGCTGCAATTGGCATCACCTCTGGCGCAACGGCTGCGACAGGCGCAGCCATTGGCGGAGGCCTTGCCGCAAGTAGTGTAGCTGTATTCGGTTCTCATACATTGGGCGGGTTAGCACTTTCACTCGGCCTTGTTTCCGCTCCAGTCTGGCCGATTGTCGCGGGTGGTGCAGTAGGCGTTGGACTTGCTTTAGGCGGCTGGAAGTTGTTGCAAAAGTACCGTGCACCAATGGCTGCTGACGATTTGGAGTGGCAGAATAAAATTTAGCGAAATAAAAATCACTCAATAATTTTTTTATTCTCAATGTTTAAATCAAAAGGGAGTTGCACCTTGCTTTACTCAAGACTCTGCATAGTTTTTCTGTTGTTGGTAACGTCACCTGTTCTATCTGCATTAGAGGCAATCCCTGCAAATAGTAAAAAAGGTGTCACCAAATCCGCGTTAGAACTAAAAAAGGACATGCTAACTATCGTCTCTCTACAGCTCATTAAAGGTAAGTTGGAGACAACTGCTGAATATGAACGGCGTCTGGCATCCATTTATGCAAAGTTTGATAAGCGAACCTATAAGGTATCAATTCAACTTGCGGGAAGAGATGATATTGTTGAGTACAACCCAGATACTGAGTTGCTTACCATATCTTTGCCTGACTTTGGAAATCATGATGATAGTAACTTTTCTTACGCTATTTTAGAAGTTGGGTCACCTCAAGTTAAGCGGTCAAAGTACACCGCAACAAATGGTTTTGGGCATAAACTGACAGTCTCTAAGTTAGAATCTACAGCATGGGGGTGCGCTATCATAAGTAAAAATCCTCAAATTTTTAGTGTGACTATCCCACGCAAACGTATAGGAGGCATTTTAAATCGAGGCAAGTTGATGATGGTGATAAAAACGGATCTCCGAGCAGAGTTTTTCACTGAATCTGGAATGGAAGATTATCCTAGCTTGTTGATTAACCGGCTAGCTGACGGTAGCAGGGGGCCGTCATTTGATTTTCCATTTGAAAGGTCATTCGAGCAGCATTTGTTACCAGTTAGACTAATTTCAGTATCATTGATGGATGAAAAAGGGGCTGAAATATTTCAGGCGCAGGGAGCAGAACAGGATGCCATAGAGTCAGAACAGCAAAATGCAGTAGCTCACTAATAAGTGCTAAGAGTTGAATTAGTATCCTGCAAGAAGAGGAGGTTGGACGGAACGGCAAATGCGGTAAAGAAATTACCTGACCCTTGCGCGCAGTAAAGCAGTTTCTATGTTGACCCAATAGCCCGCGTTGCGGGCTATTTTTGTGCGTGAATTATTTATTTTCGCCGAAAAATTTGAAGATTGGAAATGAGCGGTGTCATGACAGTAACTTCAAACTCATCGAAAAATTTGGACTTTCTCGTTTTTGTGAGTGCTATTGACGCTCCATGATGGCGGCAAAAAATCCATCTGTGCCATGTTGTTGCGGTGATAGTTGAAAATAGTTGCCCATCGGCAATGCAATTTTTTGCTGTGCTAATACTTCGCCCGCGGGCAATAATGTAAAGTCAGGATGTGCGACTAAGAAGGCTTCGACAATCCCCTGATTTTCTTCGTGCAATACGCTACAGGTGGCATAAACCAGCCGCCCGCCGACCTTAAGCAACTTGCTGGCCGAATCTAAAATGGACGCTTGTTTGACAGTCAGTTCGGCAACGCTTTGTTCGGATTGGCGAAATTTTAAATCAGGGTTTCGGCGCAATGTTCCCAGGCCACTGCAAGGCGCATCAACCAGCACACGGTCAATCTTTCCTGCTAACCTTTTGATTTTATTGTCATTTTCATGTGCGATGCGCTGGGGCTGCACGTTACTTAATCCAGAACGTGCTAAGCGCGGTTTTAAATTTGCCAAGCGTTTTTCGGAAACATCCCACGCATATAAACGTCCTTGCGAATTCATTAACGCACCAAGCATGAGCGTTTTTCCGCCTGCGCCCGCGCAAAAATCAACCACCATTTCATTTCGTTTAGGGGCAAGTAGCAAGCCTAATAGTTGGCTACCCTCATCTTGCACTTCAAAGCGTCCACCCAGAAAAAGGGGGCTTTTGTTGAGTGCGGGTTTTCCGTTTACTCGAATGCCATAGGGCGAAAAAGGTGTTGGTATTGCCGTAACTTTTTCTGCCGCTAAGCCGCTGATCAGCTCGTCACGATTCGCCTTCATGCTATTCACGCGCAAATCGAGCCCAGCCGCGTGCTGCATAGATTGTCCTAAACTTAAGATTTCTGCTTCGTTGTAGTGTTGACGTAATTTTTCAATAATCCATTCGGGCAATTCAGCTTGTATCGGTAAAGGCAATTCTTCCATTTTTGTGCCTTTCACTTCCCCTAGCCAAGCGCTTTCATTTGGGCGCAACAATGGAGCTAATTCGCGCACGTTATAGCCGCCAAAACGCACCCAAAAAGCCAGTGCCATGCGGCGTGGCGTGGCTTGATTGGCTGTTGCAACGGGGGTTGAGCAGGCGTGTTCTAAAAATAAACGGTGACGTAAAATGCCAAACACGGTTTCGGCGATCAGCGCACGTTCATTTGAGCCTACTTTTTCTGCTTGAAAAAAGTAACGCAACGCGCTGTCGGCGGGATGTTCCAAAGGCAAAATGGTGCGCAACGCCAACATGACAAGATCGAGGCGATATTCGGTAATTAACATTAAGTGGCTTTCGTCAAACGATAAAAAAGGATTAAATAATGATAGCAATATCTTCGGTAGAAGTTATTAAAATAGTAAATAAAAACAAAGAGTTACAAATTTTTTGCGCAATGATAGATCGGCGTTAATGAGCACACAATGCCGTCACGCCGCCCATATACGGCCGCAAAACTTCCGGAACGCGCACACTGCCATCGGCTTGTTGATAGTTTTCTAGCACCGCCACCAAGGTGCGCCCCACCGCTAAACCAGAACCGTTTAAGGTATGCAGCAGTTCCGGTTTGCCCTGCGCATTGCGAAAACGTGCTTGCATCCGCCGCGCCTGGAAAGCTTCATAATTGGAACAAGAAGAAATTTCGCGATAAGTGTTTTGCGCAGGTAGCCACACTTCAATGTCATAGGTAGTGGCGGCTGAAAAACCCATGTCACCGCCACATAATTTCACCACGCGATACGGCAATTCGAGCTTGTGTAAAATCGTTTCGGCGTGACCGAGCAAGCTTTCCAAAGCAGCGTACGACGTGTCAGGATGCACCATTTGCACCAACTCCACTTTGTCAAACTGATGCTGGCGAATCATGCCGCGCGTATCGCGACCATACGAACCTGCCTCACTGCGAAAACACGGCGTATGCGCGACAAATTTGAGCGGGAGTTTTTCTAGGGGCACAATTTCGTCTCGCACCATATTGGTGACCGGCACTTCGGCGGTTGGAATCAGATAAAAATTTTCTTCGCCGTCGCCCATTTGCCGAGGCACCTTAAACAAATCTTCCTCAAATTTTGGTAACTGGCCGGTGCCGCGCATCGACGCCGCGTTCACCAAATACGGCACATAGGTTTCGGTATAGCCGTGTTGTTCGGTGTGCGTGTCCAACATCAATTGCGCTAACGCACGATGCATTCTGGCTAATTGCCCTGTCAGCAACGAAAAACGTGAACCGGCAATTTTGGTCGCCGTCTCAAAATCCAAGCCGCCTAGCCCTTCGCCGATACTGACGTGATCCTTCACCTCAAAGGCAAAATTTGGAATCGTCCCCACTTTGCGCACTTCTACGTTATCCGCTTCCGATTTGCCTGCTGGCACGCTGTCATGTGGCAGATTCGGAATGAGCGCCAGAAATGCGTCCATTGCTTGCAACACCTGCGGCAACTTCGCCTCCAACTGTTTTAATTCGTCGCTCAGCGTTGCTACTTCCGCCAAAATCGCTGACACCTCTTCGCCCTTAGCTTTTGCTTGCCCAATTCGTTTGGAGTTTGCATTACGCTGGGCTTGTAATTCCTGCGTACGCGTTTGAATGGTTTTGCGTTCCGCCTCTAATTGCTCAAATTTTACCGTGTCCAGCACAAAACCGCGCCGCGCTAAATTGGCTGCCACGGTGGTTAAATCATTTCTAAGTTGTTGAATATCAAGCATATTTTCCTTAATGTAATGGCGTACTAAATGTTTTTTAAAAGGGGATTCATTCTGCGTTAATTCACAGAGAAATTTTAAGGCATTATAAACGTGAACGCTGCGCTCTTAAATTCTTCTGCTGGTGAATAAGCGTTTTTGGGCTTAAGGCAGTTTTTCGAGCGCATCAACAATTTTTTCGTCCCATGGTAAATCGTATTGATTACGGTAATGAATGCCGTCCATGGTGAGTTATTCTCTAGGCTTAGATAAATTAAGCGAATTAACATAAGGGCAATATCTAACTTTTTACTCAATTAAATCAGTTACTTGCGTCACTCTCGAAAAGGTTATTGCACGGATGAATCCCCGCTGGCCATCCTTTGCTAACAATAATGATGCCATAAGAAAGCGCAAAAAATATCAGGGGACGAGGAAGCAGCTTGAAGTATTTTTTGATAATTGAGGAACAGTTCTCGTTAAGCTCGGTTTGTGCACGAGTTTGACGAATAAATGAGCATTAGCGCTTCACTTCCTGAATACGTTGCGTCACAAAGGCCTCTAAAGCAGCGGACAGTTTATGCGAGGCGATTGCTTGTTGGTAGGCGTTGAATGCCTCGTCATTGCGTTGCAGGGCTTGTAACGAAATGCCTAAGCCCATCAGCCATAAGCTAGCATTAGGCGATAACTGCAAGGCTTTTTGATAGTGCGCGACAGCGTCTTTGTGCTGATTTTGTCGTTGCAGTAAAGCCGCGACAAAGGCTTGATAGTCAGCTTGTTGATCAGCAAAGGGGAGTGCTTTACTGAGTGTTTCTAGGGCGAGTGGCAGTGCATTGCGTTCAACTTGTAGCCTCGCCAGTAGCATGGCGTAGTGCGTGTTTTTAGGGTTGAGCTGCAAGGTTTCACGCAGTACTTTTTCTGCCTCGTTATTTAATTTGCTTTCTAATAAGACCGCAATCAGTGATTGGCGTGCCATGTCATGGCTGACATCCAGTTTTAAGGCACGCGCATAGCCTGCGGCGGCTTCTTTTAGCTGACCTTGCTGCGCTAAAAAATAGGCCTGTCTAAATTCATTTTCAGCTAACTGTTTAGGACTTTCGGTTTTGAGTTGCGGGGTGACTGCACTGCTTGCTGGTGCTGCTTCTTCTTCTGGCAAAAGGACGGTGATATTGGCTGCAGATACGGCTTGCGAAATTAAAACGGGCGTGGGGGAGGGAATGTGTCGTGGTTTGATGCGTAGGCTATGGGGTAAGGGAATTGAGCTTAGCTCAAAACTTAAATGCGAGGCAATGCCAAGCTCAAGCGTGGGACTGATGGGCAGAGCCGCTTGGGCGATTGTGCTGATTGGCGACGAAACAGCTTGCGGTACCGCAATTGCTGCTGAATTTGAATGTGTTTGAGCAATCGGAGCAAGTGCGGTCGTAGCGGGTTTAAAAGGATGACTGAATAGCCAGTAAAGACTAAAAATAATCAGCAAAACGAGCAGCAAGCTGATGAAATATAACCAAAGCGGCGGTCGATTATTGGCGTGAACCGCACGGATGGGCATATCTTGAAAGGGACTACTGGCACCACGCTTTTCTAAGTCGTTGAGTACTTGGTTGATTAGGCTCATCGTAACCAAAGTCCAAGCATAATCAGGCTGGCCAAGACTCCGGCACTGGCAAGCCAGACCCAAATCATCCAATCGCGATGCGCTTCTGGGGTATCTGCCGCAGCCCATTTAACGTGTCTCGGTAAAACCTGTTGTCGTCCTTCGCCAAAAGCCAATAACAAAGCTTTGTGCGCCACAATGTTCACCAATCGGGGCGTACCTTGTGTGACGCGATGCAGTAACGCGACGGCATTGGCACGAAATAAAGTCTCGTTTTTGTAGCCGGCAACCAACAGTCGATGCCGCAAATAGCGGTCAAGTTCGTCACGGCGCAGTCCTTTTAATTCATATTGAAAGCTAATGCGCTGCCGCAATTGTCGGATTGAGTTGTGCTTTAAACGGTCATTTAATTCAGGTTGTCCAAATAGAACCACTTGCATCAATTTGCGTTTTTCGGTTTCTAAGTTGGTGAGCAAACGTAATACTTCCAAGCTTTCCAAGGGCATGGCTTGCGCTTCATCTAGGCAAACCAACACACGCTTGCCTTCGCGGGCAAATTTTAGTAACGCAAAAGTGAGTTCTTTGAGCAATTGGTGTTGTTCAACTGTGCTATCTAATTCGATGCGAAACTCACTCGCCAGTGCCAAAAGCAAACTGCGTGGCTCAAGATACGGATTGGGAATGTAGGCGGTGATAAATTTTCCGGTTGGCTGTTCCGGTAAAGAGGGATCTTGCGTGCCGATGGCATTGGTCGCGGTGCGGTCGCTGTTTAAAGTTGATAGAAATTTGCGACACAGCAAGGTTTTTCCGTTGCCGACTTCACCTACAATTTTGATAAATCCTTCACCGCTGCGAGCGGCTAGCAGCAGTGTGTTAAGCGCTTCCTGATAATTGGTGCAGGCGAAAAAAAAGCTGGTGTCAGGCGTGAGCGAAAACGGAAATTCGCGTAATCCAAAATGTTCGAGATACATTGGTTTTTTCTCAATGCGACATTGAGTTAATACGGTCGCGGCTGCGGGTAATGTCGGCACTCCAATCGCTGTTGTTATTTACCACGGTAGGCTTGAGCAAGATGATGAGCTCGCGTTTTTCAGACGCGCGCGCGGTTTGTCCAAAAACGGATTTAATCCAGCCAGGCCATCCAGAGCTGCCTTCGGTATTTTTTTGGCTCATCAATCCGCCAATCACCACAATTTGACCATCGCGCGCATGCACCACGCTATCCGTTTCTTCAATGCTGGTCGAGGCCATCTGAATCGTGGTGCCGCCGCCGGTATCTTTGATCACCGAATTGACTAAGCTAATCGAGGGGTGAACGTGCAAAATAATTTCATCGCGTTCATTGATGCGCGGCGTGACATCCAGCGCAATGCCGGAAAATATTTGCGAATAAATGGGAGTGGGTAGCGTTCCGGTTGTTCCGCCGCCTGAAACCGTTGAGGTGCCCGGTGAGTAGCCGGTTACATAGGGTTCGTCGGTGCCGACTTTCAGCACTGCTTTTTGATTGTTTAAAGTCGAAATGCGCGGACTGGATAAAATATGCACGCTACCTTGCGATTCTAAAAAGTTAAGCATGGCTGTAAAGTTATTGGCTTGGAAAGCCACCCCAAACAAAGAAGAGCCTGCCCCCGTCGCCGTTAAACTAGAACCCGGAAGCGCGGAAAATGCCGTGCTGTTGATCGATTGTGCCACCCCGCCTGCCGCATTGGGCACTAATGAACTGCCTTGACCCATCAAACCTGCTGAAATATTACTACTGCCATTGCCAGAGAAGGCAGCCCAGTTGACTCCCGTTTGCAAGCCTTCACTCAAGGTGACTTCAACAAATTTGGCTTCAATAATCACTTGTCGCTCAACCGATAATTGTGATGCTTTTAAAAATTCAGCCACATTGCGTAATTCTTCCGGCAAGGCGCGTACAACAATTACGCCCGACATACGGTTAATCACCACACTACGATCGCCCTGATTGGGTGCGCTATTGTTAGGGGTAATAATTGACTTAATGGCGGTGTCCAGATTTTCCCAAAAATTAAATTCTGCGGAGGATTGTTTGGTGGTTACCGTGCTTGCGTTATTGGTTGCAGCGCTACCTTGTGTGGCTGCGGTGCTTTGCGACGCTATACCTTGTGCTGCGGTGCCAGTTTGTCCTGACGCTTTAACTGTTAGCGAAGAGGAACTATCCCGCATGGCCGCTAAATAATCAATTTTAAACAGTCTGACCTGTAACTCAACTGATTGAATATAAATGTTTTTTCCTTCAATTTTGTATTCGTAGCCATACAGTTCGCGAATGGTGTCAAGTGCTTCAAAAATGGTGACGTCTTTCAAATTCAGCGTGATATTACCGTTGATGCCGGGGTGCGGAAGCAGGTTGTAGCGTGTGCCAGAACCGATTGCCGCAAACACTTCTTTCGCTGGGGTATTGTTGACCGCCAAGTCAAACCGTCCTTCGGCGGGCATGCTGTCTGCGCGTGGCAATGACAGTGTTAAAGGGGGCAATAAAGCTTGGCTGACCGCCTCAGGACGGCTTGGCGACACACTTTCTGTCACTGCGGCATTCATCTCTTGCGTCACCCCAACATTGGCTTTGGTTTTAATCGCGGGGGCAGAGCAGGCGGCTAAGACGAGCCCTAGGCACAAACTGATGATGTATTTCATTAAATTATTCCCTTTCATTCGTGTGCTTGGCAGGTTTTTTTTGTTTAATAGGAGGGGGTGTATTTTTTGCCGGTCTTCCCACTGCTTGAGGTTGATGCGGCTCGCTAAGCTGAATTTTATGGAGTTTTACGCCCGGATACAGAGCCAGTTCTTTCGTGCTACCTTGCGCTGTGCGTAAGCGGACGCGATCCGCAAGCACCTCAATCAGGGTTTCTCCTGCCACGGTTTCACCCAATTCGACGGTCGCACCGTTAATCACAGCAGCACGTCGATGCTCGCCAATAATCACAGACTGTAAACTGGATTCGGTAATCAAAGAAGGCACTACCCCAGCCGTGCTGCTTGCCGAAACACTAGAGACAGGCATCGTTAAAATTTCAATGGGCGGCTTGGTAGGGTCCGGCAACATGGTTTCTGCATGCACAGCATGGGTGGCAAGTAAGAGTAGGGTGGCGCACGCCAGTTTAGTTTGCCATTCGCGACCAAAGACCGCCTGCCTATCGTGATTTAAACCTGTAACCATGTGGTATCCAAACTTAGCGTGTAAACGGTTAAGGTGAGTTCGATGGTTGGATGTTGCAAAACAATCATCGAAGCATTACCCCACAACATTTGCGTGGGCAGTTTTTCTAACGCAGCGAGATACGTCATTAAATCGGTATAGCTTCCTCTAAGGGTAATTTTAACGCCGTGTTGATAAATCAACTTTTCAGTCGCAGCGTGATGGGTGTTCGCTTGATTGCCGTCCAGCATGGCTGTTGTTGGAAGCGTGTCGAGTGAAACAAGCTGTAAGTTCTTGTTTTTATTCAATATTTCCTCAAGAAGCGCACCCACTTTTTCTGGCGGAACTAAGGTGTCGCGGCGCATTTTAATATCCGCTTCATCTTCAGCAATTTTTTGTTTACTTTGCTTAATTTGCGTGTGTAAAGGCGAATTTGCGTGTGATTTTTGGGCGGTAGCTAGGATTTCTAAATGAGTTTGAATTTCCTGCAGTTGGACTTGTTGTTCGCTGACTTCTGCCCTGAGCTGTTTTTGTTTTAATAACATGGGTTCAATCAAAAAATGGTTCATCAACGCGATCAGTGCCACAGCAAGGGCGGCAAAAACCATGGCGCGTTCACGAAGTGAAATTGCTTCGATTTTATCGATCCATTTTTCCAGTAATAAATTCATTGCGGCGCTTTCATGGCACGGGTTGATTCAACGATGCTCGCAGAAGCGGCCGGTATTGCAGCGGGCAATTCAGGCGCTTTGGTTTTGTTCGAGTCAATTTTAAACGCCAGATAACTTTTGTTAGCGCTGCTGGTTTTGGCTTGTTGGATTTGCAATGCGCTGAAAGTTTTGCCGCGCATAATGGGTTCATTGCTCAGTCGCTGAATATAAGTTGGAACTAACTGCGCCTTCATTGCCGCGCCGCTCAAGCTAATTTGCCGCCCATCCTGATCAATTTCAAAGCCTGTCAGCCACAAGCCAGGCACGGCTTGGCGGGAAAACGCAAGCATATATTCCGAAAATCCTAAAGTGTTGCCCATCACGCCAGATTTTAAGGTTTGTAGTACTTCCTGGTTGCTGGCAATTTTGGTACGAAGCTGGGTCAATTCAGCTTCGAGCATGGCATCGGTTTCTTGCTGTGACATTTCTTTTTCAAAAAGGGCAAATTTAATCTGCGCGGCGGCGAATTCCTTTTTGGCGTTGGCGGAGCGTAGGCTCAATTGTTGCAGTTGGTATTGTGCAAAGCCAATGATTAAAGCTGTGCCCAGCAAGATAAGCCCCAAGGCTTGAGACATTGCTTTAACCGAGAAATATTTTTCTTGTTTAAGGAATGAGGGATTAAAAAGATTGATTTGCTGTGTCATCGCTGAACACTTTCTTGACGAAGCGCCGCGCCAAGTGCAGGCAGTGCGTCAATCAGAAATTCATTTTCAGCTAAGGCGGGAACGTCCTGAATATCAAAAACTTTTGATAAATCAAGCGCTTCCACGGGTATTCCTAAATTATCCGCCAGTAGCGTAACCAGACCGGCACTGGTGGGTGCGCTGATAATCATTTTATTCAGTGAAACTTGGTGAAACTGGCGGTCGAAATAATCCAACGAGCGTTGCACTTCCAACTCGACGCGATCGATATATTGTTGGCGTAAATTGGCATTGGCATCTTCCAATTGCCCAGAAGTAATTTCGAACCGCCGCGATAAGCACAGTTCTTGATCACACGTGAAAGTCAGTAAGCCGCCTCTTTCATCAAATGCCAAAAAAGCAAGACCGCGTCCTTCCGTTTCAAATAAGGCGGCAATGTTGCGCTGCGCGGTTTCTTGAATATCAATCACGGTTAATTCAATTTCGGCTTTTTCAAACAGTTCCATGCGTTTTTTGATGGTTTCATTGGCGGCGACAACGGCATAAACCGAGTTTTGCCGATTGTTTTTCGGAATCTGTAACACATCCACCGTCGCTTGCTCAACACTGTAATTGATTGAATCTTTAATTCGGTAGCGAATGGCGATTTTGATTTCATCCGCTGGTACATTCGGCGTATCCACCATGATGATTTGATAATCTTCTGGCGCGAGCAAGGTGGTGAATGGAAGGTTGTTCAAGTGCAACTCTTTGACTAGTTTATCTAGCGCGCTGGGCGTGATATTTTCCAGCGGGTAAAAAGCGCAGCGTTTGACTTCAATTTGCGCGGGCGTTCTTTTTAGCTGCACCACATAAGCACCGCGCGGATTGGTAGTAAGACAAACCCAACCCGCTGCCTTGTTGGTTCGTTTGAAGCGCTTGAAAAAGAGCGGCAATTGCATAAAGGTTGGCTGAAATAAAAGTTTTGTCGAATTTAATTTAACAGCCTGCGCCTGTCAATTGTTTTTAAAGCGTTTTTATGCCGTTAAGCGTGGCGCTTTTGCGGTTGAGTAAGCGGTTGCGACGCGCTAAAAAACGCGGGAGCGTTGGAATTGCAAAAGCGGCAAAACGATGATTCATGTCGCTGTGACGCGCGGCACTGAAAAGTCTGAATGTCTTAGGCGTTTCGACCAGTCGCCAGCGGGCTACTACAATGGTATTGGCAGGAGCGTGCAGCCCAAGAGCGCCGGCAGGATTGCGCAAATTAGGCTAACGCTGTCTCGTCAGCAGGCAATCAATTTGAGGGAATTTTTAGACGCATCCTTAAGTATTGGCGTTAAAAAGTATCTAGATAACGTGCGGTTATCGGATAGCGCCAATCTTTACCTAAGCTGCGCGCAGTGATGCGCACGCCAACCGGTGATTGACGACGCTTATATTCGTTTAGGCGAATCAATTTCACCACGCGCTGGACATCAGCTTCGGCGTAACCGTGAGCGATAATGTCGGCAATACTTTGATTTTGTTCAATAAAGTATTCCATCACCGCATCCAGAATCGCGTAATCCGGCAGATTATCCTGATCAGTTTGATTCGGCTTCAGCTCTGCGCTAGGTGGGCGGGTGATAATCCGCTCCGGAATCATTGCGCTTAGGGTATTACGATACTTTGCCAAGCGATAAACCCAGGTTTTACTGACGTCTTTTAGTACCGCAAAGCCGCCCGCCATATCGCCGTACAAGGTGCAATAACCGACGCTCATTTCAGATTTATTGCCGGTGGTGAGCACCAGTGAACCGGTTTTATTCGACAGCGCCATCAGTAACATGCCGCGAATCCGTGCTTGTAAATTTTCTTCGGTGGTGTCGGCGGGCAAGCCGTGAAACAGCGGCGCTAACGTGTGTTCAAAGGCGGCGAAAGTCGGTTGAATATCCAGTTCGTGATAACCCACGCCCAAACGACGCACCATCTCCCGTGAATCATCAATACTCATTTGCGCGGTGTACGGCGACGGCATGGTAACGGCGCGCACTTTATCGGCGCCCAGTGCATCCACCGCCACCGTTAGCGTTAGCGCAGAATCAATACCACCGGACAATCCTAGCAGCACGCCGGGGAAGCGATTTTTATGAATATAATCGCGCACGCCCAAGCATAGTGCCTGATAAATGCTGGCTTCAGGCGTGAGGGCGGCGTGTTGTTCACCTAGCTGAACCTCGCCATTGCGCAACTGGATAAAGCCCAGTGTTTCTTCAAAAGCAGCCCATTGCTGTGTCACTTCGCCAGCCCGATTGATGGCAAAAGATGCGCCGTCGAATACCAATTCATCTTGCCCACCGACCAGATTGGCATATACCACGCTCATTCCCGTTTCTTGAATTCTGGCGCGGACTTCGGCATAACGATTCGCTTGTTTTTCCAGATGATACGGTGAGGCATTCAGTGTCAGCAGTACTTGCGCTCCGGCTGCTTTTGCGCGTTTTGCCGCCTGCGGGTGCCAAATATCGGCGCAAATTGCGACGCCGAACTGCACACCGTCCAACTCAAAAACGCAGGCGTTTTCTCCGGCAGTAAAGTAGCGCAATTCGTCAAATACGCTATGGTTCGGCAAAGAATGTTTATGATAAGTGGCGATGATTTTGCCATCGCGCAATACCGAGGCGGCATTAAAACGCTGCTCGCCTTGCTGGATTGGATGACCAACGATAACTGTAACTCCTTGAATTGATTGACTTAATTTTTCAAGTGCGGCATCGCAAGCGCGGTAAAAACCCGGACGGAGTAACAAATCTTCCGGCGGATACCCACACAAACTGAGTTCTGGTGTCAGTAATAAACGCGCCCCTTGCTCTTTAGCGCGCTGCGCATAGTCAATAATTTTGGCGCAATTGCCAGTTAAGTCACCAACGGTACAATTGATTTGTGCAAGGGCGATTTTCATACAAACCTCAATTTTAGGATGCTTCAAAAAATTAAATTTTCCAAGGAAGCGTTGATTTATTCCGTTCGTGGTGCACCCGCAAGAGGTAGGCCGTGGCTGTAAGGGGCTAAAGCCCCAACACCACACGCACAGCCTGACGAACCATAACGGAATAAAACTTAAATAAATCAATAGGTTAAATTCACCCTTCGACAAGGCTCTCCTGAGCTAGACGAAGGGCTCAGGGCGAACGGTTGATTTAATCAGCATTTTCTCTAAGTAAGGCAAGTCACGAATAAAAACTTTTAGCGCCGAAACATCAATAAATAAACCATCCAAACGGTAAATAACACGGCGACGACAGCCAGAACATAAGGCAAGCGCGATTTTTCTTCAGCGTAAGGATCGACCAAAGACCGATGTGCGCCCAGTGGCAAATTCGGTATGGCGGTGAGCGATGTGCCAAACGGAATGTTGATTAACACGCGGGCGTTAATCGCCCAACCACAGGCATCTAAAATCGGTCCGAGGTTGCGACGTTTTAATTTAAACCAAGCTAAAATCATGGAAGGTCCAGAAATAATCAGCAGTAAGCCAATGAATGCAAACGGCATTTGCCAAAATTTCAAACTTAAAATACCGGCAACCACCGAGGCTAAAATGCCGCCAATCGCACCTATTGCGAGCCCGAGCGCGGCAAAAATACCGGCAAATTTTGCCACATCAAAAGTGGGTTTATGCGGCGGATTGCTGCTGGCGACGCTACTTGCCACCGCACTCACCGCTTTTAGGCGCGCTTCATGTCCGGTATTGGCTTTGCTTGCTGCCAATTTTTGCATTTGATCGCTAATGGCTGCCGCAGCCTTTTTAAAGGGTGACCAAAATGCTTGCCGAATGCTAATCGGATGGTCAGAAATGCGCACAATTGTTGCGTTCCAATCGCCGCCTTGACCGTCATAAAAAACGCCATGTCGCCCGGGTATTAAATAATCAGAATCACCCGCCGTAAATGCTGCTGCGATGTTCATTTTTTCGCCGTTTTTGCGGACTAAATTGCAATATACCAAGCATACGCCACTGCTATTGGCAAACGCCGCATGGGTGTTGATGTCTTCCACTCGCACGCATAGCTCGCAACTGCGTGCATCTAAATACAACGTGCCTACCTGGAAAATCGCCTTACTTTGACCTGAATAAAACTCACGGAAAGACACAAAGTTATTCAATAAACGATATAAATCGCGCTGATAACGCAGCAAACGTTCCACCGAATGAATCGCCTGTAATTGTTCGGCCACTGCTTTGTCTTTTTCAAATAATGCAGTTAATTGTTGGGCGGCATCGCTGCCTAAAACTTCATGCAAATAGGCGACGTCACAGTCGCTGAGCGCTGAAGCCGGTTTGTTCTGCTGCCAAGTCTCATATCGAAGCAATGACTGACTTAAGTTGCGCCAGTGAGCAAGCGAAAGTGCGCTGAGTTCACCAAACTGTGGTAACACGACCAAGCGGTAAAAGGTTTCCAGCTTGGTTTGCCAGGCCGGATTAACGCCTGTTTGCAAGGGTAGCGGCTTATCTGCGGCGACAGAAGCGAGGGGAAAAGCCGCCAACTCGGCACTCTGGGCCGATAAAGTCATGCTCGCCAAACCGGCAAAATCTTCCACGCTACGACTCAAGGGCAGGGTCGAACGCCCATCAAAGGCTGCTATTTGGCAGCGCACGAAATAATCTTCAACCTTGTCTTTTATCGCCTGAAAAGCGGCAATGCCATGCGCATCTAAATCGCTCGGTAATTCCGCTAAAACCGCTTCGCCGGCGTCGCGCCAAGCAAGCGCAGTAGCGGCTTGCGCAAAAAACTGCGTAACTAAAGTGTGATTAACGCCTTGGCCACCACCGACATCAGGCACGCCGCCCAGCGTTTTTTCAATGGTTTCAATGACAGAGCGTAAGGTTGCTGATTCGACTTGGCTGGCACACATGACGCCATCGCCATTAAAGGGACGTTGCGCCAGTTGCGCCTCAATACCGATAACTTCTTTCAGCGAAATCTCGGCAGCGTTCGGCTTGCCTAAACTGGCTAAGATTGCCTGCGCAGCCGCTAAAATTTGCCGGCCGTCTGGGCTGTCAGTGAGGCTCTTTAAAGCGATAGTATCGCTTGCCTTCACTAGCAAATCCGCACTTTTTAACCGCGCTGACGCCCATTCAATCGCCGTTAGCAGTTCATTGGCACGAACATGACCATCGCCATCTGCATCGATTAAATCCAAGGTGGCGTTATCAAATTCAATGCCACGCGTCGGACAACTGAGTGCTACCCAAAGTTTTTGATCCAATTGACGCAAAGCCAGTAAATCTGCGCCACTGTTTAATTGCACCTGATCGAAACCGCCTGCACGAAAAAATTGCCACCGATGATTTAAGCTCATAATCAAATCCTAAAAAACTCAATAAAATCAAGATGTTACAAAAAAATTTAAATTAAATCCTGAAAAGAAAGCGCAAGACCGAATCATAACAGGGATACGCTGCTTGAAGCCGTGGCAGAGATAGGGTTCAGACCTGATTGCGTCTGCGCTGCGTGTTGATTCATAAAAAGCAAATAGTTCGTTTTCACGCGTTAGCGTGTGCATACCAATCTGTCTCTATCGGCTAGCTCAAACCGGCTGATTTGTCCGGTTGCGCCGGTTACCTCTCGATAATCAAGGGCAACTAAAATTTACAGTGGCAAAGCGCGCCGTCGTTAAATTCAAGACAACAAAAAGGCGGGAAAACCCGCCTTTTTGATTCAACAAGCGTTCAAAAATTACTGAACGAGTACTTTTCTAGCTTCATGCAACACCGAATTAATTTCAACACGGCGATTTTTTGCACGGCCTTCAGCGCTGGCGTTGCTGGCAACAGGGTTGGCTGCAGCGGCACCCTGGGTGGTCAAGCGCTCAGCAGCGATGCCTTTTTTCACTAGGTAGGCTTTAACTGCTTCAGCACGGGCAGCAGAAAGTGCTTTATTTTTCTGGGCATTGCCACGGTCATCGGTGTAACCGGTAATGGTCAAATCGGCTTCTTTATTGACACTGGCAAATTCCACCACTTGATCCAATTGCACATTTGCTGAGGGATTCAACAAGGCAGAACCACTGGCGAAGCTAGTTCCTTCCAAGGTGATTGGTTTAGTCAGCATCACGGTTTTGTAAGCGGGTGCAGCAGGGGGTTGTGTGGCCGCTTGGCTAGCAGCACGTTCCGCAGCCGCCCGTTCGGCCGCTGCTTTTTCGGCAGCGAGACGTTCCGCTTCCGCTTTTTCTGCCGCAGCACGTTGAGTCGCGGTCATTTGTGCTAAGGCAGCCGCACGCTCAGCTGCTGCTTTTTCAGCGGCAATCCGATCGGCTTCCGCTTTTTCTGCAGCAGCACGGTCTGCGGCTGCTTTATCAGCAGCAGCTTGTTCGGTGGCAGCACGTTCGGCTGCGGCACGATCAGCCGTGGCTTGTTCGGCTGCGGCACGATCCGCCACTGCTTTGTCAGCCGCTGCACGTTCCGCCGCTGCGGAGCGGGCAGCTGCACCATACAAATAATGCAGACCAATTGACAAATTATTGTTGCGATAAGAAGGGCTATTGACGTCTAAATTATCTTGTGACCATTCTGCGTTGACTGCCCAACGATCGGTCAGGCTATATTCCAAGCCTAAACCGCCGTGAGTTGAGTTGCCGGGCTTAGCAGCGGAAACGCCTAATTTGATATAGGGCAACCAACGATTCAAAGGCAAGGCCAAGCGGGCATCAAGTCCGCCAGCTTCTTGGGTGTAAGCGCTTGAATGGGCGTCATAAAAACCTTCCGCACCGAGCAAGAAATTGCTGATATCCCAACCATAACCAAGACGCAAACCGCCGTAAGTGCTTTGTTTGTCTGCGTTGCTTCTTGCGCTTGCCGTGTTGTTGCCAACATTCAAACCTGCGTAAGCGCCTTGGAAATCACTGGCTTGTGCGTTTATGGTCAACGCAGCCCCCAATAAAATCGTTCCGATACTTAGTTTTTTCATACTTAAATTACCTCAGCTTAAAAGTTATCCAAAAAAATGCCGACCTCTCAAAACGCAGCTAGTCGGAATAAAATCATTATAGCAAGGTTTTTCAGAATGCTATGCCAAAAATAATGCGCGGTGCCTTAAGCGCTTATTTTGCTTATAATCAATGCGCTAAAGAAACGCAGACTCAATTATTCGTTCGCACTGCGCCCTGTCTGCGCGTTCAGAAGCGCGCCACGATTAGCTAAGGATAGCCTTGTCAACGCGTGATTTTAGGTAATTAATTAATTGATTGATTGAACATGTATTTCGTTATGGTTCGACAGACTCGCCACGAACGGCAGCACGCAGCACTAGGTTAAATACGCTGCTTCTTGATTACATAAACCAAAAAAATCCCAAATAAAATGAGAAAAATCGTACTTGACACCGAAACAACGGGTATCGACCCGAAACTTGGGCACCGAATTATTGAAGTGGCGGCGATTGTTTTGGAGGGGCGAAAAGTGACCAAGCAGACTTTTCACCGTTATCTTAATCCCGAGCGCGAGATTGACGAAGGTGCGGCAAAAGTTCACGGTTTGACGCTTGATCGCTTGCAAAATGAACCTAAATTTGCCGACATCGCACCGTCTTTTTTGGCATTTATCGCGGATGCCGAATTGATTATTCACAATGCGCCTTTTGACATTGGTTTTTTGAATGCGGAGCTGAATAAACTGGCTTTGCCTGTGTTGACCAACCCGGTGATTGACACGCTCAAAATGGCAAAAGAGCTGCATCCGGGCAAACGCAACAACTTGAATGCGCTGTGCGAACGCTATCAAATCGACAATTCGCACCGCACTTTACACGGTGCGCTGCTGGATACCGAACTGCTTGCTGAGGTATATTTTGCCATGACGCGCGGACAAGATAGCCTACTTGGAGATGATTTTATGGCGGCCGAAGCCGCTGCCCATGCAGCGCAATTTTCGGGTGACATGAACGTGCGTGTTTTGCTGGCCACACCGGACGAACTTGCACTGCATCAAGAGCAACTTGACGCGCTCGATAAAGCCAGTAAAAGCACTTGCCTGTGGCGGCAACTCGAAACCTAAGGATGAGCGACTTTAATACAGCCGATGTGCTGATTGTCGGCGCCGGTGCAGCCGGTTTAATGTGTGCGCTGGAAGCTGGAAAACACGGTCGCTCGGTTATTGTGTTGGATCACGCAACCACGTTGGCTGAAAAAATCCGTATCTCGGGCGGCGGACGCTGTAATTTCACCAATCTGCACGTCAAGCCAGACAATTATCTATCGCACAATCCGCATTTTTGCCGATCCGCTTTGGCACGCTATAGCCCGCAGCACTTCATTGCTTTAATGGAAAAACACGGCTTGCATTATCACGAAAAAACCTTAGGGCAGTTATTTTGTGATGAAGGATCCACGGCGATTATTGAGTTGTTAAAACGCGAATGCGCAGCCTACGGCGTACAGATTGTGCTGTGCTGCGACATTGCCGAAATTAGCCACCGCCATACTTTTCAAATTCGTAGCACGCGTGGCACGTTTCGTGCCGCCTCTTTAGTGGTTGCGACGGGCGGTTTATCCATTCCTAAAATCGGTGCTTCACCCTTGGGCTATCAAATCGCAGCACAATTTTCGGTGCCGATGACACCACTTCATCCAGGTCTGGTGCCGCTTAGCGTTCACCCTGAACACTGGGCGAATTACGTTGAATTAGCCGGAATTTCCCTGCCCGCTAGCGTGCGCTGTGGTAAGCAAAGCTTTAAAGAAAACCTATTATTTACCCATCGCGGTTTAAGTGGTCCGGTCATTTTACAAATTTCTTCTTATTGGCAAGCCGGAGAAGTGCTGCAAATTGACTTGCTGCCTGAACACCATTTAGGCGAAATTTTGTCGGCGCAACGCAGCAGTCGAATGTTGCTGACTAATTTCCTTAGCCAGTATTTGCCACATCGTTTTGTCGAAGTTTGGTGCAAACAATTCACCGAAAATCAAGCGCTCAACCAGTATTCGGAAAAAGCGTTGTTAGCTTTGGCAACACAGTTGCATCATTGGACGATTACGCCCAGCGGCACCTTGGGTTACGCTAAAGCTGAAGTGACCTGCGGCGGTGTGGATACACAAGCACTATCCTCAAAAACAATGGAAGTTATTGATTTTAAAGGATTATATTTTATTGGCGAAGTCGTCGATGTCACTGGGCAACTGGGTGGCTATAACTTTCAATGGGCGTGGGCATCGGCAGTGGCAGCCGGACAAGCGCTGGCCTTAGGACAGTAACGATTCGCCCTGAGTCCTAGAACACGCTCAGTTGAACCTTGTTGAAGGGTGATTTTAAGTGATTGATTTATTTGATATTTATCCGCGTCACGCGTTCCGTTTATTTGCAGGGCGGCAGGCGCAGCCTGACAAGGTCGGTGTATTGGCGATGTTCGGAAAATTTGAGTAAGCAGCTGTGCGCAAGAGAACGGGAATGTCGAATCGGCTTGAGTTTATAGATTAAAAATACCATAATAATCATATACTTACAAAATTTTTTGCTTTCAAAATCCGCAGCCTTGATTGCCTTGCCGATTAGTTTTGCCGCATAATAGTCGGCAATTTAAATAGGTAGCGAGTGCTTAAAAGCCTATTTAGAGCTGGTGCTAGGCTTGAGTTTTAGTGCTGGCTACTTGAATCCATCATCAGTCTGGGGTGCTTGAAAAAACGTAAAATTTTTTTATTGATCAATTAAATTTAGGAAAATCCATGAGCAATTTTAAAGAAGTCACTTCTTCGGCACTGCCTGCACTGTTAGCCAAGTCCAAAATTAATTTAGTGGACGTACGTTCCGATGCAGAAACGGCGACAGGCGTGATTCAGGGTGCGATTAAGTTGCCTTTGCATTTATTGCCCATGCGCATACACGAGTTGGATGCCTCGATTCCCACCGTTTTTTATTGCCATTTAGGGGGACGATCGGCGCAAGCAGCGGCGTTTGCGGTCAATCAGGGGTTAAGCTCGGTTTACAATTTATCGGGTGGCATTACTGCTTGGCTGCAACAAGGTGGCAGCGTTGTCCAAGCTTGATTTAGCGTGTGAGGTGCTAGATGTGCGGGGGCTGGTCTGTCCCTTGCCGATTTTACGTGCCAAAAAATCTTTAGCGCAAATGCAAGGTGGCGAGTGTTTGAAAGTACTCGCCACCGACCGTAAAACGCCAGAAGATTTTGCGGTATTTTGTCGTCAGACCGGCAACGAATTGCTGGCTTCAGTCACGTGTGATGATGAATTTGAATTTGTGATTCGCCGTCGTCACAATGCAGCCTAAGGCAATCCCTATTCAATCGGAATGGTCATCTTTGTGCTGCCTTAATAAAATCTTTAATAATCAATAGGTTACTAAATTCTATCGGTCGGTATGATTATTGATGCAGTGCTTGCCGAGGTATTTAAAACATGGCTGTTAAGCATTATGAAAATTTTCCGGTTGCGTCAGTTTTGCTGCCGAAACGACTGCGTCACGCTGTCGAAGTTGTTTACAATTTTGCCCGGCAAGCCGATGATTTTGCCGATGAAGGTGATTTTTCCAATGCCGAACGCTTGGCGAAATTAAACGATTTTCGTGCTGAATTAAACCGTATTTCTGCCCAGCAAGCACCGCTGACGCCCTTGTTCGTTGAGTTGCAAAAAGTGATTCTGCAAGCGGCAATTCCCGTGCAATTGTTTAATGATTTACTGGATGCGTTTAGCCAAGATTTGGTCAAAAAGCGTTATGCAAATGCGGACGAACTGTTCGATTATTGCCGTCGCTCTGCCAATCCGGTGGGGCGAATTTTGCTGCATTTATATGGTCAGGCAACACCGCAAAACCTGCTGTATTCGGATGCGATTTGTAGCAGTTTACAGCTGATTAACTTTTGGCAAGATGTCCAAAAAGACCTCGCGATTGATCGCATTTATCTGCCTCAGTCCGAAATGACGAGTTTTGGCGTAACGGAAATCGACGTTCAGAACCAGCAAAATAATCCAGCTTGGCAAGCTCTGATGGCGTTTCAAATTCAACGCGCCCGCACTTTAATGCACAGTGGAAAACCACTCGGCACGCGGTTAACTGGGCGAATTGGGCTAGAAATGCGGCTGATTATTTTGGGTGGCTTAGAAATTCTGAATAAAATTGAGACCGTGCGCTACAATGTTTTTGAGCAACGTCCGGTTTTAAAGCCCTTAGACTGGCTGAAAATGGTGTTCAAATTGCGCGCGTTTACCTGAACCGAGAAACGCATTTCTCCTCTGCAAAAATCACTAACATTATGATTTTTTTGTAAATATTTTTAAATCCCGGATTTAAGCGGACTCAATTGACCATGACCCCTGACCAATATTGCCAAGACAAAGCAGCCAAAAGTGGCTCGAGTTTTTACTATAGCTTCCTATTTTTACCCGCCGACAAACGCCGTGCGATTACTGCCCTGTATGCGTTTTGTCGCGAAGTCGATGATGTGGTGGATGAGTGCTCAGATGCCAATGTGGCGCGCCTGACCTTGGCATGGTGGCGTGGACAAGTCGCCGAAATCTATGCTGGAAAACCGCAACATCCAGTTGCCATCGCGCTGGTGCCGGTGGTCAAACAATTTAATTTGGCGCAAGAACATTTGCTAGAAATTATCGACGGCATGGAAATGGATTTGGCACACGTGCGCTATGCTGATTTCAAAGCCTTGCAATTGTATTGCTATCGCGTTGCCTCGGTGGTCGGCTTGTTAGCCGCCGAAATTTTTGGCTACAGCGATCGTAAAACGCTGAAATATGCCCACGATTTAGGCATCGCTTTTCAGTTGACTAATATTATTCGCGATGTCGGTGAGGATGCGCGCAGAGGGCGAATTTATCTGCCACAAGATGAACTTGCGCAATTTGGCGTTGAGGCGCAAGCGATTTTGAATGCGCACGAAACCGACGCTTTTCAAACGTTAATGCAATTCCAAGTGGAACGAGCGCAGCATTTTTACGATCAAGCTTTTCAGCAACTGCCGCCAGTGGATCGGCAAAGCCAGCGCACCGGCATCATTATGGCGGCGATCTATCGCGCAACCCTAAACGAAGTCGTTGCCAGCGGTTGCCACGTATTAAAAGAACGCGTTTCACTCACGCCTTTGCGCAAACTCTGGCTCGCCTATTTGACATGGTGGCGCAACTGAAAAAGGTGCACGTTGGCATTATCGGCGCGGGATATGCGGGCATGGCAGCGGCAGTCACCTTGGCGCAAAACGGCATTCCTGTCACCGTTTTGGAAAGTGCAAAACAGTTGGGTGGACGGGCGCGTGGTGTGATTTCGCATGAAACACAATTGGATAATGGTCAGCACATTTTGCTGGGATGCTATACGCAACTTATTGATTTAATTGAACTAATCGGTGGAAATGTCGAGCAAGATTTTTTACGGCTGCCCCTGCAACTCACGCTACATAATCGCTTTGAACTGAAAGCACCGCACTTGCCCGCGCCGCTACATTTGCTGGTCGCCTTATGCACCGCCAAAGGGTTGAGCTGCGCTGAACGCTGGCAAGCTGCTCGTTTTATGTTGGCTATGCGTAAAATTAAATTTACCCTCAGCCGCGACATCAGTGCACAGCAACTTTTGCGGCAGCAGGGGCAAAGTGAAAGACTAATTCGCTTAATGTGGGAACCGATTTGCATCGCAGCATTGAACACGCCAGTCGAGAAAGCCTCTGCTCAAATTCTGCTTAACGTTGTGCGCGACAGCTTAAATGGCGCATTTTCTGCCAGTGAAATGTGGCTGCCGCGCCTTGATTTTTCAGCATTGTTTCCAAATCGCGCCGCCGATTACGTGTGTAAACACGGTGGCGAAATCGTGACTTCTTGCGGTGTAGAACGGATTATTCCGCAACAAAACAGTGTCGAGCTCCAAACTGGGCAGGGCAGCCAGCATTTTAGTCACGTGATTTGTGCCGCTTCGCCTAGCGTCAGCGCCCGGCTTTTTCGCGCTGTCCCCAATTTATTGCCGGTTGCAAATACCTTAGAGAAAATCAGTTTTCAGCCGATTTTTACCGTCTATTTGCAATATCCCGCTGCGATTCGTTTAGCGCAACCGCTGCTAGGGTTAGACGGCTGCGTCGCGCAATGGGTGTTCGATAAGGGACAAATTTCAGCGCAAAATGGTCTGCTTGCGGTGGTCATTAGTGCCGAAGGCGCGCACCAGCAACTGAGCGCTCCGTTATTGATTGAAAAAGTGAAAAGCGAGTTAAATCAAAAGCTTGGAATAAATTCAGAGCCGATTTGGCAACAGCTTATCGCAGAAAAACGCGCCACTTTTTGCTGTGAAGTCAACTTAAAACGCCCCGAAAATGCCACGCCTAATCCGCGACTTTTTTTGGCGGGTGATGTCACTGCGGGCGATTACCCCGCCACCTTAGAAGGCGCAGTCCGCAGTGGGCGGCAAGCGGCATTGCAAATTAGGGAAGCACTGATTCAGTCCGTTCCTGCTCACGCGTATGGGTTTGTGCTGAACTAGTCGCAGGAAACAGTTGTCGCCCGACTGGGAGCGAACGGAGGATTTAATCGGCGGTTCCTCAGCCAATAACGGTTTGCTTAATCAAGCTGTGCTGCCTGCGCTGCTTTCGTTTTTGCGACACAGACCGCGCATTTCGCAATAGGCGCAGTTTGCGTCCACGCCGTTGGCGGGCAAACCTTGTCCTGCTTGAATTTGCTCGATGATCTGTTCTAGCCTGGCGACGTTCAGCTGCGCCAAGATGGATAGCGCTTGTTTTGGCATAAGGGCAATGACTTTGTCTTGTTCTAAACTCACAAAAGCCGCTTCGTCTGCGTGCAGGGCAAAGGCGTAACTCGCCAGCTGCACATCTTCTCCGGCGAGCTTTAGCTTGCTTGTCAGTATTTGATTTGATTGAGTTTTATAGTCAATCACTCTTTTCTCATCAGCGCGATTATCGACGCGATCAATTCTGCCGCGTAAATGGATATTCTTTAAACTTAAGTTAAATTCTTGTTCGGCGGCTTGATAAAACCAACCTTCCGCTTCGTTATTATTTTGCCAAGCAAGGTAGGCGGGAAGGGTATTTAACCAGCGGATTAACCAAGCGCGAGCACTGAAATTTTGCTGAATTAAGGCGGCGAATTCTGCGGTACTGATCTCACGTAATGCGGTCTCGATGACGGCAGGCGGATGATCTGAAATGCGCGCATAGCGTTGATGAAAATGCTGCAAAATGCGATGAACCGCATCGCCATAATCCCTTTTTTCCATGGCTTCCTGAACTTCATCCAGCGCATTCAAACGCAAAATGTAGCGGGCATAATACTGATAAGGGCAGGTCATTAAGCTGTTATAGGCACTAATCGAAATGCTGGTTGGGCAAATCTCTGCGCGGATATTGGGCTGTGCGGATTGGCGACGTTTAAGGGCAGTTTCGGTGGCGTGTTCTGCCCGTAAATAAGGCGCTAATTCCAACTCAGTTAAGTCATCGCCATACGTCTGAGCGTGTAAATCGCGTAACAATTGCAGATACGGGCTAAGTAAACCGGTTTCGCCGTTGTGCTCTTGTTGCCAAGTAATGCGCACGCAATCATTGAGGCTTAATAAGCCCAATAAATCATCGCGTTGCCGCAGGGCGAGTTGGCTGCGCGTCGGCAAATTAAGACTTTGGCGTACGCTGTCATTAAACCAACGGCTGCCTGTGCCGACGCTCGGTAAATGTTCCGCATCGCAGCCAATCAATAACACCGCATCAAAACTGCGCCAGCGCGTGGCGGCTAAATGTGTGAAGCGCACTGGGCTGTCAATGCTGCTATCGCAGTAATTTTGCTGTGCTAACTGTTGCGAAAGCCAGCGCCGCCAGTCCTTAAAAGCATACAAACCGGTGTCATTGGCTAATTCAAGTTGCCAAGTTTCCAGTGCATTGAGAAGTTGCAAACCGGCGGCATCGTGTTGCCAGCCCAAATTGATCGCTAGCACTGCCAAACTTTGATTTAAAGCCTGCAACCAGTCGCCCAAGCGACGTCTTTTACTGCGCTCCAGTAAACGCGCGGCTTGGCGTAAGCGTAGCAAAAGCATGTTTAAATTTTCATCGCTGACAGCTTGGATATAGTTATCTAAGCCATTGATTATATTATTCTTTGTGAATATAACTTCAAGTTGATACAAACTTGATTTTCGAGTTGAACTGGCAATGTCGGCAAAGATAAAAGGCGATTTGAGTAAATCCAGTAAATCGTGGTGATAAAAGTCACTTTGCAAGGCAGTCAGCCAGCGTTCCAACGCGGTGCTGACCGACAAGGTATCGAGCGTCCAACCGGTTTCATCGCTGACCCAAATTTCGTTGCGTTCTAACAGCGCACGGACACGGCGAGCCACCACCCGATCTTGCGCCACCACGGCAATACTATTTTTGCCGGCTTGTAGCCAAAGTCGAATTTGCATGGCGGCGCCACGCGCCTCGTGTTCTAAATTATTCGCCGCAAAAAAACGACATTTTTGGGCTAAGGGCGAGATTTGATCGCGCTGAAGTTGGCTAGATTGCGCCAACAGATGTCTATCTTGATTGCTCAAAGCCAGTGAAATTACGGTGTGCGGATTGGGCAGTAAATCCCGCAAATCAAACACCGAAACGGCGGCGCGTTTGCCATATTCCACCAAAAAAAGTGATTCTAAAGCCGTCCAATTACTGGTGCGCAAGACGTATAAAGGCGCATTTGCTTGGGCGGATAAAGTGGCTAATCGCGTTTGATAGGCGCGCGCTGCATCTAATTCTTTGCCGGTTTGCATGGCATTCCACAGCTCAAATACCAGCCGCGCTTCGAGTTGCAAACTCTGATTTTTTCGCGCTTGATAGGCGAGTTGCAGGGCATCCGCGAAAGCCTCTAAATCGCCGGGTAGACGCGTCAACGAATGAGTCAGTTCGTCAAATAACGTTAACATTTCCTGCGTAAGCGCCCATAAATCCGCTTCGGCAAACCAAGATTGCTGGCGGAGCTGTCGATACAGCAAAGCGCTGCGCTGGCTTTGTGCTAAAACCGGCGCGTTTAAGACAAGCGAATTGGCCCAATCATTGAGCGTCACCATGCGCGGCAAAATCAAAGTTTGCCCAGACATTTGCCGAAAAAAAGCCGCAGTCAGCGGCTGAGAGACGTGCAAATTAGGTAATATAATTAATAGGTTACGAAGGTCGTTTCTTGGGTTGTCCGCTAGAATGCGCTGAACGACTAGTTGATAAAAATCGCGACTGTTCACCGTTTTAAAAGCGCTAATTTTTCGGGTACATTCAGCCAATCATTGGCATCCGCGAGCGGTGCTTTTTGATGAATAATCGGCTTCCAAATTTTGGCGAGTTCGGCGTTCAGGGCGATAAAGGAATGTTGATCGGCGGGCACATCGTCTTCTGCATAAATCGCATTGGCGGGACATTCCGCCACACACAGTGTGCAATCAATACATTCGTCTGGGTCAATTACCAGAAAGTTTTCACCTTCACGAAAGCAATCGACGGGGCACACGTCCACGCAATCGGTAAATTTGCAGCGAATACAGTTTTCAGCAACTACGTAAGCCATTGTTCACCTCGGTTTTTTAATAGGCGCGCATTTTAAACAAAAAAATCAGATTGCATGGCAGGTAATTGCTTTTAACATGCGCTGAACAGCGATCCTTGGTCATACAGCAGTGTGGAAACGCGTTAACGTTTTTGATCTTAATGGAAATCGGTAAACCCTGGCTTTGCTGAGACGCCAAAAGAATGACGCCTTGCTGGGCTGCGAACTTATTTTTACTCGCGCCTTGCCTCGCTTTTAAAATTGAATTTTTAGCCGCGCCCATTATTAAGGAATCCCCAAACGTCCGATACGCTGCAACTTGGGCAACATTACGGTCAGGCTGATTAAATCAACCGCGCACTCTAGGTTGAATAAAAATGAGTGTAAGTTATTGATTTATATGGTATTTATTTTGACATGATTCGGTAATGTACGCCTGAGTCAGTTTAAGGGGGGTGCTTGAGTTTATCCAAGGGCTCGCCCGGAAAAGAATCAATCAGCGCTTCTCTAAATCGGCGCGCATGCGGCCGAATTTTTACGTCGACGCTTTAAGTTTGACAGGCTTCTAGAAATATGTAAAAATTCGCGCCCGCAGTCCCTGCCGGTTCCCCAACTTTTTGAGCCTTATCAGAAAATGAATCTAACTGAAAATTTGCTAGTCAATCAGGATTTTGCCGAGTTCAGGGCGCATGGAAAACTGCCTTCACCACGCGGTGTTGCCCTGCAAATCTTTCAATTGGCGGATCGGGAAGATACCTCACTGCAACAAATCGCCAGACTGATCAACAATGATCCGGCACTCGCCGGCAGCATTATCAAGGCCGCCAATTTACTGACGCATCGCGATGGACGTGCAGTCGCTTCGATTATGGAAGCCGTCACCGTGTTGGGCATTCGTTGCGTGAAACAATTGGCGTTGAGTTTGTCTTTAGTCGCCGATTTTCGTTCTGGCGTGTGCAAAGGATTTGATTATCAGAAATTTTGGGCACAATCGGTTTGTACTGGCATTGCGGCGCAAGAGTTGGTCGATAAAATGCATTTGGGTGTGCCGGATGAAGCTTTTTTGTTGGGTTTGTTGTCACAAATCGGGCGTTTGACGCTTGCCACCATTTACCCTGAACGCTACCCGCTGATTTTAGTTCAAGCCACCGTCACCAATAATTTAACTGAAATCGAACACGCTGAATTTGGCTTTGATCACGCACAAATTACCGCCACTTTGCTTGCTGATTGGGGAATGCCGGCGCTGTTTCAAACAATTGGTTTGCATTTAGAACATCCAGACCAAAGCGGGCTGATTGAAGGCGAACGCAATTGGCGGCTACTGAATTTATTTCATTTCGCTGATCAATTGGCTGCTATTTGCACAGCAGCACCATCAGAACGCTATCGAAATGTGCCGCATTTAATGTTGTTGGCGACGCGCATCGGTCTCGAGAGCACAACCCTGATTGAAATCGGTGACCACGTTATTCAAGGCTTAAACGAATGGAGCAGTTTATTGCACATCGCCAGCCCGAGTTTGCCGTCCTTTGAAAGTCTGCTCAATACCGCTTCGCTGACGCGTGAAATGGTGGATATTGTCTCTATTCCTGGGACAAAAACAGACGGTATTCAATTGCGAATTTTGTTGGTGGAAGACGATAGAGCCATCCAACTGCTTTATAAAACCTTGTTGGAACGGGCAGGGCACATTGTTACCACCGCCAATAATGGTCTGCAAGCCATGGAATGTGTGAAAAAATCTGCGCCGCAACTGATTATTAGCGACTGGATTATGCCGGAGATGAACGGCATCGAATTCTGTAAAGAATTGCGCAAAAATCCCGATTGGAATCGTATTTACGTGTTTATTGTTACCGCCCAAGAAAGCACCGAAAAGCTCATTGAAGCTTTTGAAGCCGGTGTGGATGATTACCTTTCAAAGCCCATCAATCCACGGGTTTTGTCTGCTCGCTTGCGCGCCGCACAACGCATTGTGCAAATGCAAGACAGTCAAGAAGCCGATCGGATGCAATTAAGACATTTTGCCGATGAACTCGCGCAATCTAATCAACGCTTGCAAGAATTAGCCTTAACCGACGTTTTAACCGGCCTGCCCAATCGCCGTTCGGCGGTTGACCGTTTAGAGCAAGAATGGGCGTTAGCATCACGCTCTAATCGTCCGGTGTGCTGCATGATGGTGGATATTGATCACTTCAAAAATATCAACGATAACTACGGTCACGCTTTCGGTGACGACGCGCTGCGCTCGGTTGCCAGCAGTCTTAGGCTCGCCGCGCGTAAAGAAGATGTGGTGTGTCGGCTAGGGGGCGAAGAATTTTTGGTTATCTGCCCCGATACCGATGACAAAGCCGGTTTTTATTACGCAGAACGGCTACGCCAACAAGTGGCGGCAACTGAGATTAAACGCCTAGATACCCTGGTTAAAATCACCGTCAGCATTGGCGTAGCCGACAATATTGGCAAAGCCAATCCCGATGCCTTGCTCCACGAATCAGATCAACGTTTGTATGCCGCAAAAGCAGCTGGACGCAACTGCACGGTTGCCCATTCGCTTTGATTGCTTGAAACCTTCGTTTTCTTAACCTTCCGCACATTCAGCTTGCTTAACGACCGCGCCCAAATCCTGCTAAAAACCTTAGTCGAACGCTATATCAGCGAAGGCTTGCCCGTCGGTTCGCGCGCGCTGCAACACTATTCCGGTTTAGAAGTAAGTTCGGCGACCTTTCGCAACGTGATGGTTGATTTGGAAGAGATGGGTTTGGTGTGCAGTCCGCACACCTCGGCGGGGCGCATTCCGACAGCGCTCGGTTATCGCTTATTTATTGACACTTTGATGGTGGTGCAGCCGCTAGACAATCATCATCGCCAACATTTAGAAGCGCAACTTCAGCCCGATAATCCGTCGCGGCTGCTAGCGCAAGCTTCCACCGCCTTAGCAGAATTAACCCGGTTCGCCGGTATTGTCGCCACGCCAAAGCGCAAGGCAATGCTGGTGCGACAAATTGAATTTTTGCGCTTATCGGAAAGTCGTGTGTTGCTCATTATCGTCATGCCAGATGGCGAAGTCGAAAATCGCATTTTGCTGACCCAGAAAGATTACAGCCAATCGCAACTCACCGAAGCGGGTAACTTTTTAAGCCAGCATTACGCCGATTGCGCCTTTGCCGATTTGAGCCAACGCGTGCAGCTCGAATTGCGCCAATTGCAGCATGAATTAACCGCTTTGCTGAGCGCCGCCATGCAAGCCAGTGAAGCAGTGATGGCGAAAAAACAAGAAGATTACGTTTTAACTGGCGAGCGTAACTTATTGAATAGTAACGACTTGGCCGCCAATATGCAGCAATTACGCGGATTGTTTAACGTCTTTGAACAAAAGACCGAATTACTGCAATTGTTAGATGCCAGCCGTCACGCGCCCGGTGTTCATATTTTTGTCGGCAGCGAATCTGGGCTGATTGGGCTGGATGAATGTAGCGTGGTCAGCGCGCCTTACACCGCGAATCAGCAAATCGTCGGTACGCTCGCGGTGGTTGGGCCGAAACGCATGGATTACGAACGCGTCGTACCGATTGTTGATATTACCGCCAAATTATTAAGCAGCGCACTTTCGCAATAAAACCAATATAATCAATAGGTTACATATAAATGAGTTATCTGACTGAACCCGCATTTTCACATGGAACGGCTGAAAAAACCGCCGTATTGCTAATCAATCTCGGCACGCCCGATGCGCCTACTGGTCACGCGGTGCGCCCGTATTTAAAACAATTTTTAAGCGATCCTCGGGTGGTGGAAATTCCCAAGCCGATTTGGTGGTTGATTTTGAACGGCATTATTTTGAATGTGCGCCCGAAAAAATCAGCGGCGAAATACGCGACGGTGTGGATGGACGAAGGTTCGCCGCTGAAAGTGCACACCGCACGTCAAACCGAATTATTGCGCCAAGCCTTGCAGGCGCGCACCGATGCGCCGCTGCTGGTCGAATACGCCATGAGTTACGGCAATCCGTCGGTGGAAAGCGTGCTGGCCAAGCTGAAAGCCGAAAACTGCCAGCGCATTTTGCTGCTGCCACTGTATCCGCAATATGCCGCCAGTTCTTCCGCCAGTGCGCTGGACGCGGTTTATCGGCAAGCTTTGCAATTGCGCAATATGCCCGCTTTGCGCAGCATTAAACATTTTCATGACGATGCGGGCTACATTCAAGCCAGCGCGCAAAACATCCGCGACTATTGGACATTGCACGGTCGCCCCGACAAATTGGTGATGAGCTTTCACGGCGTGCCGCGCTACACTTTGGAAAAAGGCGACCCGTATCATTGCGAATGTTTGAAAAGCGGACGGCTGATTGCCGAAGCTTTGGGTTTGAGCAAAGAGC
>JAVHQT010000081.1:0-32651 GCA_036171275.1 Gallionellaceae bacterium | reverse complement strand
GTTTCTCTATCGGTGCGCAGTGGCGAAGTTGTCGGATTGCTGGGGCCCTATGGTGCGGGAAAAACCACGAGTTTTTATATGATTGTGGGCTTGGTTGCTGTGGATGGCGGCACGATTTTTATTGATAATCAAGATATTACGCATTTGCCGATTCATAGGCGTGCCCGACTTGGGTTGGGTTATTTGCCGCAGGAAGCGTCTATTTTTCGTCGCCTCACTGTTGCCCAAAATATTATGGCGGTGCTGGAATTGCAAAATTATGAACAAGACGAAAGGAATGCCAGACTTGAATCCTTGTTGAATGATTTGCACATTTCGCACATTCGCAATAATGCCGCCTTGAGTTTATCGGGCGGCGAGCGGCGCCGAGTTGAAATTGCACGCGCCTTGGCTACCGATCCGCGCTTTATTTTGTTGGACGAACCCTTTGCTGGTGTCGATCCGATTGCCGTAATCGACATTCAAAAAATTATTCAATTTCTGAAAGCACGCGAAATTGGCGTGTTAATTACCGACCACAATGTGCGAGAGACTCTGGGAATTTGTGATCGCGCTTATATTATCAATGCCGGATCGGTGATGGCGGAAGGCAAGCCAGAAGAAATCATCTATAATGAAGGTGTCAGAAAAGTCTATCTCGGCGAAAACTTCAAACTATAACCGCCCATCCGTTTATTCAATCAGCCAATGAAAGCAGCCTTACAACTTAGGCAGTCGCAGCAATTAACCTTGACGCCGCAACTGCAACAGGCAATCAAATTGTTGCAGTTTTCAACCTTGGAAGTGAATCAGGAAACGGCGCGTTTGTTGGATGAAAACCCTTTTCTTGAGCGTGAAGAAGACGACAGCGCGCAACCTTATGCACATGGAGATGCTCCGGCTAGCAGTGCCACCGACAGCACGCTGCCAAGCGACCACGACAACAGCGTAACCCCGGCCGATTGGGCAGAGCTGAGCTTTACAGCGGCAGGAACGTCCGATGATGACGAAGACGGTTATGCTGAAGTCGCAGCAGATCGGCCGAGTATGCGTGACCATTTATTATGGCAAGTCAGCATGAGCTCGCTGAATGAACAGGATAAAAAACTGGTCAGTTTGCTGATTGATGCTTTAGATGAAAACGGTTATTTGTCGCAATCCTTAGAAGAAATTCTGGCACTTTTACCGGGCGAGTTGGCGGTGAGTTTAGATGATTTGGAAACCGCGCTGGTGCAATTGCAGTATTTAGATGCGCCCGGCATTGGTGCGCGAAATTTAAGCGAATGCCTTTCGTTACAATTGCGTGCCTTGCCGGAGCAAACTGTGGGGCGTGAGTTAGCGCTGCAGATTACCGAGACGCACTTGGACTGGTTGGGTGGACGCGATTTTAGTAAGTTAAAAAAAGCGTTTCAGTGTGATGATGCCCATTTACGGGCGGCACAAGAATTGATTTTGCACCTGCATCCCAAACCGGGCAGTGCCTTTGAACAGCGCGCATCGGACTATGTCGTGCCCGATGTTTTGGTGCTGCGTCAGGGCGAGCAATGGCAGGCGCGATTGAACCCAGCGGCGATGCCGCGCCTGCGCGTCAACCAAATTTACGCCAACATTTTGCAGCGCCGCGATGAAATCAGTTCGGTGCAAATGAATGGACAATTGCAGGAAGCACGTTGGTTTATTAAAAACTTACAACAGCGTTTTGATACCATTTTACGGGTTTCGCAGGCGATTGTGGCGCGGCAACATCTGTATTTTACCCATGGCGATATTGGTATGCGACCTTTGGTTTTGCGTGAAATTGCCGATGAACTCGGCTTACATGAATCGACCATTTCAAGAGTGACGACGCAAAAATATATGCTGACCCCGCGCGGAATTGTTGAATTAAAATATTTTTTCGGAAGCGGTATCGCGACTGAAGCCGGTGGCGCGTGTTCATCCACTGCCATCCGTGCACTGATTAAGCAACTGATTAGCGAAGAAGATGTTAACCATCCGCTTACTGACAGTCGTTTAGCTGAAATCCTGGCACAGCAGGGCGTATTAGTCGCTCGGCGTACCGTGGCAAAATACCGGGAATTGTTGAATATCCTCCCGGTGAATCTTCGTAAATCACTCTAACTTAAATAAAGGAGCAGGCCATGAACCTCAATCTTACCGGACGTCATCTTGAAATTACCCCCGCTATTCGTGAACACGTTATTAGCAAATTCGACAAAGTAAAACGTCATTTTGATAATGTTATTGATGTCAGCGTGGTGTTGTCGGTCGATAAACTCGAGCAAAAAGCAGAAGCCAGCGTTCACCTGTCAGGCAAAACTATTTTTGCAGAAACCATCGACGAAAATTTGTATGCTGCAATTGATGCGTTGATTGAATCACTTGATCGCCAAGTTCTTAAATATAAAGAGAAAAATGCTGCACGTCGCCACGACGACACCAGTAAAAATGTGGCTGCCGAATAAGGTCAGTTTTGCAAAGGGCGATGCAAGATCGCCCTTTATATTTTGTGCGATTTTATTAAAATACTCAATAAAATCAATATGTTACGTTTTTTGCTTAGGTATTTTATACAATGAGCTTAATTAGTAAAATTCTTCCGATAGAAAATATCTTGCTAGACAGCGAGTCCGCCAGCAAAAAAAGAGTCTTTGAACGGGTGGGACTGCTATTTGAAAACTCACAAAAACTGGCGCGCAGTCAGATATTTGAAAGTTTATTCGCGCGGGAAAAACTCGGCTCAACCGGCTTAGGGCAGGGTGTGGCGATTCCGCATGGGCGCATTAAAAATCTAAAGGATGCCATTGCCGCCTTTATAAAAACCGAACATCCGATTGCCTTTGATTCACCCGACGGCTTGCCAGTCAATCTAATCGTGGTGTTGCTGGTGCCAGAACGCGCTACCGATTTGCACTTGCAGTTGTTGGGCGAGTTGGCACAAATGCTCAGCAATGCCAGTTTTCGCGACAGTTTAATGGCGTGCCAAGATTCGGCTTCCGTTCATCAGATTTTCTTAGATTGGAAAGCGTGATTGCTGTGGCGAAAGTCAATATCGAAAAGTTGTTTCAGGACAAACAAGCCCGCTTAGATTTAACCTGGGTAGCGGGCAGTGCCGGCGCAGACCATGTGCTTGATAGCGAAATGCTGAACGCTGCTGACAAAGGTTTGATAGGGCACTTGAACATGATTCACCCCAACTGGGTGCAAGTCATTAGCAATACCGAGCTGGATTATTTACGTAATTTAGATCCCGCTGCCTTGGGCGAGGCTTTTAGTAAAATTGAACAAGGTGGCTCGGTCTGTTTAATTTTGGCGGGAGTGGCAGAAGTGCCGCCGGAATTAATTGCTTTTGCCAATCACAGCAACATTCCGCTATTTCGTTCGCCGCAAAATAGCGTGCATTTAATGTGGATGGTGCGCCATTATATTATTAAGGAATTGGCGGAATCGACGGCGCGGCATGGCGTTTTTTTAGATGTGCTCGGAGTAGGCGTGATGATTACCGGCGACAGTGGCGTAGGCAAAAGTGAGCTGGCGTTGGAGCTGATTACCCGTGGCAACGGTCTGGTCGCCGACGATATTACTGAGCTGTATCGCGTTTCACCGGAATCGTTGGAAGGTCGATGCCCCGATTTATTGCGCGACTTTTTAGAAGTGCGTGGACTGGGCGTGTTAAACATTCGTACCATGTTTGGTGAAACGGCGGTGCGTCGTAAAAAAAGCCTGAAACTAATTGTGCATTTGCACCGACCCATCGGGGGCGACATTTCCAAAATGGATCGCTTGCCGATGAACGACAGCTTTCAAGAAATCCTCGGCGTTACCATCAAAACCGTCAACATTCCCGTGTTGGCAGGACGTAATCTTGCGGTTTTAGTGGAAGCGGCGGCGCGTAATTTTGTATTACAACATCGCGGCATCGACACCATGCAAGAATTTCTAACCCGACATCAACAGCATATGACGGCACAAGAAGAATGAAACTCTTTTTAATCAGTGGCTTATCGGGTTCAGGAAAAAGTGTCGCCCTGAAAATGCTTGAAGATTCTGAATATTTTTGTGTCGATAATTTGCCCGTGGAATTATTGTCGGCATTGATTGCCAATTTGCAGCAATCGGGACATACACGGTGCGCAGTCAGCATTGACGCGCGCAGCGGCGCCAGCATGAACCAATTGCCTTGCTACATTGCCCAGCTTAAGTTACGAGGCGTAGAGATTCACTTGCTGTTTTTAGATGCACAAACCGACATGTTGGTTAAACGCTATTCCGAAACCCGGCGTCGCCATCCGCTGGCAGACGATAAGCTGACTTTGCCAGAATGCGTGGAAAAGGAAAGAAAATTACTTAATAAAATCAATGAGATAGCGCATAAAATTGACACAACCAATATGAGCGCAAAAACCTTGCGTTTATGGGTAAAAGAATTTATAAAAATCGACAATTCACGCCTAACCTTACTTTTTCAATCTTTTGGTTTTAAAAACGGCGTGCCGCTGGATGCCGATTTAGTGTTTGACGTGCGCTGCCTGCCCAATCCGCATTACAACGAACTGTTGCGACCGCTGACCGGACGAGATGCGCCAGTGGTGGCATTTTTGGCAGCGCAAGACCTCGTACAAAAAATGAACGATGATATTCAAACTTTTGTTGGCAACTGGCTGCCGGCTTACATCGCCGATCATCGCAGTTATTTAACAGTGGCGATTGGCTGTACCGGCGGGCAACACCGCTCGGTGTACCTCACCGAAAAATTAGCCACACACTTTAAATCGGCACAACAAGTGTTGGTTCGTCATCGCGAATTGCTCCCGCACGCTTAGCTTTGTCTGTCTTTTCTGCTCTGAAAATCGGCGACTATTTCACGCTGTTGCTAGGCGCGTTGAGCTGCCTTTGGCTAATGCAAATGCTGTGGAGCGGTGCTGCGGCAGACCAAGTGCTGATTCGCAGTGGCGGCAAAGTATTTAAACAAGTCCCGCTAAATCGTGATGCTGATATTCAAGTGCCAGGCGCGTTAGGCAATAGTTTGATTAGCATTAAAAATCACCAAGTGCGTATCGCCGCTGACCCGAGTCCGCGCCAGTATTGTGTGCGCCAAGGTTGGTTAAAAAATACCGGCGAACTGGCGATTTGCCTACCCAATCAAGTCAGCGTCGAACTGCTGGGAGGCAGAAAAAAATATGACAGCCTCAACTATTAACTTAGTCAGCACCGCCCAAGACCATCAACTGGCGCGTTTAGCGGCGGTGGCGCTGGCGTTAAGCGTGCTGGAAGCCGCCATTCCCTCGCCGTTGCCAGGCGTCAAGCCGGGTTTGGCAAATATAGTGGTGTTGATTGTTTTAGCGCGTTACGGCTGGCGGGCAGCGGCGTGGGTTTCCGTGTTGCGTGTGTTGGCTGGCAGCTTGCTCATGGGCAGTTTTCTAACCCCAGGATTTTTTTTAAGTTTCGCCGGTGCGACCAGTAGTTTATTGGCTTTAGCGCTGAGTAGGCACTTGCCTGAGCGCTGGTTTGGCGCAGTGACCCACAGTGTTTTTGCCGCGTTTGCGCATATTGCTGGACAGCTGCTAGTGGTCTATTTTTGGCTCATTCCACATCAAGGAATCGCCTATTTAATTCCCATTTTTGCGCTGGCTGCACTGATTTTTGGTAGCGTCAACGGTTTAATCGCCAGTCGTTCGATGGATAAGTTAACCTTAAGTCAATACTGATTAAATTCTCTGTGTGTCCTGAGTCCGTTGAAGGGTGATTTTAACTAACTAATTGATTGATATGATATTGATGCCGTCATGGTTCGACAAGGCACGTTGGGGCTAGTCGAAGCGCACACTCTGAATGGAATCAATCCGCGCCTCCTGAACTTTTACGGAAAAAACAGCATGAAAACCATCACCTTAGCTTTTACCGGCGCATCCGGATTACCTTACGGCATGACTTTGTTGCAAGCGTTGCTGCAAAGTGGCCAGCGTGTGCAGTTGGTGTATTCGCAAGCAGCGCAAATTTTAGCGAAACAAGAAATGGGGTTTGTGTTACCCAGCCGAGCGCAAGATGCCCAGCAAATGTTGGCGGAACGCTTTGCAAATTGCAGCGGCGAACTGCACGTTTACGGCATTCAAGATTGGTTTGCGCCCATGGCTTCCGGTTCAAATCCGGGTGACGGGATGGTGGTTTGCCCTTGCACGATGGGCACGCTGGGTAAAATCGCCAGCGGCATGAGCGACGATTTAATCGCCCGTGCTGCGGATGTGATGCTTAAAGAAAAACGCACCTTGATTCTAGCGCCGCGGGAAATGCCTTTTTCCAGCATTCATTTGCAAAATATGCTCACCTTGGCGCAAGCCGGTGCGGTCATCATGCCGCCAAATCCTGGGTTTTATCATCATCCGCAAACGGTGCAAGATTTGGTTGATTTCGTCGTGGCACGTATGCTCGACCATTTGAACATTCCGCAAACGCTGATGAAACCGTGGGGCGAGAAATAAATAATTTCATTGCCGCGCCCCAGTATTTTCTCACGGGCATTCACCGCCATGGCTGAAAAATACCATATAAATCAATAACTTATGATTATTATTTAATTGACTTATGGCAAACAGTTGATTTGGGCAGCGCTTCTTTTAAACCAACTTTTTTGTCGCCTCCATTCGAAAGTAAGCTGGCTGCCATGATAAAATGCGCGCCATTTTTATTTTCTCTCCTTGAAAGGCTGCTATGTTCTCTCGTCAAAATACCCTCGCCGTCGTGGATGCTGAACTTTGGGCTGCGATGCAACAAGAAGTGCAACGTCAAGAAGATCACATTGAATTGATCGCGTCGGAAAACTACACCAGCCCAGCGGTGATGGAAGCGCAAGGCAGCCAGTTGACCAATAAATATGCTGAAGGTTATCCAGCAAAACGCTATTACGGCGGCTGCGAATTTGTGGATTTAGCGGAACAGTTGGCGATTGATCGGGCGAAAGCGCTGTTTGGCGCGGAATACGCCAACGTGCAACCGCACTCCGGTTCGCAAGCGAATCAGGCGGTGTATGTATCGGTATTGAAGCCGGGTGACACTATTTTGGGAATGAGTTTGGCGCATGGCGGTCATTTGACGCACGGCGCGTCAGTGAATATCAGTGGCAAGTTGTACAACGCGATTCAATACGGTTTGAACGCGCAAGAAGAAATTGACTACGATCAAGTGCAAGCGTTGGCACTTGAACACAAGCCAAAAATGATTGTGGCCGGCGCGTCTGCGTATTCTTTGGTGATTGATTGGGCGCGTTTCCGAGCCATCGCTGACAGTGTGGGCGCCTATTTGTTGGTCGATATGGCGCACTACGCAGGACTGATTGCGGCGGGTGTTTATCCGAATCCAGTCGGGATTGCCGATTTCGTCACTACCACCACTCACAAAACCTTGCGCGGTCCGCGCGGTGGGCTGATTTTGGCCAAAGCAGCACATGAAAAAGCCCTTAATTCAGCAATTTTTCCTGCGCTGCAAGGCGGCCCGTTGATGCACGTCATCGCAGCTAAAGCAGTGGCATTTAAAGAAGCTGCTAGCGCTGATTTTAAAATCTATCAACAGCAAGTGCTTGATAATGCTCAGGTAATGGCCAAAGTGCTGACTGAGCGCGGGCTACGAATTGTGTCGGGTCGAACGGACAGCCATGTTTTCTTGGTGGATTTGCGCGCCAAAAAACTGACCGGAAAAGAGGCGGAAGCGGCACTTGGCCGGGCGCATATCACCGTCAATAAAAATGCCATTCCCAATGATCCAGAAAAACCTTTCGTGACTTCTGGCGTTCGGATTGGCTCACCTGCCATGACTACTCGCGGCTTTAAACAAGCGGAAGCGACAAAATTAGCGCATCTCATTGCCGACGTGTTGGACGCGCCAAACGACGACGTAGTGATTGCTCGCGTGGTGACTGAAGTGCAAGCGCTGACACGACAATTTCCGGTATATGAAAAGTAAAATAGTGCAAGCTGTCCGCGAAGCGGAATACACAGCAACGAAAGCAAGGTTTCGCTGCTCGCTTTTCACTTTTTGCCAGTTGCGCTGCGCGTTATGAAATGCCCTTTTTGCAAACACGCTGACACCCAAGTGGTTGAAACCCGAGAGAACGACGCAGGCGACAGTGTGCGTCGTCGGCGCCGTTGCGCCGCTTGCGATAAACGCTTCACCACCTTTGAAACGGTTGATTTGCAAATGCCGCAAGTGGTTAAACAAAATGGTATTCGCACGGAGTTTGATAGTGGCAAGTTACGCATTGGTTTTAAGCGTGCCTTGCATAAACGCCCCGTTTCCACAGTGGCGGTTGACACCGCGATAGATGAAGTGACGCAAACTATTTTCGCCTTGGGCGAACGCGAAATAGGTTCGCGGCAAATTGGTGAAATGGTGATGCAGCAATTACTCAAACTCGACACGGTTGCCTATATTCGCTTTGCCTCGGTGTACAAAAGCTTTCAAGGTGTCAGCGATTTTTCTCATGCGTTAGACGCCGTCAATCCCCAGACAAAATCACAATGAACCCTGTGGCCGATAGTCATTGGATGGCGCACGCGTTGCGCTTGGCGGAACACGGTTTATTCAGTACCAACCCCAATCCCCGCGTCGGTTGCGTCTTGGCAAAAAACAATGTGTTTGTCGCTTCAGGCTGGCATGAACGCGCAGGTCAACCTCACGCCGAAGCTCGGGCATTAACGGCGGCGGGAACCGCTGCGCGAGGCTGCACCGCGTATGTCACGCTCGAGCCATGCAGTCATTTTGGACGTACACCGCCGTGCGCCGATGCACTCATCGCAGCCGGTGTGACGCGAGTGGTGGTGGCGATGCAAGACCCCAATCCGTTGGTGTCAGGGCAAGGTATCACCAAGCTGCGCGCAGCAGGAATCGCGGTCGAAGTCGGCTTGATGGAAGCCGACGCGCTGGCGTTAAACATCGGATTCGTCAAACGGATACGCGACGGGTTGCCTTGGTTACGCAGCAAAATCGCCGCCAGTTTGGATGGTCGCACCGCGCTGGCAAACGGAGTCAGTCAGTGGATTACCGGCGCAGAGGCTAGGCGTGATGGTCATCTTTGGCGTGCTCGTTCCTGCGCCGTGCTCACGGGTATCGACACTGTTTTGGCGGACGACGCGCAACTGTCTGTCCGTCACGTGGAAACCCCGCGCCAACCCCTGCGCGTGGTATTGGACAGCCAATTACGTATTCCCAGTTCTGCCAAAATTTTACAGGGCGGCAATGTGTTAATTTTTACCGCCGCAACTGAAATTCATAAAATTGAATCATTACAAGCACTTGGCGCGCAAGTTATTACCTTGCCGGACGCGCAAGGTCACGTTGATTTATTTGCCTGTTTGCGCCATTTGGCGAAAATCGGCTGCAACGAAGTCTTATTGGAGGCGGGTCGCACTTTAAATGGTGCTTTTTTTTATGCCGGCTTAGTGGATGAATTGCTGCTGTATTTAGCACCGCAACTGCTGGGCGATTCCGCACGAGGCATGGCGAATATTTTTGAAATAACTCAATTAAATCAAGGTGTTGCGCTTGATTTAAAAGATGTTCGTTTGGTCGGAAAAGACCTTAGAATTTGCGCGAACATCCAAAAAATTGGTGGTATCTGAGGGCATCATGGCATGGAAAAAACCTAGTGCCACAGGGACAGCTCAGGTGGACTGAAAATCAACCCCACGGGTGAGGGGAAAACCTATCTAACTTACTGAATATCAACTCCTTCGCAGAAACACCCCCACAGGCGTGGGGAAAACGAACTGGAAAAGCGTAGGTTGTGCGGTAACACGGAAACACCCCCACAGGCGTGGGGAAAACTCTTCCAGTGCGCCTGAGCGCAAGCTGGAATAAGAAACACCCCCACAGGCGTGGGGAAAACGCGACAAGCCCGGGCCCAGCGCAGCGCACCATAGAAACACCCCCACAGGCGTGGGGAAAACTGTTACCGAGCCGCACATCCGTCGTTACTACGAGAAACACCCCCACAGGCGTGTGGAAAACGTAAATTGAACCGCTCATGTCGCTCTCCTTATGGAAACACCCCCACAGGCGTGGGGAAAACCCGACAACCTCGTCCAAGACCACGTTGAGCTTATTGCAGAAAATGGCAGGCTGCGCGAACGCAATGCAGAACTCGAAAGCGCGCTCGCTGGCGTAACAAAATCTCTGGACGAGATTATCAGGAAATACCCCCTGCACGGCGCAATTGTCGCCGGATGCAACTCAGTAGGGAATCAACTCATCGAAGCAAAAGCAGCACTCAATAAAAAAGGAGAATAACCGCCGAATAGAACAAAGAGCCGCAACAATGATTTGTTTTAATTAACACTAAAAGGTGAAAAAAATGATTACTCGAATTCAAGCAATAGCATCAATCATATTAACTTTGATTGCTAGTAATGCCAGTGCCAGAAACGACGATACAATTTACATTGACACCGTTACATATTTTGCATACGTCGATGCGTCTGATAATTTTGGATTTATTGCAACCATATCAAAAAAACCATGCAAGGTAGATGCAAAACAATGGGGTAATGGTTGGGGGAAGGCAGAATTTACCAATTACATAACTGAGCGAAGGTTGCCAGCGTGCTGGAAAACGAACCGAAAATACGACTTCTTAATCGACGCGTGTTACTTGCTCCCGAACGGGAAAAACGGCCAGTGTTTTTCTATATCAAAATCAAAGTTTTTAGACACAAAATCAATCCCGTCGCAGCCGAACTTTTAGAAATGTGAGCATTGATGAATAACTTAAAAGATGAGCTTTCTATGTTTGTCGGTAGAGAAATTACCACAGAACTAAAGGAAGAAATAACCGCTATCATTAAGAAAAAACTATCCGACGAATTTAATGCCAAAAGAAAGCCGGTTGATGTTTCGATAAGCGTAACGAAAAGTGCTGACAACGGCACATTTGTCACGGCTGAATTTGATTATCCACTTATGGGCTGGCTCGACAATCCAGCAACTATGTGCCGAGAGCAATACAACTCAGGAAATCTGGTGCAGCACATCACGGCAATAGCAGTAGAACAATTGAGGAAACAGGGGCAAGACATCGCCCCGTGGGGTCACTTTGCCGTCGCAAGCAACGCCATCACCTGACTTGCCCGCCGTCAAGTCAGTGAAGTTTTTCGCCAGAAATTAGGTGAGCTAGATTCCTGTTTTACTCTTTACCATTTCTGGCCTCTGGTTTCAAAAAAGGGTGCGGGGGGTCTTCTACCAGCGCGTCCCAAACGTGCTCCCCTTCGTATCCATTTGCCTCTGCATCGGCAATAATCTCTCCCATACCATCAACGTCACCAACCCCGATAACGTCACCCTCTTCATGCTCAAAAACCACAGCCATTTTACGCTCCTCTATCTTGTATATAACCCATGCAGCGACGCTTCAATACAGGGTCGGTTAAATCAAGCGACCCGTGCCAACTATTACCCTCTCCAAGCATCAACATCTTCCCAACATTCTGCTCGCCAACCATCATATCCGATAGCGCAAACATAGAAAGAGGATTCGGGTTATTTAATAGCTTAAGTGCTTTGGCTTTTGCCGCAGATGGAATACGCAAACTAGGAACTGATGCCGCCCATTGCGCTCTTTTTGAATTCCAATCCGCCCGTGTAGCCTTAAAGCCAAACTTCGCCCAAGCATATCCGGCGTGGTTTAGTCATCGGAAACACCCCCACAGGCGTGGGGAAAACTGACCAACAGGGCGAATACGAACCTCGCCTCCAGAAACATCTCCACAGGCGTGGGGAAAACCCTCTCAGTCCATCCCGCCGGGCGCGCGCTGGAGAAACACCCCCACAGGCGTGGGGAAAACCGGCGGTGGAGCGCGGAGAGGTAGCGCGCAAGGGAAACACCCCCACAGGCGTGGGGAAAACAGCGCCATAAGTGGCATCTTGCGCAGGATGATAGAAACACCCCCACAGGCGTGGGGAAAACAGCTTTTCACCAGCTGACCAGTAACGCTTTTTAGAAACACCCCCACAGGCGTGGAGAAAACAAGCCCATCAATGCGCACGCATCGGCTGTTTTGGAAACACCCCCACAGGCGTGGGGAAAACTTCTGCACCTGTTGTCGGGCTAGAGTGGTGGAAGAAACACCCCCACAGGCGTGGGGAAAACCGGTCATCGGGTGATAACTATCTCGGGCAAAGAGAAACACCCCCACAGGCGTGGGGAAAACCTTTTAACCAAGCTAGGAGTGCCAGCATGAAAAGAAACACCCCCACAGGCGTGGGGAAAACGGTGACAGTTGCTTAAACGCGGTAGTCGCTAGAGAAACACCCCCACAGGCGTGGGGAAAACTCGCGGAAAGGCGTGAATCACCCCATCGCAACAGAAACACCCCCACAGGCGTGGGGAAAACCTCCGCGAACGCACCCAACCCCAGCCCCCAGAAGAAACACCCCCACAGGCGTGGGGAAAACTCCATCCCTCCGGCATTCACAGTGGCGAACACGGAAACACCCCCACAGGCGTGGGGAAAACTCTTTCCGCGCCATTCGACGCGAAAGCGACTGAGAAACACCCCCACAGGCGTGGGGAAAACCCAACGAAGACAAGACCCGCGCCGGTTGACTCAGAAACACCCCCACAGGCGTGGGGAAAACCCGCCACACAGGACGCGCGCTAACCCTGAGCCGGAAACACCCCCACAGGCGTGGGGAAAACCTTGCGCGACTTGGCGTGCTGCGCAATCACTGAGAAACACCCCCACAGGCGTGGGGAAAACCAAGCAACAAAAGGCTGTAATCCGGCGGTGTGGGAAACACCCCCACAGGCGTGGGGAAAACCAACCGCTTGTTGATGCAGTCGCTTTAGAACTGGAAACACCCCCACAGGCGTGGGGAAAACACTCATCAGAATGGCGGCTGAAAACCTTAGTGAGAAACACCCCCACAGGCGTGGGGAAAACTAATCTGCTTCACTCATAATCTTAGCAGTTCCGGAAACACCCCCACAGGCGTGGGGAAAACGCGCAGATGGGATTTTTCGCGTCCGACGATATGGAAACACCCCCACAGGCGTGGGGAAAACTTTTGGTTCCGGCAAAAGTACAATCTATCCCCGGAAACACCCCCACAGGCGTGGGGAAAACCATTCACCAAAACCGATAGCGCGCAGGAGATTGGAAACACCCCCACAGGCGTGGGGAAAACTTACCAACCTCCGACCACGGGAAACGCCCGTCAGAAACACCCCCACAGGCGTGGGGAAAACGCGGAAATGGAAGCGGCTGAAACAGTGGAGGCAGAAACACCCCCACAGGCGTGGGGAAAACCTTGCCGGTATCGTCCACAGCGCATTTGTAAAAGAAACACCCCCACAGGCGTGGGGAAAACATGTTTCATGCTTCAAAAAATCATCCATCGACAGAAACACCCCCACAGGCGTGGGGAAAACATGTTTCATGCTTCAAAAAATCATCCATCGACAGAAACACCCCCACAGGCGTGGGGAAAACTTTCCCGCTAACACCACGGGGTTGCGCGACTCAGAAACACCCCCACAGGCGTGGGGAAAACTGCTTCGTCGCGGGTAATCCAGCGCACACGTTGGAAACACCCCCACAGGCGTGGGGAAAACCGATAGAAAGTATCGCCCGCTTTAAATCTTGCAGAAACACCCCCACAGGCGTGGGGAAAACCCCGCACTAGGCGGGTTGTGTGGACGGGTAGTAGAAACACCCCCACAGGCGTGGGGAAAACAAGGTATGACCGCCCACAAGATCGTCCAAGGCGGAAACACCCCCACAGGCGTGGGGAAAACATGGCAAGATCACTGAACAAGAGCGCGCCGACAGAAACACCCCCACAGGCGTGGGGAAAACTGGCTCGGTTATCGCATCTGGGCAACTCATAAAGAAACACCCCCACAGGCGTGGGGAAAACTTTTGCATCGTGCATTGCCTTTACGCCGTTCTGGAAACACCCCCACAGGCGTGGGGAAAACCTCAATTTTGAACATAAGTTGTTCAATAAAGAAGAAACACCCCCACAGGCGTGGGGAAAACTTACGCGCCACGTTGTCTGCGCTGAAATAGCTGGAAACACCCCCACAGGCGTGGGGAAAACTGTAATCGTAGTGTGACGTGCGATAAAGCGTTAGAAACACCCCCACAGGCGTGGGGAAAACTAAAGCGAGCTGCTTCAATGGAAGCGACAAGAGGAAACACCCCCACAGGCGTGGGGAAAACGCTGGTGATTTAGCTAATACCGCATACGACTGAGAAACACCCCCACAGGCGTGGGGAAAACTATCTCAAGCCTGCTATCCGAAACGAAGCGCGGGAAACACCCCCACAGGCGTGGGGAAAACTAATTCTATTCAATACCCTTTTTATACAAAATAGAAACACCCCCACAGGCGTGGGGAAAACGAGGGCGCGGTCAATCTGCGCATCGCTGCAAAGGAAACACCCCCACAGGCGTGGGGAAAACGTCTCATTCCTAGTCGGAATGGTTGCTATTCTAGAAACACCCCCACAGGCGTGGGGAAAACGTATTTTCAGACTTATGGAGTCACTTCACTAAAGAAACACCCCCACAGGCGTGGGGAAAACTGATCAGCCAGATGCAGGCCATTGGCTTGATCAGAAACACCCCCACAGGCGTGGGGAAAACCCTGCATTGACTGCCGTTTGCCATGCGGCGATAGAAACACCCCCACAGGCGTGGGGAAAACGGGGAGGGAAAAAGGGGAGGGGTGAAATTTGCAGAAACACCCCCACAGGCGTGGGGAAAACCTATCTTTTCAGCATCGACTGCTTCACTAATAAGAAACACCCCCACAGGCGTGGGGAAAACCGAAGATTCTAAAACAGTGCAAGTCCATTCTGAGAAACACCCCCACAGGCGTGGGGAAAACTGTAGAAAGTTAAGTAGCTTGGGTGCTAGTATAGAAACACCCCCACAGGCGTGGGGAAAACGAATCGATACAGGGAAGATGCGCCGCTGCAAGGGAAACACCCCCACAGGCGTGGGGAAAACGCGCGCCTGGAATGAAATCAAACGCCACCCTGAGAAACACCCCCACAGGCGTGGGGAAAACGGTTGCGAGGGTTGCTTTTGCGCACGCGGATTAGAAACACCCCCACAGGCGTGGGGAAAACGGGTCTGCCCTATAAGTGGAATAGTAACTGAGAGAAACACCCCCACAGGCGTGGGGAAAACGCACAAGGTTAAGCGATCCGCAATGATCACACGGAAACACCCCCACAGGCGTGGGGAAAACTTGATCCATAACAATATCCCTAAATAGTCAGAAGAAACACCCCCACAGGCGTGGGGAAAACACTAGATTCTGATAAATATAAGGCATCTAAAGAGAAACACCCCCACAGGCGTGGGGAAAACTGAGTTGATCTTGCACGACCAATGGCAAGGTCAGAAACACCCCCACAGGCGTGGGGAAAACGCCTCATTCCGACTAGGAATGGTTGCCATTCTAGAAACACCCCCACAGGCGTGGGGAAAACATCGCCATTTCGAGAAGTTGCAGGCGGGAAAGGGAAACACCCCCACAGGCGTGGGGAAAACCACGGGCAAGCGTATGACTTGCGCCACGAAAAGGAAACACCCCCACAGGCGTGGGGAAAACCATTAAATCCATATACCCGTGTGGCAAGCCGAGGAAACACCCCCACAGGCGTGGGGAAAACGAGCCGACCGACTTCCCGCTCACGCTGGACGAAGAAACACCCCCACAGGCGTGGGGAAAACACCACAGCCTGCTTGAATCCGTCGCCAACGTAGGAAACACCCCCACAGGCGTGGGGAAAACCAAGAAATTGACCAGCCAGTTCGGCAACAGCTAGAAACACCCCCACAGGCGTGGGGAAAACGCCATTCTGCGCGTGCGGCACGACCGACCTATAGAAACACCCCCACAGGCGTGGGGAAAACTCTTCTCGCAATTCATCCGTCACGCCTTTTAAAGAAACACCCCCACAGGCGTGGGGAAAACATTCGCTAGGTTTTCCGCCCAAGTCTCGCGCCAGAAACACCCCCACAGGCGTGGGGAAAACCAATGGGCGGAACAATGTGGCAGCCACAGCAAGGAAACACCCCCACAGGCGTGGGGAAAACGTTTGAGCATTACGCGCGCATGAATAAGCGATGGAAACACCCCCACAGGCGTGGGGAAAACCAAAATCTGCTTTTTCGATATGGGTTAAAGAAGAAACACCCCCACAGGCGTGGGGAAAACTGCTAGACGCTCCTTCCGTGTTGGCGCAGGCAAGAAACACCCCCACAGGCGTGGGGAAAACAATGCTGGGGCGAATCAATGACAGCGGCGAGAGGAAACACCCCCACAGGCGTGGGGAAAACAACGCCGTAACACACAAAGACGACGACATAAAAGAAACACCCCCACAGGCGTGGGGAAAACCTGGCCATGGCGCCTGCTTTACAAGCAAATATGGAAACACCCCCACAGGCGTGGGGAAAACTCAGGTTCGCAATAAAACCATTCGTAAATATTAGAAACACCCCCACAGGCGTGGGGAAAACGCATGACCCAAGCTAAATAGTGGGTATGAAACAGAAACACCCCCACAGGCGTGGGGAAAACTTTCCTACAAACTTTCCCCGCACCTAATGCATGGAAACACCCCCACAGGCGTGGGGAAAACAGGTAGCAGCAGGAGCGGAGGGTGCGTGGGCAAGAAACACCCCCACAGGCGTGGGGAAAACTCCATGAAGCAGGAACAGCAAGGTAAATAGCAAGAAACACCCCCACAGGCGTGGGGAAAACACAGATGGTGGCTGCTTGCCAGACGGTCAGACGGAAACACCCCCACAGGCGTGGGGAAAACTTCGGCTCAACGGTCGAATCATCCACCGCTCGAGAAACACCCCCACAGGCGTGGGGAAAACCGCAACGAACGCTACCAAGACCCCGAGCATTTAGAAACACCCCCACAGGCGTGGGGAAAACTACCCTGATGCTGACAGACGGAAAGCTGCAACAGAAACACCCCCACAGGCGTGGGGAAAACTTCACCATTTCCGAGCAGATCACGCCGCCTGCAGAAACACCCCCACAGGCGTGGGGAAAACACAGCTGAACCTTGCCAGTCTGTACGGCCTCGAGAAACACCCCCACAGGCGTGGGGAAAACTCGCCCAAGGCTGCCGAACGGATAGGGTTTTCAGAAACACCCCCACAGGCGTGGGGAAAACAAACCGCGTCAAAACTTAATCCGCTTATCGAAAGAAACACCCCCACAGGCGTGGGGAAAACACCAACATCTTGTTAAAAATCACCAATAAAACACTACCGGTAGTGTTTTATTTAAGTGCATCAACACCTTCATTCTAAACTTTATGCAACAATTGAAGTGTTACTTTCTGTGCTGAGGTTCTGTTTTTCAATGACTAATTGCAACCCAGAAATCTCGGTTAAATTACGTGTGGTATCCCCAATCCCGCGAATTTCATATCCGGGCGTTTCAGGTATTCGGCGAAAAATCATCAAGCCGCTTTCTCGCGGGCAATGTTCATGCAAATAGTCCACTACCTTTTTTGCGACCGAATCTTTTATGCCGGACACGAACACATTAGGGCGCGGCTCAATAAACCATAACTTCATTCTTCCACGCACTGCAGGTGGTAAATTATTCGCAATCACGACGAGCATTTTTTACTCCCAATATCGCTTCGATGTCTTGCCCTATTTTTCCCAGCAAATCTGTTTCAATGACGCGTTGACGAAAAGCGGCCGATACCTTGTGTTTGTTGTAATGCCCCGCCATTTCCAGAGTAAGCGAAAAGGCCAAATCGATACACACATATTCTTTGTATAAATCCGCCAAGTCATACACGAAAGGTAGGGGGCTGCCCGAGTGGATAAATCCTATATGCGGCGAATAGCCCATGCTGTGTACCGCCGAACTCAAAATGCCATACAGTGCGGCGTTGCATGAGGTAAGTACCTGATTCGTAATATCTCCTAATTCAAATTTCCCCGGAACATAATTGCGGCCTTGCCAACCTACACCATATTTCTGCCCCATTTGTTCATATAAAGCGCGTACACGATAACCTTCCATCCCCATCATTTCTTTGAGCACTTTACCGGCCAAATCCGCTGCGGGAAAACGTTTGGCATACATGCGACGTGCCACTTCTACTGATTTTTTTGGGTCAGCCGATAATTTCATTTGTTCACGCATATTGCGCGTATCGGCATTTGGAGTTTGTCCGCTGGCATAAAACAACAAGCTGTCTTCGCCCACCCAACACAGGCTGCAATTGGACTGTGCAATGACTTTAACGGCTTCATGGGTGAGCGTTGTGCCCGGCCCCAGCAATAAACAATTCAATGTGGCAATCGGCAACCTGACAACATTGGCATCGCAATCGATCCATTTGACGCTGGCATCGTCAATTTCCAAACGACCGCGTTCAAGGTAGATAAACGGATATTTATCTTTGACTTGCGGCAGTGTGTCGCGCGTCACCTTGATCAGTAGACGCTGAGACGGCGCTTTTTCGCTGACGTTATCGGGCATAAATGAGGCTGACTTGCCGATCACGATAGCGTTTATCTTCGCCAAACTGCACCGGTACATCGTTAAGGGTAAACACCTCGTCTGCTTCGCCGTCGGCGAGTGCGCCCTGCAATACCCGAAAATCCTCAAGGCGTTTTTTTTCTTGGGCAATCACTAACGCTTGAGCAATCGCCTGCGCTTCATGCTCAAAAATACCGCGATAGATAAAGTCGGTTGGCACGCAATTTTTTCGCCCCAGATACACATCCCACGCTGGATTTTGTAGTGCTTGGGCAATCGCTTCGGCTTGATCGGCTGGCACTTCCAGCACCACGGCAAACGCGGCATCTTGCAGATAATAACGATAGGTCATTTTGCTGCCGCCACCTACTGCTGGTTTTCCTTCTGCGGTTTTGGGTATCAGTAAACTCGCCCAGATGTCATGCTTGTCGTAGCCACTGCCCACCATATGAAAGTCACGTAATAATGGCTCTCGATCCACTCTTTCTAGCTCGCCGCCAATTGTAGTCTTGCTGCGCAAAAAAGATATAACACATTGATTTAATTCATAAAATTTAGACAGCAATTCATTTTGCTCGCCGCCCGCCCCCAAAGCCGAACACAGCAAACCCAACACGCCGGATTTGGTGGGAAAGCGTTGTGTGTCGCGCCGTCCAAATTTAGAGTCGAAACCCCAAGATTGCAATGGGGCTTCGAGCCATAACAATAAGTAGGGGTTACGCATTGGCAGTCGCCTCAATGACACACCCCGCAGCCTGTAGCTTGAGTGCGGCAATCAAATCATCAATGGTGAAGCTGTCATCCAGACCGTAGGTATATTCCGCTTGCTTGCCAAATAAGCTGCCATGCAACTTTTCGTGTTTGGCTAAATACCCTGATAACGCTTCAATGCTCGGCTGAATAAATCCGCACTCTTCTTTAATAACGGCTTTTATCGCCGTCTCAAACGGCACCTGTAAACGCTGACCTTTACGCACTAACACTTTGGCGAATTCCCATGGCGAAGCGCCGGACTGAGTGGTTTGACGTGCACTGGGCACGGCAACAAATAATGCTTTGGTAAATTGCTCAATCGCTTCAGCCACATTTTGGCCAGCTAGCGTTTGGCACAACTGTCCTAAATCCAGGCTAACGTAACGATAATAAGTGGCCGAGTTAAATTCCAAACTCCCCATATGCGCCGAGCCGGGTTCGGTCGCGAGATCGTCTAGGGCGGTAAAAAACTCCACCTCATTGCTGACTTTATGCGTGGAAATAGCGTGAGAAAAAGAGGCTGCAGCTTCAACATTCATGTCAGCAGCTTGTGCCACCATCCGCCCAAAGAGCGCAATGTCAACAGCATCAATCGCCTCGGATACTTTGCCAATTAAATCCGCAACCTCTTTTGCCTGCTTTTTTTGATCTTTTTGAGTAATCACCTCATTGGGATTAAAGCCTTTGTCTTGAAAAGCGCGCGCCAGAATGACCACTTCGTTAGGACTTAAAAAAAGCAAAGTATCGGTTTTTTTAGATTCGGACTCGGCACTTTCTGCCGCAATTTCAATAAACATATCCGTTTCATCAACCACGTTTTTGCTTTTACTTTTAGCTTTAGTGGCTTCTGTTTTTTTGATAAATACCCCCTCAACTTTATCGCCGCACGCTTTTGCTTGAGCAGTTGTAGCGCCTTGAAGGATGCAAGCATCTGCAATCAATTTGCTGATAAATTTAGTGCGCGAACCATTTATTGCGCCGAATTCATGCATCGCCATGCGCACCGGACGCTTCCATGCTTGCGAGCTGACACGGGCGCGCTGCACGCCACCCACGATGGCGGTTTTTGGCGCGCCTACGTCATCGCGATTCAAACAGGTAACCGGGAAAGATTGCAGAATGTGAAATTCAATACGGGTATTTTTAAGCGGATTATTAATAGTCATTTGAAATATCCTTTAAGTTATTGATTATTAAGTTAATTATTTAATAGCGGCACAATTTGCAACAAGCCAAATCCGAATGCCCGGCCACGGCCAATACCTTGGGTAAAACTTTGAATAAAGCGCGATTGATCAATGACGCTCAGCTCGCCTTTGAGGCTGGCGCTGCCGTGCGTAACGGTTGCCCCCGCCTTCTCAAAAGTTTGCACGCTGGTCTGCGCAATTTGCAGGCTGTCGCGGTTGACCGCAAAGCCCCAAGATTGCGGGGCACGCATGCAAAACCATTGCAAAATTTCTTCTCGTCCGCGAATGGCGATCACTTTGCCGGTTTGTTTGTTACGTTTGGTGGGGTTCAGTGTAATTTCAAAACCATAGTGCTTATGCCCTACAAAGTCAGCATGAATCGGCTTGGTTTGCACTTCGCCAAACTGGGGTGTTTGATGCGGCTTGCGGTTTGATACCAACAAAATTTGCCGGGTATTGAAGTCGCCGCCCTTGTCCGCATACACGATGCCACTCGGGGTGCTGGTTTGTTTTTTCGCTTCAGTGCGCACATCTTCAAATAATCCGTACACCACTTTATGCAGCGCGTAGGCATCTTTGATGTTCAGTGTTTTGATGTCGGCACGACTTAAGCGCAGCACGCTGGCATAAGCCAAAATAGCGTCACTCATCCTGACCTCCCGCTGCGGGCTTGCCGTAAAAATCCTGCGCCCAGCGTGCTTTAATGCGGGTTTGGCTGTCCTCATGACCAAACCAAAGTAACTCATCCAGCAGTTGGGCATAGTTGAGCGACACACCACCTTTAGACTCGATCAAGCCAAACAAGGGGCGCAAAATTCGGCAGGCTTCCGCCACAGAATCACAGGCCAATAAGCGGCGCAGCTTTGCTTTTGCCTGATCACTGACATTGCCGTCTTCATAACAATGGGCAAGCGCTTGACCTATTTTAGCTGTGCCATTTTTTTCCGCTTTAGTCCGCGCGATGGCGGCGGCAATGGTGGCATAAGGCAAACGTTGATTCTCATATTCCAAATTGATTTGAAAGCCGACCAACACTTCCCAACTTTGATATTCCGTGGCAGGGTTATCGGCGCGTTTAAGCGCGGCACGCAAACCGTTATCGGTCTGACAACGGCTGATGATGTAATTAACAAACGCTAAACCTTTACTGCTTTTTTGTGGCGGGTGCTCTGTAACGGTACTCATTTGACCTCCTTGGTTGGATTCTTCAGATAACTACTTAAATTTGGACGATTTTTTGCCCACGCATCAAGCTGACGCGCGGTGTCTTTGGGGCAATAAGTGTCGTAGGCTTTATGGACAAACCGGGCAAAAACAGGGCGCAGGGCGTGTACTTTTTCCTCATCATTACACACGTTTAGGAAGGCTTGGAATTGCCGCTCGCAGAGTTGCCAGAAAAGATTGCTCGCCTGCGCGGCTTGATCTTTGTTTTCCATGTTTTGGCTTTTAAAATAATTGAAAGTTGCGCCATAAACCGTTTTGGAAAGCTTTTCTAACTCGTCCATTTCCAAGCGTAAATTGGCAAACCACACCTCACCTAAAATTGCGCTGTTGAGTTGAATGAGCGATTCCACAAAGTCATCTGTACCAGAAACATATTGTTCACCGGCATTGCTACTGACACGCAACCCGCCAGACCAGATACCGATAGTTGGCATTTTTCTAATAGCGCGTCCCATGTTCAGGCGTAGCTGATAACAATCAAAACCTTTATTGGCAGTTTGCGAAAGGAACCCCAGTAAAGCCGTCAATAAACGCCAGGGACGCTTTTCAGGATCGGTCCAAATTGCTTTAGCATCCTTCCCCGAAATATCGACAGACACGCTGGGATCAATGCCGCCTTCTTTATGTCCGGCGTGAGCAATACCCTCGGAGTAATGCAGACCGTTTTCAGCCAATAAACAATAACGGGAAAGGGGCACAAGTCGTCCGATGAGGCTTGACTTCAGCATTTCGGCACTGGCGCAATTTTCACCGGTGGGCATTCGTTCCCAAGGTGCGATTCCCAAACCTTGGGTGTAAATGCCCAACTCATTAATCTGCTGTTGCGTAAATAAATTTAGCCACAAGGTTTCTTGCAAAAACTTTCCTTGCAGAAAGTTATGCAAAAAACCCAAAAAGCCAATGGATGCACTCGGCTTGCCGGTGGAAGGCTTAGCTTTATCATTAAACTTGCCCTGATAGCCGGGGGAAAGCACAACAGAATTATCGGTTTTCTTGCCTCCCAATCCAAACCCCATCAATTGCACAAGCAGCAGCGCTTGATCTGCCTCCGATAAACTTTTTTCAACTTGGGATTGGGTCAGCACAGTGGTGTTGCCAGTGGAAACTTCCGCCAACACCGCACCGAAGTTTTGTATCGCTGCAGCTTTTATAGCGGGCATCTGCAAGAACGGCTTTTCCCCATACAAATAAAAACGGTCATGCCATTTTTCCAAATAACTCAAGCATTTTTCAGCCAAACCCGATGGTTGCAAAGTTGCCCAATCGTCATCATCTTCGGGCGTGTAGGCAGATTGCGCAATGGCCAATAAGAGTTTAGTCAGGGCAATCTTTTGCACGGGATTGCCGCCCAACGCGCGATAGTCGGGCTGCGAAAATAACTGTCGTAAACTAACTTGCCCCACATCCACAATGGGAATCCAAGGTTCGTCAATCAGATTAAAACGATTTTCTGTGTTCATGGATTTCCCTTTTCTTGGTTGCTACTCAGCATATTCATAATGAGTTTAATGAGAGTTTCTTTCTGTTTTGGATCGGATTCGGCGACCAATAAAGTCAACGCAGCCAAGCCCGTATTGTTAATTACCACCTCGCCGTTATTATCAAATAGACGTTGATTAATATGCAAAAAATCCACAAACAAAAATGCGCCTGAGCGTTTGTTTCCGTCGCTAAATGGATGATTCTTAACAACAAAGTATAGAAGGTGCGCAGCTTTACTTTCTATCGTTGGATAAGCCGGTTCACCAAACACAGATTGATTGAGATTGCCGAGAATGGCAGACAGCCCGTCGTCTCTGGGGTGCGCAAATAAATCCGTGGCCTCGCCCTTTTTCATCAGGTTTTGCTTAAGCAACTGTAGCTTGTGGGTTGCCTCTTCTGAGGAAGGAAGTTGCCCGCCACTTTGCCCGGCAGGTTCATTCAGTAAACCCTCGTCGTAACGCTGCAACCACAGAAAAGTTTGCGTGTAACGGCTGACAATTTCTAATAAACCGCGCCCCGATTCTGCATTAAGTTCTGGCGATTGCGCTGTTTTACGAACGAGTTCCAAGGCCTTTTCCAACGCCAAAGCATTCTCATTAAAACGCTGCTGATTCAAGGTATAACCTTGAACTAAATGCTGCCGTAGCGTTTGCGTTGCCCATTTGCGGAACAGTACGCCGCGTGCAGATTTGACGCGGTAACCGACTGAGATAATCACGTCAAGGCTATATAACTTAATCGGCTTATCTGAAATAGCAATGTGCAAATTTTGCACATTGCTATCCTGCGGTAACTCGCCTTCCTTAAAAACATTGTGAATATGCTTGGTGAGAACAGAGCGTTCACGTCCAAATAAATTGGCCATTTGTTCAGTCGAAAGCCACACTGTCTCATCTTTCAAGTGAACTTGTAGATTGATTTGCCCGTCCGGCGTTTTAAAAATTTCTATTTGTTTATTCTCGATACGCATTATTCCCCCTTTTTAGCTACATAGCCTTGGCGCGCATTATAGGAAAGTTGATAGCGTTCATTCACTTGCGAGCCGTCCAATGCAAGCAAACAATCATCGTCGCCCACGATTGCCACACGCAGCATACTTTCGTCAAATTCCGGCCTGCCCAAATAAAAATAATCCTTAAGCCAGCTAATCTGAGATCGATTGATCGGCTTGGGTGCAAGGTAATCGGTCACTTTTAAGGTGTTCTGCATCAAGGTTGCACTGAGCTCACGCCATTGTCTGCGTGGCAGGGAGCGGCCATTTAGCGGCACAAACAATTTTTCCCGGTTGAGCAAAGTCACCCAAGTGCCTTGTTTCTGTGCATCGTATTGATAGTTGCGCAGCAATAGCACCTCGGTAGATTCCAACTCGCTGTGGCGAGTCTGCGCGTTTTCTTCTGACTGGGTATTGCCGCCTTTGGATAGCCCCAGCAATGCCAGCCGTTGCAAGGTGCTACGGTCTTTTTCCAGCTGCTGAAAGTGCTTCGCCATCTGTTCGCTTTCGTCCTGTTTGGCGTAGGTTGCTTCAATTAACCCTCTAATTTCACTGGGTAATTTTACCTGAACGATATCTTGCCATACTGCCAAACTACGGCAAAGCACATAGGGTGCATAAACTTTTGCGGTTGTGCCAAAAGCATTTTCAGGTGACTCAATGGCCGCAGTTAAATCCGGCGCTAGCAGCCAAGCTTCGCGTTGCGCAGTCGGTGGGCGTGGTGTATCGGTATGTCGCCATAGTCGCCCTATTCGTTGCAGCAACATGTCGGTGGGGGCAATGCGCGTCACCAAAAAATCAGCATCAATATCCAGCGATTGCTCTAGCACTTGCGTGCCCACCAATATCCGCCCCTGCCGGGTGCGCGACTGGAAGCCGTCTTTACCAAAATCAGTGACCCAGTGTGCTTCATTCTCGGCGCGATCTAGCTTGCTAAAGCGTGAATGCAATAGCCCGCAGGCGATATTTACACCCGATTTTGCAGCAAGCAATTGGTAACGCGCTTGCGCTTCATTAACAGTATTTTCGATCCATAAAACTTGTTCTCCCGCTTCGGCGCGTTTAAGCGCCTCATCAATTGCGGCCGCTTCTGACTGCTGTTGAATCATCACAGCCACAGCGTGAGATTGTTCAACTGGGATTTCTACGAACTTGCCGGACTTGGGTTGCGCGGTAATCAGAGGATATGCTTCGCTGGCTAAGGCATTTATGCCCAATAATTTGGCGCGACGTTCCTGCGTTAAAGTGGCACTCAAAATGATGACGGTGCAATGCAATTGGCGCAGTGCTTTTACTAAGGCGTCCAAAATCGTTCCGGTAAAACTGTCGTAAGAATGCACTTCATCGAGGATCACCACTTTGCCCGCCAAGCCAAAAGTACGCACAAAACCATGTTTCACATTCATCACTGCCATCAAGGCTTGGTCGATTGTGCCCACCGCAAAGGGTGCCAAAATACCGCGCTTGCCTTGGGCAAACCAAGCCCCACCGGGGTTGCCTTCTTCGCCCATTTCAAATTGCTTGAGCCAGGCATTACCGTGAACCAGTAAGGCTTGATGATGCGGGGAATTTTCGTCCAAAATTTTCTGGAGAAACGCGTTTACGCGTTCGTGGATCTTGTCGCTGGTGAGCTGGGTGGGTAAGGCGAAATAAATGCCGGTGGCTAAATTTTTCTGCAACAACTGATACGCCGCATACAGTGCCGCCTCGGTTTTGCCCATGCCCATTGGGGCTTCAAGAATGTAAACACCGGATTGGTTTGCTGCGTCGATCAGCTTGATTTGCGCGGGTTTAGGGGTGAAGCCGAACACTTGTTCGAAGCTTAAATTTAGTTTTAACTGGGGGTGAAGATAACCGGCAGAATCCAAGGCCGCTTCGATTTTTGGCTGCCAATCTTCATGAGGATTTTCAAACAACGAACCAGAACCGATCCAGTCTGCCACGGTAGTGAGACCTGCCAACACGCGCGCCTGAAGCGCGTCTTTGACGACTGGGAAAGTTACGCCCAAGTAAATCTTTAATTTATCAATTAAATCAATACGTTGCGATTGCCATGCTAGGCCACCAAACGCATCACTTTCTGCACGATAAACCGTTAAATTGGGAGAGAAACCGTGATGCTGCCCTAAAATTGCGGGTATAAATTTTCCGATATCGGGTGTATCAGCTGCAGCTTGACTCACGCCCGCATGACCACCCCATGATTTTTCGGTTTCAATATTGTGCTTTTTTAAACTCGACAGTACAGCCTCATTTTTTTGAGAAAGTGCAGAATAAATTTTTTTCTGAAAAGTGGGGCTGACCTTGCCAATGTCGTGGGCGGCGGCAATCAATTCAGCTCCGGCTGGAAATAATTCAGCGCGCAGCCAAGGTGGCATGCGCAGCATCATTGCCCGCGCGACTTCGCCGACAATCTGACAATGGCTTAACACCAATCTGCCGGGGACGACCTGATTACTTTCAGTTTTGCACGATTTAGCCAGGCACTGATTCAAAGACAAACCTATAGATTCAGCAGGTTCGGATAATTTTTTTATTTGACGTGCAAACATTAATGCTCCCCAAAAACTGGCTGATGATCTTAAATTCTTCAATCTAAATATCGCAGTTGAGCCACGAAGGGGACGGATATTTAAACACGGACAGACTGTTCTCCAAGGCGGTAATTGGTCGCTAATACTTTTCGCCTAAGTCTATGTTTTATTTGTATTTTTCACTGTAAAAATGTTTTTTTCTAAGTTGAATGCTTACGCCTTAAATCCCGCCGAAATGGCGTAACAGTTCAAACATTGCGGCCGCTTTATCTAAGGTTTCTTGATACTCGGAGTCGCATTCCGAATCCGCCACAATTCCGCCGCCAACCGAAAATTGAATTTCACCTGCCGCCAATGTCAGGGTGCGAATCGCAATGTTGCTGTCCATATTGCCATCCCATCCGAGGTAAGCGATTGCGCCGCAATACACGCCACGCGAATGCGGTTCGAGTTGCGCGATGATTTCCATTGCGCGTTGTTTGGGCGCGCCGGTAATTGAACCGCCGGGAAAACAATCGTTAAAAACGCTGAGCGCATCTTGTGTTGGGCGCAAGCGGGCGTGAATGGTGCTGACTAAATGATGAACCGTGGCGTAACTTTCAATTTGAAAAAGCTGACTGACTTTAACTGAGCCGACTTCGCAGCTTTTTCCTAAATCGTTGCGAAGCAAATCAACAATCATTAAATTTTCAGCGCGATCTTTGGGATGATTGAGCAAGTCTTGTTTTAACTGCTCGTCAATCGCCAAATCGGGACTGCGAGGGCGCGTCCCTTTAATCGGCTTGGTTTCTACGACGCGTTGGTGCACTTGCAAAAAACGCTCGGGCGAATTGCATAAAATTTGCAACTGAGGCAAGTTTAAGAAGGCTGAAAAAGGGGCAGGGCTTAATTCTCGTAAGTGTAAATAAGCGGATAGCGCATCTCCTTGTGCAGCAACGGCAAAGCGTTGCGCAAGATTGACTTGATAGCAATCTCCCGCCGTTAAGTAGTCTTGAATTTTTGTAAACGCTGCCGCGTATTCCGCACGGCTAAGATTGCTGTCGATTTTGCCAGTAACCTGAAAAGGCTGAAGTGGCGGCACGGACTGTTGCAAACGTGCCGCAATCTTGCTGAGTTGCGCGGCCGTTTCAGGAAACTTTAAGCGTGAAACCAAGCAGGCCGTTTCGGTTAGATGGTCAATTTGCACTGCCCAATCATAAATGCCGACCGCTATTTCAGGTAATTGCTGAGTTTTTGCCCCGTTGTGATGCTTTAAATCGTAGCTCCAATAACCCACCGCGCCACCACAAAATACGATTTCTGGTTCGCTATCGCAACACGTGCCCAGTGCGTTTCGTAATAAGGAAAAAGGATCTGCTTCGGAATAACGCGTTCCCGCTGCATCGGTAATGTCAGTTCGCTTGCCGTGCGTGGTCAAAGTCGCCACGGGCTGTGCGACTAAAATATCGTAACGATCTTTGCCGCCACTATCTAACCAAATCGCCCAAGGCAAATCGGCAATTGCTCTAAAATAGTGGCTGGCATGGACGGAATAGGGCAGTGTGATGCGATGAAATGTCATCGGGCTAAACGCGAATGTTAAACTGCAAAAAAAATAAGGTGGGGATCATAAGGGCAATTTTGCGAAGTGATTGAAAGTAAAGCGCTCAAAAAACGACGCCTGCGAATTGGCTGAAGCAGCTATCATAATTCGTCACCCACTTAACCGAATAACTTTTTTCATTACAAAGCGAAATCAATTTTATGACTCAACCACATATTCATATTTTGGGCATTTGCGGCACTTTTATGGGCGGCATTGCGGTGCTGGCGAAGCAGGCAGGCTATCGCGTCACGGGGTGCGATGCCAATGTTTATCCGCCAATGAGCACGCAATTGGAATCGCAAGGCATTGAATTGATTGAAGGTTTTGATATTGCGCAATTATCGCTAAAACCCGACATGTTTGTGATTGGCAATGTCGTTTCACGCGGCAATCCATTGATGGAAGAAATTCTTAATCGAAACTTGCCTTATCGTTCTGGACCGCAATGGCTGGCGGAAACCTTGCTGCAGAATCAATGGGTGCTAGCTGTTGCGGGAACGCATGGCAAAACCAGCACTTCCTCCATGTTGGCGTGGATTCTTGAGTTTGCCGGTTTAAATCCCGGTTTTTTAATTGGTGGCGTACCGGAAAACTTTGGAATTTCGGCACGACTGACCGGCGACACGCCGCTCAAAAATAACCAAATGCAGGGTTTTTTTGTGATTGAAGCCGATGAATACGACACCGCTTTTTTCGACAAGCGCTCAAAATTTGTTCATTACCATCCGCGCACCGTTATTTTGAACAACCTAGAATTTGATCATGCGGATATTTTTGCCGATTTAACCGCGATTGAAACGCAGTTTCATCATCTGGTTCGAACCGTTCCAAGCGAGGGTTTGGTGGTGTGTAACGGCTTAGAGACTTCGTTGAAACGGGTGATTGATCGCGGTTGCTGGACACCTGTGGAACATTTTGGTGGTGAAAGTAGCTGGCAAATTGATGACGATAATCAAGTCAGTGTGAAGGGAAAACAGCACGGCAAGTTAGACTGGGATTTAATGGGGGAGCATAACCGCTTGAATGCACTTGCGGCCTTAGCGGCGGCGCGTCATGTCGGTGTGTCGGTCGAGCAAGGCTTAGCGGCATTGAATCAATTTAAAAACGTGAAGCGGCGTATGGAAGTGCGGGGTGTGGTGAAGGGCGTGACGGTTTATGATGATTTTGCACATCATCCTTCAGCGATTGCCACTACGCTGGCTGGGTTACGCGAAAAGGTTGGTGCAGCGCGCATTTTGGCGGTGTTAGAACCGCGTTCAAACACCATGAAACTGGGTGTAATGAAAGCGGCGCTGCCGGCCAGTTTAAGTGCAGCCGATTTTGTGTTTTGCTATGCCGGCAATTTAGGCTGGGATGCCCGCCAAGCCTTGTTGCCATTAGGTAAACAGCTAGTCGTTGCAGAAGATTTAAATACCTTGATTGAGGCGATTGTCCGTCAAGCACGCCCCGGTGATCATGTTTTGATTATGAGCAATGGCGGCTTTGGAGGCATTCACGCAAGCTTATTAAAGCGCTTGGCAACGGACTGATTAAATCAAGCGTTCGCCTTGTGCTTGGCAAATAATGATTGTAAGTCATTGATTTATTTGGTATTTATTCTATTCTGGTTCGGCGATAATCTCCGGAGTGAGCCGAAGGGCGGTGCGTGCGCTGTTGGCACTTTTGCTCCTGATGGCGACAACTTTGACCTTTTGCGAGGGCGGCACAAACGGAATAAATCGGTGGGTTTTCCTGTTCCCAAAAAACACAACAAGCCTGATTTGAATTTGCTCCGATTCTTGGTTACTAATACAATCGCGCCCTCACAAAGTTGACGGGCGATTATCCTTGTCAGCACAAACTTTAAGCTGGGTATTTCACTTGAATATAAATTTCCAACGCGCGGTAGATAGGCTGGTCGGTGTCCCCGTGTGTGCGTTGCTGACTGCTTTTCACCGCTTTCGTCCTGCCTCGGTCGCCGCAGAAAAACCGCAGCGTATTCTGATTATTTTGCTGTCCGAAATGGGTAGTTTAGTGTTGGCGCAACCGATGTTCGCCCGGCTCAAAGTGCGCTATCCAGAGGCTTCGCTGCATATTTTAATGTTTAAAAAGAACCGCGAAGTGTTGGATTTGCTCGGCGTGATGCCACCGGAAAATGTGCTCACGATCAGCGATAAATCACTGGGTGCAATGTTGTCCGATATGTGGGCGGCGTGGCAAACCATGCGCGCACTGAAGGTTGACGTGGTGATTGATTGCGAATTATTTTCCAGGGTCAGTAGCATTTTTGCCTATTTGTCCGGTGCGCCGATTCGCGTCGGCTTTCATCCGCACACCCAAGAAGGTTTGTATCGCGGCAATTTTATGACCCATCCAGTGCTGTACAACCCGTATCGTCATTTGTCGCAGCAATTTTTAACCATGGCTGCGGCGATTGAATCCAGTGGTACGCCGATTGCCAAAGCCGCCGCCGCGCAACTTTCCGCGCCACCTTTGTTGCAATTTGCCGAGGGTGAATTGCAACAAGTAGGCGAACAATTATTGCGAGATTTCCCGCTGTTAACGGGCAAAAAATTAGTGCTGATCTATCCAGATGGTGGTATTTTGCCCATTCGCGCTTGGCCGCCGGAATACTATAAAAGCCTATGCGATGCTTTGTTGCAAGACGGCTATGCGCTTGTGTTAATCGGCTTGCCAGATGCCAAACCGTTGGCGCAGGAAATCGTTGCCCATTGCGCCCATCCTTTGTGTATTGATCTGACCGGATACACTAAATCGGTGCGGCATTTGCTGGCGATTTTCAACCATGCAGCGCTGCTAATTACCAACGATGGCGGGCCGGGGCAATTCTCTGCGCTGACTCGCTTGCCAACACTGGTGTTTTTTGGACCGGAAACCCCGGCTTTATATAGTCCGCTCGCGCCGAATATTCATTGTTTGTACACCGCGCTGTCCTGTTCGCCGTGTCTGACCGCTTACAATCATCGACTTTCGCCCTGCGATGGTAATAATCAATGTCTGAAGCAAATCACCCCAGAACAGGTATTGCAACGCGCGCGCGAATTATTAACATCTGAACTTTCTTCAATGGAATCAATGGGATGAGCAGCCCGTTGCAATTGCGCCTGAAATTATCTTCTTTGCTGCGACGCATCTTTTCCAAGCGATTTTTGAAATTTGGCACCGTCGGCGTGTCCGGTATTGTGGTCAATCAAGGCGTGTTGTATTTCGCGCAGGAACAGGTATTTCATGTTTCGCACGTCGCGGGCGAAGTGAATTGGCTGGCGTTAAATCTTTCGTTGGGCTTGGCGATTTTCTTCGCTACCTTGAACAACTTTTTCTGGAATCGGCTCTGGACATGGGCGGATCGCAAGCAACTTTACCATCGCCCGTGGGTAGTGCAATTCGGCCAATACACGCTTTCTTGCGGACTTAGCATCGCGCTTCAAGTCTTGTTTACCAACCTGATGGCGCCGCATATTTATTACATTTATGCCAACTTTATCGCCATCGTTTTTACCAGCGTACTCAATTTCTTGTTGAACGACATTTGGACATTCGGGCGCGTCAAACAGGTAGCCAAAGGGTGAGTTGAAGATGGCTTTAGCTGGCCATCAATCCTGATATTGATATTGCACAGAATACTAAAGGCGAATAAATTCCATTTGCACTTTGTGTTTTACAGACCTAAAATGCGTTCATGAATACCACCCTTTCTCCCATTGAATCTCAATTTGCTACGACTGATGAAGCAGCTGCCTATGGCGCTTGGTTCCGCGCAAAAGTGGAGAAATCGCTGCAATTAGCGGATGAGCCCAATGCGATCCGTATCCCTCACGACGAAGTGATGTCTAAAGCCCGCACCAGAATAGAAGAAAAGCTGAAAGAGAATGCAGCACGTCGTCTGGCTTGAAACAGCAAGTCAAGATTTGGATCAAATTCTTGGTTACATCGAAGACCGCAATTTGCTTGCCGCGTTAAATTTGCAAGAGTCCATCGAATACGCAGTTTCACAACTCCCTTTTCATCCTTACCTTTACCGTCTTGGACGAGTTGCAGGCACTCGTGAACTGGTCGTTCACGCCAATTATTTAGTAGCGGCTTCCGCTATCGAGATCATCAACGTCTTGCACGCTAGGCAGCAATATCCTGCGTAACTATCTATTCGCTAAGGAGAAAAAATGAGCACATTACAACGCGTTATCGAGATTACAGTCGAAGCCCACAAGGGGCAGACCGACAAGGTCGGTGCGCTTGACCTCTTGCAAAACGCAATATCTGATAAACAGTAAATGTTTCAAATGAGGTTTAGAGAATAAAAATGACACAGTCCATTGAACCCAACATCGCCGATTTGGCGAACGGCTGGCTCAAAAAATACAAACTTGATTACAAGTTGGAGCAAGAAAAG
>JAVHQT010000080.1:0-9625 GCA_036171275.1 Gallionellaceae bacterium | reverse complement strand
ATCAATAAAAATCGTGCCGCCATCCACAGCAACCAAGCCCACAATCATATAAAATCTCGTGGTTTTTCCCGCACCATTGGGCCCCAGCAAACCGACAACTTCGCCACTGCGGACCGATAGTGAAACATCTTGCACCACCGTGCGTGCGCGGTAGCGTTTACTTAAAGTATGGGTGTGTAATTCGCTCATAGCTCTTACCTTGTGGGGGCAGCGTTTTTGTTTTTGGGCTGAATCGTAGCGTGGACACGACCGCTTTCTGGCGTACTGGTCACCTTAAAAATTTCGGTTAGGGTGCTGTACGTAATGTGATTGCCGCGCACTTCGTCTAAATTGCGTTTCACCCGCGCATTGGTGTAAAAATCAACCGCCTCATTGGCGGTGTTGTATTCAATTCGCTCGCCATAGCCTTCGACATACTCGTCCACCCCTTCGCGTTTTTGTCTAAACGTGGCGGTATGACCAGTAGCAACGCAAAATTGATGCCCTGCCGCATCTTCTGTCACCACCAATTTATCAGCGCTAAAGCGCAACGTTCCTTGCGTCAGCAAGACTTTGCCTTCAAAGGTGCTGACGCGGCGCACATCATCTACATTGACTTTATCGGCTTCAATATGAATCGGCTGTTCACGATCGGCTTTATCAGCCAAAATCGGAAAAGATATTGCTAACCCTATGATTATTAAGAGTATTTTTTTAAGGAGTAATAGCTTCATGCGTCGCTTGAACATTGGATAAAAGATTTAAAGTGCGACTGGCATTGTCTAAAGTCATGCCAATTGCATGAATGGTATCGTGCGCACTGACCAGCGTCACCGGTTGATCGGTATCGGCAAGATCTTTGCTTGGTACAAAGTGCAAATACGAGGTGGACAATTCGGACATGGTTTCCGTCTCAGTTAAACGCATCACTTTAATTTGATCATAAAGAAAAACGTCATCGCCATGCGGCGCAACTTTACCGGTTTCAGCCCACACTACCAGCAGTGCAGCGGGGTTCGCCATGCTGACAAAACGAGGGGCTTTTAAGTGCGTTATCTTATCATCTTGGAAATGCCACATTTTATCGGCGGCCATCATATAACGAGCTTGTCCTTGCTCATTCAGCGTAACGGCCGAGAAATTGTCCATCGAAAAATCAATGTCGTGACGAATTGCGTGCTGACCATTTTCTGTCAGCGGCATGACTTGCTGATTTAACCAATACGTCCCAGCAACTAACACCAGCGGCAATAAAATCGGCCACCAATGACGGGCGCGTTCCCAAAAAGTCAGCCGGAAATTCATACCAAATAGGGTGCCAGTTGCGCATCCAACGTGCCTTGTGCCGCCATAATCAGTTCGCACACTTCACGCACTGCACCGTTGCCGCCGTCACGCTGAGTTACAAAATGCGCGTATTCAAACACGGTCGGCGAAGCGTGCGGCACGGTCAATGCCAAACCAACGCGGCGCATCACCGGCAAATCCACCACGTCATCACCCATAAAAGCAGCCTGTTCCGGCGCCAAGTTCAAGCGCGTCAGCAAATCTTGCATTGCCAGCCACTTTTCGCTAACTCCTTGATATATATGAATAATATTCAAATTTTTTGCGCGCTGCTCAACACAGCGAGAAGTGCGACCAGTAATCAGTGCCAGTGTCACGCCCGAGGCTTGCAGCATTTTTAGCCCGTGCCCGTCCAGCGAATTAAAGCGTTTCATCTCTTCGCCAGCATCGCTTAAATATAAACCGCCATCGGTCAAAATTCCATCGACATCAAAAGCGATTAAGCGGATGGGTTGAATTCGTTGCTTGAGCATAGGCGTGTCCGTAAATGAATTGAAAGAAGCGGGCGATTTATTTAGCGCGCATCAAATAACCTTGGCGCGCAACAAATCGAACATATTTAGCGCACCAACCAAGCGAAAATCGGCATCCACCACCAACATTTGGCTAATACGAAATTGCTCCATACGTTGCACCGCCTCCACCGCCAGCGCATCGGCAGTGATACAACGCGGCGTTGCCGACATCACCGTCGCCACGGGCGTTGCGCTGAAATCAAGCCGTTTTTCCAAGGTGCGGCGCAAATCGCCATCGGTATAAATGCCCAGCACTTTTTGCTGTTCATCGACAATCGCCGTCATACCCAAGCCTTTGCGCGACATTTCCAACACCGCTTCCGCCAGCGTCGCCTGTTGCGCCACCTGCGGAATACTATCGCCGATGTGCATCACGTCACGCACATGAGTCAGCAAACGCCGCCCCAAACTACCGCCGGGATGCGAGCGGGCAAAATCTTCTTCGCCGAAACCTTTTGCATCTAACAACGCCACCGCTAACGCATCACCTAAGGCCAGCGCAGCGGTTGTGCTGGCAGTGGGTGCTAACCCCATCGGACACGCTTCCTGCGCAACAGCACCATTTAAATGCGCATCAGCCGCCAGCGCGAGGCTAGATTGCGGGTTGCCAGTCAGGCTAATCAGCTTTGCACCTTGGCGTTTAATCACCGGAATAATCGTCAGTAATTCGTCGCTTTCGCCCGAATAAGACAGCGCGATAAACACATCGTCAGCGGTAATCATCCCTAAATCGCCGTGACTGGCTTCGCCCGGATGCACAAAATAAGCGGGCGTTCCGGTGCTAGACATGGTGGCGGCAATTTTGCGCGCGATATGCCCAGATTTGCCCATGCCACTGACAATCACCCGTCCGTGACAAGCCAAAATAAGATTCAATACCTGCAAAAAAGAATCGTCGATGCGGGGTAAAAGTGCCGAAATGGCGTTGGCTTCAATACTCAACACCTTGCGGGCGAGGTCCAAAGCGTGTGGGGCTGCAGTTAAAGTAGGTTTCATGGCTGCGGATTATACCGAAGGAAAACGAGAATCAAGCGAAAACTAGCAAGCAAAAAAATGTCGTGTACGCCACGGTTTTTTCGTTCGTTGGCAACGTGCAGCCCGAACTTTGCGCGCTCGGTTTGGGCGATCCAGATTCCCAACAACGCCTTCTCGTCGCGCAGGTTAATGCCCCATGCCAAGTACACCGCCTTGGCACGACCCCCATCAGCCCTGCCTCGCAAACCCAATTCCTACAGCATTTTCTTCAATTGATAGAGTTGTGCTAAGGCTTCTCTTGGGCTGAGCGCATCAGGCTCTAGGTCGCGCAATGTTTGTAGCACCGGATGTTCTGCTGGCTCGGTTTGCGCCGTGATTTGCTGATCAAACAAATCGCCTTGTGGATTGTGGGCAACACTGTTTTGTTCTAGTTTCAACAGTTGTTTTTTAGCTAGCCGAATTACTTCATTCGGCACGCCCGCCAAGGCGGCAACTTGTAGGCCATAACTTTGACTGGCCGCACCTTCGTTTACCGAATGCAAAAAAACGATGCGATGCTGATGTTCGACCGCAGCCAGATGCACGTTGACCAGTTGCGAAAATTCATCGCTGAGACGCGTCAATTCAAAATAATGGGTGGCAAACAAGGTATAACTTCGGTTCTTTTCCAGCAACTGGCGCGCAATGGCATACGCGAGGGCAAGTCCGTCAAATGTGGACGTGCCGCGTCCAATTTCATCGACCAGCACCAAGCTTTTTTCGGTGGCATTGTGCAAAATATTCGCCGCTTCGGTCATTTCAACCATGAAGGTTGAACGCCCGCTCGCCAGATCGTCTGCCGCGCCAATGCGGGTAAAGATTTGATCGATTTCACCTAATACCGCGCTTTGTGCCGGCACATAACTGCCGATATGCGCCAGCAATACCGTCATCGCCACTTGCCGCATATAGGTGGATTTGCCGCCCATGTTTGGACCTGTAATCAACACCAATCGTCGCGCTTCGTTCAGTTGCGTGTCATTCGGGGTGAATTGGCCGCTGCCACTCGCCAAAATTTGCGCTTCCACCACCGGATGCCGACCTAGAATAACGCTGATTTCGGCTTCATCAGTAAACCGTGGCGGGTTAAAATTCAAGCGTGCGGCGCGCTCGGCAAACGTCGCCAATACATCTAGTTCTGCGATAGCAATGGCAATACGCTGCAAGGACGGAACAAAAGGCAATATTTTTTCAAGTAACTGATTATAAAGGACTTTTTCTCTATCAAGCGCACGGTCGTTCGCAGATAGCGCTTTGTCTTCAAAGGCTTTTAGCTCAGGCGTGATGTAACGCTCGGCATTTTTTAAGGTTTGGCGGCGGCGATAATCATCGGGCACCGCCGTGCTATTGGCGTGCGTCACTTCGATATAAAAACCATGTACGCGGTTATATTCCACTTTAAGCGTCGCGATGCCAGTGCGTGCGCGTTCTCGCGTTTCCAACGCCAATAAAAAATCGCCGCAATTATTTTGAATGCCACGCAATTCGTCTAGCTCGGCATCAAAACCATCGGCAATCACCCCGCCTTCACGCAACACACTGGACGGTTCGGACTGTAGCGCCGCCTGTAACAGCGCAAGCAATTCGTCTTGTTCAGCGACATTCAAACCCGTTGGTAACGGCGTGTTGACCGCGAAATCAAACGCGTCGATCAAACTTTTAAGCAGCGCGGATTCGGTGTTTTTTAAGCGCGCGTATAACGCCGGCAAGCTCAGCAAGGTATCGCGCAGACCGGTTAAATCGCGCGGCCTAACCGAACGCAAGGCGATACGCGCAGTGATGCGCTCTACGTCAACACAGGGTTTTAGCAGCTGCTGAAGCGCGGCATACAGTGTTTCCAATTGCGCAACCGCCAGCAATCTGGCGCGCAACACAGCGCGATCTCGCACAGGATGATGAAGCCAATTTGCCAACAGCCGGCTGCCCATATTAGTAGCGCAAGTGTCCAGCAAAGAAAACAAGGTTGGCGCGGGCTCGCCACGTAGCGTTTGGGTAATTTCCAAATTACGACGGGTGGCGGCATCCATGCGCACATAATCTTCTGCGCTATAAACTTGCAAGCCGTGCAGATGACTAATGGCTTGTCCTTGCGTCAATTTCGCATAATTCAGCAAAGCACCCGCCGCCGCCAAACCGACCGTAAAGTGCTCGCAACCAAAGCCAGCCAAATCGATTGTTTGAAACTGTTGACACAGTGCGCGACGCGCAGTTTCCAACTCAAAATACCAATCCGGCAAGCCTTTGCCCGCAGTTTTAAGCTGATTTTTTATCTCGGCATTGTCAGCATACAAAATTTCCGACGCTTGCAAACGCTCCAATTCGGTCGACAAATGCGAGCTACTGGTTTCGCTGATAAAAAATTGCCCGGAGGCTAAATTCAACCACGCCAAGCCCAATTTGCCGCGCCGTTCCTGCAACGCCAGCAATAAACTATCGCGCTTGTCTTCCAATAAAGCAGAATCAGTTACCGTTCCGGGCGTAATAATTCGCACCACTTTGCGCTCTATCGGCCCTTTGCTACTGGCGGGGTCGCCGATTTGTTCACAAATCGCGATCGATTCACCAAGCTTCACCAGTCGCGCCCAATATTGCTCTGCGGCATGGTAAGGCACGCCTGCCATTTTGATCGGATTGCCATTCGAGGTGCCGCGTTGCGTCAGCGTAATATCCAGTAATTTTGCGGCACGAACTGCATCCTCCATGAATAATTCGTAAAAATCGCCCATGCGATAAAACAATAATTTATCGCTATGCTCAGCTTTAATCCGCAGATACTGCTGCATCATTGGCGTATGTATTTCGCCAGTCTTTATTTTCCGTACTTCTTTTTCTAACCTATTGTTTTTATTGTCACTCATTCACTTATGTCCTTTGTCGAGTAGCCCTTTGTGAAGCCAACCAAACCCAAGTGCCCCCATTTTTCGGTAGCTCAGCGGTAGCCCTTGTGGGCTAAAATGTTATAACATCAAAAAAAAACTGAGCTACCGCCACTTTTACTGAGCTACCCATGAAAATCAATCTTTCGTAAACGAACGTGCTTCATTCCAAGATGAACATCAACTTCCGGCCTTGCTTGAATGAAGACGGCAAGGTCGATTTTGAAGACAACCCAAGCAAAACCCCCTAAATCGTTTTTGATTCTTCGCAGGATAGTCCCGTTGGATTTGGACTCAAAGTCGCAGCAACGAAAGCATTTTACGAAAGTTATCAAGTTTAAGGTGGGTGACGTAGGCCTATATCGCTGTCTCCCTATTAGGCCTTCGCCTCTTGTGATGGGTATCGAAATTAGCATGTTACGCGACAAATGATTTTCGCCACTAACTTGCCGCTCTCGCGGTTTGCTCATAAACATTCAGAAACGTTAAGAATGGTTCACGCTTATTTGCAGTGAGTCAGGGTGGGACAAGCTCGCTTCTGACCCTGTTGGCGTGGATCGAAGATGAGGGGATTCATTGCTCATCATCCACCGAAACATCGAATGACGAAATCTATAAAGCCTATCGAGATTGGTGCGAACAAACCCAGCGGACAGCGATGGGTTCGGAGATATTCTGGAAAAGTCTTCGTGCGCGTTTTCCCAAGATGACAACCACGAATCGTCGAGTCGGAGCGTTCTGATTGCCCTGTTGTAGTCTCTGACTTTGTAGTGCTCGTGCTCTCGAATGGCAACCAAGAATAGATGCTCATTGTTGCGAATATCGGGTACTAGCTGGGTTACTTCGTCTAAGGCTTGACCGCGCTTGATTTTATTCATTAATTTTCAAGTTTCTAAAATCGGCTTCAGCGCCGTCTACCACTCACTAATTGCCCTGCCGGCACGATGCTAAGCTACGCTGGACGAAGCAGATTGATGGCTTAGATGCGCCAGGTTTTACGACCTAAAAAGCAGATTCCTCTGGAAATGATATTTGCTGTAAATTTATAAGTACATGATTATATTGGATTTTATTTAATTCTTAATTTTCTAATCGCCCCGTATTTCAGTTTGAAATTGCCGATTAACTGGCGTATCGTGCGCCCCACTCTAAATCTAGCCCACAAAGCACGCCACGCATGAGTCAAGCACATAAACAAAAATTATCGACACTGATGCTAGGAGCGATTGGTGTCGTTTATGGCGACATTGGCACTAGTCCGCTGTATGCACTCAAAGAAACCTTCGTTGGTCACCATCCGTTGCCGGTGGTAGCAGCGAATATCTTTGGCGTATTGTCACTGATGTTTTGGACAATTGTGCTGCTGGTTTCGATTAAATACGTAGTGGTAATTATGCGCGCCGACAATCGCGGCGAAGGCGGCTCGTTGGCGTTACTGGCACTAGCGAGTGAACTCAACGCAGATCGCCCCAAAACCAAATGGTTATTGGCAATGCTGGGCGTTTTAGCCGCTGCTTTGTTTTATGGCGACAGCATGATTACCCCGGCGATTTCCGTGCTTTCTGCGGTCGAAGGGCTAAACGTCATCGCCCCCAAGCTCAACAGCTACATTATTCCGGTCACGCTAAGCATTTTAACGCTGTTATTTTTAGTCCAAAAACGCGGCACCGGCATGATGGGCATTGCGTTTGGACCAATTATGATTCTCTGGTTTAGCACCTTGGGCATATTGGGTGTGCTGTCTATCGCGCAAAGTCCAGACATATTATGGGCACTGAATCCCCTGTATGCGTATCACTTTTTAATGCGCGATCCTTGGCTGTCTTTTTTGACCTTAGGCTCGGTGGTTTTAGCGGTAACCGGCGGCGAGGCGCTGTACACCGACATGGGGCATTTTGGAAAATTTCCGATTCGCCTGACGTGGTTTAGTTTCGTGCAACCCGCATTAATTCTGAATTATTTTGGACAAGGTGCGTTGCTGTTACATTCGCCGCACGCTATCGACAATCCGTTTTACCTACTTGCGCCGGCGTGGGCGATAATTCCGCTGGTTTTGCTGGCGACTTGCGCCACTGTTATTGCCTCGCAAGCGGTTATTTCAGGGGCATTTTCAGTCGCCAGTCAATCGGTACAAATGGGCTTTTTACCGCGCATGAACATTCGCCAAACCTCAGACAAAGCGCACGGACAAATTTATGTGCCGCTCACCAATTGGACACTGTATGTTGCGGTTATTTATTTAGTCCTAACCTTCCAAAATTCCAGCAATTTAGCCGCTGCCTATGGCATTGCCGTAACCGGAACGATGATGATCGACACCATTTTAATCGCCTTTGTATTAATTGCTTGGCGCTGGTCATTCTGGATTTTAACGCCACTGCTGGGCACTTTTTTCTTATTTGATTTTGCCTATTTCGCCGCAAACGCCATCAAAATTCCGCAAGGCGGATGGTTTCCCATCGGCATCGCGATTATTTCATTCACGGTCTTAATCACTTGGAAACGCGGCAGAAAATTGCTTTTTGAAGAAATTGCCCGACGCGCCGTGCCACTTAAATTGTTTATCGACAGCGCCAATAGCATTCATCGGGTTCAGGGCACGGCGGTTTTTTTAGCCGGCGCAAATGAAGATGCTCCAGCTGCGTTGTTACACAATCTTAAACACAATCAAGTGCTGCACCAACGGAATGTTATCTTAACCGTGGTGATTGAAGACAAACCTTACGTCACCGCAGGCAACCGCTTATTGATTGACGAATTAGGCAATGACTTTTACCGAGTACGGATTTTTTACGGCTTTATGGACAGACCGGATGTGCCGGCGGCCTTGGCAGAATGCGGCAATCAAGGACTGGCTTTTGACATGATGAGCACTTCCTTCTTCACCTCACGGGCACTGATCGTCAGCGCCCCCAACCCTGGCATGATGAAATGGCGCGAAAAACTGTTTATCGCCCTATCAAAAAACGCAGTCAATGCTGCTGATTTTTTCAAAATTCCAACTAATCGCGTCGTTGAAATGGGCACGCGGGTCGAAATCTAAGGCGACATCGCCCAAAGCTAGAACGGTGCTTTAAACCACGCCTCAGCGGTAGCGCTGCGGCAAACATCAAACTTTTAAGCAAGCCCGGATTACCGCAACCGTTCGCACTCCATCTTGCGGGTGCGCCACGAACCCAAAAAGCGCTTGTTAAGCTTTTAACCCCTCACTTAAATGCGGCGCCATCAATTGCAACAACTGGGAAAAAATCTTCGGATTGCCGGCGCAAATATGCCCTGAACTGAGGTAATTTTCGTTGCCCTGCAAATCGCCCACCATGCCGCCCGCTTCGGTGATTAACAAGCAGCCGGCCGCAATATCCCACGGTTTTAAACCGGTTTCGAAAAAGCCATCGTAACGACCGGCAGCGGTATAAGCCAAATCCAGCGCAGCCGAACCGGGGCGACGCAGCCCCGCACTTTTTTGAATCACCTCGCGCAAGATGCTCAAATACGCGTCTAAATGATCCATTTTAGAATACGGAAAACCCGTGCCAATTAAACTATCCGCCAACACATCGCGCTTACTGACGCGAATGCGTTTGTCGTTCAGGTAAGCGCCTCGTCCCCGCGTGGCGGTGAATAAATCATTTTTAATCGGATCGTAAATCACCCCTTGCATCAACACGCCATTTTGCTGCAAAGCAATCGACACTGAATATTGCGGGAAACCGTGCAAAAAGTTGGTCGTCCCATCCAGCGGGTCAATAATCCAGATAAATTCGGATTCCCCTTGTGCGCCACTCTCTTCTGCTAAAATTGCGTGATGCGGATAGGCTTCTAAAATAGTTCGAATAATTGTTTGCTCGGCAGTGCGATCAACTTCACTGACATAATCCGCGTTGGCTTTTTTAT
>JAVHQT010000079.1:0-9641 GCA_036171275.1 Gallionellaceae bacterium | reverse complement strand
CCTGAAAATTGCATTCCAACATATTTTGAAACACGATTTGACCGACCGCATCCACGCGATCACTGGCGCCAAAGACGGCAACAGATTTAGGAGAAAATAAGGGAGTAAGGTAATGTTTTGACATGATATTTTATAAAAAGAGGGAAAGTTGACGAGATAATAAAATGATTCTGAGCTGATCTTTGATGTGTTTCTGAGCTGACCGAAAACGTGGGCGCGGCGATTATCCTCGCTGGTCTTGAATTGTTCCACTATTTTTTTGGGAAATTAAGGTTGAATCGGGCATTAAATGAACTAGCCATTTAAATAAATATCAATATAATCAGATACTTACAGCACATACTCACAAACAAACACGACCAGCCGCCAGTTTTAGCTGCACCCCACAGCGTTGCGCCAAAACCGCATCATGCGTCACCAAAACCAAACTTGTTCCCTGCGCACGATTCAGCGCTAACATTAACTCAATAATTTGCGCACCCGTTGCGGCATCAAGGTTACCGGTTGGTTCGTCTGCAAACAAAATACGCGGCTGGGTCACAAAAGCGCGCGCCAAGGCAACTCGCTGCTGCTCTCCACCGGAAAGTTGGTTGGGTAAATGATGGATGCGCGCCGTTAAACCAACTTGTTCTAAAGCCACTTTTGCACGTTCCAGCGCCGCTGCCTCACCCCGTAATTGCAACGGTAGCATCACGTTTTCTAGGGCATTTAAAGCCGGCAGTAGCTGAAAAGATTGAAAGACAAAGCCGACCATTTCGCCGCGCAAACGCGCCCGCCCGTCCTCGTCAAGGCGCGTTAAATCGACCCCATTCAATAAAATTTGTCCACTTGAGGGCATATCCAAGCCCGCTAGCAAACCCAATAAAGTCGATTTGCCAGAACCGGAACTGCCCGTAATCGCTAAATTTTCACCTTGTTTGAGCGAAAAGCTTACTTCGTGCAAAATTTGTAACGGCAGCCCGCCACTTAATACTTGCTTGGATAAGGCAACTGCTTGCACAATGGTTGTCATGAAAAAATTATCTCTTAGTCAGTTTAGTTTCTTTGTCATACTGGTTTTGTTGGCAAGCACCGTTCACGCCCACACAATTCTTGTCTTTGGCGATAGTTTATCCGCCGGTTATGGCATCAGCCGCGAAGCCGCATGGGTCAGTCTTTTGCAAAGAAACTTAGTGCAAAGTGGCACATCTGACACGGTTGTCAACGCCAGTGTCAGCGGTGAAACGACTGCGGGCGGGGTGCGTCGCTTAGAAAATCTACTGCAAAAATATCAACCCCGTATTGTTATTTTGGAACTGGGCGCTAATGACGGCTTGCGCGGAATGCCGCTTGCGGAAACTGAACGTAATTTGGGGTTGCTGATTCAACAAACCCAAAAAGCGCACGCAAAAGTGCTACTGATTGGCATGCGCTTGCCGCCAAACTACGGCGTTTACAGCCAACAATTTGCTGCGCTATATCCTAAATTGGCAAAACATTATCACGTCAAGCTTGTCCCGTTTATGCTGGAAAAATTAAGTGATGATCATTTCCAAGCTGACAATCTTCATCCTACCGCCGCCGCGCAAATACTGATTTTACAAACCCTACTGCCCGCGCTCAAAGCATTGTTTTGAACTGGACTAGCCTCAAGAATCGTCGCCTCAATTCATCATTTACCCTAAGCTCTTTGCGAAGCTCAAGCATGCGTGGTTTAAGATTATCGCTTGCCCGAGTAGCAATGAAGATGCGCTTATTTCATTCAAGTTAAACAATAACTAAAACACATAACTTATTGTTTAATATAAATAAATTTTCTAAAAAATCTTCTTCACTTAACCTTAACCAACCCACTTTCTTGCGTTCTGGAACATTCTTAACCATGCGCCGTTTTCTTGCCAATCAGTCGGGTGCCAAGCGTTTTGCACGGCACGAAACACGCGTTCAGGATGCGGCATCATGATACTAAAGCGCCCATCTGGCGTGGTTAAACCGGTAATGCCGCCTGGCGAACCGTTCGGATTGAGCGGATAAGTTTCAGTTACGCGCCCTTGATGGTCAACATAACGCAAGGAAATCAGCGACTGTGCGGCGGCTAGTTTTTCGGCATTGGCAAAGTCCGCATACCCTTCGCCGTGCGCCACCACAATCGGCATTCGACTGCCCGCCATGCCATCAAAGAAAATGGACGGTGAGGGTTGCACTTCCACCATCACAAAACGCGCTTCAAATTGCTCCGATTGGTTGCGTGAAAAATGTGGCCAGTTTGCTGCGCCCGGGATGATTTCGTGCAGGTTACTCATCATCTGGCAACCGTTGCACACGCCGAGGGCAAACGTATCTTGACGTTGAAAAAAGGCTTCGAATTGTTCGCGTGCGATCGCATTAAACAAAATGGATTTTGCCCAACCTTCGCCTGCGCCCAAAACGTCGCCGTACGAAAATCCACCACAAGCAACTAAGCCTTTGAATTCATTTAGTTTAATTCGGCCACTAATAATATCACTCATGTGCACATCCACTGCCGCAAAACCGGCACGGTCAAAGGCCGCCGCCATTTCTACCTGACCATTCACACCTTGTTCACGCAGAATCGCCATTTTGGGACGCGCCGCCGATACCGTTCGAATTGAGCGTGTGGGCTGTATCGTTAATGCCGTTCGTCCTGAGCTTGTAGGCTGTATCGTTAATGCCGTTCGTCCTGAGCTTGTCGAAGGATGAATCAGCGCAGACGGTTCGACAGGCTCACCGCGAACGGTGTTAGAAAACTCAGCGGTGTTAGAAGACTCAGCTGGGTTAGAAGACTCAGCGGTGTTAGAAGACTCAGCGGTGTTAGAAAACTCAGCTGGGTTAGAAGACTCAATGTCATTCAAAAATTGAGCGGGATTTTCATTCAAATCGTAAGTCAGGCTGACGTGCAAGCCACGGTCGTTTTCATCCAAAATCCGATCAAACTCTTGCTGCGCGCAAACCGGATTGTCTCGCAATTTTTGCATTTGATAAGTCGTCTCAGACCACATCCGCCGCAACGCCAGCACGCTTTCACTGAACAAAATGTGCCCACCGCGTGAAATTTCAATTCGATGGGTGTTGTTTAAACGCGCCACGCGGTGCACATGCTTTAAGCCATGACTAGCGCAGCATTGCAAGATTTCTGCTAGCTCTGTGCAGCGCACTTGCACTAACGCACCGAGTTCTTCATTGAACAAAACATCAATATCTAACCCGTTGATTTCATTCAATAAAATATCAAGCCCCGTTTTTGATGCAAACGCCATTTCGCACAATGCTGCCAGCATTCCGCCATCGGAACGGTCGTGATAAGCCAGTAATTTACCCTGCGCGTTAAACTGTTGAATCAGCTCGAAAAAAGACTTCAGTGCGGCTGCGTCATCCACATCCGGTGCTTCTTTACCGGTTTGTTGAAACACCTGCGCCAACGCCGATCCGCCCATGCGATTTTTGCCCGCGCCCAAATCGAGCAGCAAAATGACACTGTCCGCGTCCTGCACCAATTGCGGGGTCAGCGTTTTGCGTGCATCGCGACACGGCGCAAACGCAGTCACAATCAGGGATAACGGCGCAATCACCGCTTTATTGGTTTCGCCTTCTTGCCACGTGGTTTTCATCGACATTGAATCCTTGCCGACCGGAATGCTGATGCCCAGTTGCGGACACAACCCCATGCCCACCGCGTGTACCGTGTCAAACAAAGCGGCATCTTCGCCGTGGTGTCCAGCCGCAGCCATCCAATTAGCCGACAATTTAATATCGCCGATTTTTGCGATGGACGCCGCCGCGATATTGGTTAGCGCTTCGCCAATCGCCATGCGTCCGGAAGCAGGCGCGTTCAACACCGCAATCGGCGTGCGTTCACCCAGCGCAAATGCTTCCGCTAAATGTGTGTTAAATCCCATCAGCGTCACGGCGACGTCCGCCACCGGCACTTGCCACGGCCCGACCATTTGATCTCGTGCCGTCATGCCGCCCACCGTGCGATCGCCAATGCTAATCAAAAAGGTTTTATCCGCCACGGAAGGTAAGCGTAAAACACGCTCAACTGCTTGTTTTAATTCAATATTCTGAGTATCAAACGCAGGCAAGTTCAGCGCTTCGCGGCTGACAGTCCGCGTCATTTTGGGCGGCTTGCCGAGCAAAACTGACAGCGGCATCGCCACCGCATTGTTGTTAAATTCGGTGTCATGAACAATCAATTGGTCTTCAGCAATCGCGTGTCCCAACACGGCAAACGGGCAGCGTTCGCGTTCGCACATGGCGGAAAATTCGGCCAATCGCTCAGGTGGAATCGCCAGCACATAACGCTCTTGCGCTTCGTTGCTCCAAATCTGCATTGGCGACATGCCACGTTCTTCCGACGGTACGGCGCGCAATTCAAAGCGCGCCCCTTTGCCGCCACCGTGGACAAGTTCCGGCAACGCATTGGAAATGCCGCCCGCGCCCACATCGTGAATCGACAGAATGGGGTTGTCTGCGCCCAATTGCCAGCAACGGTCAATGACCTCTTGCGCGCGCCGCTGCATTTCCGGATTGCCGCGTTGCACCGAATCAAAATCGAGATTTTCTGCATTCGCGCCGGTGTCCATGCTAGAAGCTGCGCCACCGCCCAAACCAATTAACATGCCGGGGCCGCCGAGTTGAATCAACAATGCGCCAGTCGGTAAATCGTGTTTATGCGTGTGATTCGCGGCAATGCTGCCGACACCGCCCGCCAACATAATCGGCTTATGATAGCCGCGCATTTCACCGTTGACGTCTTGTTCAAAAGTACGGAAATAGCCTGCCAGATTGGGGCGACCAAATTCATTATTAAAGGCAGCCGCGCCTAGCGGACCATCCAACATAATTTGCAAAGCGGACGCAATACGCCCTGGTTTACCGTAAGGCGCGATTTCCCATGGTTGTTCAAAGCCCGGAATCGCTAAATTAGACACGGAAAAACCTGCCAAGCCCGCTTTCGGTTTTGAGCCGGAACCGGTTGCGCCTTCGTCGCGGATCTCGCCACCCGAACCCGTCGCCGCGCCCGCAAAAGGTGCAATCGCCGTTGGGTGATTGTGTGTTTCCACTTTCATCAGTGTGTGCGTCAGTTCGCTGCTAAAAGCATAGCCGCCGCCAGTGCGCGGATAAAAACGCTCAATTTCCGCGCCTTCAATTACCGAAGAATTATCCGAATACGCCACCACCGTGCCCGCCGGATGCAGCTTATGCGTGTTGCGAATCATGCCAAACAAGGAAATGGCTTGCGCTTCGTCATCAATCACCCAATCGGCGTTAAAAATTTTGTGGCGGCAATGTTCGGAATTCGCCTGCGCGAACATCATCAATTCCACGTCGGTGGGATTGCGCTGTAATTTATTAAAGTTTTCAACAAGATAGGAAATTTCATCACTGGATAATGCCAAGCCCAAATCCCGATTGGCCAGCGCTAACGCGGCATCACCGCCGCGCAAAATATCCACCGTGGACAACGGCTGAGGCGTGCCATGCTGAAAAATGCGTGCCGCAATGTCAGTTAAATCGGTAATCACGGATTCGGTCATTCTGTCGTGCAACAACGGCAATACCAGTAGCAAGTCCGTTGCCGTAGGCGCATTGCCCTGTGTGTCGGTCAGATAAAACGCTACGCCACGTTCAATTCGCGCCACGTTGGCTAGTGCACAATGTTGGGCAATATCGGTCGCTTTGGACGACCACGGCGAAATCGTGCCCAAACGTGGCAAAACCAACAAAGCAGCGGGCGTGCCCGCAACCGACTCCACCGTGTCGATACTCAATAAACGTTTTAAAAGTGCCTGTTCAGCTTCAGATAAATCATGTTTTAAATCAACGAAATAGCAATGTCTAGCTAGTTCCAAACGCAATTCTGGTGCCGCCGTGCATAAAACCTGACGCAGCTTATCCAGCCGAAAAGTGGAAAGAGCGGCATGACCGAGGAGGGAAAAACGACGCGCTGCGCTAGACATAAACAGTTCTCTTGGGCATTAAAAAAGGGCGCTGATTATAATGCAGCCCGCCCCGATATTGATATTAAAAGCCCTAGTTGGCAACGCTAAAGATTGAATTGGCTGCGCACTGCTAAAGGGTGTAACGCCCTCGTCCACCTCGAATAAATAACAAAATGGCAATGATGCCGAGCAAGCGGTAAGCGGTTGTCGCGCTGGTTTGAAGTGGTCAAGTATTTTCGGGCACTTCAAGTCAGTTCTTTTGCTGCTCTTTCCATTTCGTAAACCCAAGCACGTTGCCAGAATGGCTCGATTTTCAGGTTTAGGAAGAAGCGTGCTATGACCGCACCCTTCGACCAGTTCAGTGCAATCTCATTACGCTCGTGGCCATTGTTCAACCCCTCACAGCTCAATAAAATCTGCATTCGACTGCTTCGACCATAGCGACGTTTTCTCATCGGCAACCCGAGGAAATAGTTCAAATTCTGCCATTAATTGTTTCAGGCGTTCCGAAACTGCGCGCAATTCTTTAGATAAATCAGCGGCTTGCTGCGCAATTTGTACATTTTGCTCCACCGACTGAGCGACTTGCTCCATACTATTTGCCACTTGCGATCCTGCTTGCGCTTGTTCGCTGGCGCTGTTAGAAATCTGTTGCGACATTTGATTCATTGTTTCACTCGCTTGGGTAATTTGCGTTAATTCTTCGACGCTATGCTTCATTTTGACCACACCAATATCGACTTCAGACACAGCGCCTTGCATCGACTTAACCGCACGATCTGCAACCTGATGAATACATTGAATAATTTTAGTAATGTCCGTGGTGCTGCGCGCGGTATTTTCCGCTAATTTTTTAACTTCATCGGCGACAACAGCAAAACCACGCCCAGATTCGCCGGCGCGGGCAGCCTCAATCGCCGCATTTAACGCCAGCAAATTAGTCTGATCAGCAATTGAACGAATGGTGGTGGTTACCTCGCTCACTCTTAAAATACTTTCATTCAGCTCAACGATAATTTGGCTAGAATCGTTCACTGTTTTAAGGACTTTGGCGTTGGCTTCCATGCTTTGCCCCATACTCAGATTACAAGACAAGATCCGTTGTTGCGAATCGGTTGCCAATTGAGAAGTCGCCAAGGCACGCTCGGCCACGTCCAGCACAGAATTGCTAAATTCTTCTGTTGTTGCCGCCACCGTTTGCACTTGAGACTGCTGTTGATGCGATTGCATTAACACGATAAACATTTGCGCATCCAGATCGGCGCTTTTTTGCTGCAACGCCAACACTGCTTCGTGCATTCCATCGAGCATCATCTTCACATCGGTTTGCATAATCGCCAGTGATTTATTCAAATACCCCAATTCATCACTGGCGTGAATATCAATGTTCCGCGTCATCTTTCCTTCAGACATATAACCAAACTCAGTCACCACCGCTTCAAGTTGGGCAATAATTCTGCTTGCTTGCCGCTGCGACACAACCAGCATCAACACCTGCCCGACAAACCACAACGCAATGGCAATCAAAATTGCTCGCTGATATTCATTGGTGCTGAGCTGTTTATTTTCACGAATCTCATCAAGTATATGTTTTTCAACGATTTTTGCCTGTTTTTTCGCCTCTTCGTAATCCTGATACAGTTCATTGCTTAATAAAACAGCTGCTGCGTCGTAACGTCCATTGTTTAAATCCTCACGCAAGGGTTGCAAGCCTTTTTGAATATAGACATCACTGGTTGCATTAAAAAGCGCAACCAACTGCTTCATTTCTTCATCTTGCGGATGCTGAACAATCACCGCACGCAGTTCAATAATCTGCTTAATTTTATTGTCAATCGAATCTAAATGCTTTTCAAGCGGATGCATATGTTGGCTGGCAAGTTTACCGGCAGGATCATGCATCAACCCCAACGCCGCATGTTTATAAGCGCCATCCATTAGCCCCAGCGTTTTTTGCATCGCTAATGCGGGTTCAAATTGTTCAAAGTTGGCGGCGGTCAAGTTATCGTTGCCTTGTTTGATGGCGAACAAATCGAACAAAGAAATTCCGGCCATAAAAATCGCGGCGATAACGTTGACTATTGACAAGCGGGCTCTCAATCCCAGAGTGCGCCGCACCGAAGACAAGGTTTTATTTGAATTTTCAAGGGTTTGGTATAAGGCGATAGCAGTGTTAATTTGCTCGCGAGACGGCTCGGAGCGCACCGACATATAACCGGTAATTGTTCCGTTCTTTTTGATCGGCACTACAAACGCATCGACCCAATAGAAATCGCCGTTTTTGGTCCGATTTTTAACCATCCCGTGCCAAGGATCACCACGCTTTAGTGTCGCCCACAAATCACTAAACACCTGCGCCGGCATATCAGGATGTCGCACCAGATTGTGACTTTGCCCGAGTAACTCGGCGCGTGAAAAACCACTGACGCGCACAAATTCATCATTGGTAAAGGTAATGATTCCCTTCAGATCGGTTTTAGAAACCAAATAGCGCTCTTTGGGGAAAGCAATTTCGTTTTGTGTCACGGGTTGGTTATTTCTCACGGTGCGCGCTCTCCTAATGTCCCCTGAAGGGGTTATTTTTTTATTTTTTTACAGCTTAAATGTAACTGCTTGAATTGAAACCTGTTTCAAGGAATAACGGGGGGAAACTCACTTAAATCGACGTTAAGTACTTATTTTCCTTGTATCTCCATCACTTGCGTCACTGCCGAACCGTGTGCGAAATGCACTTTGAGTATTTCTCCTTCTTTTAGCTGCGCAGCGTTGACCACAATTTTTCCGTGTTCATCACGCACCATACTGTAGCCGCGAGATAAAACTTGTTTAGGATCAATCAGTTGCAAGTTTTTATCCAGCGCAGTCATTTTAAAGGTTTGCGCTTGTAGGCAGTGCGTCATAGCTTCTTGCAAGCGCAGTGCTAACGCGGTTTGCTGGCTTTGGCGACTTAATAACTGCGGACGTGCGCGCTGCAATCGTTGCCGCAACATTTCCCAGTACCAATTTCGTTGCTGCGTCAGCTGTTTGTGCGTCTGCATTAAACGCTGTTGGAAGTGTGTCAATTTTTCGCTTTGTTGCTGCAAGCGCTGCGTTGGATGTAAGACGCGACGCTGGCAATAATCCAATTGTTGCATCGCGGCTTCTAAACGCCTTAACATCGCCCTAGACAGACGTTCCGCACAATGTTGCTGGCGTTGCGCAAGTTCTTCAGCATCTGGCACACTTGCTTGTGCGGCTGCGGTGGGTGTGGCGGCGCGATAATCCGCGACAAAATCGGCAATGGTGAAATCGGTTTCATGCCCAATACCGCACACCAACGGAATGCGGCTGGCGGCAATTGCGCGCGCCACGACTTCTTCATTAAACGCCCATAAATCTTCAAGACTGCCGCCGCCACGACAAACGATCAGCGTGTCACATTCAGCTCGTTCGTTGGCAATCCGAATAGCCGATGCAATTTTTTGTCCCGCATCGACACCTTGCACTGGCGTGGGATAGATAACAATCGGAACGCTGGGCATTCGATTCGAAAGCGTGCGCAAGACATCACGCAAAGCCGCTGCTTGTAAAGAAGTAACGATACCGATTTGACGGGGAAAAATAGGCAAAGCTCGCTTGCGTTCCGGATCAAACAAACCTTCTTGTTCGAGTTTGTTTTTATGTTTTTCAAAGGCTTCGTACACCGCGCCCTGCCCCGCG
>JAVHQT010000078.1:0-1963 GCA_036171275.1 Gallionellaceae bacterium | reverse complement strand
CAAAGAGCAATATATCGTCAGTTTTCAATCGCGTTTCGGCAAGGCAGAATGGATTAAACCGTACACGACCGCCACGCTAAAATCGCTTGGAAAACAAGGCGTTAAGCGCATTGACGTAGTCTGTCCGGGCTTCGTCGCCGATTGTTTAGAAACGCTGGAAGAAATCGCCCAAGAAGGCAAAGAAGATTTTCAACACGCAGGCGGTGGCGAATATCACTACATTCCCTGCCTCAATCAGCGCCCAGATTGGATTGCCGCTCTTAGCGATTTGGTGCTGGAAAACGTGCACGGCTGGCTCATTAAACCGGATGCCGTGCAATTAGAACAAAGCCGTTTGCGGGCGCTGGCAATGAAGTAATAATTAAACCTAGTCCGTTCGTGGTGCACCCGCACGAGCTAGGCCGGGGCTGTAAGGGGCTAAAGCCCCAACAGCACACGCACAGCTGGTCGAACCATGAATGGATTATCAGTTAACTGCCCTTCGACAAGCTCAGGGCGAACGGAATTGTTCAACACATGAAAAAACCTGCACCACTCAATTTAGACCTGCGCCCTGGTCAATCCGTTGAGCTCTTAAAAGCGCTGCATATTTTGACGCGTGACGGCAAATTAAACCAAGATTCGCGGCGCAAATTAAAGCAGGTTTATCACTTGTTCCAGTTGTTAGAAACGCCGTTGCGTGAGCTGCACCAACAACAAGGCGCGCTGAATTTGGTCGATCACGGTGCGGGGAAATCCTATTTAGGTTTTATTTTGTATGATTTGTTATTCAAAAATCTGCCGGATGAATCCGCTATCTTTGGCATTGAAACCCGCGACGAATTGGTAACCCATTCGCGCCAACTGGCGCAACAATTGGGTTTTGCGCGCATGAATTTCCTTAATTTGTCAGTAGCGGAATCCATTCAATCACCCGCGTTACCGGCAAAAGTCAGCGTCGTCACCGCGTTACATGCGTGCGACACCGCCACTGATGACGCGATTGCGTTTGCCTTGCACAAACGTGCCGAGTTAATCGTGTTAGTGCCGTGTTGTCAGGCGGAATTGGCGGCGCTGTTGCGGCAAAATAAAGCGCAACACCTCGCGTCAGACCCATTGAGTGAATTATGGCGACACCCGATTCACACGCGTGAATTCGGCAGCCACGTCACCAATGTATTGCGCTGTTTGCAATTAGAAGCGCACGGTTATCAAGTCACGGTGACGGAATTGGTCGGTTGGGAACATTCGATGAAAAACGAATTGATTATCGCGCGCCAACGTCATCAACCCAATCCGCGGGCGGCAGAGAAATTAACAAAACTGTTAATAAACATAGGGTTAGAAAAATTAGCCTCGCGTTATTTAAGCGGAGAAAATCATGCAAATTAGCACCAGCAGCGAAAGCCATTACCAGCGCATCGGCGGCGCAGAGCAAGTACGTGCCTTGGTGCAGCGTTTTTATCAACTGATGGATGATTTGCCGCAAGTGCAAACGGTGCGCAAAATGCACCAAGCCGATTTAGCCAGTGCGGAAGAAAAACTGTTTATGTTTCTGTCTGGCTGGATGGGCGGCCCGCAACTGTTTATCGAAAAGTTTGGTCATCCGCGCTTGCGTCAGCGCCATCTACCGTTTTCTATTGGCGACGCTGAGCGTGACCAATGGATGTTGTGCATGACGCAAGCCCTACAAGACGTGGTGAAAGATGAAACGTTTCGGGCGGAGTTAAACGCCGCGTTTTATAAAGTAGCTGACTTTATGCGAAATCAATAAGTGACGAAAATTGTCAGGGGGGTGACGCGGCAAGGGAATACTCGCTCTCAAAGAATTCGTCATTCCGGCAAAAGCCGGAATCCAGCGAATTTATTGAAAAAGCTTTTTTAGGAAGCACTAAATTATTCCGTTCGTGGTGAGCTTGTCGAACCATAACGGAATAATTCACCACAAAATCAATCACTTAAAATCACCCTTCGACAAGCTCAA
>JAVHQT010000077.1:0-9956 GCA_036171275.1 Gallionellaceae bacterium | reverse complement strand
GACTGCCGATTTAATTGTGCAAAGTGCATTGTCGCGCCATGAAAGTCGCGGACTGCATTTCAGCAAGGATTATCCCGATTTACTCCCCGAAGCTAAAGCCACTTTTCTGACCCCTCAGCATTCTGAATCGGGTTAAAAGTTCAATTTACCAGCTCGCTGATTAAAGTAATCGTACGCTTTGAGACCTTCGATAAACTCAGTACAAGCTTGTCGAAGCTGATTCCACTCATTGCCATGTGCCTGCGTGGCAACGAGTATTAATCCTGCAGTGTCACTCAAAAACCGAACTACCCCGCCGCCGTTCCAGCAAGGGGAAATAAAATCAGAATCATTTGCAATTTAGCGCATCCCTGTTTTTATAGGTTGCGTGCTGCACCTTAACTTTCTTTAGCGGCAGTTTTTACTTTTTCCCATCGAATCATCACGCGTAGCAACCGAAATTCTTCCGCCGGTAAACTGCCTTTCATCAACACAATATGCTGCGGGAAAAAGTGTTTTTTCAAGCTAAAATTCAGAATAGTTAACGCCGGTGAAACGAAGCTATCTCCTTGAAAAACAACAGGAAATGACTCGCCTCGTTTGTTAAAAACAAACCAACCATCTTTTTGTGCATTTAACGCGACATAAGAATGGTTTAAATTTAAAAAAACCTCACGTCTAAGCACAACAATTAGATTAACAATCAGTAGCAAGCTGATTCCTATCCTCGCCCAATTGGCTATTGGCAAGTACAGTATTAGCCCACTGGCTAAACTGTGTGCTAACACAAGGAGTAGGCAAAAATACGGGGAAAATCGGAATGTAAAAGAATGAAGGTTCATTCACTGATGAAGACACTAAGGGATTGAAATTGGGTTATTTTTACACACGTACAATTAAAAAAGTCTTTATAATCAATAGGTTATAAAATAACCAGCCTAGGTAGAATACTTTAATGATTCTGGCTTGCAAGGAATCAGATGTTAATAAAAGAAGGCCAATAGTAGCGCAGCAATCAGCAACGCCACGATCCAAAGTAAACCTTGACTGCTGGCAACTTTTGGCTGCGCTACGGTATTTTTAGCTTCACTTTCTGAACGCTTAACCGGTTTCGCCTGCTGAATTTGTTCAAGCGATGGGCGAGCCATTTTAAAAGTTTTCGATAAGGCATCTACGTCTTCATCGGTTCCGGTTAAAGCGGCTAATTTCATGGTTGCCCCAAAAGAATCAAACGCGGTGGATAAACCAAAGCTGGCGACGGGACGGGAATCTTCCTCATCGTCAATGCGCACGGCAACCGCGCCCAAATTACGCTGGGGCTGCAAAATAGGCGATACCGAATTGCACGGCAAGCTGTCGCGACAGGTGCGCAAATCATCCGCCAACTCTTTCGCATTTTGATAACGACTGTCTAAGTCTTTTGCCAAAGCTTTGGCGACAATAAAATTAAGCATGGCCGGTATGTCTGGATTCACGCTGCTAGGCGGAGGAGGCACACCGTTCAAAGTTTGGTACATGATAGCGTTGATATTTTCGCCTACGAAAGGCGCTTTACCGGTCAGCATTTCATACAACATCACGCCCAAAGAAAAAATATCTGAGCGCTGGTCGATGAGTTTACCCATCACTTGTTCGGGCGACATATATTTAGGTGAGCCCAACACCATGCCGGTTTGGGTTCTGACTGAAGCCGATTCCATTCTGGCTATGCCGAAATCGGTTATTTTGACGTGCCCGTCGCGAATAATCATAATATTCGATGGTTTGACATCGCGATGCACAATGCCATGTTCATGGGCGTAAGCTAAACCCGAAGCGACTTGCGCGGCAATATCCAAGACTTGTTGAATTGGTAGCAAGCGTCCTTCATAGAATAAATCGCGCACCTCGTTGCCCTGCAAAAATTCCATCGCAATATACGCAATGTCGCCACTTTTACCCACATCGTAAATCGTCACGATATTCGGATGGCTCAAGCGCCCTGCCGCTTTAGCTTCTTGATAGAAACGCGCTTCGTATTCTTCTTTTTCTTCCTGCGCCAAACCCAAGTTGATGGTTTTAATCGCGACAACGCGGTCGATCAACGGGTCGGTGGCTTTATAAACGACACCCATTGCACCTTGTCCAATTTCAGACAAGATTTCATAGCGTCCTAATTTTTGAATCATGCTCATGGTAAAAGCGGCTTATTTTTTAGGAGGATGCTTGACACTTTTAAACACGGGCCCCCATCTGGGATGACCGACTTCCTCTGCTCGTAGTTCAAAACCCGGATTCAGTTCAATGGTTTTTTTAAACGATTCGCGGCAGGCTTTTTCGCGTCCTGCCATGCAGTGCATAAACGCCATATATTTATACGCTATGACTTTTTCCGCCTTGCTGGCAGTTGAATTTTCAACTAAGGCTTGCAAGGTCGCCATCGCGGCAGGGTAATTACCGTCCTCATAACTTTTAATGCCGTTGTTAATCTGGTGTTCCGTGGGGGTGCGGTATAAACGCACTCCGCCATCGTCGCCACAGGAAGAAGTGGTGACGCACGCCGACAAGGTCAGGATAGCAACGCTGATCATTCCCCATAATTTGAGTAATTTAAACATAAAATATCCTTAAAAATCAATTAGTTAGCGAACTTATGCCGAATGCTGATTTTTTCTCCGGCTTTGACTTTGATCGTTTGCTTGAAAACCGGAAAAGTCGTGTTGCGAATTTCAATAAGATGACGACCTACGGTCAATTTGAGTTGATTTAAAGGCGGACTGACATCAATCATCCGCCCATCCAGATACACTTCGCCCCAAGGTTGTATCGCTAAATTCAGCATTGCGGGTGCTTGATTTTCCGCATCGCGTGCAGAATTTGTTTCAGAATTGGCAGGCTCGGCAATTTTAGCTTGCGCAGAATGATTGACCGAGGTGGATTTGATTTTGGGCGCAACAGAAACAGTTTTTTCTTTTTGAATTGGCAGTGGCCGTTTGGTATGAGCGGCGGTTGCTACACTGGATTGATTGGCTGCGAGCACTGACGATGCGACATGCTGCGTTTGCACTGCAGAGTGCGCGATATTTTGAGTTGGTACTGCCGGTGCAGCCGCTAAATCGAGCGGTTTTGCGTCTTCTTTTTTTAAGCCACCCAGCAAACCTAGCATCAGCACAGACAGCAATGGAACGGCCGCTCCAGCGATTAAGCCATATTTTTTAGGCGCCGAGAGTTGCGAAAATACGGCCGCATACCGGTTGAAATATTGAACTGAACGAGCTCGAGTTGCCTGCAGGGTAAAGTTAATTTTGCCCATCAAGGCTGAGTTTTTTAGCGAGTGCGTAGCCGATTGCTCGCCCAGTTCATCGACTGGATCACCGGGATAACCAATCGCATAAACCTCGTGCTCACGAACGTGCTTATCGGTGCGCGAACCTTGGTAATGGAACATTCCGGCGTACACCGGTGACAAGCGCGATGCTGCATCAAAATAGGAACGCGAAACGAGAATCTGCCCTGCTCCGGCAAACCCCATGACCCGTTGCGCAACGTTGATACCATCGCCGACGATATTGGGTTGACCGTTAATATCGCGCACCACGCGCACCGGACCTAAGTTGACTCCCATCCGAACCAGCAACGCCGGTTCACGAGTTCCTTCAGTACTTTGCAAGCTTTCGCGCATACTCAAGGCTGCACGCAAGGCATCTTCAATATCGCCTAAAAAGCTGACTGCTGCACCATCGCCGGTATCCAAAATAATCCGGTCATTGGTCGGCACATGAGCGATCGCATCTGACAAAAAGGCGTTAAAACGCTCTTTTAGGGAAATTTGACCTGAAACTGAGCGCTTTGAATATTCGACAATATCCAAAAAAAATACACTGCAAATGATGGTCTTCTTAACAGACTGTTCCATTCAGGCTTACCTGCGATACGCTTTACAAATGATTAAACTCAATTTTTTCATTACCAAAAATCGCCTTATTTCTACTGAGCTACGGTCTGAGGACAGTCCGTTTTAGTCAGCTTAACGGCTTTAAAATTACTTCAAACAACTTTTAGTACCTTGGCTTTACCTACTTGCGCAGATATACAGGTCTTAAAATAAATTTTGGGTTAAGGACTACGCTCTATATTGTGATTTAAAAAAGCGACTGCGCAAATTTTAGCCAGTGTTAACGCTTAGTGCTAGCTTTAATTTTCCGATGCGCACTGGCGCGGGATAAATCAGCTTGTCCACGCCGCCCCATGCTTTTTTTCTGCACTGGCCTCACTTTTTCACGCGGAGTCGAGTGGCTTAATTCTGCGGAACGGTTATTTTCTCGACTTAGTTTTGGCGGCACAGGCACAGGTAAAGCTGCTTGCTCAATCGGCATTCCCACCCATTCCAAAATTAACTCCACTTCGCCCTCGCCCAACTCCGCCATTTTACCGCGCTTAATGCTAGGGGGTAGATTCACAATCCCGAAACGCACCCGCATTAAGCGACTCACCACCAGCCCCAATGCCTCAAAAGTGCGACGCACTTCACGATTGCGCCCTTCTTTCAATACAATGCGATACCAATGATTAAAGCCTTCGCCGCCCTCATCACTTAAATGATGAAACGTGACCAAACCATCGTCTAGTGCAATGCCTTCTTGAGTCATCTGACGCATTTGCTCTGGTGTCATTTTCCCTTGGGTACGAACCGCATACTCGCGCTCAACCTCAAAACGCGGGTGCATTAGCCGATTTGCCAATTCGCCGGACGTGGTAAAAATTAACAAGCCACTCGTATTAAAATCCAGCCTTCCAATCGCCACCCACTTCTGCCCGCGTAATTTGGGCAAATTATCAAAAACACTGCTACGACTTTTCGGATCATCGCGGCTGACAATTTCACCCTCTTGTTTGTGATACAGCAACACCCGAGGCAAGCCCAGCGTTGCCTGATCTTTGACCTGAATCACGCGTTTATCGGCGACTAAAATATCACCTGCTAGCACGCGCATTCCCAAAGTTGCGACTTCACCGTTCACCGTGACCCGCCCGGCGACAATCCACACTTCCATTTCTCGGCGCGAACCAACCCCAGCCTGCGCCAACACCTTTTGTAAGCGTTCGCCTTGCTGATTTTCTGGCAAAATTGCTTGCTCGCTCATTCTGTCACCGCCCGTCTTTCCAGCACTGCCTGTGCCAATGTGCCACTATCCACATGTTCCAACTCGCCACCCACCGGCAATCCTCGGGCAATGCGCGACACCTTAATGCCTTGGGCGCGCAACAAAGTTGCCAAATAATGCGCGGTTGCGTCGCCCTCCACAGTGAAATTAGTCGCCAACATCACCTCACAGCCTAATTCTTGAGCCCGTTTTTGCAAGCGTTCCAAGGGTAATTCGCTGGCACCAAGTCCATCCAGCGGCGACAAACGCCCCATCAACACGAAGTACATGCCGCGAAAGCAGCGCGTCTGCTCCATCATTAATAAATCTGCTGGCATTTCCACCACGCATAACAAATCAGTTTCGCGCCGCGCCGAACGGCACAAACCACAAATCTCTTCTTCGGAAAAATTATTGCATTTTGCGCAATGGCGCAGACTTTCCACCGCGTGCGATAAAGAATGTGCCAAGTGCAGCGCACCGGAGCGATCACGTTGCAGCAAGTGATACGCCATGCGTTGCGCCGACTTTGGACCGACGCCAGGTAAGCAACGCATGGCGGTAATTAAAGCATCAAGACTGGAAACCGCTTTCATTAGAACGGCAAACTCATGCCAGGTGGCAGACTAGCCGTAAAGCCACTCATGCGTTTTTTAGACACTTCGGCCGCTTGCTTATGCGCATCTTGCAAGGCAGCAACCATTAAATCTTCCAACATTTCTTTGTCGTCCATCACGCTGTCATCGATTAAAATGCGGCGGACTTCATGGGCGCACGTCATGGTGACTTTGACCACCCCTGCCGCAGCCTGCCCCTCAACCTCAATAGTTGCCAATTCTTCCTGCGCTTTTTTCATATTCACTTGCATTTGTTGCGCTTGCTTCATCAGCCCAGCAATTCCGCCCTTCATCATTCTATTATTTCCTTTTCTAACTTATTGATTTAATTGAATTTTCTAAAATTGTTGCGCCCAAAAGACGCTGAGCATCTTGTACAAATGGGTCTTGTTTAATCGACATTGCAGCGTGTTGCTGCCGAGTTTGCTGGTGCTGCTTCTCTACTGCTGCCGGTGTTGCCAGCGATTCTTGCGTTCCGACTTCCACCCGCAATTTAATGGGATGTTGAAAATAGTTGCTCAACGCCAACTGCAAGGATTCAAAGGCGTTTTTAGTGTTTGTGGCTTTGTTTTGCGCTGCTAAATTTAATTGCAGTTGTGGATCGACAAAACGGTGCAACACACAATTTATTGCTAACTGAAGTGCCATGCCAGACAAATTTAATTGTCCTAACAACGCGTGCCAATCCAAATTATTTTCATCAAATTTCACCGTTGGTGGCACTAAAGCAACGGGGATTGTTTCAGTCACTTTGGGGATGTGTGAGCGCGCAGACGGGGGTGCATCGCTGCTGGCAGGCAGCACTTTAATTGGCGCGGCGCTGGCGGTTTTTGCAACACCTGTTAACTGCGGGGCAAACGCCAACATACGCAATAAAGTCATGGTAAATCCGGCATATTCATCCGGCGCCAAGTTGATCTCGTTGCGACCATGAATGGCTATTTGATAGTGCAGCTGTAATTCTTCTGGCGAAAAACGTTGCGCCAGCGCCAAAATACGCTCTCGATCGGGCTCGTCCTCAGCAAGCGCTTCCGGAATGGTTCGCGCCAAGGCTAACCGGTGTAGCAAACTGGCTAAATCGAGCAAGGCGGCATCAAATGCAATGCTGCGCATCAACATATCGTCGGCGATTGCAATGAGTTGCACACCGGCACCATCTGCAATTTTATCAATCAAATCATATAGATAGCCTTGATCAATCGCGCCAAGCATCGTGCGAACCAACGCCTCATCGACCCGACCGGAAGAATAAGCAATCGCCTGATCTAGCAGACTCAAGGCATCGCGCATACTGCCTTGCGCAGCCCGCGCGATTAAATTAATCGCCGCATTTTCAAAAGGAATATGCTCTTGTCCCAGAACGTATTGCAAATGTTCAGCAATCAAGACCGGTGGCAATTGCTTTAAATTGAACTGCAAACAGCGCGACAACACTGTCACCGGAATTTTTTGTGGGTCGGTGGTGGCTAAAATAAATTTGACGTGTAGCGGCGGCTCTTCCAGCGTTTTCAACATCGCATTGAACGCATTTTTGGTCAGCATGTGCACTTCGTCGATGATATAAACTTTGAAACGTCCGCTGCTAGGCGCATACATCGCATCATCGAGCAATTCACGCATGTTATCGACTTGGGTGTTTGAGGCGGCATCTAGCTCAATCAAGTCAATAAAACGACCGCTGTCGATTTCTGTACAGGCGTTGCAAACCCCACAAGGCGTGGCGGTAATGCCCGTTTCACAATTCAGGGATTTAGCAAAAATACGCGCGATGGTGGTTTTGCCTACGCCGCGCGTACCAGTGAACAAATAAGCATGATGCAAACGGTTTTGCGACAGGGCATTGCCAAGGGCTTGCACCACGTGCTGTTGCCCTGCCAGTTGGGCAAAGTTTTTGGGGCGCCATTTGCGGGCTAAAACGGTCGTCTCTGACATATCGCCTGTTCAAAAATATCGAGTTAACACCCTCGAAAAAATAGGAGGCGAGCCTTACCCCGGCACTTGCAACGATTGGCTATGGCTGCTTGCTTCCGCACCTGACCAGATTCACCATGCCGCAATGCGGGGAGACCCGCCAAACTTGTTGAGCGTCGCACCATTGCGCCGCTCGAAATCACAACGAAACACTCATCGAGTCTATTCGTGCCGCTTCGTCTAAGGCTGGCTGCGGAGCTAAAGTCCCAACAGCACAGCCTTCGATAAACTCCGGAGAGCTTGGTTAAACCATAATGGAATCAATATCAAATCCATGCGCTATTTAAAATGTTAGATACGGTTGATCGCAATGTTTGCGATGCGGCTTTTCCATACTGCAGGGCCAGTTTCGTGCACCGACACGCCTTGGGTATCCACCGCGACAGTCACCGGCATTTCATCCACTTCAAATTCATAAATAGCTTCCATCCCCAAATCAGCAAAGGCAACGACTTTTGCGCTGCGAATGGCTTGCGAGACTAAATACGCCGCGCCACCCACCGCCATTAAATACACTGCTGCGTGTTTTTTGATGGCGGCAATTGCGTTCGCACCGCGTTCCGCCTTACCGATCATGCCGATTAACCCGGTCTGCGCCAACATTGTTTCAGTGAAAGCATCCATTCGCGTCGAGGTGGTAGGACCAGCTGGGCCAACCACTTCATCACGCACTGGATCAACGGGGCCGACATAGTAAATGAATCGTCCATTAAAATCCACGCCAGCCGGCAGCTCCTCACCCTTTGCCAATAATTCGGTGATGCGTTTATGCGCGGCATCGCGTCCAGTCAGTAATTTACCGGACAACAACAGCGTTTCGCCTGGTTGCCAGCTTGCCAACTCGGCACGGGTCACCGTATTCAAATTCACGCGCCGCGCATTGGGCGCAGGATGCCATTGCACCGTTGGATAATCTGACATTTTGGGTGGCGTGAAAATCGCCTTTCCGTGCCCGTCTAGTTCAAATTCAATGTGTCGAGTGGCAGCACAATTGGGAATCAGCGCAATGGGTTTTGATGCCGCATGAGTTGGATAATCCAAAATTTTTACATCTAACACCGTGGTTAAACCACCCAGACCTTGCGCGCCGATACCTAAAGCATTGACCTGATCAAAAATTTCAATGCGCAATTGCTCCAGATGGCTTTGCGCGCCACGTGCTTTAAGTTCAGTCATATCAACGGGTTGCATTAAAGACTGCTTAGCGAGTAGCACTGCCTTTTCTGCTGTACCGCCAATGCCAATACCCAACACACCGGGTGGACACCAGCCCGCGCCCATGCCTGGCAACTGGTTCACCACCCATTTAACCACATCGTCGCTCGGATTCAACATCGCCAACTTTGACTTATTTTCTGAGCCACCGCCTTTAGCAGCAATACTCACTGCAATTTTATCGCCGGGCACCAGCTCGACATGCAGTACAGCCGGCGTGTTATCGCCGGTATTTTTGCGCTTGCCAGCAGGGTCACTGACGATGGAAGCGCGCAACACATTGTCAGGCATCAAATAGGCTTTACGCATGCCTTTATTCACCATTTCCTGCAAACTGCGGGTGCTGTCCGCCCAGCGCACAGCCATGCCAACTTTAATGAATACCACCACAATGCCGGTGTCTTGACATAACGGACGTTGCCCCATCGCACACAAGCGTGAATTGGTTAAAATTTGCGCCATCGCATCTTTGGCAGCTGGGGATTGCTCCGCCTGATACGCCAGTGCCAGCGCATCAACAAAATCTTTCGGATGATAATAAGAAATAAACTGCAACGCATCCGCGATGCTATCCACAAAATCTTGCTCCAAAATCATCGTCATTATTTTCAGCCTAGCTAAAAAAGAGCGGCGATTATCGGCGTACCATCGGCGTGCGTCAATCAGACATTTCAATCCAAAAATTGACGGAAACCGTCACTGTCAGCTACCATTACCAAAGTTTAATCTAATCTGGTTTATTAAAATTGCGTGTTAACTTATTGATTTTATTGGCTTTTATTCAAATTGCATTGCCAATGCAATTCGCTCATGCCGAGCAGAATTTAAGCCCTGCCGATACGATTGGACTGGCTTCGCCGGAAACAGAACTCGTCCCCGCCACGTCCCCGGAAGCCACTTCCGAACCACAGCCCTTGATTTTAGATTCCAGCGAAGCGTTGAGTGAAAACTTTTTAGAAGCGCCTCCATCCATTGATTTGTGGCAAAGAATTCGCAGTGGTTTTGCCATGCCAGAATTAGACAGCCAATTAATCGCTCGCCATGAACAATG
>JAVHQT010000076.1:0-2043 GCA_036171275.1 Gallionellaceae bacterium | reverse complement strand
AGCGCGTTACCGCCGGTGGTCGTTTCCGGATTGCCGAACATGACGCCGATCTTCATGCGAATTTGGTTAATGAAAATCACCATCGTATTGGAGCGATTAATGTTTGCCGTCAATTTGCGCAAAGCTTGCGACATCAGTCGTGCATGTAAACCCATTTGCGCGTCGCCCATTTCGCCTTCAATTTCTGCTTTCGGTGTCAGCGCTGCCACTGAGTCCACGACAATAATATCGACCGAGCCTGAACGCACCAACATGTCGGTTATTTCCAAGGCTTGCTCACCATTGTCTGGCTGTGAAATCAGCAAATCTTCAACCTTTACGCCCAGTTTTTGTGCATATTGCGGATCAAGCGCGTGTTCTGCATCGATAAACGCAGCGGTGCCGCCCAGCTTTTGCATTTCAGCGATCACTTGCAGCGTTAACGTGGTTTTGCCGGATGATTCTGGACCGTAAATTTCAATGACGCGACCGCGCGGTAAGCCGCCCACGCCGAGCGCAATATCCAGCCCCAACGAGCCAGTGGAGACGACTTGAATGTCGCGCGCCACGTCGTTTTCGCCTAGGCGCATGATTGAGCCTTTGCCAAATTGCTTTTCAATCTGACTCAGTGCTGCCGCCAGTGCCTTGCTTTTATTTTCGTCCATGGAAATTTCCTCTCAAAAATGGGTGGCGGATTATGGCACAGCACGTGCCATTTCGTACGCCTGAAACGCGCGCAGACAGGGTAAATTTGTTTTCTAAAATTCATCATTTAAATCAACAGGATGATGTTATTACATAAAGGGACTGGTGGTTTTTAACTGACATTTTGGTGGATGCGCTGCGCTTATCCACCCTCCCTTTTTTCGAGAACAAATTTGCCCTGCGTGCGCAGACTTTGCCAACTGCTTTTGCGCTATTTCTGCTTCTTTCTGTCTCGTCCTTGCACGCTCGCCCCGCTTTCTTTAGGAGCGGGTTAACAGCTAGAAGCAGTGGATTTTGCTGTGTTACCTTCTTGATTACGGCGCGGGCGGGGATGGGTTCTTACTAACTTACAAACTGGGAAGCGCAGTCGTATCCCTTGCCGCGCAGTGCAAAAAAGCACTACCGCGTCAGACTGCGCCTACCATTCTTTCAAAACAAAGAGAATTAAAACCAGAATCATGGGTAATGCTCACGAATCGCTGCGGATTTTGCGTTAAGGATTGAGCGTCAAATTTTTAGCGGTACGCTAAAAATGGTAAGTGCCAGTCAGATAGTTATTGTTGATGACGGCATCGCCATTGTTTGTCCAGGTGCTGCCATTTTGCGATGTCCACGCGCTGCTGCCATTCAGGGTGTAAATAGTGTAACCAGCGCGAATATCAAATTCCTTACTCAAATTGATGCGGATGCCAGGGCCATACACCAGCCCATTTAAATTTTTGATCGTAAAACTTCCCCAAGAAAGGTTGCCCGAGGTGGTGAGTACCGCGTATCCGATTCGTCCGAAAATAGAAAGTTGTTCGCTCACCGGCCAGCTCACCAGTGCCGCCACTTCAATTCCGTCAGTGCTGACCGTGGTATCGGTGCTGCCAGTATAGCCTGACAACGAGGCGTCGCTCAGCAGTGAGGTGTAGCCAATTTCTTCAGAAAAATAAGGGTTAAATTCATAACCCAGCATCAGGGCGTAGGACACGCTACTGGCGGATTTTCCTGCTTCGGTCATATCGGTCGTGCTAGCGTTACCGAGTGAAAATGAGCCATACAATCCCTCCGCCGACGCTGGAAGCGAAAAAATGGAAAGGAAAGTGAGTGTTAGTGCGGTTTTATTGGGCATGATATAAAAGTGATAATTTAAAATTAGTTAATATAATCAAGTGGTTACAAAAATACTTCATACAAAGCGCAATAACAATTAAAATGCGCGCCGGATTTTTCTCCTGCTCATTAAAAAGGTCGTACCCATTATGCATCCCATGCTTAACATTGCCGTTAAAGCTGCGCGTCGCGCCGGCAACCTCATTCATCGTGCCGCCGACAATATAGATCATCTAACCGTGACTAAAAAAGCCAACGCGGATT
>JAVHQT010000075.1:0-34132 GCA_036171275.1 Gallionellaceae bacterium | reverse complement strand
GCGGTGGTGTTGCCGACCGCATCGAGCTTGTCGGTGCGCTCGCGCACTTCTTTGCCTCGTTCTAATATGAGCGGTTTGAAGCCCATTTGTGCCAAAAGCAAGCCGGCAAACAAGCCGCACGGACCGGTACCGATTACCAGTGGACGTTCACTTAAGCCTTGAGGCGCATGGGCGACAAAGTGATAGGACGTATCAGGCGCTAATTTAAGATGCGGGTCATGTTTAAAATGCAGCAACAGTTTTTCTGCGTTAGAAACAGAGACATCCACCGTGTAAATAAACCGAATCGCCGTGGGTTTGCGCGCATCAAAACCGCGACGAAACACGTTGAAGCTGAGTAGTTCCTCCTCTGCAATGCCTAAACGCTGAATAATTGCTTCAGCGAGTGCTTGCGGCGGGTGGTCGATCGGCAGTTTGATTTCAGTCAGTCTTAGCATCACGATATTTTAAAATAAACAAACGCTGAATAAATCAGCGTTTGTTTGGAAAGTTAAGAAACATCAAAAAATTTAAATTTGGTCATATTGACCTGCGCCAATATGGCTTTGAGTGTCGTCAGTTCTCCAACTTCGTTTGTTTAAAATAGTTAATATAATCATGTAGTTATATAAATTCTAAATCTCAATCCGAGCTGACCAAGCCAGTTCTGGCTTCCACGCTGCAGCCCAAGCCGGCATCGCTTCCGGCGGCATCGGTCTGGCAATGCCAAAACCTTGCGCCAGTTCGCAGCCCAGTTCCAGCAGCCGCGCACTGTGCTTGTTGGTCTCCACTCCTTCGGCGATGACTTGCCGATGAAATGCTTTGGCCAAGCCAATCACGCCTTGCAAAATGGCTAGATCATCCGCATCCACCAGCATATCGCGTACAAAACTTTGATCAATTTTCAGTTGCGCAACAGGTAAGCGTTTTAGATAAGTTAAGGACGAATAGCCGGTGCCAAAATCATCCAGCGCAAAGGCCACGCCCATTTTTCGACATTGCTCAATCGTTTGATTAACGCCGGTGATGTTTTCTAGGGCACTGGTTTCCAGCACTTCTAGCTTTAGCATGCTTGGCATGACCTTGGGATGTTTCGCTAAAATAGTCCGTAACGATTCGACAAAAGTGATTTGTTGCAATTGACGCGCGCCAACATTGACGCTAACCGGCAGGGTAAAACCTTGTGTTTGCCACTGATCCATTTGCGATAAAGCGCGGTCAATCACCCACTCACCCAGATCAATCGCCAACTGATTGTCTTCAATAACCGGCAAAAATAAGGAAGGCGCTTGCAGGCCATGCACCGGATGTTGCCAGCGAATCAGCGCTTCTGCGCCAATTAACTCACCGGTCCGTAAATTCACTTGCGGCTGATAAAACAGTACAAATTCGTTGGAATTTAAGCCTTGCCGAATACGCTCCAAGCTTTCATTGTGGTTGCGTAACGTGCTGTCTTGCGCGGCATCGAAAAGATGATAGCGATTTTTGCCGGCCAATTTGGCCTGATACATCGATTGGTCTGCTTGCCGAATGAGCTGATCCGCATCAATTTCTTGGGTTTGAGGATAAAACGTTACACCCAAACTGGCCGACACTTGCAAGGTTGTCTCGTTAATTTCCATCGGTTGTGCAGCGGCATCGAGCAGGCGGCGCAACATCGGAATGCAAGCGCTGCTATTCTCTAAATCGGTTAACACGGCAATGAACTCATCGCCACCGAGACGTGCCAAGGTATCGCCTTCACGTAAGATTTGCTTCATCCGATTTGAGGTGGTCATCAGAAATTGATCACCGACTTGATGTCCAAACTGATCATTAACCGCTTTGAATCCATCTAAATCCAAGAACAGAACCGCCAGCTTTTTGCAGTGGCGCTGGGCTTGCGACATGCTTAAACGCAAACGTTCTGCCAGCAAAACGCGATTCGGTAAACCGGTTAAAGCATCGTAATGCGCGACGCGATCAAGCTCCGCTTCGTGTTCTTTAAACGCAGTGATGTCTGACGCTAACGAGACATAATTTTGCGGTTGCCCATGCTCATCGAAAACCGTCGAGATATTAAGCATTTCAACATAAAACTCGCCATTTTTCCGTTGATTCCATAGCTCGCCATACCAATGACCTTTGCTTCTTAATTCTAGCCAAAACGCCTCGTAAAAAACCTCGCTCTGCCGACCAGAATTTAAAATTCGCGGGTTTTTACCCAACACTTCACTGCGACTGTAGCCAGTCATGCGTTCAAACGCGCCATTCACTTCGATAATATCGCCGTCTAAACTGGTAATCATAATGGCTTCACGAGCACTGGCAAACACGCTCGCCGCCAGTTGCAAACGATTTTGTACCAACTGAAGTTCGGCTAATTTCAGTTCCAAAGTTTTGCGATATTGTTCACGTTCCAACAAATTTCGAATCCGCTGCCGTGCCGTTTCCACTTGAATCGGCTTGGTGATGTAATCCATCGCACCGAGTGCAAGCCCCTTCACTTCAGAATTGAGTGCGTTATCTGCGGTAATAAAAACAATCGGAATCGCTTTAAGGATAGGATCGGCTTTGAAGCGTTGACAGGTTTCAAAACCGTCCATGTCCGGCATCATAATATCCAGCAAAACTAAATCCGGCGGCTCTTTAAGCGCTAGTTCCAACCCCATCATCCCTGAAGTTGCTAATTGAAGATCGAAGTCTTTTTTGAGCGCTGCGCCCAAGGTGAGTAAATTCACCGGTGTGTCATCAATCGCTAAAATGCGTGGTTTGGAATGCGGCATGGTCAATCTCCTGATTGAAGGTGCTGCGCTATTGGATGCAGTAATTTCAGCGCTTCTTTAAATCTTAACTCATTGATTACATTAGATATTTTTTTAATATCCGACGAGAGTTTTGTCCCCGCGGTCAAGCTTTTAAGCTCGTTAAATTTTTCTAGAGCATCAAACTTATGCTGCTCGAGCAAGGCAATCAAATCAGTTAAAACCGTGCGAATCCGGCTTGCGTCCACTGTGTTTAGCGGAGCGACTGGCAGTGACGCTGTGTCGCTCATTTGGTTTGGCGGAAGCCAACGTCCTAACATTTGCCGCAACGCCTGCTGCGTAATCGGCTTGGTTAAAAAATCATCCATGCCATCATCCAAACACCGTTGCCTAACTTCCTCAAACGCGTCGGCGGTCAGCGCGATAACCGGCGTGCGTGGCAAGTTTGTGGCAATTTCCCACCGTCGAATTTGCTGAGTCGCGAGATGACCGTCCAGAATGGGCATATGCAAATCCATCAAAATCAAGGTCGGACGCAGCCCAGCAGCCAAGGTTTCAAAGGCTTGTTGACCATTGTTCGCCTGCGTCACTTTCATGCCCATTTTGAGCAACATTGCCTGCACGACTTTTTGATTGACCAAATTATCTTCCGCCACCAACACGTGTCCGAGCAAATCAGTTGGAGCAATGAGGGCAGGGGAGGATGTCACTTCGCGCGTTACTGCGCGGTTTTCTTGTGCGTCTAACACGGTTGCGCGTAGCCGTACCCAAAACCGCGCGCCTTGTTGCGGCTCACTTTCTACACCGACTTCGCCGCCCATCATCTGCGCTAGGCGGCTAACAATCGACAAGCCTAAACCGGTACCGCCAAATTGCCGAGTGGTTGAGCTGTCCGCTTGTACAAACGGTTTAAAAATAAGCGCTAATTGCGCTGGCGCAATGCCCATACCCGTGTCTTTGACCGAAAACTCTAGCAGGGCAGCGTCACCGTCCCGTTTCAGCTCGCGTCCTTCAATATCGATCGTTCCTTCGCTGGTAAATTTGAGGGCGTTACCCACCAAATTGGTTAAAATCTGCCGAATTCGATGTGAGTCAGATTGATAGCATTGCCCGATGACGCCGTGCCATTGGTCGCGAATCAGCAGTGATTTTTCGCGTGCCGCGCCTTCAAATAATAAATGGGATTCATGCAAAAGTTGTTCGACAGAAAAAGCAGTTTGCTCCAGCTGCATTTTGTTGGCTTCGATTTTGGACAAGTCCAAAATATCGTTCAGCAAGCCCAGTAGTGACTGTCCTGAAGTCAGCACTGTTCTGGCGTAATCTTGCCGTTCAGTGTCGGTTAAATTCGGCGACAAGAGTAATTGTGCCATGCCTAAAATGCCATTCATCGGGGTGCGAATTTCGTGCGACATGGTGGCCAAAAAGCGACTTTTGGCCAAATTTGCCTGATCGGCAATTTCTTTGGCCGCAATCAGTTCAACCATGCGCTCATTCACTTTACGCGACATCGCATTAAACGCCACGCCGAGTTGACCGAGTTCGTCTTGCCCTTCATTGACCGGCGCGGGTGAAAAATTACCATCGGCAACTTCATGGCTGGCGCGGGTTAACTCCACCAACTGCCGCGTCATCCACCACACCAGCATGGTTAAAATTAAGAAAGATAATAACAACTCGCCAAAAGCGATGAACGCGCCCTGCGTGAGTAAGGCATGTTGTGCTGCAAAAATGGGGCTTAAATCTAGACCAAAATGCAATGTGCCGAGTTTTTGACCATACACAGCAATTGGTCTGAGCACGTCATAACGCAGATCTTTTGAATGCTCGATGGCAGGAATGCTCATGTCAGAAACCGGCAAAGGCAGGTCGCTGGGCCAGCCAACACTGGCAAGGCGCGTGCCAGACTGATCGGTCACGACTAAATAGCGAATGCCTTGACTATGTTGACTTTCTTTTAAAATGGATTCGACGGTTGCATAGTCGCTTTGCGCTAGCGGCGCAATCAGTGCGGCCGTGAGAATTGGGGTGATTTGACTGACATGTTGCTCAAGTTGCTGTGACATATAGCGATGGATTAACCGCATGCTGTTGGTGACCAACACGGTTAACATTAAAGCTTCGACAACTAACGCGACAAACAGTAAACGCCCTCTAACTGATTGCAAAGGCAGTTTCATTTTAAACTCTGTCTGACTTCAGCCGCATAAGGATCCATTAAATCCAGCTCTTTGTTCTGCAAGGGGCGAAAGCCTTGTAATTTAAACTTTGCAAAATACGCTTGCCCTTCGGCTGTTTGCGCAAAGCTTTCCAAGGCAGAATCGATCAAGGCTTTACGGACTTGCTGACGATGATTTAATACATAAACGCGTCCCGCCATCGCGTCACTGACCACCAATAAACGCAGTTTCGATTGCACTTCGGGGGGCAAACTTTGGTAATTCGCCATTGAGGTAAAACCGGCAACGGCTTGTCCGCCAATCACTAAATGCGCAACGCTATCCGATGCGCTGACATAGCGCAGCGTTTGCGTTAAGCCATTTTTTTTCAGCCAATGCTGCCCCCACAATGTCACCAAAGAAGTGGGCGACAACCCTAATACCGGCTGATCTTTTAAATCGCTAACCATTTTAATCGGACCATTATTAGCGACCACGGCAACCGCTTTAAACTCAGCGCGGTAGGTCAATAAAGGCAGGTAATTGGCATCGGTTTGAGCTAAGCGGGCTTGATGGCCGGTTGTCACGGCTAGATCATAATCTTGATGCAACATCCGCCGTGCAAACTCGGTAAAGTCAGGTGCAGTGACTACTTCCACTGGCATTCCCAAGGTCTTTTCTAAATGCTGACGTAAGGGTTGATACATTTCTAAAATGATGCGCGCACTGGTATGTGGAGCAATGCCCAAACGAAAAACTTCTTGTGCCTGAGCAACATTGATGGCACACAATAAGCAAGCCAACAAAAAACAGCGTGAACGCATCAATATAGACATGGCTAAATCCTTTTAAAGTGAGCGCATCTCTATCCATTCGTTACACCGGTGTAGGCGCATGTTCATCAAAAAAGAGGCGGCAGTACTAGCACTGACTTAAACGCATTTTTTAATTTAACCGCTACTGCCGATCTGCGCCGGGATGACGGAATTGAATGTTTAGAGGTGAAATTGAAATCATTAGTTGGGCGTGAATTGTAATCTAAAAAAATAACTTGGTTGATTCCAAAAGATAAAAAATTACAAAAAACACTTGCCGGTAGAGAGTGAGGATAAAACAGCTCGGGTTATATTTTTGTGGTGTTAAAAAAAGCCAAGGCTTCGGCTGCAACGCGTGTACGTTTAAAGGGCGGCAGGCTTTGCCAGATGCGTTTGCCGTAGTGTTTGGAAATCAGCCGTGGGTCGCAAATCATCAGCACGCCTCGATCATTTTCATCGCGAATCAGCCGTCCCGCCCCTTGTTTTAGATTGATGACGGTGCGCGGCAACTGATATTCCATAAAGGCATTGCGCCCTTGCTGGGTAATTTGCGCAATGCGGGCGGCGAGCACCGGATCATCCGGCGGTGCGAACGGTAATTTGTCGATGACGACCAGCGACAATGCTTCGCCGCGCACGTCCACGCCTTCCCAAAATGACTGGCTGCCGAGCAACACTGCATTGCCGTAGTCGCGGAACCGCGTCAATAATTCATTGCGCGACGCGTCACCTTGCATCAATAACGGGTAAGTTAAGTGTTTGCGCTCAAACTCAGCTTGTAAAATTTCTTGCGCCCGTTGCATGGCGCGCAAGCTGGTGAACAGTAAAAAAGCGCGTCCTCGGCTGGCTTCAATTAAAGGCAAGGCCGCGGCCACCACCGCTTCGGTATAGCCCGGACTGTTTGGCTCTGGCATCTCGGATGGCACATATAACAACGCTTGTTCAGGATAATTAAACGGACTTTCCCAACTGGCCGTGCGCGCCGAAAGCAAGCCCATTTCCGCTTGATAATGCGTAAAATTTTGCTTCACCGCCAGTGTTGCTGAGGTGAAAATCCAAGCGCGCGGGCGGTCGCTAATTTGCTTGGCAAAAATCTCGGCAATCGACAACGGCGTCGTATTTAATTGCACGGAGTGATGGAAAATTTCTAGCCAACGCACTGAATTGGGCGCAGGCGTTTCAGCTTGCCATTGCTTTAATTGCAGCGCTAAGGTTTGTGCCCGCTGCGAGCAGTTTTTTAATCCTTCGCTGCGCTCTGCTTGAGACTCAAGTAACATATTGATTTCATTGAGTTTTTCTTTTAGTTTGCCTAGCGATTCTGTCCATCCGTTCAGTTCGGCTGCCGCGTGTGCCGGTAAGCGCCCCTCGGTTTTCTTGAATACCAGCCGTAAATCGCGGGCGGCTTTTTCCAGTGCGTCGCACGCCACCGGCAAGGGCGCAAAATCTTTCGCGCCGATTAAGCCCTCTAATTGACTTTCTTGCGCTAAATCAAGCAATTGCGAGGTGGAAATACTTTCGCCAAAAAACAGGCTGGCGGTTTCTGGTAGTTGGTGTGCCTCATCAAAAATGACCGTGTTACACGCCGGCAGCAGTTCTGCCACGCCTTCGTCACGCAACATGACATCGGCAAAAAATAAGTGATGATTGACCACAATAATGTCGGCATCCATCGCCTCTTTGCGGGCTTTTAACACAAAACATTCATCGTGCTGCGGGCATTCTTGCCCTAAACAGTTATCGCGGGTGGAGGTGACGTGCATCCAGATTGGGGCATTTTCCGGCACATCGGCCAAGCCGCTTTTGTCCCCCGTTTGCGTCATTTTGGCGTATTTAACGATTTTGCCCAGATGACGAATATCCTCGCGGCTCGCAAAACGCCCATCGGATTGCGCCTGTTCTAAATGGTAATGACAGACATAATTGGAGCGCCCTTTAAGCAGCGCAATGGTGACGGGCACTTTCAGCGCGGCACGCACGGTAGGCAAATCGCGCTGAAAAAGCTGGTCTTGGAGGTTTTTAGTGCCAGTGGAAATAACGACTTTGCCACCCGCCAGCAACGCGGGTGCGAGATAGGCAAAGGTTTTGCCTGTGCCCGTTCCCGCTTCGGCGATTAGTTGTCCGTTGCTGTTAATTGCTTCGGCAATCGCTTGCGCCAATTCCACTTGTTGCGGACGAGCGCGGAAGTGGTCGATATGCGCCGACAACGCACCGTTCGGCGCGAATAGTTGCGTGATTTGGTCAGCAGTGAGCAAAAGAATTTAGTCGGGGAAACGCTTGAAGATGATGCGCCGCAAAATGTTGTCTTTGAGAATGAATTGGTGATGCAACGCTGCAAGTACATGAATAACAATGGTTAGTAGTAATAGTTTAGCAATCACTTCGTGCACTTCATGCAGGGCAAATTTTCCCATTTCGGGAAGATTGACCAGATCGCGCGCTTGCACGGCTTCCAGTAAACCGCTGGTGGTAATTAAGGCGATACCGCTGACGGGAAGCGCAATTAGCAACGCATACAACAGGTGATGCACGCCAATCGCGATTTTATTGCCCAGCGGATTACCGCCGGCTAAGGGCGCAGGTTTGCCATCTTTGCGGATAAAATATGTCCGCAGCAAAGTGACGATTAACAACAAATCGCCAATGACAAAATGGAAAGGATACAGCGCCATTTTGGCAGCTGCATCGTGCGCTTCGTCCAATTCGTGCCCCAAATAAAAAGCGGCGATAAATAAGAATAAAGTCAGCCAATGGATGGCGACAAGGCGTTTACTGTATTGCGGCATGGTAATTTCCAGTGGTTAATAAAACGACGCGCATTGTAGCTGAATCAGCATAAATTGCACGTCTATGATGAAAAAGCGAAGCCCTCAACGAAGCAAATTTGTTGACACCTAACGAGTGTGTTGTCATTATTTTTAACATGAAAACGCGAGTTTTATTCGATGAACGAATCAATCTAGACGACAACTCTTTTGCAGCCTATCGCGTTGTAAAGGTTGAAGTGCCAGTGCGTGCTAACTTGCATTCGTATCAGTACAGCTTGGCTTTTATTGCAGCCAGCCTTGGCGCAGCAACTCCAAAAACATCTTTTTTTGCCGCGCCTGTCAATTCCGTCACCCCATGATAAAATGCCCACCCTTTTGACTGAAAGTAATTTATGAACGCACGTTTGCGTGAAATTCCTTACAACTACACCTCGTTTTCTGACCGCGAAATCGTCATTCGGCTATTGGGTGCGGAAGCTTGGGAAATTATCAATACGCTGCGAGGTGAACGGCGCACAGGGCGCTCTGCCCGCATGCTGTATGAGGTTTTGGGCGATATTTGGGTCATCAACCGTAATCCGTATTTGCAAGATGACTTGCTCAGTAATGCCAAACGACGCGGCGCTTTGATTGGCGCTTTGCGCCATCGTTTGAACGCGATTGAGGCGCGGCGGCAAGATAATCAGCCGGTGAAACGTTTGTTGACCATCGCCAATCAGGCGGTGGACGCTTTTGCAGCTGAATTCGATGCGACGTTGGCTTTGCGGCTACGCGTGATGCGCGAACTCTCGCGTTATACCCGGCGCGACAATATTCAATTTGATGGTTTGGCGCGCGTTTCCCATGTAACTGATGCGACCGATTGGCGGGTGGAATATCCGTTTGTGGTGTTAAATCCTGATACAGAACAAGAGGTTGCGCCTTTGGTGACTGGCTGTATTGAGCTTGGCTTGACGCTGATTCCGCGCGGTGGTGGCACTGGGTATACCGGTGGGGCTGTGCCCTTGGATAAACGGGCTGCGGTCATTAACACTGAAAAATTGGATGCGATTTCGACGGTGGAACAGCGCATTTTGCCGGGGCTAAGTCAGCCTTACGCGACGATTCATTGCGGTGCTGGGGTGGTGACACGACGGGTAATGGAAGCAGCGGAGGCTAAAGATTTGGTGTTTGCCGTTGATCCAACTTCCGCCGATGCGTCCTGTATTGGTGGCAATGTATCGATGAACGCCGGTGGCAAAAAAGCGGTGTTATGGGGCACGGCGCTGGATAATCTCGCCTCTTGGCGCATGGTTACGCCGGATGGTCGCTGGTTGGAAGTGGAGCGCGTCGATCATAATTTAGGCAAAATTCACGATGTGCCGCTGGCACATTTTCGCCTGTCGCGCTTTGAATTGGACGGTAAAACGCCGTTTGGCGCAGTGGAAATGCTGACCATTCCTGGTAATCAATTCCGCAAAACTGGCTTAGGCAAAGATGTTACGGATAAATTTTTATCCGGTTTGCCAGGCATTCAAAAAGAAGGTTGCGACGGCATCATCACCTCGGCGCGCTTTATTTTGCACCGCGAATTCAAATTTACGCGCACGGTTTGCTTGGAATTTTTCGGACAAGTGCGCGAAGCTGTTCCAGCAATTGTTGAAATAAAACAATATGTTAGCTCAAGCCCACTGGCAAAGTTGGCAGGGTTGGAACATTTAGATGAGCGCTATTTAAAAGCCGTTGGTTATGCCACCAAGGCGCAACGCGGCAGCCGTCCGAAAATGGTGTTGGTGGCGGATGTAGTGAGCGATGATGAAAACGCTTGCGCACAAACTGCGTCAGAAATTGTCCGGTTGGCTAATTTACGCCAAGGCGAAGGATTTATAGCCATTGCAGCTGAAGCGCGTAAAAAATTCTGGTTAGATCGCGCCCGCACCGCAGCCATCGCTAAACATACCAATGCCTTTAAAATTAACGAAGATGTGGTGATTCCTTTGCCGCGCATGGGCGACTATTGTGACGGCATTGAGCGCATCAATATCGAACTTTCGCTGCATAACAAGCTGAAATTATTGGATGCGCTAGATGATTTATTCGCCGGCGACCTGCCGCTAAATTATCAGGATGATGAACAACTTGGCAGCACTGAATTGCTCGGTCATCGGCCGCAACAGGCGCGCGAATTGTTGTCTGGGGTGCGGACTCGGTGGACGGCGTTAAAAGAAAATTTAAATGAAATCAGTCCGGAAGTCCCTGAGTTGACGGTGTTCCAGGCTTTGCAAAATCACCGAATTCGAGCGTCTTGGAAGCGCGAGATTCGTGAACCGCTGCGGCAGTTATTTAGTGGCAATACCTATCAGTCTGTGCTGGATGAGTGCACGGCGCGGCATCAAACTGTGCTGAAAAGCCGCGTGTTTGTGGCGTTGCATATGCACGCTGGCGATGGGAATGTTCATACCAATATTCCAGTGAATTCGGATAATTACCCGATGTTGCAGCAAGCTTATGATGCGGTGGATCGGATCATGAAGTTGGCAAAAGAACTGGGTGGGGTTATTTCTGGCGAACACGGTATTGGCATTACTAAATTTGATTATTTAGAGCCGAACGAATTGTCCGCCTTCGCTGCGTACAAGGAAAAAGTGGATCCTAAACAGCACTTTAATCGGGGAAAATTATTGGCGGGCAGTAATTTGGAACGCGCTTACACGCCAAGCTTTAGCTTGATGGAAATGGAAAGCTTGATTCTAGAAAAAAGTGATTTGGGCAAAATTTCAGATTCGATTAAAGATTGTTTACGTTGTGGTAAGTGCAAGCCGGTTTGTACCACGCACGTGCCCCGGGCTAACTTGCTGTATTCACCCAGAAATAAAATTTTAGCGACCTCGTTGTTGATTGAGGCGTTTTTATACGAAGAGCAAACGCGGCGCGGCATTTCGATTAAGCATTTTGATGAATTTAACGATGTCGCCGACCATTGTACCGTTTGTCATCGTTGCCTCAATCCGTGTCCGGTGAATATCGACTTTGGCGAAGTCACGGTAGCGATGCACAATTTCTTGCGTACGCAAGGCAAGAAGAAGTTTAGCCCGCTGTCCGCTGCGTCCATGATGTTCTTAAATGCAACTAATCCAACTACGATTAAGTTGATGCGTAAGGTGATGATTGAATGGAGTTATTCGGCACAACGCTTCGGTTATCAAGTGGCCAAAAAACTGGGTTTGTTCCGCAAACAAACCGCGCATCCGCCTGCAACCGTGGGTGCTGCGCCACTGAAAGCGCAAGTGATTCACTTTTTTAATAAACCGATGCCGGGTAATTTACCAAAGAAAACGGCGCGTGCGTTGCTGGATATTGAAGACAATACGGTGATTCCGATTATCCGTGACCCGCGCAAGACCACTGAAGATTCGGAAGCCGTGTTTTATTTTCCGGGTTGTGGTTCGGAGCGTTTGTTCGGTCAAGTAGGCTTAGCCACGCAAGCGATGTTGTATGAAACAGGGGCGATTACGGTGTTGCCGCCCGGCTATATTTGCTGTGGTTATCCACAGACCGCAACGGGCAATGAAGATAAGGGCAACCAGATTACCACCGATAATCGCGTATTATTCCATCGCGTCGCTAACACCTTGAATTATTTAGATATTAAGACGGTGATTGTGTCGTGCGGCACGTGTATGGATCAGTTATTAAAGTATCAATTTGATAAAATTTTCCCCGGTTGCCGCCTGTTAGATATTCACGAATATCTGCTCGAAAAAGGCGTGAAACTCGATGGCGTAACAGGCACGCGCTATCTGTATCACGAACCTTGCCACACCCCGATGAAAACCTACCAATCGTTACAGGTAGTTAATCAATTGATGAATCAGGCTGTGCCTTTGAATGATCGGTGTTGCGGGGAATCGGGCACGTGGGCGCTCACCAATCCACCGATTGCCACGCAGGTGCGTTTCCGCAAAGAAGAAGAAATGCGCAAGGGAGCAAACGCCTTGCGCGAAGATGGTTTTGAAGGTGAAGTCAAAATCCTGACTTCTTGTCCTGCGTGCCAGCAAGGTTTGTCGCGCTACGCTGAAGATAGCGGCACGAGCACCGATTATATTGTGGTGGAAATGGCGAAACATTTATTGGGCGAAAATTGGTTAGCCGATTTTGTTGGCAAAGCCAATGCCGGCGGCATCGAACGGGTGTTGCTCTAAATGCAACTAGACTTGCCACTCGCGCCCACTGACGACCTTGCGCAACCCGCATTTACCGATGTCGCCAGTTGCAGGGAGTGGTTACAGCAGTTGCAACTAACCAATTTACATCAAGCACATAGCGTATTACGCACGGAGTTAGACGAATTTAATCGCTATCCATTGCGCGGTATTATTCGGTTGCAAGTACTTGAATTGATTAGGGAAACTGTATTTTTGCTGCAGGGTGACTACGCCAAAAAACTGGCCTCAAAAAGATTACCGCTGAGCGAGGATGAGCACACGATTTTTCTCGCTATTGTGACTTTATGGCAAGGCTTGGTTTGTGGTTATCAGCGCTGTTTGCAAGCATTGCAAGCTGGCGATGCTCAGTTGACTGAGCAGGCGGCGCTGTTAACGCAGCGTTGTTTACGCTACAGCGGTTTGAGAATTTTTGAACATTTGCGCTGCGCTTACGAGTTTGAAAGCGCGTTATGGCATCAACTTCATGCGTTGTTTGCGTTTGCCGAAGCGGGCTCTTTTCATCGGCAATGCGTCAGCGACTCTCTGCATACACCGCTTGGCGAAAGTAGCTGTGAGAGGGTGTATGTCCAATCATTGCTCGAATGCCATGCTCATCCTGCTGAATTGTCGCGTCGGCATTTGTATTTGCTCAATCGCTATTTGACACTATGGCAAGAAAATTTAGCGATTGAAAAAAAATATCAATATAATCAAGGAGATGCGCCACCATTGATCGTGGATCTTGCCAGTGAACAGGGCTTGGCACCCGTTACCAGCGTGACGCATGCCAGCAGCGTGCGTTTTGTCATGATGGCGCCCTTGAGCAAATTATTGCGCGTCAAAACTGTTTTACTGCAACAAGGACAAGCGCCAGGTCAGCTCGAATTGGGAAGTGAACTAAGCAACGCCGAAGCTATTGATTTTTTGAATAAAATTCATCGCTATCTTTGCGAAAATAATCCTGAACGACACGCGCAACGGCAGCCAGTGGCGAAATCAGCCGAAACGTGTTTAGGTCTCGAAAATATTTATGCGCACATCGCCAATAAGCCCTTCAAGCAAACTGCAAAAATTGCCGGCGATAGTGCCACCGCACGGCTACAGATTGCTGCGTTTGGTCGAATCTTATCCGACACCAATCGCTTCGATTTGCATCAATTAGGCTATATTTTGGAACGCTGGCAAATTGAAAATGAAAGTATGCTGGGCGCTAGAATGGTGCGAGAAAAAGGCGAGCACGAACGGGTTGGCTTTCGGCAACTGATTGGCATTAAACCCGATGATGCAAACGCATATATATTGGGCATCGTGAGCTGGCTGAATGTAGCGCAAACAGGTCAGCTCAGGATGGGGGTTCAGTATTTGCCTGGTGTCGCGCAACCGGTTGCGATGAAAAATATCGGCTTGAGCGCCATCAAATCTGATAAAGCGATTGCCGGATTATTTTTACCGCCCGTGCCAGTGCTCAACGCGCCAGCCTCGTTTATTTTTCCAAGAGACTCTTTTTTGGTCAATAAGCAAGTGGAAGTCACTCACTTGGACGGTCGCAGCCTAACACTTAAAATTGGATTGAGCTTGGATAAAGGACTGGATTTTGAAAGAGTCAGTTTTGCGCTTGATTCTTCTGTAGGGCGCCGCTAAAAATTCAATTTTCGAAGCCAAGCACTGCGCGCACAAAAAATTGGGACGCAGTCTATTCAAAGAATAAGTACGAAGTCATTTTTTGTGAATAACTTAGTACCGCAAAGTTAATTTAATTTTTAGAGATGAGCTGTACTATCAATCAACTAAGCAGCTAGTTGCAGCGAAAGAAGTGACACAAAACTGATTCGGCTCAGTTCGATTTGTGGCCGATTTTCTTTAAGCCTGACAGAAGCCGCAGGAAATAGATTGAATTTGAAGGGTTTTATAGTACAATCTCAACAGCTTCAAAAGACTTTAGACTGCTTGCCCGGGTGGTGAAATAGGTAGACACAACGGACTTAAAATCCGTCGGCTCGGTAAAACGGCCGTACCGGTTCGATTCCGGTTCCGGGCACCAAATCAAAGACTTACAAGGTTTTTTGGTTAAGATAATAAGTAATCAAAAAAATCCATGTAAGCACAGTGTAAGCAGTTTGCAAGAATAAAATAATTACTGTTACGTCGCAACGTTAAATCTACGCATAGTTTCAGCCATAAAAAAACCTAGCTGGGAAGGCTAGGTTTTTTTATTTTCAACTTTTGAACCGTGGAATGCTTGCTGATGAAAACGAAAGGAATTTGCAAGCCACCCGAAGATTCATCGCGCAGGGTAGGTGCGCTCGGTGTGTTCCCATATTGCCAATGCGCAGGTGATTTGAAGAGTATCCGCCCACTCCGCTTGTCGTTATGGGGACACCCTCTCACAACAAGCGGCTGAAGGTCACGGGTTAAGCCGTGACGATGTCCTTGCGAATAATGAAGCTTTCGGGGTGGCGAATGCAAACATCAACGTCCATCAGGGCAACAATTCGCGCTGCGCCGGAGGTGAACAGGCTGAATTTATCGACAGTCAGATCAATCGCACCCCAAACCCCGATTACCTGTTGTGAGAAGTCACCAAACACCATGGCGGATAAATCTGCGCCGGTACCTGAGTCGCTTCATGCGTTATTGACTGCGCGGCCACGGGCGGAAGGTGTGGATTATGTATTTCCTTCACGAATCAGCACCCGCGACCACTTAGACAATGCGCGACCCACTCAAGCAAATTGAAAAGTTGAAAGAGGTGCACGTTACACCATACGATTTAAGGCGCACTTTCATTGCAATGGGAATTGAAAACAAAATCGAGTTGTGGAAACTGAAGTTACTCACAAATCACAAAATCCGTGAAGATGTGACGCTGGAAAATTATACAGAAACAAGCGACCTTCGTTATCTTGCGCCGGAATCGAATCAAATCGCCGCGTGGATGATTAAGCAAGGCGAAATTCAAGTGGTGAAAATATAATTCGTCATCGAACTTATTGATCAGATTAAATGAGGCATTAACGTCATGCTTCATTCATAGGTCCTATAAGTGACTCTTACAGCGCTCGGAATTTTGTTCCAACGCCATCATTTAAGCGCGGTAGGTGTCGCTTGTTTCGCATTGGCTTCCACTAAACTTCCTCAGCACAATCAAAACTTAACGTTTTTATCTTCGCACTTTCGCCATACACCCGAGCTTGTTTGAAAATTTTTATAGGTATGGATTGCGAAAACTCGCACTGTACCGGCTAAGTACCTACCTACCTTGCCAGTACAGACCCGTATATCAGGAAATTCATCACAAATAAAATAACAGCCATACAAGAGCACATTCCGTGCACTTGAACAAACCTAAAAAGGACAAAACATGGTTATCGCGAATCAATTTCTCGAATCAACCCAGTTGGCAAACGAGCTGGGCGCAAAACTAAACACGATTGAAGGATGGCGGGTAAAAGGCATCGGTCCGAAGTTTATCAAAATCGGGCGCTTAGTCCGCTATCGCAGAAGTGACGTTGACGCATGGCTGGAATCGCAAACACGTAATTCAACTTCTGACGCTTATAAATAAGGAGGCACCATGATAATCACACAAAACAAATGGGATGCCCGCATAAGCACTGCAAACTCAACGCCATCTGATTTTATACTAAATAGAATCATTAACTTAAATAAGTTTTTACAAGTCGGTGGCGTTTCCAAAAAATCACGATTTGTGGGCATGAAAGTCGATAATTTTGACCGCAATCTCTTGCCCAAACCTGGCGATTATTATGCAGTAGAAGGGCTTAAATTGAAGGGAAGAGGTCCATGGCGTAATGCAATTTGTCCGTTTCACTCGGACACACATCCAAGTTTGCGCATTCGAATTGAAACAGGCGCATTTGCTTGTATGGCTTGCGGGGCGCATGGCGGGGATGTTTTAGCGTATCACCAACAACGACACGGTTTGACCTTTAAACAGGCGGCGCAACAATTAGGCGCATGGAAAGGGGGTGTAGCATGAGCCCGACCCAGGACCAAATTAAAAGCTATGCTGCGGCGATAGCTTCACAATTCAAGCAACTACACGATGAAAAAGCGTTACATTTTTATCGTTGCAAAAACGGAAATCCGCTTTATTGGCGGGTGCGTGTCAAGTGTTTAGCCACTGGAGAAAAGTTTATCCGCCCCTTTTATTGGGACGGTAACAAGTTTATCAACGGCGAGCCGCCGATACCACACGAAGGAAAGCCACTGTACGGACTGGAATTATTAAGCAGCAAACCACCGGCGGCGCTTGTTGTCATTGTGGAGGGCGAAAAATGCGCGGATTTAATCAATAAACAGGCGGGAAATATTCCGGCAATTATCGCCATGACTTCCGGTGGTGCAACCTCAGCGGGCGCGGCAAACTGGCTGCCGTTGAAGGGGCGAAACGTGGTTATTTTCCCCGACAATGACGTGTCAGGAGCTAATTATGCTGCTGATGTGAGTGCGGCATTGTCCGGCATTGCATCTAGTGTCTGCATTTTAGATATTGCACCGTTAAACCTTTTTGAAAAGGGCGATGCCGTGGATTACTTCGCGTCGGGTGGAACGCTGGCTAATTTGGTTGACTTGATAGCGAATCAAGCAATGAATAACCAATTAAATCAGGGTGTCATTGAACCTCCCGATCCGTTGCCTTCATTACCTGCCGTATTGCCATTTGACTATGATTATTTGCCAGATTGTCTGCGCGGCTTGGTTAGGGATATTTCAGAGCGTATGCAATGTCCGCCTGACTTTGCGGCGGTGGCTGCGTATGTAATGCTGGCAACAATCATTGGTCGCAAGGTTGGCATTCGACCTAAACGGCAGGATAATTGGACGGTTATCCCTAACCTTTGGGGGGCGGTGGTAGGCAATTCTGGCGTGATGAAAAGTCCGACGCTCAGCGCAGTATTAAGCCCAATCAATCGCTTGCAGAGAGCGGCTAATGAGGCTTTTAACAAAGCAACTACAGACCGCGAGCAAAGCGCCGTAGTCAACAAAATGCTTGATGCAGTGCAAAAATCCGAGGCCAAAAAGCAGCTCAAAAAAGACAAAAACGCTGATGTTAAAAAACTTTTGCAGCCTGATTTTGTGGATGAAAAGCCAATATTGAAGCGATACTTCACAAATAACGCAAGCTACGAAGCGCTCGGTGAATTGTTGATAGAGAATCCCAACGGATTATTGGTTGAATCTGACGAAATTGTCGGATTGCTGAAACAGCTTGATGCCAGCGGGCAGGAGTTAGCTCGGTCTTTTTACCTCACGGCAGCGGATGGTGACAAGTCTTACACGTTCGACCGTATTATGCGTGGCAAAGGGTTGCATATTGAGGCGGTTTGTTTGTCCATTTTGGGCGGCATTCAGCCAGGTGTTTTAGCGGAATATGTCAGGCAAGCAACCAGCAACGGTGCGGGTGCTGATGGTTTGTTGCAACGTTTTGGGCTAATGGTCTATCCCGATATTTCGCCCGACTGGCATGATGTTGACCGATACCCCGACAAGGCTCAACGTGAGCGTGTGGATGCACTGATTGATAAACTGGATAATCTCGAAACATTCAATTTTGAAACAGATAACTTTGGCGGCGTACCATTTGTGAGATTTGACGAAACCGCGCAGGAAATCTTTTCAGAATGGCGAGCTTCACTTGAGTTGCGATTGCGTTCAGGAGATGAGCATCACGCGATTGTGTCGCACCTTTCCAAATATCGTAAATTGATTCCTTCCCTAGCCCTGATAAATCATTTATGCGATAGCGACTCAAGTGCGGTGAATGAAGCGTCATTGCTTCGCGCAATTGAATTTAGTGAGTATTTGGAAAGTCACGCAATGCGGATTTACAGTTACGCCACTCGCCCGGAAATTGACACGGCCAAAGCACTACTGCAGCGAATAACGAGCGGGAAGTTAGCGAATCCATTCACGGCACGAGATGTTTACCGCGCTGGCTGGGCGGGATTGGAAAACTCCAGCAAGGTGCAATCTGCAATCAATATGCTGCTAGATTATCGCCATTTAGTCGAAATGGAAGTATCCACCGGCGGTCGCCCAACAGCGCAATATCATTGGGTGAAGGCGGGTGTAGCATGAGTTCTTATCTCCAAAGATTGAAACAGCTTGATAGTGAGAGTTATTCTCAACATACCCTCGAAGTTAAACCGCCAAAACTGACAGAAGGGGCTTTTGGCGGTTTTGGCAGTAAAGATACGGGGCATGTTGATATAAAAATTTCTGTATTCAGTAATATCGAGCCGACCAAGCCAGAATGTATGGACACGCTGGCAGCCGACTATGCCGAACTCAAAGCCTTCATTGTTGAGCTATGCGGAGTTGTGGGGCATGACCAAGAGGCTCAAGTAAAAATGCTGGCGGCGTGTCGAAATATTCCGCCAATCCAAATAGCAGAACAACGTAACATTTTCCGGCAAAAAATTGAACTGGCGAATGCAGGAAAATATTGGGATTGCTGAATTGTATTTACGAAAACGCACCCGATTCAACCTGCCAAAACCGCCGATACTTCCTTCTGTCAGTTTTGTCTGCACTGAGATTGAGTTATAAATCGTATAACTCGGAATTGGCTGAGAAGGGGTAAATAGAACCATTCTTCAGTTATGTTGGTTTCGATTCCGATTGATTGAACCAAAAGGCAAGCTACAAATGTTGCTGTTGCATGCAAAGTGCAAAATTTGTTTTGACCTATAATGCACGCCACCAATTATTCAATCGAAATTTTATGCTCGAAGACATCAAGAAAACCTTATGGGCAACCGCAGACAAACTACGTGCCAACATTGACGCAGCAGAATACAAGCACCTTGTGCTTGGTCTTATCTTCGTGAAGTTCGTCTCTGATACTTTCGTGTCACGCCGAGCTGAGCTTCAAAGTCGCTTTACCGATAAGACGGATGAATACTACTTGCATGACTGCACCGATGAGCTGTTAGCGACTGAACTTGAGGATCGTGACTACTATACGGAGGGGAACGTATTTTGGGTGCCAGAATCCGCGCGCTGGGAAGCCCTGCGTGCTGCCGCTAAACAACCTGACATCGGCAAGCGTATTGATGAAGCACTGGTGGTGATTGAAACCGAGAATCCAAAGCTCAAAGGCATTCTCGACAAACGCTATGCGCGTGCTCAATTGCCGGACGGCAAGCTAGGTGAATTGGTGGACTTGGTTTCCACCATTGGTTTTGGCAGCAACTCAGGACAGGCCCGCGACATTTTGGGGCAGGTGTATGAATATTTCTTAGGACAGTTTGCCAATGCGGAAGGCAAACGTGGTGGGCAGTTCTACACCCCAGCATCAATCGTTAAAACACTAGTCGCGGTTCTCGCTCCCCATCATGGCAAGGTGTATGACCCTTGCTGTGGTTCAGGTGGAATGTTCGTGCAGTCCGAAAAGTTCATTGAGTCCCACGGTGGCAAACTGGGGGATGTGGCTATCTTCGGGCAAGAGTCCAACCCCACCACATGGCGACTGGCGGCGATGAACCTCGCTATCCGTGGCATTGATTTCAATCTTGGACGTGAGCCGGGGGACACTTTTACCAAGAACCAGCATCCTGACTTGCGGGCTGATTTCATACTAGCGAATCCGCCGTTTAACATTAGTGACTGGTGGCATGGCAGCCTCACGGGTGACCCACGTTGGGAGTTTGGTGACCCACCTGCGGGCAATGCCAACTATGCGTGGCTGCAACACATGCTCTACCACCTCAAACCCACTGGTCGGGCTGGCATTGTGCTGGCTAATGGTTCGATGAGTTCCAGCCAAAACAGTGAAGGCGACATACGCCGTGCGATGGTGGATGCCGACGTGGTCGAGGTGATGATTGCACTACCCGGACAGCTCTTCTTCAACACCCAGATTCCCGCCTGCCTGTGGTTTCTTGCCAAGAACAAAACCAGCCGTAAAGGTGAAGTGCTGTTTATTGATGCTCGTAAACTGGGACACATGATTAGCCGCGTGCAGACCGAGCTAACCGATGAAGTGATTGAGCGCATTGCCGCCACCGTCGCCGCTTGGCGCGGCGACCTACTCCCTCTCCCCATGGGAGAGGGCTGGGGTGAGGGTAAAGAAAAGTCACAATTTAAATTCCCATTGCCCGAAGATCTGCTTGAGTTCGCCCGCGAATTAAGGCAATACAGCACCGATGCAGAACAAAGATTATGGTCAGCTTTGCGTGACCGACGTATGGCTGGTGCGAAGTTCCGCCGCCAACACCCAGTCAAGCCTTACATTCTGGATTTCTACTGCCATGAATTAAAGTTAGCCATAGAGCTCGATGGTGGTCAGCACAACACCGACGAAGGTCGTGTCCATGACGAGCAGCGCAGTCGCTTCCTTGTGGCGCAAGGTATTCAAGTCCTGCGCTTCTGGAACAACGATGTATTTCAACAGCCCGCAGCAGTTTTGCAAGCAATCTTCAATGCAGTGAATGGCAATTTACCCTCACCCCAACCCTCTCCCACGGGGAGAGGGAGTAGTTACCAAGACATCCTCGGCTACTGCCGTAGCGTCAAACTGGCAGAAATCGCCGAACACGGACATGTTCTTACCCCCGGCAGATACGTGGGCGCAGAAGAAGTGGAAGATAACGATGAAGCCTTTGCCGACAAGATGCAAATCCTCACTGAAAAGCTGGGTGAGCAAATGGCAAAAGGAGTAGAGCTAGACCAGTTAATCCGCCAGAAGCTGGGAGGGCTGGGGTATGAGTTCTAACCTCACACAAAACCAAGCTGATTACCGCCTATGGCTGGGCGAATTAAAAAGCCGATTTCGGCAAGTTCAGCTCAAAGCCGCTGTTGCAGTCAACACCGCTTTACTCCAGTTTTATTGGGAACTGGGGGCAGACATCGTGACGCGGCAAGCAAAAGCGGATTGGGGTTCTGGTTTTCTGAATCAACTCAGCACCGACTTAATGCAGGAATTCCCAGAGATGAAAGGGTTTTCTGTTCGCAATCTCAAATATATTCGCCAGTGGCATTCGTTCTATGCGACATCCCCCGCAATTAGCCAACAGGCTGTTGACCAAATTAGGCAACAGCCTGTTGCCCAATTAACGCAACCGCCTATTTCGCAAATTCTGTCCATTCCGTGGGGGCACAACCTCGCAGCGAAGGTGACCAACCCACCATTGGGCTGCTACTGTGTAAAAGCAAAGACAGGCTGGTAGCCGAATATGCGTTGAGTGATGTGCAAAACTCGATGGGTTTAGCCACCTATACTTTATCCCACACCCTGCCTGAAGCCCTGCGCAACAAGCTACCAAGCATTGGAGCGATTGAACGAGAGTTGGGACTAGAGGATGTGGAAGATGCTGGAAGGGCTGGGGTATGAGTTTTGAGAGTAAAATCAAGAATAGTATAACTAATTGATTATATTGAATAATATAAAGGAAATTGAATAATGCGTTATTTGAATGTTGAACATTTGCGTCGCTGCATTAAAACGCTGGAGTCTTCGATGAGATTTTATGCGCAGTCCGCAGCGGACAGCATTGATCAAGAAGTTTTTCGTAATGCCATTGTTAAAGGGTATGAATTAACCCAAGAAACCGCCTTTAAGTTATTAAAAAAAGCGTTAAAAGCCTACGGGCACGGTGGCAAAAAATTAGAAGCCACGCCCATCAAAGATTTACTACGCCTTGCCGCTGTGCATGATTTAATGACTTTGGCGGAGGTCGAGCGCTGGTTTGCTTATCGCGACAATCGCAACAACACCGCCCACGATTACGGCGAGCAATTTGCCAGTGAAACCTTGGTGTTGATTCCTGCGTTTTTACAAGACATTGCAACGCTGGCGGAAGTGCTGGAGAAAAAATTAGGCAAGGACTCAAACGATGTCAGTGAACAATCCTAGCGCACTGCATTTGCCTGAACCTTACCTGCGTATGGTGCAGGAAGTTTTACGCACGCATTTATCCAACGCAGAAATATGGGCGTATGGCAGTCGCGTGAACGGCGATTTTTATGAGGCCAGCGACCTCGATTTAGTGGTGCGCCAACCCGATGATTTAAGACAAAAACAGAAAAATTTAGGCGAGGTGCTCGAGGCTTTCTCTGAAAGTAATTTGCCCATCATTGTGCAGCTTGTTGACTGGGCAAGCATTCCACTTGAGTTTAGGGAAGAAATCTCAGCTAACTATGTCGTTCTTGCCGTTCCGCAGAAAATGAGGGCTGGGGTATGAGTTCTAAGGCACGCAGAATCGTTCAGCTTTCTACATGTGCAGCCTTTCAAGAGGGGTACGTAAATCCCTCGCAGAGAGATCAAAGTTACTTCGGTAATGACTACAAATGGTTGCGCGCAACTGATTTGAATAATGGGTTTGTGTTTGAAACAGGGCGAGGGCTTTCTGCTAAGGGGTTTGCCAGTGCAGGGAAAAGCGCACTTCTATTTGAACCGGGTACTTTAGCTATTAGTAAATCAGGCACCATTGGGCGTGTCGGAATTCTCAAAGACTATATGTGCGGCAATAGAGCCGTCATAAATATAAGGGTAAATTCTGATTGTGATACTAGGTTTATTTTCTATACGCTACTGCTGAATAGGCAAAAGATTGAAACTCTGGCTGAGGGTAGTGTACAAAAAAATCTATACGTTTCCTCCCTTGGTCGGCTTGAAATCGAATTGCCAAACTTGGCAGAGCAAGTTCAGATTTCCGAGACGATTGGGGCGTTCGATGACCGCATCGCCCTCCTGCGCGAAACGAACGCCACGCTGGAAGCCATTGCGCAGGCGATGTTCAAATCGTGGTTTGTCGATTTCGATCCCGTCCACGCCAAACAACAAGGCCGCGCCCCCGAAGGCATGAACGAAGCCACTGCCGCGCTGTTTCCTGATGGGTTTGAAGAGTCGGAACTAGGGTTGGTGCCGAGAGGGTGGAAGGTCGCACCAATTGGTGATGTCGTAGAAAGCGTTGGTGGCGGTACACCGGACACTAAAGAGCTTAGTTACTGGGAAGGTGGTGTGCATTGCTGGACAACACCAAAGGATTTATCAGGCATTCAAGCTCCAGTCTTGTTGACCACCGAACGCAAGCTGACTGACAAAGGGTTGGCGAAAGTCAGTTCGGGGCTTCTGCTCGCTGGTTCACTGTTGTTGTCTTCACGCGCGCCGATTGGTTATCTCGCCATTGCGCAGGTTCCGATGGCAATCAATCAGGGCTACATCGGCATGTTGCCCAATAGCCAGTTGCCGCCGTTGTTCATGTTGTTTTGGTGTCGCCAGAATATGGAAATCATCAAGGGGCGGGCGAACGGTTCGACCTTCATGGAGATCAGCAAAAAGGCATTCCGCCCAATTCCAGCAGTCGTTCCGCCAGCATCAGTGATTGATGCGTTCATGCAAGTAGCTGGGGCGATGTTTGAACGCATCGTTTCGAACGAACAGCAAGCCCAAACCCTCGCCACCCTCCGTGACACGCTGCTCCCCCGCCTGATCTCCGGCCAACTGCGCTTACCGGAAGCGGAGGAAATCCATGCGTAGGTCGACCCGACAAGCGAATCGTGGTGCGCTGTGTCGGGTGACGGTTGCACCTAACCCTCGCTACTGGGTTGCATTGACAAGAATGACAGGTATCCCCAAACTGCTTGCGTTTCCGCTGTTGCAAAATTAGATATTATGGAGAAAGCCATGACAACGATTACGTTAGATGAACAAGTGATTCAGGCCGTGATTGCCGTGGGACATTATCAAAACGCTCAAGAAGCCGTGGCGACTATCTTGAAGGATTATGTGCGTCAGCATCAATCTTCCCCCGCGCTGTTTGACCAGTTACGCTTGGATGAAACCGTTGCCGATGACCAGCTTGCTGTGTTGTTTGAGCGCAATAAAGATACGGGCAGGAATGTTGCGCTATGAGTTATTTGATTGATACCTGCGTGTTGTCTGAGCTGGTTAAAAAGTCACCGAGCGTGCAGGTGGCGGAATGGTTTAATCAGCAACAACCCGAACAGTTGTTTGTGAGCAGTATTACGATTGCTGAAATAAAAAAGGGCTTGTATAAAATTCGCGCGGCACAGCCTAAGCATTTTCAAGTATTAACACAGTGGCTGAGTAAATTAGAAGTTAAGTTTTCTGGGCGCGTCCTTCCCGTTACCGATGCTGTGTTGGAGGATTGGGCTGAGATTTCAGCTCAGGCAGAATTACAGGGACGCAAATTAGCGGTGATGGATAGTCTTATCGCAGCAACTGCACATCAGCATAAATTAGTTTTGGTGACACGAAATGTAGAGGATTTTATCGCTACACCAGTTCGCATCGTCAATCCCTATTCGTTTCATTAAGCAATTTTCACCATGACCGAAGACCAACTCGAACAAGAAACGCTAAGCTGGCTGGCTGAGGTTGGCTATACCGTTTTGCACGGTATGGATATTGCGCCCGATAGTGACAAACCTGAGCGCACCGACTATCGGCAGGTGGTGTTGGTGGAACGCTTACGCTCTGCGGTGAACAAACTCAACCCCGCCATTCCTGCTGCTGCCCGTGAAGATGCAATCAAACAGGTGGTGGATTTAGGTCATCCCGTTTTACTTTCAGCGAATCGCCGCTTTCATCAATTGCTGGTGGCAGGTGTTCCTGTTCAATATCAGAAGGATGGCGAAACACGCGGCGACTTCGTGCGGTTGATTGATTGGAATTCACCCTCTCCCCAGTCCTCTCCCGCAAGCGGGCGAGGGGGCGATTTGAATGAGTGGCTGGCGATTAACCAGTTTTCGATTAAAGGCGCACACCATACCCGCCGCCCTGACATTATTTTGTTTGTGAATGGGCTGCCGCTGGTGTTGCTGGAACTTAAAAATCCCGCTGACGAGGCTGCGGATATTTGGAAAGCGTTTGACCAGATTCAAACTTATAAAGCGCAAATCCCCGATGTGTTTCAGTACAACGAAATGTTGGTTATCAGCGATGGCAGCGAAGCACGGTTTGGAAGCCTTTCCAGTGACGCTGAACGCTATATGCAGTGGCGCACGATTGATGGGGTGACGTTAGACCCGCTCGGTCAATTTAACGAATTGGAAACGATGGTGCGCGGCGTTTTGTCGCCATTGTATCTTATTGATTATATTCGATATTTTGTTTTATTCGAAGATGATGGTACGTTGGTTAAAAAGATTGCAGGCTATCATCAGTTCCACGCGGTGCGAGCGGCAATCAACCAAGTGGTGACGGCCTCACGTCCCGGTGGTTCGCATAAAGGCGGTGTGGTTTGGCATACGCAGGGTTCAGGCAAAAGCATTACGATGACTTGCTTTGCCGCCCGGGTGATGCAAGAAACGGCAATGGAAAATCCCACTATCGTGGTGATTACTGACCGCAACGATTTGGACGGGCAATTGTTCGGCGTGTTTTCGTTGGCACAAGACCTGTTACGTGAGCAGCCCGTGCAAGTTGAAACGCGGCAAGATTTGCGGGCGAAGTTAAGTAACCGTCCCTCTGGCGGCATTGTGTTCGCCACCATTCAAAAGTTTATGCCGGGCGAAGATGAAGATACTTTCCCCGTGCTGTCAGATCGTAGCAACATTGTGGTGATTGCTGACGAGGCACATCGCACTCAATATGGGTTTGAAGCAAAACTAAAAACCTTTAAACCGACCATCAAAGCGGCTAATGATGCTCAGGTACTACAAGTGGCAGAACCGGAGGCACGCTATCAAGTTGGCTATGCCCAACATCTGCGCGATGCGCTGCCGAATGCAACTTTTGTTGCCTTCACGGGTACACCCGTATCTAGTGAAGACCGAGATACTCGCTCGGTGTTTGGGGAATACATCAGCATTTACGATATGCAGCAAGCCAAGGAAGATGGGGCGACGGTAGCGATTTATTTTGAATCCCGCCTTGCCAAGCTATCTCTCAATGCAGAGGCGCTACCGGATATTGATGCTGAAATTGATGAGCTGGCGGAGGACGAAGAAGAAAGCCAGCAAGCCAAGCTGAAAAGCCGTTGGGCAGCTTTAGAGAAAGTGGTGGGTGCGGAACCGCGTGTGAGCAGTGTTGCGGCTGACTTGGTTGCTCACTTCGAAGAGCGCAGCAAAGCACAAACAGGTAAAGCAATGGTGGTGGCAATGAGCCGCGATATTTGCGTTCACCTTTACAACGAGATTATCAAACTACGCCCAGACTGGCATGACCCCGATCCTGAAAAGGGGGCAATCAAAATTGTGATGACGGGTTCGGCGAGTGATAAAGCCTTGTTACGGCCACATATTTACAGTGGGCAAGTTAAAAAGCGGCTAGAAAAACGCTTCAAAAATCCTGCAGATCCACTGCGACTGGTGATTGTGCGCGATATGTGGCTGACGGGTTTTGATGCGCCGTGCGTGCATACGTTATATGTGGACAAGCCCATGAAGGGGCACAATTTGATGCAGGCAATCGCCCGCGTGAATCGGGTGTTCAAAGATAAGCAAGGTGGCTTAGTTGTTGATTATATTGGCATTGCAAACGAGTTACGCAGTGCTATAAAGGAATACACCAATAGCAAGGGGCGCGGCAAACCAACCGTGGATGCGGCTGAAGCCTATGCGGTGTTAGCAGAGAAGCTCGACATTTTACGTGGCATGTTGCATGGTTTCGATTACAGCAACTTTTTATCCACGGGTCACAAGTGTTTGGCAGGAGCGGCTAATCATGTGTTGGGAGAGCGCGACGGTAAAAAACGCTTTGCCGATACTGGACTGGCGATGAGTAAAGCATTCAGCTTGTGCTGCACCTTGGATGAAGCCAAAGCGGTGCGTGAGGAAGTGGCGTTTTTCCAGGCGGTTAAAGTCATACTGACTAAGCGCGAGATTAGCCAACAAAAACGTACTGACGAAGTGCGTGAGTTAGCGATTCGCCAAATTATCAATAGCGCGGTCGTGTCCGAAGAAGTGGTGGATATATTTGATGCTGTCGGGTTGGACAAACCGAATATTGGCATTTTGGATGAAGCTTTTTTGTCGGATGTGCGTAACTTGCCCGAACGGAATCTTGCGGTGGAGTTATTGGAGAGGCTGCTCGAAGGTGAAATCAAAAGCAAATTTGCTGGCAACGTCGTGCAAGGTAAAAAATTCTCTGATTTACTTGGTGATGTGATTAAGCGCTATCAAAACCGAGCCATTGAAACCGCACAAGTCATCGAAGAATTGATCGCGATGGCAAAAAAATTCAAACAGATTGCAGAGCGCGGTGAAGAGCTGGGGCTCACTGAAGACGAAATTCGTTTTTATGATGCATTAGCGAATAATGAATCGGCAGTACGTGAACTCAGTGACGAAACCCTGAAGAAGATTGCGCATGAACTCACCGAAAACCTGCGACAGAATCTCACGGTGGATTGGTCAGAAAGGCAAAGCGTGCGTGCAAAATTGCGGCTGATGGTTAAACGGATATTGCGTAAATACAAATATCCGCCAGACTATGAAATTGCAGCGGTGGAATTGGTGCTGCAACAGGCCGAGGCATTGGGTGAGGCGTGGGGGTGATGGCTGGATAATCAGTGTAGCTGCCTAAAAATTATTAAATGAACGCTTGATTTGGAACTGCCAAAACTGCCAAAAGCCACTTTTGTCAGTTTTGGCAGTAAAGGGAAGCGCAATTGGACTATTAACTTTTCCCTGAATGCGCTCACTGATGTTGGTGCTAGAGAAATACTGATCATCCAGTGACAGTTGTACTATTGATTTGCCTTAACTGATCCTTAAAAGAAAGCGTCCCCACAAATTGAATTTTTTAGAGATGGATGGGGTTTTGGTGTCATTTTGGATTGTTTCGGCACAAATCAGTTTTCCTTTTTCGATTGTCAGCAAAAGCGTTCTTTCAAATTGGCTCGCAAATCCATAATGTACATACCGAATTCGTTTGCCTTGTGGAATTTTCAATACGCCGGTAAACCAATTAGCAAACACTCTGCTTTCTACGCCAGTGAAAAATGTATAAATATCAATTAAGCTAGTGCCTTTAAATAAGCCATTGGTATCAAGTAGTTGCGTTAAATACAGTTTTTCGTTATCAATTTCCCAGCTGCCTACATATACCAGCGACTTTAAGTAAGTGTGTTCACTAAAGAGAAATCTTACTTATTACAAGTGAGTTTGTAATCCTGTCGGGGAATAGCGAAAAGTGCGACCGGCAGATTCACTCAAAGAGTCAAAAAATGGGTAGGGGTTAAAAAACGCACGACTGCTTTTCTAGCGCTGACATAAAGGTACGAACCAAATAGATAAAGGATAGCAACATGAGAATACATATTTTAAGCGATTTACACACAGAACATGCCGCGTTCCAGCGCCATCAGGTTGACTGCGATGTTGTCGTATTGGCTGGCGATATTGGTAGTGGCACTAAAGGATTTGTGCAAATGCGTGAGGATTATCCAACGCAAGAAATCATTTATGTGCCGGGCAATCATGAGTTTTATCGGCTTGATCGTATCAAGGCACTTGATGAAATGCGTGTGGCGGCGACAGCACTTGGTATTCATTTGCTAGATAACAATGAAGTGATTTTGGGCGGAACGCGTTTTTTAGGTACAACACTGTGGACTGATTTTGAGCTGTTTGGCATTCAAGAAAAGCCTTATGCCATGCGAGAAGGGAGTTGCTTTTTGAACGATTTTCACCTGATTACCGAGGGGGAAGAGCGCTTTACACCACAACGCTCGATTGAACTGCATCGTGAGGCGGTCGCGTGGTTGGAACAGCAATTAGACCGTGAGGTGGCGGGCGTGAAAGCAACCGTGGTGGTGACGCATCATTTGCCGTCCGTGTTGTCTGTGTCCGCACGGTATCGGAACAGCTTATTGTCGGCGTGCTTTGCTTCGAACTTGGATCATTTATTGGGGAAAAGTAATCTGTGGATTCATGGTCACACCCATGACAGTTTTGACTACGTGTTCAACGGCACACGCGTGATTTGCAATCCGCATGGTTATCAGACGTTTAACGGAATCGAGAACTTTGACTTTGATCCACTGAAGGTGGTGGAGATCTAGTCTTGTTTGTGCAGAAGAATTATAACCAATTGAAATAAAAGGAGAATGTCATGAACGAATCATTAGTAGCAGCACTTGAAAAAGCGTTACCGAAATCACTTAATGACATTGTCAGACGAAATCAAGATCGGTTTGAAGTTCGTGAAGCTAATGGCTATGACTTGGCGGAATTGCGGTCACTGCTTTATGTGCCAGCTCCGCTCCCTCAAATTCGTGCGGTGATTGACAACTGGCGCTTGATTTTGTTGCAAGTCGATGATCAAAGTGCGATTTATTTGCAGGGTTACAACCGAAATGAGCGCTGTGTTTGGATGACTTCGGCGGTTAATGCAGTGGACTTTGAGGGGATGCGCGTATTAACTAGCAATTCTTTATATGAATTAGGCAGGGAAAGGGAGGGTGAACCGACTTTGAATGACTTAATGCACATTTCTTACACGTTCAATCGATGGGGATTCGGTCAGTATTTTGATGCGCCTCATGTGTATTATTGAAATAGCAGATTCATAAATAGAAGAGGGTATCGCACAATGAATGAAGACAATTCACAACGGTTATTTCGGGAGCTTCCGAATTTGTATCGGCACGCCGGTACACAGCTCGCTGATGATTTAAGGATTTTGTTGCGAGGATGGATGGTTTTCATTGCTGTACAAATCGTCGAAAGACATTGAACAAGTTGAAGATTCTGCTGGCTTGAATGATGAAGATTGGCCAAGAGTCGCTCAGGTGAAAGAGAAATTTGGTTCGTTGCGCTTTTATGTACGTATTGGCGGTGAGAATAACGAAAATGGTAAAATTGCTTCAGTGCAGGCGGCTGCGGATCAAATCTGGTCATTGGTGAGTGACGCAGAAATTGAGTCGCATCAGATTTGTGAGTCTTGCGGCAATGCAGGGGTTCTTAGATGCGGCGGCTGGTGGAGGGTACTGTGCCAGGCTTGTGATTTGATAAACCAATCTAGGACAGTGATTTAAGGTTAGTTCTAAAAATTAAATGAACTTCGCGATTCTGCTTTGCTCGCGCCTTGTCGAGTTTCGAAAATTGAAAATTTATAGATGCCCTTAAGTAATCTTAGACCTTAATAATGCGCCAAGCTTAGACGTTAGGGAAGGCTGAGAGAAAAATTTTTTATGTCAAAGGAATGGAAATAATGAAAGATTCTACAATTATAAATTTTTGTGTGGGTGCTGCAGTAACTACAAAAACTCACCCAAATCAACGAAAGTTTTTCGAGAACTTGGCAAATGCCAAGAATCAACAAAGTTTAGCATTCATTTCCGATCGCGCCAAAATTGCGGTAGTTGCAAAATTAGTCAAGGATCCAAAGCAAGCTGCCAAAGAATTTGTGAAGTACTGTTGGCTGGTTTGGCAAGAAGAACCCGAAAAATATGGCTCTAAAGCTGCTTTTGCGAGGGTAATGCTAAAAGAGAAAGCGTGCAGTTCACTTACAAATACAGAAGTTATTTCTAAGTGGTGCCGAACATGGGAGGTTAATCCCCCCATTCTTTAGTTGAGATTAGAAGTAGAGGTGGTTGATAAAGCCAACTGCTGTATTGGCGTAATGTCTCCTGGCGCCATATTTGGATGCTCGTTATTGTAAGTCCACATCCATTTTGTTGCATAGTCCTGCACCTCGCCAATCGATTCAAACAGGTAGTGACTGAGCCAGTCGTAACGCACGGTACGGTTGTAGCGTTCGATATACGCGTTCTGCTGCCTGTTGCCAGGCTGAATGAAATCCGTTTTACAGTTTGTTACGTTGATTTTGGTGCTATAGAGACGGCACAAATTAACCGTGATTCATTAATCGAATTCATGTTCAAAGTCACGTCGTTATTGGCTTTATCAAGGTGAAGTAGAAACTGATTCACGGATAAAGAGTGTCGGATCAACAGTAACACCTAGCACCCCGTCTTTTGCCTGAATCCGTCAGGCGGCGGCAACACTTCTTTCGATCACTTCCGATACCCATGAATTCAGACTTTTTCCGCGTGTTTCGGCAACCATGGCGGCGCGCGCATGAAGTTCAGGATTTAATCGCAAACGGAATTGCCCAGAATAAGGTTTATTGGGTTCGCGTCCCAGCTTTTCACAAGTGGCTAGGTAGTCCTCCACAGCCTCTTGAAAGGCTGCGCGCAGCTCTGTTACGCTTTCGCCATGAAAGCCGATTACATCGCGTATGCCAGCAATGTGACCAATAAAACAGCCGTCCTCTTCGCTATATTCAACACGAGCCGCAAATCCCTTAAATTCCATCATATTCATGGTTTTACTCCTAACGTTTCCAGATAATGCCGCGCGTCTCTAACTTGGTAAGGTTTTGCCTCTTTCGCCGGATGCGGTCTATGAAAAGCGGCAATAACGCCATCCTTGTCAAAGCGCACCCGTGAACCATTACCTTCAATCACGCGGCAACCAATTGCCACCAATAACGCTTCAATGCGCCGCCATTCCAAAGAGGCTGAAACAGGATCGCCATAAACTGCAATAAGCGTTTTTCTATGAGTTGCATTCATGTTTTAATGGTATCAGAAAATGTAACCGTTATAAATAAATTATGCTGCTTTTAACTGTATAACATTATCAGCGGCGGCGATTTTGCCTTGCTCAACTATCCATGCAGCTATTTGTTCGGCCTCGCCTGCTAGATAGGTTAGGTCGCTGGTTTCGGTGTAATGGTCTATCGTGACATCACCCTTGCTAATATGGTTAGTTAATAGTTTTAGCTTCCACATTTCAATTTTCAGATTTATGCCGATTGCGATAAAGGTGCGGCGTAGATCGTGCGCGGTTAAATGCAAGCCAGCGGCTGTTGAAATTTCAGCCAGTGTAAACCGTGCGTCTGCAACAAACCCCGTTTTACTTCGCGCAGTAAAAACGTAGATATTTTCATCGTTTTGTAGTCGAGATTCTAAAATCGCTTTTAATGGCTTGCTGATTGGAAACGTAACCGGATTGTGATTTTTTGGGTCTGGAATAAACCACGTCCCTTTTTTAAGGTTTACGTCTTGCCATTTCAGTTCAGCGGCTTCACTCCAGCGCGCGCCAGTTAGCAGCAAAAATAAAATAATATCCGCGCCAGTTTTGCCAGTGTCTAGCACTGCATCTGAATCGCGTTTTGTTTGCAGATGGTTCCAAACCATGCCGATGCGGTCGAGTGGGATGCGTCCATTTTTCGCATTGTTCGGGTTCCACATCTTTTTGCCGGAAATAACCGAAACGGGATTTTCCAGCAAGATCGGCACACCATCAATCCGATAAGATTCACGGGCATAATTTAGCAGCGCGCGTAGATAACGAAACGCGATATTCGCTTGCGTCGCACCTTTAGCCGATAGCGTTGTAAATTTTTTAGAACATAAATCGCGCGTGATATTCGCTACCGGAGAATCCGCCCATTCAGAAAATGATTTATCAACATGGTGCGAAATTTCCTTTTTCGTGCGCGCGGCCAGTTCGCCACCTTTAGCAGTGCGTCGTTCCTTCACATAAAGGTTGGCAACGTCACGCAAGGTCACTGCGGCGGCTTCAGTGCGTTTCTTTTCGGTGATTGGGTCTATACCGTCATCTAGTGCGACAAGAGCGGCCTTCGCTTTTTTTCGAGCTTCGTCGCAAGTGATTCGCCCGTGCGCGCCTAAAGTAACTCTTCGCGATTTTCCATTAGCACGACCTTGCACAATGTAACTTCTGGCACCCGTTGATGTAACCCTAACCCCAAAACCGCGCAATTCATCATCCCAGTGAAGTGCCTGCCCTTCGGTTGGCGTTGGTAATGCTTCAACGATTTTTTTGGTGAATTTCATAGCGTCTTGTCCGTGGTTGAAATTTACATGTAAGCACTGTGTAAGCAGATTAAATAAAACTCAATACAGCATCAACGGACTTAATAATACTTTAAACCCTAGATAAATCAAGGTTTATTATGCTTACACGGACAAGATAAAACAGGATAAAAGGCTATAATAACGGACTTAAAATCCGTCGGCTCGGTAAAACGGCCGTACCGGTTCGATTCCGGTTCTGGGCACCAAAAATCATAGACTTACTGAAAATATTAATAAAAACAAGCTCTTAAAGTAGTAAAATCCTGTTGTTAGCCGTTGTTTACTGTTGGATTTCGTTGTATTTCGTTGTAATAATTACTACGGAAAAGCTACGGAAAAGAGAACGACTACGGAAAAATCTACGGAATTTTTTAGGTTCTTTACGGAAAAACAGCTACGGAAAATCTACGGAATTTATTAAATAACCCTGATTAACTAAATTTCAGAATAAAAAAAAGACACCCGCAAGTGTCTTTTTATATTTGGGGTGGAATAAATTATCGGTGAAGAGCTTGTTTAGCTAATTTAATAACGAGATTGCAATCAACGGTTCCTGGTAAGTCAGTATGAGTATCGTTATCTAAAGAACTCAAGAAATATTTAAAGTAAATATGGTTCTATGTGAAATACAGTGGGTAATTGAATTTCAACTTACCGCACAAAAAGT